>JAPPCX010000087.1 GCA_028875655.1 Chloroflexota bacterium | reverse complement strand
TTTCTGACCCCCGAGGGCCGCCCCTTCTATGGCGGCACCTACTTCCCGCCCGATGATCGCCCGGGTATGCCCGGCTTCCCCCGGCTGCTGGCCGCCGCCAGCCAGGCCTACCACACCAACAAAAGCGAAATCGACCGCGTCACCCGTCAACTATCCGAGCAGATGGGCCGCACCGGCCAGATGCCCCGGGGCTTCACCCCGCTGACCACCGAGGTCATGCACAGCGCCTACTCCCAACTTGCCACCCAGTTCGACCACCTCAATGGCGGATTCGGCAACGCTCCCAAGTTTCCGCAGCCCATGACCCCGGAGTTCCTGCTGCGCTACTACCGCCACGGTTTCAACGCCCGCGCGCTGGAAATGGTCGAGCTGACCCTGCAAAAGATGGCCTACGGCGGCATGTACGACCAGGTGGGCGGCGGCTTCCACCGCTACTCCACCGATGCCTACTGGCTGGTGCCCCACTTCGAGAAGATGCTTTATGACAACGCGCTGCTGGCCCGCCTGTACCTCCACGCCTGGCAGATAACGGGCAACCCGCTGTACCGTCGCATCACCCAGGAAACCCTGGACTACGTGCTCCGCGAGATGACCGACCTTGCCGGCGGTTTCTACTCAGCTCAGGACGCGGACAGCGAAGGCGTTGAGGGCAAGTTCTTCGTTTGGACCCCCGACGAACTCCGTCCCCTGCTCGGCGGCGACGCCGACCTGGTCATGGGCTACTATGGCGTCACAGAGCGCGGCAACTTCGAGGGCTCCAACATTCTCAACGTCCCGCGCCCACCCGCCGACTACGCCAGCCAGCAGAACGTATCCGAGGACGCGTTGGCCGACGCCATCGCCCGAGCCCGCGCCACGTTGCTGGAAGTGCGTGAGCGGCGCGTCCACCCTCTGCTCGATGACAAGGTGCTGACCTCCTGGAACGGCCTCATGCTCCGCGCCTTTGCCGAAGCCGGCGCTGCCCTGGAGCGTCCCGACTACCTGGACGCGGCTCGCGCCAACGCCGCGTTTCTGCTGGAAAATATGCGCGACAACAGCGGTCGGATCCTCCGCACCTGGCGCAATGGCGAGGCCAAGCTCCTCGGCTACCTCGAAGACTACTCCTGCCTGGCCGACGGCCTGCTCTCCCTCCACGAGGCGACTCTGGAACCTCGCTGGCTCCAGGAGGCCGTGGCCGTCGCCGACGGCATGAACGCCCTGTTCTGGGACGATGCCGTCGGTGGTTTCTACGACACCGGCAGCGACCACGAGCAACTGGTCATCCGTCCCCGCGACGTGTTCGACAACGCCCAGCCCTGCGGTGGTTCCGTAGCCACCGACGTCCTGCTCCGCCTCGGCGTCATCACCGGCGATGACGGCTATTCATCCAGGGGCACTACCCCGCTGCGAGCGTTGCAACAACTGCTGGGTCGCGCTCCTGGCGCAACAGGCCATTGGCTCGGCGCGCTGGACTTCTACGTCTCGCTCCCTCGCGAAATCGTAATCGTTGGCCCCACCCATGCGAACTCCACTCAGTTGTTGCTCCGCGAAGTCAGCGCCCGGTTCATGCCCAACAAGGTCGCCGTTGGCATGAGCGATCCCGCGAACCCGCCGCTGAAGGACTCTCCTCTCCTGGAACAGCGCGTCATGCAGGACGGCCAACCCACCGCCTACGTCTGCGAAAACTACGCCTGCCAACTCCCGGTGGTTGACGCCGCCGCCCTGGCCGCCCAACTCGATTAGCCATAAATCTCCCTCTCCCTTGATGGGAGAGGGTTGGGGTGAGGGTGAAAATCCTCCCTCCCCACAACATTGCCCCCACGCCTACCGCGCCGGAACCAGCCCGGCTGCCGTAACAGTTTCCCGGTTGATCGTGTCCGGCAGCTTGTAGCGGGGCCACAGAGCTAGACCTGCCAGCACCAACCCACCGGCCAGCAGCGGCGCCAACCGGATGCCCAGGGGGTTCTCCGGCGAGTCTCCCAGTTGTAGCACCAGGCTCAACAGCAGCGGCGGCAGCGCGTAGGTCACTTTCTCAAAGAAGTTCTGCGTAGCGTAGAACATCGCTTCTCGCCGCTCGCCTCTGACCAGCGCGTCGTAGTCCGCAATGTCGGCCGTCAAACCCTTAGGCAGCAGGAAAACCGCCGCCATAGGCATCCCGGCGATGAACATGATAATCAATCCCTGCGCCATCAAACCGCCGGTAGCCGCCAGCCCGACCAGTCCTATCAACGGGAATAGCAACCCACTGCCGACTAGGCAACCGCCGTATATTTGGCGTTTGCTAAATTTGAAACGCTTTTGCAGAATCGAACCTACGAAAATAATTGCGAAAATGATGATTCCACCAAATATGAACAACAGCAAAGCCCGGCGTTTGCTGAACTCGAAACCGTTCAGTAACACCCAGAACAGGATGCCGCTGACCACTACCCCTGCAATAACCACCATTGAAATGATGCTTGCTATCGCTCCTTCTTTTTCTGCTCCCAGCAGTCCAACCGCGAAAAAGGGCACCCACCCCTGCAATATACCCACTCCCGTGGTGAACATCACAAACGTTGGCAGAAAGGCGATAAACTGAGAGTTGCGCAGCGTGTCCTTCAGCCCTCGCCAGAACGGAACCGTCGCCGGCGTTATTTCCCGGGGCGCATGGTTCCACACCGCTCGCAGCGACAAGTACCGGAACACCAACGCCAGCGCCGCGAAGAAGGCCCCTGTTATCTGAAAACCGAAGGCGTCCTTGATGAACCCACCGGCCACCAGTCCCAGACCGGCGCCGGCGACTGCGAACAGGAATATGAGACTGATCACGCTCATACGGTCCCGAGCCGTCCTGGTCAACTCCGGCACCAACGCCTCCAACGCCCCGCTGGACATAGTGGCCGCCGTGAAGAACAACTCCAGCATCAGCACGAAGTACAGCGCGTTCCACCAACTACTCCCTTCCGTTGGCAACATCCATACCAACGCTCCAAACACCGCGTAAAACGGCGTGCTGAACATGATGAACGGTATCCGGCGCCCCCACCGGCTCCGGGTCCGGTCGCTCCACCAGCCAATCAGAGGATCCGTAAATGCGTCAATAAACCGCCCCGAGAAGATCATAACCCCGGCGAAAACGCGGGCGTCTATCTCAAGACCCGGCAGCGACACGTCGGGAACTCGGCTCAATCCCTCTATCGCCGGCGGCGCCAAAAAAAAGAGCACCCACTGCTGCCGGAAGTAGTTCATCGCCTGCAAACCGATATGGTCCGCAGAGAACAGCATCTTGTTGAGCAGCGGCATCCGCACCGCCGTCTGTCCTTCCGCGTAGGTTGTCATTGCGTCCGTTGCCAATAGTTCGTTCTATTCGCGCCGCAATGTACCACATTCGGGTTGTTCCCACCCGGTGTGGTAAGATAACCCGCATCGTTCTCATGCGCGGACGACCGCTCTCCAGTCTACCAACCGGCGCCCCACAGAGGTTTAAACATGGCCATCACCGTAGGACAGCCCGCCCCCGATTTCACCCTTCACGAAAATCCCGCCACTCAGCACAGCCTCAGCGACTACCGCGGCAAGAACGTCGTGCTGGCTTTCTTCCCCGGGGCTTTCACCGGCGTCTGCACCACCGAAATGTGCGCTCTGCGCGACCGGATCGACGATTTCAACGGCATGAACGCCGTCGTGCTTGGCATTACCGTTGACCCGCCTTTCGCCCAGGCCGCATGGAAAGCCGCCAACAACGTCGAGTACACCTTCCTCAGTGATTACAACCGCGAGGTCGTCAACGCCTACGATGTCGCCCTCCCCGGCCTCGCCGGTATGCAGGGTTACGTCGCCGCCAAGCGCGCCGTCACCATCGTGGACGGCGAGGGGATCGTCCGTTACCACTGGGTCGCGGACGTGCCGACAACCGAACCGGACTACGACGAGGTGCGCGCCGCCGTCGCCGCCCTCAGCTAATCCCACTAACGGGCTCACCATTCCTGCGTAGGGGCGAATAATCATTCGCCCCTACTTCCATCCCGGCTGCCACGAGTGGCTCGCCAGCCGCTCCACCACCATCCCGGTCAACCGTCCCGCGTCCACTCCCAGGCACACGTCAACGTTCGCCTCCCTCCCGGTCATACCGTACCAGTCCACCACCGTCTGCCCCCGCGTCAGCTCACTGCCCGTATCCACCGCCACCGCCAGCCGCTCCGTCTCGAAAAGCGTCGGATCCACCGCGTAGGCTACCGCCGGCACGTCGTTGTACCGCACTGCCTCGCCGTCGGCCAGCCGTCCCAGCCTCCGGTACGCCGCCCGCGTGTACTCCGACGCCGACACCAGCAGCCGCACCGCCGGCGCCGGACATTCAACCAGCCGCGCAAACTGTTCGCCCGACAGGCCGCAATGGTCGCAAACGTCCAACCCCACCTGTACGGTCCGCACCCCCGAGTCGTACAGGATCGCCGCCGCTTCCGGGTCCTCGTGTATGTTGGCCGTCGCCACCGGGGAAACGTTGCCCGGCACTCGTACCGCGCCGCCCATCACCACCACCTCCGCCAGCGCGTCAGCGACTTCCGGGGCCAACCGCAACGCCAATGCCGCGTTCGTCATCCTGCCCAAAGCCAGCAACGTGATTTCCCCCGGCGCTCCCAAGGCCCGGCGCGCGATCTCTACCGCCGCGTGTTGCGCCACACTATTTCCGGTGTCCGGTGAGCTCGTTGCCACCGACGCCGCGCCGCCCAGTGCGTCGCCTCCGTGGATGTGCGCCGCCCAGCCCTCGTTTGCTTTCCGCAGCAGCGGCCCATGCGCGCCCGGATACACCGGTATTTCGATCCGGCCCGCCACCTCCAGGATGTGCCGCGCGTTGGCGGCGCACTGCTCCATAGAGCCGTTGCCGTAGCTGATGGTCAGCGCTTCCACCTGTAACTCCGGGCTCGCCAGCGCCAGCAGAATCGCCGCCGTGTCGTCCACGCCGGGATCAGTGTCGATTATCACTCGTTTTGTCATGTTGCCCCGCCTTTTGACGATGCCGCCGGGTTGAGGCATTATAGCCGCTGCAATTCGCCCGCCATCGGCTGGCGATTCGGAGGGAATATCAATGGCGGTCAACGAAGTTCAAGGTGTCGTTTCCCGCTCGAAGGGTGCGAGCGTCGAACTGGTCACCATCCACGTGCCCGACCCCGGAGAAGGGGAGGCTCTCGTGCGCGTCCAGGCTTGCGGCGTTTGCCACACCGACCTGCACTACAGGGAGGGCGCCATCAACGACGACTTCCCATTCCTGCTCGGACACGAGGCTGCCGGGGTAGTGGAGAAAATCGGCGACGGCGTCACCAACGTGCAGCCCGGGGACTTCGTGATCCTGGCCTGGCGCGCCCCTTGCGGAAACTGCCGTTCCTGCCTGCGCGGCCGCCCCTGGTATTGCTTCGCCAGCCGCAATGCCCAGCAGAAAATGACCCTGCCCGACGGCTCGCCGCTGTCCCCGGCCCTGGGCATCGGCGCGTTCTGTGAACTCACCCTCGTGGACGCTTTGCAGGCAGTCAAGGTTGACCCGGCTGCCAGCCCGCTGGCCGCCGGCCTCATCGGTTGCGGCGTCATGGCCGGCCTCGGCGCTGCCATGAACACAGGCGGAGTCGGCAGAGGCGATTCCGTCGCTGTCATCGGATGCGGCGGCGTGGGCAACGCCGCCATCGCCGGCTCGCGTCTCGCCGGCGCCCACACCATCATCGCCGTGGACATCGACGACCGCAAGCTGGAATGGGCCAAAGGGTTCGGTGCTACCCACACCATCAACTCCACGCAGACCGATGCCGTCGAGGCCATCCGTGCGCTCACCGGCGGCAATGGCGTCAACGTCGCCATCGAGGCCGTCGGCAACCCGGCCACCTACGAGCAGGCTTTCTACGCCCGCGACCTGGCCGGAACCGTGGTCCTCGTCGGCGTTCCCGATCCCACCATGAAAATCGAACTGCCCCTCATCGAGGTATTCGGACGCGGCGGCTCGCTCAAATCCTCGTGGTACGGCGACTGCCTGCCCACCCGCGACTTTCCCATGCTCATCGACCTCTACATGCAGGGACGCCTGGACCTGGACGCTTTCGTCAGCGAACGCATCGGCATAGGCGGCGTAGAAGCAGCCTTCGCCAGCATGGAGCGCGGCGAAGTCCTCCGCTCTGTCGTAGTTATGTAGGCCACCCAATATGGCAACTTTCGTCCTGGTCCACGGCGCCTGGCACGGCGGTTGGTGCTGGTGGAAAACCGCGCCCCTGCTGCGAAACGCCGGCCACCTTGTCCACACGCCCAGCCTCACCGGCCTGGGCGACCGGGAGCATCTGGCCCGTCTGATCCCGCCGGCCGTTCTCAACTTGGACCTGCACATACGGGACATCGTGCAACTGCTGGACTCCGATGACCTTTCGGATGTATTTCTGGTTGGTCACGCCTACGCCGGCATGGTCATCACCGGCGTCGCGGAGTTGCGCCCGGAACGCATTGGCGCGCTGGTTTATGTTAACGGAGTCGCCCCCGCCAACGGGGAGGCGATGATTGACCAATTGGCCGCCGTCCGGGGCCCAGAGTTCGTCGCCCGCATCCGTCAGTACGTCGCCGACGGCGAGCCCTTCATGACCCAACCGACCACCGCCCCGGAAATCACCCAGCGCTGGGCCATCACCGACCCGGCTGACCAGGCTTTTGTCCTCCCGAGGCTCTCGCCGCAGCCCACTCTGACCTTCGCCCAACCGGTACGCACGGGCCGCGCCGAAGCTGCCAGTATCCGCCGGGAGTTCATCCTGTGCAGCGAATCCGGGTTCGAATCCGTGGCCGAACACGCCGCTGCCAGCGGCTGGGGCGTCCACCACATCGACACCGGCCACGACCCCATGATCACCGAACCGGGCGCACTGGCCACGATCCTGCTCGACATCGCCGCACACGTTCCGAATCCCCCGATCTCTTAAATCCCGATTCAAACATTCCTATGCTACGATACCCCGCGTCATCCATACGCTAAGGAGAATCCAAACATGGCCGACTCAGCTTTGGGCCTGGACGTCCGGGCCTGCATTTTCGACGTCTTCGGCACCGTCGTCGATTGGCGTTCCAGCATCACCGAACAGTGCGCCAACATGGGACGCATTAAGGGCATCGAGCGCGACTGGGGCGCTTTCGCCGACGCCTGGCGCGGCAAGTACCGTCCCTACATGGACAAGGTACGCACCGGCGAGCTGCCCTGGACCAACCTGGACGCCCTGCATCGCATGTCCCTGGACGAGGTTCTCGACGAATTCGAGATCAGCGGCTTCAGCGATGACGAGAAGATGGAGGTCACCTACTTCTGGCACAACCTCCGCCCCTGGGCCGACAGCGTGCCCGGCCTCTACCGCCTCAAGAACAAGTTCGTCATCGCGCCCATGTCCAACGGCAACATCGCCCTGATGACCAACATGGCGAAAAACGGCGGCATGCCCTGGGACTGCATCCTCGGCGCGGAAGTCGCCCAGCACTACAAGCCCGACCCGGAAAGCTACGGCACCGCCGTCAAGCTCCTCGGCCTCAAAGCCGAGCAGGTGATGATGGTTGCCGCCCATCAGGGCGACCTGCTGGCCTCCGCCAAAGTCGGACTCCGCACGGCGTTCGTCCCCCGGCCACGCGAGCACGGGCCCGACCGCACGCCGGACCCCACCCCTGACCCGTCCTTCAACGTCGTCGCCGAAAACTTCGTTGACCTGGCCGCCAAGCTCGGCGCGTAGAGATCCCCTCTCCCTCGATGGGAGAGGGCTAGAGCCTGCCCCGCACTTGATGCGGGGGTGAGGGTGAAATCACTTGTAGGGGCGGGTTTCAAACCCGCCCTAATCCGCTAACGGCTCCAACCCGCACGCCTGCGCCACCAACTCATAGGAACGCACCCGGTCCTCAAAGTGGTAGCAGATGGTCACCACGCTCAGGTCTCGCGTCTGGTAGTCCTCGGCCACCTTCTCCAACCCAGCCTTCACCTGTTCCGGGTCTCCGTCCACGCAGTTCCGCATGTACTGCTGGATGAACTGCCACTCGTTGGCCAGGTACTTGTAATTCGCCGCCAGCTCGGGCGACGGGATACCCTTGGCGCGCCCGGTTACCGAACGCAGCCGCCCCAGGTTACGGCTCGACGCAATGCGCAACGCTTCTTCCTCGGTGTTGGCGCACAACACCTGCACCCCCACGTTCACCAGCGGCTCCGACAAGTGCTCCGACGCTTCAAAATTCTGCCGGTAGGATTCCACAATTTGCGGCCCGTCCGTCGCCCCCATCCCGAAAAAGTGGGCGTAGGCGAAGGGCAGCCCCATCTTCGCTGCCATGAACGCCGATTCGTACCGCGACCCCAACAGCCATACCTGGGGGGCCGTGTCCGTTTCTTCGTCCGGAGAGGCCATCACTTCGTGGAATGGATGGTCGTCCGGCTGCGTGTCCTCCAGGTAGTTGATCACGTCCCGCACCTGCTGCGGAAAATGTCGCACGTCCTTGGGCATGCTTGGATACGCCAGCGCCGCCGCCGTGATCTGGTCGCTCCCCGGCGCCCGGCCGATGCCCAGGTCAATCCGGTCCGGGTACAGTGAATCCAGGATCCGGAACGTCTCCGCGACTTTCAGGGCGCTGTAGTGCGGCAGCATCACGCCGCCCGAACCCACTCGTATCCGTTTGGTGTGCGCCGCAATCTGCCCCACCATCACCTCCGGCGCGGTGCCGGCGAAGTTGGGCAGGTTGTGGTGCTCGGCCACCCAATACCGCTGGTATCCCAGCTTTTCCGTCGCCACGGCCAGTTCAATGGTTTCCCTAAGCGCCGTGCCGGAGTTGCTGCCCTCCCGCATCGGTGACTGGTCCACCACGCTCAATTGCAGTTTCTCGCTCAATTCTTTCCCCTGTTCGCCCCGGATACGCCGTCGCGCGACGGCAATTATCCGGCGTCGCTATCCGGTTTATTTGAAACTTGCAGGTTGCCGAAACTAACCCGCCGGCTTATTATAGTATTGCCAAACGGCATACGCAGTGGCTGGAATCGAACCTGAACACGAAAGTAGCCCTCGCCACGTTGGAAGGCGGCCCGTTTTGCCCTTCGATAAAATTATGCGCGCGAAACCGGGAGTGACCAAAACCCCGGTTGTCGAAAAACCGCTAACCGCGAGCGGTAGCAAGTACCTACTTGAACGTATCGTCAAGTGGGTGCTTTTTCTTTTGGCAACCGTTTCCGTGCTCACCACGGTCGGCATCGTATCCGTCCTGCTCTATGAGGGCGTCCAGTTCTTCACCTCCGACTTCTACCAGGAGAAGCACAGCGAACTGGAGGTAACCAGCGAAGCGGCCGGACTCACCGCCGCCGACTCGGCTCCTGCCACCCTGGCCCCCGGCATCGTGCCCAGGGTTTCCGTTCGCTCAACCACCGATGCGTTGATCTACGTCAAGTGGGATGCGCCAACCGTCGGCCAGGCCCCCGCCTCTTACGACGTGGCCGTCACTCCCAACCTCGGCCTCGACTTGAGCGACTGCGCCAACCTATCTGCCGAGCGGGCCTCGTGCGTTATATCCGACGCCGGCCTAGGCCGTTCCTACAAGGTCTCCGTTGCCGCGGTCGCCGGCGCGGGCAGGGGAGTCGCGCTGGAAACCGAGTCTTTCCAGGTGCCCGAAAAGGTCCGCTGGTACCGCTACTTCACTGACACCAAATGGCGCACCTTGCTGGTGCCTCGCTCCTACGGAATCTGGCCCCTCCTCGTCGGCACCATGATGATCGCTGTCCTCGCTATGCTGGTCGCCGTGCCCCTTGGCCTCCTCAGCGCCATCTTCCTCAGCGAATATGCTCATCCGAGGGTGCGCGCCATCACCAAGCCGGTACTGGAAGTCCTGGCCGGTGTTCCCACAGTCGTGTACGGGTTCTTCGCCCTCTTCTTTATCACTCCCCTGCTCCGTACCATCAGCGACGACGTGGGCATCTTCAACGCCCTGTCCGCCGCCATCGTGATGGGCGTGATGATTGTCCCCATGGTCTCCAGCCTCAGCGAAGACGCCATGCGGGCCGTTCCCATTTCCCTTCGCGAGGGCGCGTACGCCCTCGGCGCGACCAAGGTGGAAGTCGCCACCAAAGTCGTGGTTCCTGCTGCCCTCTCCGGCATCGTCGCCGCATTCATTCTGGGCATGTCCCGCGCCGTGGGCGAAACGATGATCGTTTTCATCGCCGCCGGCCAGAACGAAAAACTCACCTTTAACCCTCTCGACCCGGTGAACACCATGACCGGCTTCATGGCCACCACCAACTTCAGCGACAACGCCATACCCGGAACTGCCCAGTTCCAGGCCCTGTTCGCCGTCGGTATCACCCTGTTCGTCATCACCCTATTGATGAACTTGCTGAGCCAGTTCCTCGTTGCCCGGTTCCGTGAGGTGTACGAATAATGGCAGTCGTGCTTGAACGGGACTACAACCGCCGGCTTTCGACTCGGAGGCGCAGGGCCAGGATTTTCTACGGCGTCTGCCTCGCTGCCGTCGTCATCGCCCTCGTAATGCTGGTGGCGTTGCTGTACAGCGTGATCTCCGAAGCCCTTGCCTGGTACAATCTGGACGGCACTTCGCTGGCCGCCCTGTTCACCGAGGGCCCTTCCAGCAAGGCGATCAAATCGGGCCTCTTTCCCGCCATCATCGGCACCCTTTGGGTAATGGCCATCTGTGTGTTCTTTTCTTTCACCGTCGGCGTTTCGGCGGCGGTCTATCTTGAGGAATATTCCGGCGGCAGCCGTATCGCCGAGTTGATCCAGACCAACATCCAGAACCTCGCCGCCGTCCCGTCCATCGTGTACGGTATCCTCGGCCTCAGCATATTCGTGGCCCTGTTCGCTCTGGGCAAGAGCACCCTCGCCGCCGGCCTCACCCTGGCCCTGCTGATTATGCCGGTGGTGATCGTGTCGTCCCAGGAGGCCATCCGCGCCGTCCCGTCGTCCATCCGCGAGGGTGGCTACGCCTTGGGCGCTACCCGGTGGCAGGTCATCTGGCGACTGGTGCTGCCCCAGGCCATGCCCGGCATCCTCACCGGCATCATCCTGGCCGTCAGCCGCGCCATGGGTGAGGCCGCGCCGCTGGTCATCATGGGCGCGCTGTCCTTTGTGTCCTTCGCCCCGGCCCATCCGCTCGACCGCTTCACCGTCCTTCCCATCCAGATCTACGTGTGGATTTCCAAACCGCAGGAAGAGTTCCACCAACTAGCCGCCGCCGGCATCATCGTGCTGCTCCTCATGCTGCTCGGTATGAACGCCTTTGCCATCTTCCTGCGCAACCGGCTGCAAAAGAACCAACGGGGGTAGTCCGTCATGGCTGCAAGCGCAGTTGCAACCCGTCCCGCCATCCGAGCCATCAACGTCGGGGTCTATTACGGCTCCAACAAGGTCATCGAAGACGTGACCATGGACATG
>JAPPCX010000050.1 GCA_028875655.1 Chloroflexota bacterium | reverse complement strand
CCTCCGGCTCCCTCACCGTCTCCGACGGCACGGTGGCCATCACCGACGACGACGGAAAAACAGTAGATCCAAGCACACGGATACTGAAAGAAGCCACGCTCGTCCTTGAGGCAGTCGGCCTTGAGTCGGATTCGGCGTGGGTTGAAGGCTCGTGGCTGACGCTGCGCCTGACGATGTCGCAAGCGCAGGACTTCGAAGTGATCATCCCCATCGAAATCGCGCCCGACACCGCCGAATTCGAGCCGGCGGCCTGCGACATGATTCCCATCAGCGCCCACCTGGGCCCCGGTTTCGACAGCGGCGTGGATCGGGAGCTATACCAAAAGTGCGACTACGTGCCCCATCCGGAAATGCGGCACGGGCACGACGAAGACGGGAACGAGGTGATCGGCATCCGGGTTCCCGCCGGGGAGACCAAGTGGTTCGGCTCCATCGGGGCCAGGCAGGACGACGACCCCGACAACGAGACCCTGACTTTGGCGCTGTCTGCGGACCTTCCGGACAAGTTGACACCCGGCGACTCCGCCTCGCTGGCCCTGACCATCGTGGACGACCATTTCATGCCCCAGGTTTCCGTGGCCGACGCGCCGGGGGTCACCGAGGGGGACGACCCCGACGCCGCCACGGACCTGAGCTTCGCCGTCAGCCTCAGCGACTTCGCCGCCGGGTACGTCACGGCGCACTACGTCCTCGGAGGGACGGCCACGTCTCCCGCCGACTACCGGGACCCCGGCTCCGGCAGCGTCGTCATACCCGAGGGGTCGAAGACGGCGGACATCGTGATCCCCGTGGTGGGGGACCTGGTTGACGAGGCCGACGAGACCGTCACCGTGACCCTGACCGGCGCGACCAAGGGGACGGTGTCGCCGGACGAGTTCACGGCCACCGGCGTCATCACCGACGACGACGACGCGCCCACCACGGCCGCGCTGAGCGCGGACCCGGTCAGGGTGTTCGAGGGGGCCGGCCCGACGACCATCAGGGTAACCGCCACCCTGGGCGGAAGCGCCGCCTTCGACCGGGACACCGACGTCACCGTCAGCGTGGGCAAGGCCGCCGACGCCGCCGTGTCGGGCACCGACTACACCGCCGTGGACCCCTTCACCGTGACCATATCGGCTGGGGAGGCCACCGGGTCGGCGGAATTCGACCTGGATCCCACCGACGACGCCCTGGACGAGGCCGACGAGGCGCTGACCCTCACCGGGACGGCGGCGGGACTCACGGTGGCGGACACCGCCGTCAGCATCGCCGACGGCGACGACGCCCCGGTTCTTTCCATCGCCGGCGGGAGCGCGACCGAGGGGAGCGTCGTCCGGTTCACCGTCACGCTGACGCCAGCCTCCTCCCAGGACGTGACGGCGCGCTGGCAGACCGCCGCCGACGTCCAGGGTTCCCGCCCGGCCACGGCGGACGTGGACTACACGGCGGTGAGCCCGGCCCGGACGCTGATCATCGCCGCGGGCGAGACCTCCGCCGTGGTGGCGGTGGCGACCCTCCAGGACGCCGTGGCCGAGGGCAGCGAGACCTTCCTGGCGACGCTCTCCGACCCGGTCAACGCCACCCTGTCTCCCACTGCCTCCCAGGCGGTGGGAACCATCGACGACGACGACGCGGCCCCCACCGGAGCCAGCCTGAGCGCCAGCCCGGCCAGCGTGGGCGAGGCCGACGGGGCCACGGAGATCACGGTGACGGCCACCCTGGACGGCAGCGTCGCCTTCGCCGGAGACACCGGCGTCACGGTCAGCGTGGGCCAGGCCGGGGATTCGGCGGCGTCGGGTACGGACTACGCCGCCGTGGACGACTTCACCGTCACCATTGCGGCGGGACAACAGAGCGGCCAGGGAACGTTCTCGCTGTCGCCCACGGACGACGCGCGGTACGAAGGGGCGGAGACCCTCACGCTGACGGGCGCGGCCTCGGGACTGACCGTATCCGGCGCCGCCGTGACCATCACCGACGACGACCCCCTGCCGCAGGTCACGCTGATCCTGACTCCCGGCAGCATTTCGGAGAGCGCCGGAAGCGCCGGCGCCAGCTACGTGACCGCCCAACTGAGCCAGTCCCTGCCTCAGGACGTCTCCCTCAGCGTATCCGCCCAGCCGGTGGCGCCGGCCACTGCGGACCATTTCGTCCTGAGCTCGAACCGGGTTCTCACCATCGGGGCGGGCAAGACCGCCAGCTCGGGCGTAGTGACCATAACGGCCGTGGACGACGCCGTTGACGGCCCGGACCGGCAGGTGTCCGTGGCCGCTTCGCTGGTTGAAGCCGCGCCCGTCCAGCCGCCCGTCATACAGACGCTGACCATCGTGGACGACGACTTCACCGGCCCGGCCGACGCCACGGCGAGCTTCGAGAGAACTTCCTACGTCCTCGAGGAGGACGATTCCGACGGGATCGAGGTGGCCGTCATCCTGGACCAGGCCGTCCCGTCGGAGGTGAAGGTCCGGGTGCAGCTGCATTCCGCCAGCGCCGTCGTCGGCCGCCAGGGGGACGTGTGGGCGCGCTCCGAAGAGGTCGCCTTCGCCCCCGGGGAAACCCGGAAGACCGTCACCCTGTTCCCGGTGGACAACAACATAGTCGAACCGGAGGAGAGCCTGACCCTCTCCCTGGTGGCCGTATTGGGCCGGGTGGCCACGGGCCCCAGCGCGACCGTCACCCTGGCCGACGACGACCAGGCCGTGGTCCATATCATCGGCGGCACGCCTCAGGTGGAGGAGGGAAGCCAGGGAACCATCCAGATCTCCATGAGCAAGCCCCACCAGGAGGACGTGGCCATGGACTGCGTGGTGGACGGCACCGCCACCCCGGGAGAGGACTACGCGACCCTGCCCCACCGGATCGTCATCCCGGCAGGGAGCCAGAAGCTCACGGTCACGGTGGAGACGATGGACGACGACGTTGCCGAGGACACCGAGACCTTCGTGTTCATCATCGCCAATCCCGTCGGCGACGGCGTGACCATTGCGCCCGACCGGTCCCGGCACACCATGAACATCATGGACGACGACCAGGGAACTCCGCCGGAAATTAGCATCACGGCGGGCAGCGGCATCACCGAGGGCGGCGACGCCAGCTTCACCGTAACCGCCAGCCCGGCGCCTGCCGCTCCGCTGACGGTCAACGTCACGGTCACCCAGGACGGCGACTTCGGCGTAACCACGGGAACTCAGACGGTGAGCATCCCCACCGGCGGCAGCGCCACGCTGACCGTCAGCACCACCGACGACGATGCCGACGAACCCGACGGCTCGGTGAGCGTAACCGTAGACGCCGGCGACGGCTACACCGTGTCCACGACCCAGAGTTCTGCCACGGTGAGCGTGGCCGACAACGACGATCCGCCAGCGACGCCGGAGATCAGCGTCAGCCCCGGCAGTGGAGTCACCGAGGGCGGCGACGCCAGCTTCACCGTAACCGCCAGCCCGGCGCCTGCCGCTCCGCTGACGGTCAACGTCACGGTCACCCAGGACGGCGACTTCGGCGTAACCACGGGAACTCAGACGGTGAGCATCCCCACCGGCGGCAGCGCCACGCTGACCGTCAGCACCACCGACGACGATGCCGACGAACCCGACGGCTCGGTGAGCGTAACCGTAGACGCCGGCGACGGCTACACCGTGTCCACGACCCAGAGTTCTGCCACGGTGAGCGTGGCCGACAACGACGACCCGCCGCCGCAGGAGCTGCCGGTGGTCTCGATAGCCGACGCCTCGGTCGTCGAAGGCGAGCACGGCGATCTCTCGCTCATGGAGTTCCGGGTCACGCTGAGCGAAGCGTCGAATGCAGACGTTACGATCTACTTCGAGCTCCGCGAAGGCACGGCCACGGAAGCGGTGGACTACCTCGGTATCGACGGCAAGGTGGTGATCTATGCCAATCAGACCGCGGGATCCATCATCGTGAACGTGCGCGATGACGACCGCCCAGAGGAGGATGAGACCCTGGAGGTGGTACTGACGGATGCCGACGGAGCCGTCATCGCCGACGACAGCAACACGGCCACCGGCACCATCGTTGACGACGACTGAGGCGGCGGCTCGCCGGATGAGCAGGAACTGAGGTCAAAGCACAGCGCTGCCCCTCCCCTGGCTGACACAGGAGGCGGGCGGCGTCATCAGTGATGCCTTTGCACCGACACAAACGGTGTCTGGTTGGAGTTGGCCGAGGCCGCCGTTCCTTGCCTGACGGCTCCCAACGGCGGTGAGGGATTGGTCCGGCGCTCCGTTCCGGTATCAGGGTTGTGCCGGGAAATACTATCCCGGCGTACCCCTCATATCCCCGACAGATTCGTTCGGCAAGACTATCCAAGCTCCAGCCGGAAGCCCAGGGTAAAGGTTCTTGATTTTGTCCAGTTTGGTGGGCCTGACTTGACGGTAGACAGTACCATCTTCGATATGTGGATGAGGCTGTAAGCTTAACGGAGCTACCAGCTTAGAGACTATCACTTCCGACGGCTCGGCATTGCGGCCGACGCTGTTTCCAGTTTCTGTCAGCGGTCTCGCAGAAGGGTGATAGTCTCCATCGTGATTTGTACTTGCCTAGGTAGATAGAAGAATCTTTCGATAGCATCTTCTTTGTCAACCTGTTTTGCAAACATCTCAAACTGAACCCGTAGGCTGTGTCATTGACTAGTCCTCCCAAAATGCCGGCGCGAATATCTCGGTGGTTTCCGCATGATCGATTGTGACCGCATGCGTTAGGCCTCAACTGGAGGAATTCGGGCACAGGTCTCCACGAATTCATGTGCGTCGTCGATCATTGATTTGATGAGGTCGTAGGTATCATCATCAAAATGGGTGGCTAGAGTCTGACGGGTTGGGCGGTCTGTGTGCTTGGTAATGTGAGGGAAAATCAAGGTTTTTCCATCAACGGTCATGCTGTTGTAAATCGTTGAATGCCCTATCGTGTTGCGGATTTTGGCCAATTCTTTGAGATTGGAAATGCCCGCGTCGCGGAAGTCATCGGGCAATTCCCCGAGAGTTTCCGCCGCCAATTCTTTTACCAAACCCAAAAAGCCCTTGTCACTATTCTGTGCGACCAATCGCATCTGAATAGGCTCCAATCTGGCCCACCAATCATCGAACCATTCGTCAGAAAATCGCCCTTCTAAATGTGCGTCACTCGACTCGACAAGCAGTTGAATGACGTCAGGATGTCGGCTCACGAAATGGTAACTCAAGTGCTTTTCAACGTAGAGGAGCAGCATGAACACTTCGCCAGGCCGGGTTACCAACTGTTCGTATTCAACGGGATTATCACTGGGCGGCATGACAGCGAGTTTTCGTGCCTGCTCCGGAGATTGCTCCGCTCGATTCATGGTGTACAACAGGGTATCGACGGTTACGGCTTCCTCTGATTCAACAGCCGCTAGTACTGAATTCACCCTGTTGAGGTAATGGACGAAGGTTTCACCGACGGGTTTAGCCATACGGTAATCGGTAAACTTCACCGTCATTGAAACGGATCCACAAAGAACCGGGTATTCCGCTTCCGTATCGTCATCGGACACCCAATACAGAGCGAATTCAACATCGGGCTTAACCAATCCGAGAGCAGGCATCAAATTTTGCATATGCGGCAAGGTCGGCCTTTCGGTACGTCCTAAAGTAGCAATGGGCTTGCTGCTGTACCTGCCCTGATCCTCGGTGATGAGGTGATAACTGCCCAAGCCTTGCTCCGGGTGGTTCATGGCGCTCATTTTCTCCGGCCAATCTGAGATTTAACGATCCTGACTGTTCTCGTAGGCTAAGGTTTTATGTTAGCACACGATGGGTGCCACATCAGGCTCAGTCCCATAGGTTCTTTCAAGAATCACCTGCGCATTGCATCGGGGAAAGTCTGGCGTTCGGTCAACCATCATTGCGATATCAACCCCAACCGAAATCTGACTCGGATTCGCTGTCAGGTCACGGGCGAGATTTGAACGCTAACCGGTCCGCTCTCGCACCGACCAATTTGCAAATGCCCATCCCCTGATTGCGACTACACCGTTACGCCGCTCGTGCGATTCCGAATTGAGCGAGAGCCTGCCGGAAAGTCCACAAGAGTTGACTGCAAACAGAGCGTTAAGGATAATTGACGCCACACCAAAAGTTCCGTACAGGATACGCACTATGACTAACCGGTTGGATGTACGGCTGGATTCTGAGCATCGTCGGCGGTTGGAGGAATTGGCCGGGGAAAGTGGAGTACCCATCTCCGAGATCGTGCGACGCCTTATCGACGGTGCCTATGAAGATACCCTTCGGGCGCGGCGTAAGCAAGCGATTGAGCGATTGATAGGGTTGAACGTGGAAGACCCACCGGAACCGGACACTCTGTCCCGCGAATTGGAGGCTGCCCATGAACCCGGCGGTCTTCATTGACGCCAACGTTCCCATCTACGCCGCCGGCAGGGAACATTCCTATAAGGAGCCGTGCGCCCGGATTCTTCGCGTACTGGCGGATACCCCTCAGTCTTTCGTAACCAACTCGGAAGTCCTCCAGGAAATTATGCACCGCTACCTGGCCTCCGGGCGATGGAACCTGGGTCGGGAGGTGGTGCAAGCTTTCGCCGAGGCGATGCGCGGGCGGGTCGAACCCGTCCACGGGGAAGACGTTATCCTGGCGACGGAGTTGGCCGACCGCCATCCGGGAGTTAGCGCCCGCGATCTGGTCCACGCTGCGGTGATGCAACGGCTGGGAGTCAGCCGCGTCATCTCGGCGGACACCGACTTCGACCGCTTGGAAGGCATAGAGAGGCTGGATCCGGCCGGCATCGAAGAGTGGAAGGATTCCATCCCGTCCGCCGACGAAGACTCTGGCAGTAATCCCCGTTAGCGAAGAGAAGCAGAGGCGGACATGGCCGTTCACATCGACATAGACGACCCGAAGTACCGTGATGCAGCGGCTCAGATTCTGCTACGGCATGACAACTTTCAGCCCGAAGCCAACATCACCAGCACGGTGCGAGACTTCCTCATCCTCACTGGCTTGGCCCAAAGCGAGGAGATCGTTGAGGAAAACCCTCCCTCGGACTCCTCCCGTCGGGCTGTCGACTTGACCGCCTTGGACACCTTTATAGAGTTCAAGCGGCGCATCGGCACCACCACCGGCGGTGAACCCGACCCGGAGAATGTCCGGCAACTGGACGACTACCTCGCGCAATCCGCATCTCAAGGGCGGATCCGCATGGGCATTCTCACCGACGGCAAGCGTTGGCTGCTGCGCTGGCCCGGATCGGGCGAGGTACGTTTGACCCGCCCCTACGCCTTCAATCTGGAAGACCCGGAGGGGTGGTTCCCCCTCTACGAGTGGCTCCGGGATACCGCGCTGGTGTCCCTGGAAGACGTCAGCCCCGATAGGGAAGAGATTGCGGAGCACTTCGGCCCCGGCAGTCCCTCCTACCAGCGGGACATTGCTGCCCTGAAAGCCCTTTACCAGGACAACTCGGACTTGGCCACCATCCGGGTAAAGCGGCGGTTGTGGTACGACCTGTTGCGCACCGCTTTGGGTGAAATCGCCTACACCACGGAGGGAATGAGCGAGGAGGCGCAGGCGCGACTGGCTGCTGTCGGGGTAGGCGATGAGGAGATGGACGACCTGTTCGTGCGCCACACCTACCTGGGCGCCGTTATTGGAATGGTGGTGCAGGCTTCCTTCGGCATCGACATTCCGCGCCTGGCTGAGACCGACCCTGCCGACTTGCTCCAGGGCCGGGAGTTGTATCGCGCCACGGGGTTGCAGGGGGTGCTGGAATCCGACTTCTTCGCATGGCCTGTCGAGGTTGGCGGCAACCCGCTGCTGCAAACCTTGGCACGCCGGGTGGCCCGGTTCAACTGGGCCGAGGCCCCGCCGGACACCGCCGCCATCCTGTACGAAACGGTGATACCACCCGAGGAGCGACGGCAGTTGGGCGAATACTACACCCCCGCCTGGCTGGCCCGAATCATGGTCCGCGAACTGGTGGACGACCCACTGAACCAGCGCGTATTGGATCCGGCCTGCGGGTCAGGCACCTTCGTAACCGAGGCGGTTGCTCACTTCCTCGCTGCCGCCGGCGGGACCAATTGGGAACCCAAAGAAGTCCTCAACCGTCTGCGGGAGGCGGTAACCGGCATTGACGTTCACCCGGTGGCAGTACACCTAGCACGGGCCGCCTGGACGCTGGCCGCCCGCCCCGCCATCAACGCCGCCGGAACGGCAGGGTACGACGCCTCACTGTCCATCCCGATCTACCTGGGCGATGCCCTGCAACTGCGCTTCCGCACTGGGGATATGTTCGCCGAGAACGAAATCACCATCCAGACCAGCGACGGGGAGAACACAGAGTTGGTCTTTCCGGTCAGCCTGGTGGAGCGTGCCGAGGATTTCGATGCCCTGATGGGAGATATTTCCGCCCATATAGAGCAAGGCGACGATCCCTTCCTTGCCCTGGATGATAACCACGTTAACGACCCCGCCGAGCGGCAGACCATTGGGGAGACCATCAGGACCATGCAGCGCCTCCACGACCGGGGGCGCGACCACATCTGGGCCTATTACACCCGCAACATGGTGCGCCCGGTGGCGCTGTCGCGGTCCAGGGTAGACGTGGTGATCGGTAACCCGCCTTGGATCAACTACAACCAGACGGCGGCCATCCTGCGGGACGAGCTCCAGAACCTGAGCCGGGACCGCTACGGCATTTGGGCCGGGGGACGTTACGCCACCCACCAGGACGTGGCCGGGCTGTTTTTCACCCGTAGTGTGGACCTATACCTCAAAGACGGCGGTGTCATCGGCTTCGTCATGCCTCACAGCGCATTGCAGGCCGGGCAATACTCCAAGTGGCGGAGCGGCAAGTGGGAATCGCCGCCAACGGGCCGGGGACGGCGGCGGGGGCCATCCTACACGCTATCGGTGATGTTCGACCAGAAGACAGCCTGGGATTTGGAACAACTGGAACCCAACACCTTCTTTCCGATAGCCTCATGCGTGGTGTTCGCCAGAAATACTGGGCAGAGTGGAATATCAGCGCCTCTCTCAGGCTCAATAGAGCGGTGGCGAGGCAAGGCAGGGTCTTATAACGTCCAGCGGGACGCCGCCGGAATCACCGACACCAGCATAGCAGGCGATTCTCCCTACCGTGGTTACGCCCGCCAAGGCGCGGTCATCGTTCCTCGTTGCTTGTTCTATGTCAATGAGACGGAGAACACCGCCATAGTGCGGGTCGCGCCGACTGTCACTGTGAATCCCCGCCGGGGCAGCCAGGACAAGGCTCCGTGGAGGGACTTGGACCTGACCGAAATTACCGGCCAAACCATCGAAGACAAGCATCTCTTCGACGTCCATCTGGGCGAGACCGTTGCCCCTTACGTAACTTTGGAACCCCTGAAGGCTCTGCTGCCGCTGAAGCACGGAGACGAAGCCATACTCGCAGATCCAGACGGTCCTGGCGGAATCCGTATGGGCGGGCTGGAACGACGGATGCGGGAGCGTTGGCAGACGGTAAGCCGAATGTGGGATCACAATAAGGCACCGGTGAACCGGCTGAGCCTGTTGGGTCAGTTGGATTATCTGCACAAGCTGTCTTCCCAGTTGGAGTGGCAGCACGATAACGGAGAGCGTCCGTTTCGCATCGCATATACCTCGGCTGGTCAACCCACAGCGACGTTGATAGATGATGATCTAATTGTGGACTACAAGCTGTTTTGGGTTTCGTGCCAGAGCATTGAGGAAGCCAATTACCTTCTGGCAATCATCAACAGCGAAGCCCTTGCAGCCGCAGTCAACCAATACACTACGCCGAATTGGGCAGGCAATACGCGCGACCTGCAAAAGCACCTTTGGAAGCTGCCAATCCCGGGATTCGACCCGGCGCAATATTTACACACAACCATATCCGAGGCTGGGGCGAAGGCGGCATCCGGGGCGGCAGCGAAGTTGGCCCAACTCCATGAAATGAGAAGCGACAAACTCACCGTGACCATCGCCCGCCGGGAGTTACGGACGTGGCTCCGCGCGTCGGTGGAGGGCCGGGCCGTGGAAGCTGCGGTAGGCCGGTTGCTGGCGGCAGGGTAGCCGCGCTACTGACAGTTGCCCGATGACGGCGGCGGATACCGGCTGATACGCTGGAGGCATGGCCTTCTCACGAGAGCGCATCCTGGACGCCCTGGCCCGGCTGCCCTTCATCGACGCGGGGGAACTGGCGCTTGTCCTGGGCGAGCCGCTGGCGACGGTGCATCGCGCCCTGTCCGCACTGCTGAGAGACGGCTTGGCCCATCGGGTCAGCCACGGCACGGCCCAGCTGCCCTCCAGCCACCGTTACCACCTCACGAGGGAGGGCATCGCCGAAGCCGCCGACGCCCTGGGCTACGACGCGCCCTCGGACTTCGTGCGGGCCTACCCCGTGTCCCGCCAGTGGCTGACTTTGCTCATCCGCCGCATGGACGCCGTGGCAGCGGTGTATCGCCTGGCGGCCACCCTCTCCCCCGGCGTAAACGGGCTGGAAACCCAGGTGGAGTTCCAGCGCCGGGGCCGATTCGACGCGGTGATCACCCTCCGCAACGGCCTCAGCTTCGGGGTGGTGCGCCAAGGGCTGGCGCTGCGGCGCCGTTCCCTCTACGACCGGCTGCGGGCCATCGCCGAGTACCTCTACAACCGCCGTCCCTCCGTGGTGCTGGTCCTGGTGCCAAGCCCCTGGGAGCAGCGGCTGACCGACGAGTTCTGCCTGAACGCCGAACTACGGGACTGCTACGTGGCCGTGGAGAGCCGGGAGACCCTGGAAGGTTGGGAACGCCTGGACTGGATTTCCTCCAACTGGGTGGTAGGCAGGAGATACCGCACCCTGGAGCAGGTGGTCTCCGACGCTGACCACGGAGGACGGTTTCACCCGGAGGCGCCGGAGCGCAAGCGGGCCTCCCTGCCCGACCCGGAGCGGATGGTACAGTCCGCCCCTGCCTTCGGCCTCAGCCCGGCGGAGAAGCGCGCCCTGGACCTGGTCACCGACCATCCCATGATACCCCGGGAACACCTGGCCCGCTGGCTGAGCGTCTCCGACGGGAGAGTCAGCCAGATGACCCGAAGCCTGACGCAGACCTGGGGCCTGGTGGAACAGCACGGCAGGCGGAGCGACGTGCGCTACACCCTGTCCGACCGGGGCATCAGGTACATCACCCGCCGGGACCGGGCCCAGCTGTCCACCACCATGGCAACCTGGAGCACCGAGCCTGCTGCCGACAATCACGGACAGACCCGGCCCCTGGGCCACCGCATCCTAACCTGGCAGCGCCAGACCAGCCACGCCGACGGTATCACCTGGTTCCTGTCCGAGCTGGCGTCCGAGGCCCGGGCCTCGGACGCCAGCGAGCTGCAATGGTCCATCCCCACTGCCCGCTCCGACCGGGCCTTCAACCGGGGCGAGGACGCCATCGCTCCCGACGCCG
>JAPPCX010000119.1 GCA_028875655.1 Chloroflexota bacterium | reverse complement strand
GCCGCATCCTGTCCACTGGCTGACGTGATCATTACACGCCAATGCCAAGATACAAGGTGATGGTCCTGGAAATGCGGCGTGGGGGCATGGTTCCCTTTGCCAGTAAAGCTAATGGATTGTCTTACTATCCATCATCCCACGTCCGGCTGGCCCGGTCAAGGCCCGATGGCCATCGCCCCGTCGCCAGAACCGCCACCCGGAATAATGCCGGTCCTGCGCCGCCCGCAATTCGTTGGCAAGGTCGGCGTTGCGCTGTCGCTCGCACTCCAACTGTTCCCGGAGGATTTCCACCTGCCCCTCCAGACCAAGTATCCGCTCCTGGGCCACGGCCAGCGCCGCGCC
Organism: Chloroflexota bacterium; assembly: GCA_028875655.1. Taxonomy (GTDB): domain Bacteria; phylum Chloroflexota; class Dehalococcoidia; order Lucifugimonadales; family UBA3495; genus Bin87. The sequence continues at coordinate 11,201 of JAPPCX010000119.1, read as the reverse complement.
GCCGGAGCCATCGTCGTTGGCGTTGTCCGGTGGGTCGTCGTCCAGGACCACGTACACCCGGTGCCGGCGGCCATGGGGCTCCCGCTTGGTCTTCAAGTCCCCGGCGGCGATCCTCCGGTCCAGCGTGGACAGGGACAGTCCCAGCTCCCGGCAGGCTTCCGCCTTGGTCAACAGTCTCATGCTTGTCCTCCTTATCGGTGTTCCGATTACCGGAACGGTCCTTCGCGTCATCACGGGTCAGAATTGAAGCGTCATACACCTCAGCCGATTGTTGGCGTCGGTCCGTCGGTTGGTGCGGCGTTGCCGCCCTGCCGGCGGTTCTGCAACAGAATGCCGCTCTGCCGGGCTTTTGGGGCCTGACAACGTAGGTGACAATGCAATCACGTTGGTTTACCCGCCCCCTACCGGATGTCCTGGGCACGGGTTCAGTTCCATAACTGCAATTTGTCCAGGCCGTGAATGGTCAGCCTTTGGCAGGTGTCCGGGTGCGGCGGACGCCATACTTCACCCAACACGCCACGCTCCTGGAACAGCTCCAGGTCGGAGGTGCAGATGGGCAGGTTGTGGTAACCGGCGGCGTCCGCGAAGGCTTCCTCGATTTCGGGGGTTTCGAAGATAAACAGCACCAGGGGAGAGGCGCCGCCGTGGTCCCGCACGGCCCAGTTGGAGGCGAAGTAGCGGCGGTAGTTGCGCAGGCGCTCCCGCACCCGCTTGGGGGTGATAGCCCGGCGTTCCACCTCGATAAAGTAGGGACGCCAATCGCCCCGGTAAGCCAGCCAGAAGGTGGCGTCGGGGTGCACCACGTAGTGCTGTCCCTGGAAGTAGTAGCCGATGGATGAGCGGTGGGTGGGCAGCATCTCCAGCAGATGGTAATCCCGGGACCGGGCGGCCTCGGCGGTGAAGCGGGCGGCGGTGGCGGCGACGGCGTCCTGGTGCTCCTGCTGGGTTGCCAGGGAGCGCAGGGCGCTGCCGGAGTGGACGGGCGGCCCGCCCCGGCTGCGGCGGCGCTTGCGGGCGCTCCAGCGGCCCAGGGCCATTCGCACTGCCAGACGGTCCCGGCGGGCCAGGCAGCGCAGCCCGTCGTCGGTGAGGACGTGGCGGCCCTGTTCCTCTCGAACCAGGGACCGGTCGGCGAGGGACCGGAGCGCCTGCCGGGCCCAGCGGCGGGAGACGCCGCCCATCAGCCCGGTGAACTGCTCGGTGGTGCACAGGGGCCAGGCGGCCAGCAGGTCCAGGACCTGCTTCTGGGCAACCGTGAGCCGCACGGCCAGGCAGTTCTTCACCTGCTCCACAGGGTTGGGCATGAGAGTGCGCAAGTGGTCGGAGTAAAGCGTGTCCGGGTCGGGCTTGGGCTGACGCTGTTCCGGTGGGGTGCGGTCGCGGGATTCGACGGCGCGAACGTCCAGGTAGCTCCCCACCTCGGCCAGGATGTCGCACAGGGACCGGTGGGGGTTGATGGTCGGCACGGCGGCCATGCCGTGGCCGCACTGCTGCCAGGCCACGGCGTTGTGGTCTCCGGCCAGTTGCTCTTCCTCGGTGGCGACGAAGTGGAAGCGGTGCTCCATGGGATGGCCCAGGGTGCGCACCGCCCGGCGGTTGGCCTGGTCGGAGCAGGCCAGGACCAGGGTGGCCCGGGGAACCTGTCGCCAGGGCAGGCTCTCGGCGCTTCTCAGGCGGTAGCGCAGGTTGGGCGACGGCAGCATGGATCCCTGGCGGACGATCCCCAGGGTGCGGCCCTGGGAGAGGGTTACCAGGGCGTCGTAGGGCCCCTGGCGGTAGTGGTCCACCCGGACGGGCTGGCCGCTCTGGTCGGCGTCGGCCAGCAGCGCGGCGACGTGGTAGATCACGGCCACGGCGTCCAGGCGTTCGGTGAGGATGCGGAACCACTGCCGGGACACCGGGTACTCGGCGAGGAAACGCGGGACGCCGTGTTCGGCCTGGGCGCCGGCCAGGATGCCCTGCTCGGTGGGGAAGTAGCGGCGTTGGGCGCGCGGCCCCAGGCTGTTCAGCCGGTGGGACACCCAGTCCACCAGGCCCTTGGCCGCCAATCGGTCCAGTCGTTCGCGCAGGGTGGACTCCGGAATCCTGCCGAAGCGGGCCAGTTCCTTCACGGTGGCCAGGGGCGCGGCGCACAGCAGCCGGAGGGCGTCCTCCTGGCTCTCGGACAGCTTCTGCTTGACTGAGCCGCGTTTCTCCAACCGGGCCATGGCGTCGTCCATCTTCCGCAGCAGCTTCCGCTGGCGCTGGGCGGAGTTGACCAGTTCCTCGGTGGCGGCGTTCACCGATTCGGGGCTGTCGCCCACGGCCTTGACCACCGCGCGGGGCAGGGACCGGCCCAGGTGTCCCCGCTCCAGGAAGCGCCACAGGGTTTGGCGGGACACGCCGAAGCGCTGGGCGGCCTGGGGCCGGCCGTGCCACAGGGCGTAGGCGCGCACGTAGTCGCGGATGGCGTCGTCGAGGGTTGGCTCATCTGCGGCGGCGTGCTGGGCCGGCGCCGGCGAATCCGGCGGTTCGGTTTTCAAGCTGAGCGTCTCCAGAAATAGGGTCCAATGTTCTATTATGGCGGAGAAACTCGCTGAAAGTAATGCCCGGAGCGTCACTATGTTGCAAGCAATTTTGTGGCGTGGGCGGGCGCGGCGAGATGCGGTCTCCGTCTGTTCCGTCTGTATGGGTATGGACATCAGCCGGACGGTTGACGGGGAAAGGGCGTAGAATGTTCGGGGGCGGGATTGCGTGGAATAGTATGAGCAAGTTTCGTGGGTCATGGGGAGGGACGGAGAGTTGCAGACAGGGTTCAAGAAACTGCTCGGCGCCTACCTGATGGGCACGGCCGCCTTCGTGGTGGTGTGGTTCGTCGTCAACCCGTTTTTCGACGCGCATGGCGTGTGGGACGTGGCCAACTACCTGATGGCCGTGGCACTGGTCGCGGCTCTGGTGTTCAACACCCGCCGAATGTTTGAGGACAGTGGGGGGCGAACGCGGCGACTGTGACAAGCTGCGGCTCCGGGTGGTCACGCCTTGGGTGGTATATCTGTTTGAATATCATGAGGCGGCGACTTCTCGTTGCTTGAAGGATCCACGCTTGCGTGGCTTGGACATCTGCCCCGATGTAGCTCAAACCCGGCTGATACAATAAAGACGACCGCGCCAGTGTGAGCTTACTGATGTGGTCAACTTCAATGCTCCTAACCGGGGCTGGTATCACGCCATTGGCGTCCGTTTAATGTCTGATCGCCTGCGTTTGTAAGCTCCGGTTGGGTACTCCAATTGGAAGTTACGTTATGGCCGAATTTATGGTTTTTCTGTTTGGCGTGGCTGCGCTGGCTGGGTCCGGATTCGGAGCAGTGCTTTTTATCGCCGCTATCTTGACAGGCGATTAGGTCTGATGCCCTACACGCACTTTCACAACTGGTCGGTGCATACCCACCGTCGCCGGCCGAAAGGCGGCAATCATTGGCAGGCAATTCGCCGCCGCCAACGTCCTTGGCGTCTTGGCGCTTGGTTCGTAGCCATCGGCCTGGTCATCTACGCTGGATTTTCTCTGATTCCAGGGTTGGATGTTCCTAACTTCGCTGAGTTTCAAGCTGACCGTCAGGAAGCAAAGGCTAAGCGCGCGGTTGAAACTCTGTCAGAAGTGGAGCGACTTACCCACGAAGAAATCAATAAGCGCCGAGCCACCAATGGAAGTTCGGCACTCTTGTGGGATGGCAGCTTGGCGGAGGTGGCGCGGGCCCACAGCGTCGATATGGCCCAGCGAGCTTACTTCTCCCATGATTCTCCTGAAGGATTGGACCCGACGGACAGATTGCACCAGGCGGGGCTCAACTGCCGTAAAAGATACCGCTACGGTATTGCCGAGAACCTTGCTATCGAAATCGCGTCTGGGAGCCCTGACCAAATTGCAGCTATGGCAGTTCACGGCTGGATGGATAGCCCAGGGCATCGCCGCAATCTATTGGACCGGCAATGTGCCACTACTGGAATCGGGGCATCTTACGGCGTTTGGGAAGGGAGAAAGGCTGTGTACCTAACCCAGGTGTTTTGCTGAATCTCAGTGCACTTTTGAAGCGGTTCGGGCAACCTCCGACCACTGTTCGGGTGTCAAGGCCTCCGTCCTGGCTTGGCCTCCCTGTTTGTCACCTTTGACCATATTCGGCGTGGGAGTGGGCTGCTATACGTACTTTTCCTCAATATCCCGCAGTGATGCAACCCGCAATTTCCCCGGCAGTGAAGGGTCAGATGGACGTCTCTTTACGTCCGTTTTGTTGCGGTGCGATGGTAGCCGACCCGGGGGAAGGGTGGCGATTCGCAAGGCCAATACGCAAAATTCAAATGGATACACTACCCACTACCTGTCAGTCCATTCCTCTTGACATTTTGACACTCAAGACGGCTGCTATCGGAGTTAGACACCGTTCACCAGAGATACTTTGCATCGCGCACTCCTAACGCGCATCCTTCCGCCTGAGACTGGGTTAGCGACGCTGTCGTCCTTACGATTCAACTCAACCCAATCCGGCAAATCCCGATTCCGACCAGCCATTACTTTGCAAAGGTCCGTCTCACGCCTCAGGTGACGGTTAGTCGTGATGGAGTATTTCTAGAAGATTGCGGAGATCACGCCTGTTCCTCGGCCAATTCCCCATCGTTAGGGATTGGTCTTCGCCATCTTGCGGTATTGTGAACGGCAACTTGATTCTGATTGCGATAGGCTCCTTGGGTGTCACCGATTCGCCCCTCAGAAAGCAAAGCGCCGGAATATGGCACTGCGGCGTAATCACCTCAGTAATCTGGCTGTTCTGGTTTCTGGGCGGCGTCGGATATTTACACTGCCAGCAAATTGCAGCCATGCAGTTTGCCTTATGTGTTGGCTTCGGCTCTTTACAATGAGGGCATTCTGCCGGCAATGGGTCGAATTCCGTGATTAGCATAACCCGATACAGGTACAGTTCGGCGTAATCGGATAGGTTGTACGCAACCGCACCGTACTTGCACTGATGTGGGTGTTTGCCAATAGCAATTTCCGCGGTCCGGCGCAATCTCGCAACGACGTAGTTGTCGATTAGGTTCTTGTGCTCCCGAGGGGCGTATGTCCATCGCGATGGATCTTTGACCATACTCCAAGTATTTAGAAACAACTCGAAAATTACGTGATCAAATCGTTCGTAAAGAACGCCATCAGGCCCTCGTGGGCCTGCGTGCTGCGTTTCATCAACCACTTCGTGGAGGCGTCTCCTGAGTCTGCGTTCTATCGCTCGGCGGTCGCGCTCTATCGGCTCACCATCGAGGCGTGCGAATACCCAAATCACGATGCCAATCACGAATATGATGATCACCAAAACCACGCCGCCCATCAGAGCAGCTACCAACGTCGTCCAGTCCCCATCGGACGCGTCCATTAGCCAGTACCAGCTGCCGGCCGTAGCAACCCCGGTACCAATTACCACTACAGCGTCTCGCCATTCCGGGCGTCTCACAGGCATAAACCAAACTACAACTATGGCTCCTCCGATGAATGTCAAGACGGGTGCTTTCTCCCCATAGCTGACATCCTGAGCAAAAGCCGCCAGGGCTGCCGCCCATAATATAGCCACGAAGAACAATCGTGCCGCTATGATCCGATTCATGCTCGTGCCCCTTTGTCACCCCACGCTCCGCGACCGTCGTCGCCAGTTCCTCACCAACTCCGTTATTCCAGCATACACCATTCCCCTTGAGCTGGAGTTCAGGGGAAACGACGGTAGGTTTCTCCTTGTGGCGAGAACCGCCGGCACACGGTCGTCTCCCCGTCCAGGCTGAACAGCGTCAGTCGGACGTTCTCCTGCGGGCGAGGCGACTGCTGGAACCTGGTCGGCTGGTAAAGAGACATCCGGCGGGAATCGCGCAAATTCACCAACGGCATCGGGCGCCAGCCAGGGACTGTTTCGCTTCCCTTTTGCGGTTCAGGCATTCCCGTCGCGCCGAACCCCGTACGATTAGGGGGCTGGCTTTGCTACAGCATCAAGGAACGTCGGCAACAGCAAGACGTTCCTCAACACCGGCATCTTCTGGACGCCGGCGAAAGCCAGCATGATCGTTTTGCCGGTTTGGACGGATAAGCGCATGGCCCTGGGCTCCTCAATAACCAAGCCGACGGTTACACTAGCGGTGATGATTCGGGGTTCCTGACGATCTCGACAATAGCTCTCGCATGGCCGGTCAGTGCCCGCCCAAATTCGCTCCGACGGCCCCGACGTGTCAAACTGCAATCCTGTTGGGCGGTTTCTCGCAGTGGGCGCCCTGTAAGGAGAAAAGAAAAGATTGTAGAATACAATCCAGGGGTATTTCATACGGGGAACGGGGCGTTTGAGGCGGCATTTGGGGGATTTCCGGCCAGTGAATTTACTGCGGCTCTATAATCACTTTATTGCAGAGATTGCAGTGCGGAGATTGTAGTTTTATCCATGGTGAAAACCTTGAACGACGATGACGACTCCACCCTGGGGGCGGACTGCGACCCCGGGATTGAGCAGGACGCGCCCCTATTGGACCTGCTGGACGCCATGGTGGATGAACGGGGCCGGGCCCCGGCCGCTGGGGTCCTGGGGGTGAACTACCGCACCCTGGCCCTCTGCTGCGACTCCCGGCAGGTGTCCCGGCGGATGCGGCGGGCATTGGTGGACTTCCGGGACCGGGGAGTTGACGGCGGTGGTGAAACGGACCTGGCCGACGACGGTTCACTGGACGAAGGCGTGGCGGTTCTGCGTCAGCGGGTGGCGGAACTGGAGGACGAAAACGCCGAGCTGCGGAAATTGGCGGATGATCAGGCTCTCCAACTGGAGGAACTTACCCGCAGGCTTGCCGCGCTGGAAGACGGCCGGCAATCGGAGGACGCTGACGAACTTGTTGACGCTGACGCTGATGATAAGCGAGGCAATGACCAGAGCGAAAATGCGGCACAGGACTGGAGACCGCCCCGGCGTAAACCCGGAATGCCCGGTGCCGGGGTGGTTACCTTGGAAGAACAGCCCGACGAGGCACTCGCCTTCGGACCGGCGACGGCGCTGGTGGCCGAGTGGCGGCAGTTGCGCACCGGCGGCGGGCAAGTCGCCAGCCGCGTTGACCGAGCCCAGGCCGCCGTGCGCCGGTGGGAACTGGAAGCCGCAATGATTGGCGAGTACCGCCTGACCCTGCCGCCGGACACCTACCCCTTGGATGATGGACGCCGTGCCGATCACGTGCGCTGGCGACGGGATGCCCTGGCGGAAGCCCAGAGGGAACTGCGTAAGGCCAAACGAGCGCGGTTGCTGCGGAGGTTCTTGACCATGGGGATGTCAAGAAAGTAGGCATCAAAAGACCGTTGGTATACGGTGTCTGTATGCTATGTCGGTCGAATGTCGAGCGAAAATTGACTGGACGATGCGCGTTGGGTATTCTCGAATAAAGTTCGACGTCGTGAGGGAACACTGAATGCCACACGACGGATGTGCCGCCACGTTTGGTATTGCTGAAGAGCTATGGGAGTCTTGCCGAACTCTGCTCCCCCAAAGACGAGGACACGGACTTCCGTGGTGGTCCTAATCGTGGTATCCGCCCTTATCATTGGGGGTGTGGCCGCTGGCTCCGGAGCTTTCTGGTCATACGGTAACCGGACCGGTCCAGCAACCACATCCGACTCCAACGGGGACGTGGTTGCCACCGCCGGAAACTCGTCGATCAGCGCACGGGAATTGCAAGAAGCAGTGATGCATCTTCAACACATGAAGCAGATGGCGGAGAGAGAGTTGCAGGGATTGGGCGAAGACATGGGCCAGCCGACCGACTACCTGGAATCCCGGCACAACCTGGTCCTCAAATGGGGTGATGATAACGCCGCCCTGGCGGGCCTGATACATGAGCGCATCATGTATCAGAAAGCCGTGGAACTCGGCTACGACGCAACCGAGGAGGAACTGGCGGAGAACATAGAATGGGCGCGAGAATCCTACGAACGCGGCCAGTGGGACTCCTACAATCAAGGATACGTTGAGTCGGTAGGAGAAGAGCACTACTGGGAAAGCATTTATCCCGTATTGCTGGCCCGGTCAATGGCTATCCAGAAGCTTTATGAGGGCTTGGCCAAAGAGGTAGGGACTCGGTACTACGACGGGGAGCCGCCCCTCCGGTACACCTTCGAGGAAGCTGTGCTCGCCGAAGCCGACATCACCGTGCTGGAGAGTGAGGAACATTCGGCGACGCTGGACGGGATTGTGGGCTTCATGGAGGATGTGAGGGAGACCAACATAGCCCACCTCCGACGACTCGACTAGAGTCCCTATTACGGAGCCTCTTGCGTTCAAACGGGTTAGGGCGGGTGCGCTTGGAGCGCCGAAGGGACCCGACAAGTAGCATAACGCCGACACCAAGCCCCTGAAGTGCAAGAGTCAAGACCACATCTGATGCTCCCCGTATTGTCTCTGTCGGGGACATTTGATCACAATCCTTACCGGGTGTCAGATTGAACCTTAACTATTGCATCTATTGAGTGTTCCTCATCAGGAGTTGGTGTTCTTGACTAATGACCATAGTCCCTCCTTCAGCTTAATAGTCTGTCGCGCTCCCAAGTCAACCCTAATGCTCAACCCTTCGGGGGATTCGGGATTAGCAATCCATCCTCGCATGAGTTTTTGCTCTCGCTGGGTTTCCGTCCTTCCGCCCGCCTCTTTGCTTTGTTTTTCCGTTTGCAAGTACGGCACTGACGTCTACCGCTGAGCGTCAAGTAGGTGTTTTGCACATCATAGGTATGACCTTGCGGGCAATGAGTTCTTTTCCCGGACGGTGGCCTTCGTCCTTTGGCAAGGCTTTGCTCGTGACGATAATTCTCTCTACATTTTCGACAGTATCGGTATTGCCTGGCAGTATTCTTGTAAGCAAAACCGGTGTTCTCATCGTCATAGATATGTCCCTGCGGACAGTGTGTACGTTCACTTGGGGAAACTGGGGTATAGCCCTTCCTTCGAGCATTCCTATCACGCACGTAGCGGTTATTGCACTGTCTGCAAACCCATGTGCCACCTTGAACGCGAACGTTGTCCTGCATCGCCTCATGCCCGCACTTAAACACGCACGGATGATGGTCCAACCTACGATGCTGATTTTGCGAAGGGGTAACCGGTTCCAAATGAGAGGGGTTAACGCAGGAGCGATTTCGGCAAAGGTGATCAAGGTACATTCCTTCAGGAATATCGCCTACGGTAAGTTGCCACGCGACCCTGTGAACAGGCTCAGGGTTCCGGTGAGTCCCCCACCAGAACACGGCATACCCTGCCGAATTAACGTATCCTTTCCATGTCCAACAGGCAAATAACCCCCCTGATCTATCCACCTTTTCCCAAAATCTATTCTGAACCGACTTTGCCTTGGGTTTGGCATATCTCACTTTTGGCACAGAAGGGAGCGACCATCGTAGCGTTGAGTTCTCGTTGACTGTAACCAGGCGCAAATGGTTAGGATTAACACATGGCGGGTTCTGGCACACGTGATGTACGGCCATCCCATCAGGAATTTCACCATGTGTCAGAATGAACGATGTTCTATGCGCCCCCATTTTTTGTTTTGGACCGAATGAGAACTGGCCATATCCTTTCACGTTCTTGGACGCTAGCCATATCCAGCAATCGTCCGGTCCGCCGGATTGGTCCACCTTTTCCCAGAACCGCTGCTCCGTTGACCTACCTAATGGTCGATATTCGTACCCGCTAAGTACCATTTCCATCTCTCCGTTAATTTCAGTCCGCCGAATATTATATACTGCGGTGGCTGGCCCCAGAACGCATCGGGGAGGCCCAGGGAGAGGTGGGACTGGATCAGTACGAGGTACGCTGGTGGCAGCTGAAGGCTGAGATGCTTGGCGAGTATTACCTGACCCTGCCGCCGGACGCCTACCCCTTGGATGATGGACGCCGTGCCGATCACGTCCGCTGGCGGTGGGAGGCTTTGGCCGAAGCCAGAAGGAACTGCGCCAGGCAAAATGGGAACGATTGTAGCGGCGGGTGTTCACGCTGGGGTTGTGGCGCAGGTAGTCGTCGCTTTTCCGACGGGCGCAGTGGCATGAGTTTCCACGGGCGGATTGACCCGATGCAGCCAGAGGCATATCCTTGAACGGCATCCAAGAACATAAGGGAGCGAGGCGGATGGAATCCGGTATGTTGTCAAGCAAGCGGCTGCTGCCCACGGGGGAATGCTGGTGTGGCTGCGGCGCGGAAACCTCCATTGGTTCCTTCTTCCTCCCCGGCCACGACAAGGTCGCCGAGGCTGCGGTCATCTCGGTGGAGTACGGCGGCGCTCCCCGGTTCCTGGTGCAGCACGGGTACGGCCCGGAGGGCAAGAACCCCAGGCAGGAGATGGCGAAGTTGCGCCCCGATGGCAGGCGGGGGAGGAGGTCCCGATGACCACCGCAAGGGGAAGGCGGAAAGCCTCCGGGCCAGGGGGCGCCGCAACAAACGCGGACACGGTTGCGGACTACCGCGCCGAGCTTTGGCGCATGGCTGACGCTCTGCGGGGCAGCATGGACGCCGCCGAGTACAAGCACGTGGTCCTGGGGCTGATCTTCCTGAAGTACATCTCCGACGCCTTTGGGGAAACCTACGCCAGGCTGGATGCCGAGCGGGGTCAGGGCGCCGACCCGGAGGACCCGGACGAATACCGCGCCCAGAGCATATTCTGGGTGCCGCCCGAAGCCCGGTGGCCTGTGCTGCAAGCCCAGGCCCGCCAGCCCGCCATCGGCCGCCTGGTGGACGACGCCATGACCGCCATCGAGCGGGACAACCCAGCGTTGAAGGACGTGCTGCCCAAGGAATACGGAAGGGACGCCCTGGACAAGCAGCGCCTGGGCCAGGTGGTGGATCTGGTGAGCAACATCAAGGTCGGCGGAGCCGAAGCCCAGGCCAACGACGTGCTGGGGCAGGTGTACGAATACTTCCTGGAGCAGTTCGCGCTGGCCGAAGGGCGCAAGGGCGGCGAGTTCTACACGCCCCGCTCGGTGGTGCGGCTGCTGGTGGAGATGCTGGAACCGTACCAGGGCCGGGTCTATGATCCATGCTGCGGTTCCTCGGGGATGTTCATCCAGTCGGTGGACTTCATCCGCGCCCACGCCACCGGCAACGGCAACGGCGGCCGGGCAAGGGGGGACATCTCCATCTACGGCCAGGAGTCCAACTACACCACCTGGCGGCTGGCCCGGA
>JAPPCX010000116.1:78942-86667 GCA_028875655.1 Chloroflexota bacterium | reverse complement strand
GCGGGAATGACGGTGTGGGGCGGGAAAACAGCGAAGGTCGGGAATGTTGGTGATTGTTATGTCAGCCGTTGAAAATGCCCTCGGGAAGGAAAGCGGACACGGCGACGTTGGGCAGGTCAACGATGTTGCTGACGCGGAGATCGACGGCCACGCTGCAAATTATGTAAGCCTGCTGCGCGCTCCAGCCACGCTCCTGTAGCAGCGCGATCATGTTCAGCAGGGCGTTGCGGGCCGCCAGGGTGAGGCTGTCCACACCCTCCTGAGTGCCGTCGGGGTGAATCGGGTAGCCGACGGTGGCGGTGAAATTGCGGGGCGCGGCCCATTCCGGCGGGAGGAAATAGTCTGGGTGGGCGTAGCGCGGCATGGTTATGTTATGCCGGGCAGCCTGGCCCTTGTGGATGGCGAAGCGGACGGTGCAGGTGGCGCCCATCTCGATGGCGGTGATGCAAACTTCGCCGTCGCCCTGAGCGAAATGCCCGTCGCCGGCGGAGTAGAGGCCGCCGGGAACGGCGACGGGGATAAAGAGCCGGGAGCCGGTGGTGAGCTGCTTGGCGTCGATGTTGCCGCAGTTCTCGCGGGGCGGAAGCGTGCGCAGGCCCTCGTTGGCGATCTGGCCGCCGGCGGGTACGGCATCTTCAGGATCCGGGGGCGCGGCAGTACCACCACGGTTGACCCAATCTGCCTCGCGGGCGACCCAGGCGGCGACTTGCTCGTGGGAAGGGGCAAGCCCGGCGGTGCCCATAAAGGAACCGTCGGGGATGCGAACGCCGGGGAGCTGGGCGGAAGTGGCCCAGCCGTCTGAAATGTCCCAGTGCACGAGGTAGGGGTCGGTGAAGACGTCGGCGAGGAAGCCGGCGCCGGGGCGATTGCGAGTCCAGCCGCGCGGCTGGGCGGTTATCTCAACGTATTCGATTTCTAGGAGGTCGCCGGGTTCGGCTCCCTTGACGTACACGGGACCGGTGAGAGGGTGGCCGACCTTGGCGTCCAGACCGGCCAAGTCGGCCTCGGTCATGCCGGGCTGGATCTGGGAGTCCGAAGCGTCGCGGGTTTCGAGGACGACCTCCTCGCCGGGGTCAACTTCCACGATGGGTGGAATGTCGGGATGCCAGCGGTTGTGTCCGAATTGCGGCTCTTCCTTCAGGCGTTTGGAGCGGTCGATGGTGATGGACTGCATGGTTTCCCTCCGATGCGAGCAGTATGTACGTGAGCATTATGTCAGGTGCGGGCAGTATAAAGTAAGGGCGGGCACTAGGCCCGCCCCTGTGTGGAGGTCGCGGCAGGCTCACCCTTCGACAGGCTCAGGATGAGCGGAGATTAGTTAGAGGGACCAGTTGTCGGGGAGTTCGGGGGTTGGGAGGGGGCGGATCATTACCTCGACCATGGCGGACTGGCCTTCTTCGGTGGCGCGGATGGCGCGGCGGAAGGCGGATTGCAGGTCGTCGGGGTTTTCGACGCGCTCGGAGTAGCAGCCGAGGCCGTTGGCGACGACGCTGAAGTTTCCGCCCAGGACGGCTACCTCGGGGGGCGTGCCGTTGGGGTCTTCCATGCCCATCATGCCCCCGCCGGTGCCGCCGTTGTTGATGACTACGGTGAGAATGGGCAGACCCATCCGGCCGGCGGTCTCCAGGTCCATGCCGGTCATGCCGAAGGAGGCGTCGCCGAGGACGTGGACTACCAGATGGTCGGGGCGGCCCAGCTTGGTGCCGATGGCGGCGCCGACGGACCAACCCATGGCGGCCATGCCGCCCATGGCGACGAAGTTGCGCGGCTGAGTGGTCATCCAGAAGGGAACGACGTAGCCGCGGCTGCCGCCGGCGTCGTGGAGGGCGATGGTGCGGTCGGGGTCGATGACCTGCTGGAGCTCGTGGACGACGCGGTAGCCGTTGGTGGGCGTTTCCTGGTCGGTGAACCGGGGGAGCCATTCGGCGTGGGATTTCTCGTGGCAGGCGCGGATCTCGTCCACGATTTCCTGCTTAATGCCGCCGCCGTTGGGGCCGATACGGGCGCGCACGGCGTTGATGATGGCGCGGAGGGCCAGCTTGGCGTCGGCGAGCATGGGGAGCTCGACCTGGTAGGTCTTGTTGAGATCGGCCTGGTCGGCGTTGATGTGGATGATGCTGACGCCCTCGGGGATGGGACGGCCGTCGGTGCCATTGGGCTGGCGGAAGGAGTTGCCCACGGCCAGGACGACGTCGGCCTTGCGGTTTATGTGAAGTGCGGCGCCGGATGCGTAACGGGCGCGGGGATAGACGCCGCCGCCGAGGGACAGGGGATGATTTTCGGGGATGATGCCCTTGCCCATGATGGTGGTGGCGACGGGCATGGAGAGCATTTCGGCGAGCTCGACGATCTCATCGGCGGCGCCGGCGGCCATTGCGCCTCCGCCGGCGTTGAGGACGGGGAAACTGGCGTTGACCAGCATGTCGGCGGCGCGCTGGACCTCGTCCTCGGCAGGACCGGACTTGCCGGGGGTTCCGACCGGGGTGTAGGCGAGCACGGCGTCATCGGCCTCGGCGGTCATGACGTCCTGGGGCATTTCGAGGACGACGGGGCCAGGGGAGCCGGAGCGCAGGGCGGTGAAAGCGCGGCGCATAACCTGGGGGATGTCCTGGACGCGGGTGAAGGTGCCGCGCCACTTGCAGAGGCCGTCGAAGATGCTGGCGGAGACCTCCTGCTGCCACTCCTGACCGAGGTTGCGGAGGGGGTGCTGGCCCATGAGGAGCAGCACGGGGACATTATCGGCATAGCAGCCGGCGATGCCGGTGAGGCAGTTGGTGGCGCCTGGGCCGGTGCCGGTCATGGCGACGCCGACCTCACCGGTGGCGCGGGCGTAGCCGTCGGCGATTTCGACGCCGAGGCGTTCGTGGCGGGCGGCAAAGGGCCGGATGGATGAGGCGCGCAGGGGACCCCAGAGGGGGTTGAGACCGCCGCCGGCGAATCCGGATATGTAGCGTATTCCTTCCTGTTCAAGGGCTTTGACGACGGCTTCGGCTCCACGCATGGTTGCACCTCGCTTTGTGCTGAGTACGGCGGTGGGAGAGGTCACCCTCACCCTAGCCCTCTCCCGTCAAGGGAGAGGGGATTTTCATGTTTGCCGGGATGATAGGGCAGCGCGGGTATGGGGTCAACCGGGATGCGGGTTTCGGCATGGATTAGCGGGATAAGCCGGAGGTTTTTGTGTTGGCGGGATTCAGGAAGGGGGAGACCCAGCGGCTCGGGTGAATTGCCGCGGCCATCGGTCGGCGACGCACGGAGGACAGTGCACACCGAAAATGATGGAGCCGCGAGTGGTCGGGTCGCGGCGGAGGCGGTTGCAGTCGGGACAGTCCAGAGGGTGATCTTCATATTGGCTGTCCAGAGGCTGGCCAAAGATTCTGTAAAGTTCACCCAGGGTGGACATGGTGGGCGAGGGCGGTGGGGGAAGTTGAGCCTGTATCTGGGCTACCATCTGGTCAAGGGTAGTCGGGTTGGGATGCTCAGCGATGGCGCGGTCGATGTCATCGGCGAGGTGGCGTACGCGGCGATGGAGCCGGGTCAAGATGTGGAGAGCCTCACGGCAGTCGCCGGCTGCGAGGCGCTGGGGCGTGCAGGAATACACCTCGGAAAAGGTTACGAGGTGCCCGGGCGGCAAACCGTTCTCGCGCAGGACGCTGCGGAGGGCGTTGGTGAGCCGGCGTTTGGTGTAGGAGCGGAAGCCCCAGTCCCAGTGCAGAGCGGCGGCGGTCACGGCGTGGCTGGCCGAACGCTGGATGTGTGAGGAGGCCGGGACGACTTTGCCGGAGGCCAAGTTGCAGTGCGCACGGTAGAGGTTACGGCGGCTGTTGCGTTGGTGCGTTGCTACGGTTCCGATGGCGGTTTCTCCCTGTAAGGTTTGCATGGATGTACAGGATATTGAGGATTTATCGGCTTGCTCCTTTTGGGATTTTCTGGGTTCCTGCTTTCGCAGGAACGACGGAATTGGGTTTTGCGGTTGGTTGGCGAGAGGCAGGACAGCGCTTCGTTGTCAGCATACGGCCGGGTTGGGTACGCAACTATTTGACCTACTTTTTCGTGTACTCGGCACGCCGGTAAGAGCGTGCTTGCGCGCGGGCTGGGCTGTCCCGGGGACACCAGTGGGGCATTGCCGGTTAGGAGTGAAGTCTTTGAGCGGCGGTTGCCACCTGGGCCGGTTGCGATTTTGAACTGACGGGGTTGGCCGTCGAAGCGAAATCCTGCCTCTCTTTTGATTGTGATGGAACGTACGTTTTGCCTAGACATGATTAGGATATATGTTCGACTGGGCGGTGTCAAGGGGGTTGTCGGAATCAGGATTCACTGGATTTGAGGATTTACTGGATTCCCGCTTTCGCGGGAATGACGGAGGGAGGGCCGGAATGACGGGGGGAGCCGGGATGACGGGGGAGTGGGGGTGGCGATGTGATTTGCCGGTTGTCGATACTCTCTAGTCGGCGACGCGGTAGGCGACGCATTCGACTATCTCAATGAGCAACGGCTTTTGGGCGAGGCCGGTGGTGCCGATGACGGCGCGGCAGGGCGGGTTGGGAATGAATTCCCGGTACACCGTGTTGAATTCCTCCCACCGGTCCATGTTGGTCAGGAATACAACCATCTTGACCACTCGTCCGAAGTTGGTGCGGGCCGCGCTCAGGATGGTCTCGACGTGCCGGAAGCAGGCGCGGTATTGTTCCTGGTAGGTCTCGCCGACGGGGACGCCGTCGAAGTTGGAAGAAGTGGTGCCGCGGCAATGTACCGTAACCGCCCGAACCTTGAGCATCCGGGTCAGGTCTTCCTCAAAGTAGTCGCTGTACATTCCGGTGCGGTAGGAGACGGAAGCGGTGGCGTCGTGGCGCCCGTCAGCGATAATCAGGTCCAGCAGCCGGTCGCGCTCGTCGAAGGGCAGGGCCTGGGCCTCCTCAATGGGCATGGCGTCGAGCTGGGACAGAGTGAGAGCAGCGCGTCCGGTTTGGGTCATGGTTTGGCGTCCTTTTTGTTGGGAGTAGAGCCGCCAGGCTTGCCGAGCCTCGCGGGGCAGCCCATATTAGTCCTCAGCAGCGCCAGGCTGCAAGCGAAGCGAAACTGTCATTCCGACCACGCACTTGATGCGGGAGTGGCTATCCCGTTGGGATTTCGGACTCTGGCACAGGCGCGAGATTGCCACGTCGCTGCGCTCCTAGCAATGACAACGTCACCGCTGACCGAGATTTATACAGCCTTGCCGGAATCCGATGCGGTCGGCAGCCAGGTGAACGTTTTCGGGGAAGTTATCGCAGCCGCAGGCGATACGGTCGTGCATGAGCGTGGCGACTACGGAAGAACCCAATTTTCCATGGTGTGATGGTACATCAGTCGTGCTAGGCCGTAAACCGGGATTGTGTCACCTTGTCGGTGGGCGCGGGCGCATACTCCGACAGGCTCAGGATGAGCGGCGGAGGTTGGTTGATTGTTGGCGGGGGTGTGGGTATTATCGCCGCAGTCGCGGCTGCGTTATGTCAGCGACCGGTTAAGGCGCGTTTGTCGTGCTTACCGGCAAGATTCCTGGATTCCGGCTTTCGCCGGAATGACGGTGAAAGGGCTAGCGGAAAATCGACGCGACGATCATCGTTTTGAGGAGATTTATCATGCCGCAGGCTCATGAGTTGATTGTGCAGTTTTTGGGGGAGGCTGGGATTGACGCCGTGTTCGGGATTCCGGGCGGCGGGACGGGTCAGATTTTCACGAATTTGGTAGGCAAGGAGCCGGCGATCAACACGTACCTGGCGCGGCACGAGCAGACGGCGGCGATCATGGCCGACGCCTACGCGCGGGCGACGGGAAAGCCGGCGGTCATCATGGGGCAAGGCTTGTTCATGGGGTCCAACGCATCGTTCGGGATCATGGAGGCGATGCTGTCGTCCAGCCCGATGGTGGTGCTGACGGACACGTCGGACGGCGGTGTGGGCCAGCATCCGGCGAACCAGTCGGGCGCGGGCGAGTACGGGAGCATCGACCTGCACAACATCTTCCGGTCGATGACCAAGTACACGACGCTGGCGACGTCGCCCAAGGAGGCGGCGCTGGGGGCGCAACTGGCGATCAAGCACGCCACCAGCGGCCGGCCGGGGCCGACGTGTCTGCTGATGCGGTCGGCGTCCATCGGGGGCGAGGTTGACCTGGAGACGCCGCCGTTCATCCACGACACGGCGGGATACCTGAACACGGCCAAGCCGCAGGCGGCGCCGGCGGACATCGAGCGGGCGGTGGAGATACTGTCGCAGTCGCGGCGTCCGGTGATCGTGGCGGGCAACGGCGTCCACATGGCGCGGGCGCACGGGCTGTTGCAGCAGTTGGCCGAGCAGTGGAACGCGCCAGTGGCCACCAGCTACAAGGGCAAGTCGGCCATCGCCGAGACACATCCGCAGTCGGTCGGGATGGTGGGCATCTACGGGCAGGCGGCGGCGAACCAGGCGGTGGGCGACGCGGACACGGTGATCGTGGTGGGGGCCAAGCTGAGCCCGCAGGACACGGTGCGGGAGCGGCCGACGGTGTTCAACCCCAAGGGCCAGCGGATCATCCAGATTGACATCGACGACCGGAACGCGGGCTGGACGTTCCCGGTGGAGTTAGGGCTGATCGGCGACGCCGGAAGCATCCTGGGGCAGCTGGTGGAGGCATCGGCGGATGCGTCGGCGAGCACGTCGGGTCAGCGGAGCGAGTGGGCCGGCGCGCTGTCGGGTCGGAAGGCGGAGGCCGGGTTCTACGAGGATGCGGGGCTGCACACCGACTCGTCGCCGGTGCTGCCGCAGCGGGTGGTGCGGGTCTTGCAGGAGACGATGCCGGCGGACACTGTCTATGCGCTGGACGCGGGGAACAACCGGACGTGGATGGCGCACCTGTTCCAGTCGCAGCAGGCGCACACGTTCTTCTGTCCCGGCGGGACGGCGGGCATGGGTTGGGGACTGCCGGCATCGGTTGGGCTCCAGATCGCGTATCCCGGGCGGCCGGTGGTGTGCGTTACCGGAGACGGCGGGTACATGATGACGGTGAACGCGCTGTCCACAGCGATGCAGTACAACCTGCCAATCATCTGCGTGGTGTTCAACGACGGCGCGCTGGGGATGGTGCGGCACCACCAGGCTCCGGGGCAGTACATCGCGTCGGAGTTCGCGGAGACGGACAACGCGGCGGTGGCGCGAGGGTTCGGGTGCTTCGGCGTGCAGGTGGCGGACTCGCGGGACCTGCCGCAGGCGCTGCGGGACGCCCAGGCGTCGGGACTGCCGGCGGTGGTGGATGTGCTGATCGACCGGGGGCCGAGTCCGGACGACTGGCGGGCGGATTTGCGAACGGCGGGGGAGACGTAGGGGGCCAGGTTTTGCATGGATGTACAGGATTGAAAGGATATTGGGTTTGATGAGGGCGGATGATTATCCGCCCTTACGATTGGTGGTAGAGTATCAGAGTCGGGCGACGCATGCGTCGCCCCTACGTTGAGAACAGGACACGTTAAGGGTAGGCGCGCAAACGCGGCGCCACTTGGCCCGAGCCGAGGGGGTAGCTTCATGGACTTTTGGAGTGATGCACAGTTGGCTTCGATTGACCGGATGTTGAATCCGCGGTCGATTGCGGTGGTGGGAGCGACGCCGCGGATGCAGTACGGCGGGCGGTTTTTGGCGGCGGCGATGGGGTCGATGGAACGCGGGGTCAACGTGTATCCGGTGAATCCGCGGTATGAAGAGGTGCGGGGGTTGG
>JAPPCX010000116.1:74340-78932 GCA_028875655.1 Chloroflexota bacterium | reverse complement strand
GGGGTTGCAGGCGTACCCGTCGGTGTCGGCGCTGCCGGAGGCTCCGGACGTGGTGGGGATCGTGGTGCCGTACCACGCGGTGCTGAACACGCTGCGGGAGAGCCACGAGAAGGGCGCGAAGTCGGCCATCGTGATCTCGGCCGGGTTCGCCGAGCGCGGCGTGGATGACCGGCGGGACCTGCAGGGCGAGCTGAGCCGGTTTGCACAGGAGTCTGGGATGCGGGTGAGCGGGCCGAACTGCCTGGGCCTGGCGAACCTGAAGGATGACATCTGGGCCAGCGCGTCGTCGCGGGGCGCGTCGGGATTGAGCGGGCCGGTCGGGCTGGTGTGCCAGAGCGGCGCGTCGGCGTTCGGGCCGTTCCTGAACCGGGCGGCAGACGAGGGCATCGGTTTCACGTATATCGTGTCCACCGGGAACGAGGCGGACCTGGACTTCTGCGACTTCGCGCGGTACCTGCTGGACGACGACGACACCAAGGTGATCGCCGGTTTCGTCGAGGGGTTCAAGGACGGGCGCAAGTTCGTGGAGGTGGCCCGGCTGGCGGCGGAACGGGGCAAGCCCATCGTGCTGATCAAGATCGGGCGGTCGGAGCTGGGGACGCGGGCAGCAGGGTCGCACACGGCGGCGCTGACCGGCGTGGACGCGCGGTACGACGCCGTTTTCGAGCAGTACGGCGTGATACGGGTGCAGGACTACGATGACCTGTTGCAGGTGTCTAACCTGATGGCGCGATGCCAGCGGCCGCCGCGTCGCGGGGTCGCCGTGGTGTCACACTCCGGCGGGATCAGCAGCCTGACGGCGGATATGTTCGGACAGGCGGGGCTGGATCTGCCGCCGCTGTCGGACCGGACGCGGGACGGGATCAACGACATCCTCAAGGGATTCGGGTGGGCGGCCAACCCGTCGGACGTTACCGGGTTCGCCAACAGCGACGACTTTCCTGCGATTATGTCATTCATGGCCGACGATGAGAACGTGGGCACACTGGTGGTGGCGTCGGCGGGCGCGGACCCACAGGCGACGCAGGTGATCGCGCAGCGGGACGGCAGTGACAAGCCGGTGGCGTTCCTCTGGACAGGGACGCGGGGCGCGCAGTCGGGCCTGCCCCTACTGCGGCAGGCGGGGATACCCGTGTTTTACGTGCCGGACAAGCTGGCGGCGGGCGTGCGGTACCTGAACGACTACCACGACTGGCGTGAACGACAATTGGCGCGTGGGTTTGGGGACGTTGGAGAGATGAGTGCGGAGCAACAAGCGGCGGCTGGTTCGCTGTCCGGTGGGGGCGCGCTGACCGAGTTTGACAGCAAGGCGCTGGTGGCGGCGTTCGGGGTGCAGACGACGCGGGATGAGGTTGCGGCCGATGCGGATGCAGCGGTGGCGGCGGCGGAACGGGTCGGTTATCCGGTGGCCGTGAAGGTGAACTCGGCGGACATACTGCACAAGACGGAGGCGGGCGGCATCCGGTTGGGTCTGGCGGACGGCGACGCGGTGCGGGCGGCGTTTGCCGAGGTTACCGCGAATGCGCAGGCTTACGACGCCAACGCTCGGATTGACGGCGTGGTGGTGCAGGAGATGGTATCGGGCGGGGTGGAGACGATTGTGGGAGTGTCGTATGACGAGCAGTTGGGGCCGTTCCTGCTGTTCGGGACGGGCGGCGTGATGGTGGAGGTGTACAACGACGTGGCGCTGCGAAGGTGTCCCATCACCAGGGAGGATGCGCTGGAGATGATAGACGAAGTGCAGGGGGCGCGGCTGCTGCGCGGGTTCCGAGGCGCGCCGGCTGCTGACGTGGACGCGCTGGCGGATACGCTGGTGCGGGTGTCGCAGATGGCGGCGCAGCTGGAGGGATCGCTGGGCGAGTTGGACATCAACCCGCTGATGGTTTTGCCAGCCGGCCAGGGGGTAAAGGCGGCGGACGCGCTGGCGGTGAGTTCCGGCTAGTTTGAGCAGGAAAGATACCCTTGCATAGGTATCCTATGAGCGCGGATCAGCATCTTGGGGCAGGTTTCAAACCTGCCCCTACGGTTAGCGAGATTGCCGCGCTTCGCTCGCAATGACAGAGCCGATCACGTCGCTCGTAATGACACAACCGATGGTTCGCAGAGGGAATCGAGGGGCAGCGTTTGATGTTGATGGGGTGGGAACTGGCGCTTGGTTTGGCGGCGACGTTTTTCGGCGCGATGGTGTTGGGGACAATCAGCTTCGGGTTGGGGACGGTGGCGATGCCGTTTCTGCTGCTGATCCTGATGCCACGGGATGCGGTGGTGATAGTTACCGCCATGATCATCCTGACCACGGGGTTGACGGTGGCGCAGACGTGGCGGCACTTGCGACTGCGGGAGACCTGGCCCTTTGTGGTGGCCGGATTACCGCCGGTTCCGGTGGGAGTTTTCCTGCTGCACGAGTTCAACCCGACTGTATTGAGGGTGATTATCGCCGTGGTTGTGCTGGCAATGGGGGTGATGAGCCTGTTCAGCATCCGCTTGCCAGGGGCGCGCAAGCCGTGGATGGCTCCACTGGTTGGGGGCAGCACCACGTTTATGGTAACTACATTTGCGGTAGGAGCGCCGTTGGCGGCGCTTTACGCGATTGAACAGGACTGGTCGCGAGATACGATACGGGCGACGCTGGCCCTGTATTTCCTGATGGCAGCACTGTTAGGGATGATCCTGTTCACGGTAACGGGATTGGTTACCAACGAGGTGGTCCAGAACGTCGGAGTGCTTGCCGTCGCGGTATTAGCGGGGTCAGGAGTGGCGGCCATGATTGCGCGTCGGATCAGCCTGCGGGTTTTTCGCTGCGTGGTGGTAGCGGTTACGGCGGCCGGGAGCGTATCGCTGCTGGTGCGGGAGGTACTGCTGGCGGTTTGAAGCGGCGCAGTTTTCACTCGTCCGTAGTTCTACGCGCCTGGGTGTCGCGACCGCGATTCGCCAGCTGTAATGCGATTGCGGCGGCTACGGTAGCTGTCGCGTAGGTGGCGAGGTTGGAATCGTGGCGGAGTTCGTGGGCGACCGACTTCAGGCAGGCAAGCCAAGTAGATTCCGGAGACGGTGTCCTGCATTGATATGCTGAAACACCATACGGAATCAAAAGGAACAACCAAACCACCCAACCAATGATTATCCAGACGGAAACCGCCCGAGCGGTCGCGTTCAGTAAGTTGCGCACTTGGGCTATCACTCGTACCTTGAGGTTTTCCACCCGATCAGCACGGCGCATGGGATCCCGGTAATAAAGAACGCAGGCAGAATCGCATATTCGGCCCATCCCAGAAAAGGGATTACGGAAAGGAAGCCAAACAACACAGCCGGCAGCAAGCCGCACAGCAAACCACCGAATATTCCACTGAGCAGCGGCATGATAACATCCCAATTCGCGCGGATTCGACGAGACTCCTGTCAGTATATCAGCAGAGCGGAGCCGCTTCAGCGTTCCTGGAGGATTTCGCCGGAGAGCTGGTTGATGCGGTAGAGGCGGACGAGGACGGCGGCGCCGGTGCGGTCGGGGTCGCGGTCGAGTTCGCCCTGGACGGTGCGGGACATGACGTTGTCGCGGATTGCGCCCTCGCGGTACATGGTGGCGGCGCCGTAGAAGCGGAGGTTGACGCGCTCGGTGGGATGGCGGTAGAAGAGGACGATTTTGGAGCCGTTTTCGATGTTGGCGGCGGAGTTTCGCCAGCCGCGTTCCCAGAAGGCCAACGTTTCACGGTCGAACACCAGGACGCTGCCACGCATGCTGATTTGAGGCTCGCCGTCAGGGGAGACGGTGGCGATGAACATGGGGCAGCGGTCGGCGAGGGCGTTGTCGATGCGGCGGCGCAGGTCGTCGTCGATGTAGATCACGGTGTTGTCTCCTACTGATTGTCTGGTGGCACAGTGGGGATTATACCGGGATGAGGGCGACAGGGGGCTGGATTCCCGCTTTCGCGGGAATGACGAGTAAAGAGGCGGGAATGACGAGTGGAGAGGCGGGAATGACGGCGAAATGTCAACGCGCCTAGGTTGGGCCGTAGGTTTCCTGCCAGATTTGGGCTTTTTCAAGGGCGGCTTGTTTTTCGGCGTCGCGAGCGGCGCCGGCGGTGCTCATGGCAAGGACGTCCTTGGCCCATTCGTCCACCGGGACGTCGATCATGCGGCCGGCGAAGGGCGCGGCGGCGGTGCCGGCGGCGAGGGCCTGGGCGAACACCTCGCGGACCTGGGTGTAGTAGTCCACAAGGGACTCGGAGGGCGTGTAGGCATCGTTGACGGAGTTGACCCAAACGGGATGGCTGCACACCATGCCTTTGAAGCCCAAGTTGCGGGCGTCGGTGGCTATCTTCACCAGGTCATCGTGGGACAGGTTCTCCGTGCCGAGACCCCTGGGATCGGCGACGGCGATGGGCTGCACGCCGGCGGCGGTGGCTTCGATGCAAAGGCGGCCACGGGAGTACACGAACGGGTCGGGGTCGCCGCCCTGCACGATGCCCAGCGACGCGGCGAGTTCGGCTTCGTCGATGCAGACCTGGCGGATGCGAGGGGATGCGGTGATAATTTCGCGAATGTGCCAGACGCCGGCGGCGGTCTCGGCGGAAAGGATGGTTGGCGTATGCGCA
>JAPPCX010000116.1:0-74330 GCA_028875655.1 Chloroflexota bacterium | reverse complement strand
GGACGTTCCAACTCGGTGAGGATAGCGTCGGCATCGGCGATGTGTTGTCTGGATTCAATGCCGGGCAGGCCGATGCCGCGGAGATCGCGGCACACGGCGGCGGCAACGTCAGCGTACAGGTAGGCCGCGTTGACGCGGACAAAAACTTCCGCGCCGGCCTTGCCGACCTGGGCTACCGCCGATCGCAAGGTCTCGCGGGCGGTTTCGAGCGCCGCATCGGGGATGCCGTCCTGCAAGTCGATGGTTACGGCATCGGCGTTGCGGTTCCAGGCCCAGCGGATCATGCGGTGCTGGGTGGCTGGGACGATGAGGTTGGAGCGGCGTACCAGGATGGACATAGTGTTGGCTCCGAATTACGGAGGTTCTGGATTCCCGCTTTCGCGGGAATGACGGCATTTGCCAACAGGTTCTAGGTTGATTCCTCGGCGGCGCGGACGCGGGTGATGGCTTCGCTCTTTTCGAGATCGCGTTCTTCGCATAGCGCGCGCCATTGCAGCAGTTCCTCGGCGCGGGCGGCCTCGTAGCGGTCGATGACGCGCGACTGGCCGGACGAATCTTCGGTTTGAAACCAGGTGTCGCTGTAATGGGACAACCGGCGGTACTGCTCCAGGACCCAATGAGCGTCGGCCACCTCGTCATCGGTGGGCATAAAGCCGCGGTTCTGGGGTTCTACGACGTTGGGGTGCAGGCCGCCGCCGATGCGGAAACCGCACTTGCGGGCGGCGTCGGCTTCGGAGAAAGCGCGGTCGGGGTCGCTGACGCTGCCGGTCAAGTTAGGAGTGAATGGCGCGGCGTGAGGCTCTACACCCAGGGCGCGGGCAGTGAGCTCGACTTCGCCTTTGCCATAGACGAACTGGTCGAATCCGACGAACATTTCCACCCCGAGGTCGCGGGACATATCGTAACCGGACGCGCCGCCAAAATCGCGGATGCGGGAGCTGGCGGACACGATTTCGTAGGCGTTGGCGACGCCGACGGCGGTTTCGATGTTGGCGCCAATCTCGATGGTTCCTGGGCGGATGCCGCGCTCGGCTTCGAGACGGGTAATGATCTCGTCCATGCGCCGGATCTCGTGGGCGTGCTCGGCCTTGGGGTAGTTGACCATCATCAGGCCCGGCCAGACGGCAGCGTTGAGGTCGGCCTCCATGAGGTCGTGGTTGATGCGGCACACAGCGTCCGCGCCGCCCTTATTGACGACCGGAATGCTCTGCCTTACCAGGTCGCGGGCGACGTCCTTGAGGTTGGGAGGAACGGAGTCCTCCAGGTCCATGTTGATGAAATCGCAGCCGCGATGCCAGGCGTTGTTGATGAAACGCTCCGTGACGATGGGCATGGTCAGGCCGGAGCGCTTGAGGCGGCGAGGGTGTTCGGCCATCAGGCGACCTCCCAGGGCACAGGAACGGGCCGGCCGGAAACAGCTGCGTCCTTGAACATTTCTTGGCTGGCTATGGCCTCGGACAGGGCCGCCACTTTGGCGTACTGCCGGGCGATGTCGGCGGTCAGGATGCGACCATCGTGGGAAACGGCGGCGATGGTGCCGGAATCGGTGGCGTGGGTGTAGGCTTGCTGAATGGAACGGGCGGAATCCACCTCAGCATAGGTGGGGGTGAAACCCTCGTTGAGCGGGCCAACCTGGTTCTCCAGGACGCAAAAGGAACCCTTGAAACCGATGGCGCGGCCGCGTCGAGCGGCGGCCAGGGTGTTGTCGGGCGTGGCGAGCAGGCCACGGTCGGGATGACGCCACCAGGCGCCTATAGGTGTTTTGCCGGCGGCTGCGGCGATGGTCACGAGTCGCTGCATGAGGTACTGCATCAGGTGGATTTCCCCGGACGGTTCGGGTCGCAGGTCCATGATGAGGTCGGCGCGGCCCAGGGTGAGGCCCCAGATGCGGGGGCTGGCGGTAGCGATTTCAAATCCTCCGTGGTTGCCGGGAGCGGTTTCCAAGGAGGCAACCATTTCGACGCTGCCGGGGAGCAGGCCGCGCTCGCCCTCCAAGACGGTAATGGTGGCTTCGATTTGGGTGATCTGGTCGGCTGATTCAGCGCGGCTGACGACAACGCCGGAGATTCCGGGCCAAATGGCGGCGCGGAGGTCAGCAAGCATCAGCGCGGGCTCGATCTGGACAAAAACTTCCGCGCCGCCGGCTTTAGCTGAGCTAAGGCTCTCGGCAACCTTTTCGCGGGCAGCGGGTTTGTCGGACTCGGCGACAAATTCGACCAGGTCGAGAACAATGACATCCGGGCCGGCCTGGTGAGCCGAGGTGATGCGTTCCGGAGTGGACATCGGAACGATCAACCAGGAACGCCTGATTTTGTCGTTAGCCGCCATGATCGTTATGTCAGGGTGCTAGTGGAGAAAGAACCGTAAGAATGCCATCCGATGGGGTATAATGCGCTCGATTCAAAAAAGGGTAATGATGCGGGAATATTGGTGAGGACGCCGCACTTCGTTCGCAATGGCAGTTTTGCACAGTCCCACTCTATTTGATTAAGTCCTACGTTAATCATACACCTTTGGATTCATTCGTGGGCTTTTTCGCCGCACCTGGAGACACTCCGGCATATCCGTTAGGAGTTACCGTGACCATCGCCGCACAACTGGGAATACATGACCTGTCCGACACCGGCCAACTGATGGTCAGTCTAGCGGAACCGGGGAGGGACCGCAGGGATGCCACGCCGATTGAGTTCGCGTTGCAGTTGACTGACGATGAACGGGCGACGTTGGATCGCTATCACCGGGAGCACGTCAGCCCCACGGTAGGCGGGGTTGCGAGGGTGGAGGCCGTGGAGGGTGTAATGCGTAACCTGGGGCGGGTGCTGTTTGAAACCGCCTTTGGTTCCGGCAGCCAGGGCCGGGGGTTTCTGGATGAGGTGATGGCGCGGGAGGATCGCGGGGAGTTGGCAATCATATCGGCTCGGCCGGAGTTCCTGTCGCTGCCGTGGGAATTGCTGAACGACCCGGAGCTGGGATATTTCATCAACGGGCTGACCGGCGTGGTGCGGCAAGCTGCGGCGGAGATTCCGGCGGGAGAGATGGAGGAGCGCGTAGATGAGGCGCTGCACGTATTGATGCTGTCGGCGTCGCCGCTGGAGGGGGAACCGCCCAGTCAGGGGTCGCTGGTGGGTCGTGACGTGGTGGCCGGCGCCCACCTGGCCACGGTGACGGTTACGGCGTTGGAGGGCCTGAATACGGAGGCGTCGCTGGATAACCCAAGGCCGGCGACGCTGGAGGCGATGCAGGGGCTGCTGGGGCGGAACCCGAATCACTATCACATCGCGCACATTGACGGAGTTACGCTGGATACACAAGGCAACATCCTGTTGCAGGACGCCAACGGCGGGGCTGATGCCGTTTCTCCGCGCCGGCTGGGTGAGGCTCTGGCCGCCGGGGGGGTAAAGGTGGCGCTGCTGGCCGCCGGCGCGCAATCCGACGACGTCAGCATGGCGCAATGGTCGGCGGCGGCCATGGCGATAGCCTCAGCCGGCGTGGCGCAGGTGGCGGCGCTGCCGGCTCCCCTGCATCCCGACGCAGCCGAGGGGTCGATGCGGGCGTTCTACACACGGCTGGCGCAGGGGAACACGGTGGCGACGGCGGTGTCGTCGATCCGGCGGGGGCTGATGGACACGCCGGAGCGGGTTTCGGTGTACGGCAAGAGGGTGTTCTGGGACTGGCAGTTGCCGGCGGTGTACCAATCCCGTGAATTCGTGCCGCCCGTTATCGCTCAGCATCAACCGGACCCCTTGGCGCCGCCGGTGATTCATCCGGAAGAAGCGCCGACGGAAGATTTGCAGATACCGGCGCAGGGCCAACACGGGCTGGTGGGCAGGCAGGCCGAGATGCGGCAGTTGGAACGGGTTTTGCAGGCCAACTCGGTGGTTTTGCTGTCGGGCGATACGGGCACAGGCAAGACGGAGCTGGCGCTGGGGTTGTGTCGCTGGTTCTTGAAGCCGGCGCGTGTGGCGTACCCGGGCGGCGTGTTTTACACGGCGTTTGAGGCATCCCAGCCGGCGGGTATTGAGCGGGTGGTGCATGAGATTGGGACGGCGGTGGCGGGGCTGGAATTCGCGGACATGCGGGCCGAGCAGCAGCGGCAGTGGGTATTGGCGTATTTGCAGCAGAACCCGTGCCTGCTGGTGTGGGACAACCTGGAGAACGTGGCGGGATTCCCGGACGGAAACGCGGGGCTGGTGGACGAGAGTGAGTTGCCGGGATTGGCGGCGTTTTTGGGTGAGGCTACTATCGGGCCGGTGGGCACGGCGGCGCTGCTGTTGAGCCGGCGGGACGCCGAGGACTGGTTGACGATGCCTTATGCGTCGTTGACGCTGGAAGGGTTGACGGATTCCGACCGGTTGGCGTTGGCAGCGACGTTGATGGACAGTGCGGAGGTGCCGGCGACGCGGGCGGGCGCGGACTTTGGCGAGTTGTTGGACACGCTGGGCGGGCATCCGTTGGCGATGCAGGTTGCCATTCCGCCGGTGAAGGACGTGCCGGCGTCGGTGGTCACGGGCGAGTTGCGGCGGTTGATGGACGAACAGCCGGACGGGGGCGAGGCCGGACGAAGCGCGGTACTGACGGCGGCGATGGAGTACTCATTCTCCCGGATGTCGCGGCGGAACCGGACGCATCTGCCGTTCCTGGCGTTGTTCCAGCGTCGGGTGATGCTGGACGTGCTGTCGCACATCACCGAGGAGCGGGCATACTCGCAGGTGATGGGGGACGATCTGGCCTCGGGAGCATCGCGGTCGCTGCTGACGCCGGACGGCGGGTTGCAGTCGTCGGGGCGGTCGTATGCTTCTTGCCGCACGCTGCTGCGGCAGGCGCAGGCGGCGGGGTTCCTGGAACCGATTTCGCCCAGCGTGTACCAGATCAATCCGGCGATGCCGTGGTTCCTGGGGCGCAAGCTGGGCGGGCAGGTGGCCGGGAACGGGATTCAAGCGCTGGAGCAGGAATTCGTGCGGGTGTACGCCGACACCGCCGACTACTTTATGGAAAGCCTGTACGAGAACCAGGACACCGGCACCACCGCCGTGCTGGCCGAGGAGGGCAACCTGACACAGGCGCTGGGGCTGGCGTTGGAGTACCAACAATGGGACAACGCTCAGCTCTTGATTCAGCCGCTGGCGCAGGTTTATCGGATGCAGAAGCGGTTCCCGGAGTTGCGCCGGCTTCGGGGGCAGTTGCTGGACGTTATCGGGCACACGTCGGCGGAAGCGGAGGCAAACGGCGCGGTTGAGTTCTGGCAGTATCTTCTGGGCACCGACGCTATGGAATCGGTGGAGATCATGGATCTGGACCGGGCCGAAGGGTTCAACGAGCGGCTGCTGGCATACCTGCTGGAGCAGCCGGGCGGCGATGCCGACGAGCGGACGGCGGCGGTGTATCACCAGAACGGTTTGATCGCCACGCGGCGGGGCCAGTACGACGCGGCGACCGATTGGCTGGAGCGAGGGTTGGAGATAATTGACGGCGGCGAGGACCAGGAATCCATAG
The DNA here is from genome assembly GCA_028875655.1 of Chloroflexota bacterium. Taxonomy (GTDB): domain Bacteria; phylum Chloroflexota; class Dehalococcoidia; order Lucifugimonadales; family UBA3495; genus Bin87. The sequence continues at coordinate 68,837 of JAPPCX010000116.1, read as the reverse complement.
CGGACGCCTGTTTCGCCATCGGGCAGGTGCGGCATCACCAGCGGCAGTACAGCGCGGCAAAAGAGTGGTACATGCGGGCGCTGGACATCCACCAGCGACTGCCGGACTACGAGGAGATGGTGAACGACTTCCGGGCACTGGGGTCGGCGTGCCACATGCGGTTTGAGTACGACGAGGCGCGAAGCTGGTACCACCGAGCGCGGGAGATGGTGGAGGAGAACCGGGACGAAGAGACTGCGATTTACATCTTCCACGCGCTGGGGACGGTGGACCACTCGGAATACCTGTTTGAGGAGGCGCAGTCGTGGTACCAGCAGGCGCTGGGGCTGTGCGACCGCATGGGCATGACCGAGCAGATGGTCGTGGAGTTCCATCACCTGGGCACGCTGGCGCAGGCGCGAGGGATACCGGACGAAGCGGAAGAGTGGCTGACCATCGCCATGGAGTACCGGGAGCGGATGGGCGACGCGCGCGGGGTTGGGATTGAAGCGCGTCAGTTGGGCGTGGTGTTCCACGAGGCGGGCGACCTGGACAGGGCTTACCAGTGGTACGACCAGGCTCGCGAAGCCTTTGAGAACTCGCGGGACGTGCTGAGGGCGGCGCGCACCTACGGGCAGTTGGGGATGGTGGAAGAAGAACGTGGGAATTTGCCCGACGCTCTGGAATGGGTGGCGCGAACGTATCAACTGGTGAATCAATACCAGTTGCCCATGCTGGTGCAGGTGAAAGCGCACCTGGCGCGGTTGCGCGACGCCATGGGGGAGGACGTGTTCCGGCAATGGTGGCGAGACAACACGGGAGCGGAGGCGCCGGAGGACTTGGACGTGGATACGAGCGAGATTTTGTGAGTTCGTGTTTTTTCATGGATGCACAGGATGGACAGGGGAGGAGAAGATGGCAGAGAGGTTGGTGGACAGCGGGCCGATGGGCAAGGTGGTCAAGACATATCTGATTCTGATTGCCGCAGCTGCCAGGCGTGAGACGGTTACTTATGGGGCCGTAGGCAACGCAACCGAGGTGCACAATTTGTCGGTAGGCAAGCGCTTACTGGACCCCGTATGGCGTTTCTGCGAGATGAAAGGCCACCCCGACCTGACTACCATTGTCGTCAATGCAGATACCGGAGAGCCCGGGGAAGGCCGCGCGAATTACCGGGAACGCGAGAATGTCTATAACTATTCCTGGACCGACTACGCGCCACCGACCATTGAGGAACTGGAAGCTATGCCGAACGGCTAGCCGGCTTTTGCGGCGAACTGGACTTTTAGTGCAAGAGCGAGTTCGGCCTTACAGCGATGGCCAGGATGGCAGCCGATTTGCGCTCCTGGATTCCCGCGCAGGCGGGAATGACGTAGTTTAGGCATGAGGTGAAGGAACATGGCGCTTACGAAGTTGAAGATCAAGACGCGGAAACCGTTTGCCGGCGGGGAGTCGTTTGGCGATGTGGGGCGATACGAGCAGATCGACGGGGTGGCGCATTTTGCGGTTGATGCGGATCATGCTGACAACGGAGTGATTGCGGACATTGGGTTGGCGCCGCGCAACGAGGGTGGGTTGGTGGAATTTTCGGCCGATTTTCGCATCGTGAAGCCGGTGGACAACGACCACGGCAACGGCCGGCTGCTGCTGGACGTGGTGAACCGGGGCAAGGAACTGGCGCTGAAGAACATCAACAGCGCGCCGGACGGGCCGCCGGACGCCGACCCGCATCCCGGCAACGGTTTCATGATGCGGCACGGGTATAGCCTGGTGTGGTGCGGTTGGCAGCATGACGTGCCGGACGCGCCAGGGTTGTTCCGGTGCAACCTGCCCACCGCGCATAGCGCCGACGGGTCTCCGGTGTCGGGCCGGATCGTGGTGTCGTTCCAGCCCATTGCGAACACCGACACGCAATTCCTTTCGGACCGGGAGCACCGTCCGTATCCGACGAACCACCTGGAGAGCTGGGACTCCGTGTTGACGGTGCAGGAACACGAGGACGGCGACGAAACGGTGATTCCACGGGAGCAGTGGGCCTTTGCACGCCTGGTGGACGGAAGGCGGGTGCCCGACGCGGCGCACATCACGATGGACGGGGGATTTCAGTCCGGCAGGGTGTACCGGGTGCTGTATGAGACCTCGCACGCGCCGGTGGTGGGTTTGGGGTTGCTGGCGACGCGGGACATCGCCGCGTGGCTGCGGTACGGGAAGGTTGATGCAGAGGGTACGGCGAATCCGCTGGCCGGCGCGATTGGCCGGGCCTACGCATACGGCCGCAGCCAGAGTGGGCGATTCCTGCGTCAGATGCTGTACCTGGGCCTGAATCGGGACGAATCGGGTCAGATCGTGTTCGACGGGATGTTGCCGAACGTGGCCGGCGGCAAGATGGGCGAGTTCAACGTGCGGTTCGGACAGCCGTCCAGCCTGTCCAATCGGAGCGTGAACAACCTGCCGCCGTTTCTGGATCTGGAACCCGATAGCGACGACGGCATACTCGCGGAGGTTACGCGGAGGGGCTGTGCGCCCAAGGTCATCTACACGAACACGTCGTCGGAATACTGGGGTGGGCACGGCGCTTTGGCGCACATGACCCCCGACGGCGAGTCAGACGTGCAACTACCTGACAACGTGCGGTCGTGGTTGTTCTGCGGGACGCAGCACGCGCCGGCGAACCTGCCGATATCCGATACCAACCCCGACACCGGAGCGCGGGGAACGCAGGCGTTGAACTATGTGGACTACCGTCCTTTGATGCGGGCAGCGCTACATCATCTGGATCGATGGGTTACCCAAAACATCGAACCGCCGGCTAATGGGTACCCCAATCTAGCCGATGGGAGCGCGGTCGGCGCGGATGAGTTAGCCGCCTGGTTCGGTTCGCTGCCCGGCGTTGAGTTTCCGAGGCATCAAAAGGCAATACGCAAGTTGGACTTCGGCCCGGACCGGGCGGTTCCGACGGTTATGCCGCCGGTAGTAGGCGACGAGTATCCGATGCTGGTGTCGGCGGTGGATCCGGACGGCAACGAGGTTGGGGGCATACGGCTACCGGCGATCGACGTGCCCTTGGCTACCTATGCGGGTTGGAACGTGCGGCATCCAGACATCGGCGGCGTCGGGCAAGTGCTCGCCGCCGGCGGAACTGTCGCGGGATGCGCGATTCCGTTTGCGGTTACAAGAGCGGAACGGCTGGCGTCGGGCGATCCCAGGCCGTCGATTGAGGAACGGTATGGGGCGCGGGATGAATACGTCGAAAGAGTGCGAATGTGCGCGGAGTCGCTGGTTGAATCGGGGTACGTGCTGGCGGAGGATGTGGACGTGCTGGTGGCGCAGGGCGGCGAGGTGTACGATGCCATCGTGCGGGCGCCGGCGGCAGTGGCGGCGGATGATTAAGCGAGACTTCCGGTTTGGTGTGAGGAGGCCACGGTGTCTGAATCGAAGTTAGAAGCGATTGTTTCGCAAGTGAGGAACACCATCAAATTGGGGTTGTCCACTAACGAATTGCACACTCGGTACACGGCGATCGATCCCCTGATCCGGGCGCTGGGATGGGACACGGAGGATCCGTTTCAGGTTCGAGTCGAATACCTCTCGCGCGCTGGAGCCAGGATTGACTATGCGCTGTTCAACAGAGCCGGGCAGGCGGCTATTCTGATAGAGGCAAAAGACATTTGCCGAGATCCTGGGCGCTCTGGACGTCAGTTGGCCAATTATTTGAGCAAATTTCACGGCAGAGGCGAATCACCCAGCGTAGGGGTTTTGACTAATGGCCGCCATTGGAATCTGTACGATCTGAAAGCGTATGGGGCCGCGGTGAATCAACCCCGGCAAACGATTGACGTTTGCGCAGGTGAGGCCTGGTACCGAGCACGCGAGTTGAGCCAAGAACTCGGGAAACACCGTTGGTGGTAATCCGGCGAAACGGTTATCAGCATGAGGGAAATGGATTATGACGGTGAACAAGGTCGTTTTTGAAGTAACCGAAACCGCGTCCGGCGGTTACAATGCCAGAGCGGTGGGCCACAGCATCTTTACACAGGGCCACGATTGGGCCGACCTAAAAGCGATGACGAAGGATGCTGTGCTCTGTCATTTTGACGATGATGAAATGCCTACGGAAATTCGGTTGCGTCTAGTGAAAGACGAAGTATTGGCCGTATGACACTGCCGCGTGATCTTTCGGGAGACGCTTTAGTGTCGTTGTTGCGCCGTCACTATGAATATCGTGTCATCCGGCAACGAGGCAGCCACATGCGTTTGGCGAGTACCTTGCGTGGCGGTGAACATCGAGTGACAGTTCCGCGCTATCGGCAGTTAGAAGTTGGAACGTTGAGCGGCATCATATCCGATGTTGCGAGCTATGTTGGTTTAACCTCGAATGAAGTACGCTGGGCGTTATTCGGCGATGCCTGAATCAATGCAAAAGGAGCAAACGTTATGTCAGTTGGAACTTCGATACCTTTGCCAGCTTATACGCTGGATCCCGCGTTCATGGCGCGGACGGCTGAATCTTTGGGGTTTGAATCCATCTGGTACGCGGAGCACCCGATTCTGCCGGTGCAGAGCGCGAGCCAGTTTCCTTCTGGCGGTGAAATTCCGTGGACGTATGCCCACTTTGCCGACCCGTACATCGCTTTGGCGCGGGCATCCGGCGCTACCAGCACCATCAAGCTGGGTACCGGGATTACGCTGGTCCCGGAGCGAAACCCGTTGATGCTGGCGAAGGAAATCGCCACGCTGGACCGGATCAGCGGCGGGCGGTTCATGTTCGGCATCGGCGCGGGCTGGAATCGGGAGGAAACGGAGATTTTCGGCGGCGATTTCGATCATCGTTGGACGCAGACGCGGGAAGCCGTGGACGTGATGAAGGAGCTGTGGACGAAGGACGAGGCCGAGTTTCACGGCACGTACTACGATTTTCCGGCGGTGAAGTGTAACCCGAAGCCCATTCAGCAGCCGCATCCGCCGGTAATCCTGGGCGGGCTGGCGCGGCGGGTACTGCAGCGAGTGGCGACGTGGGGCGACGGTTGGCTTCCCAACCGCATCACTCCGCAGGAGGTGGAGGATAGCCGCGCCAGGCTGGACGAACTGGCGACGGCGCGGGGGAGAGATCCGAAGTCGCTCAGCATTTCGATTTACGGTCAGGCCCCTGACGGACAGTTGGTGCAGGATCTGCTGAACGCCGGCGCGGATCGCGTGGTAGTGCGTCCCGAGCACTGCGATACTGAGGAGGAAATGGCGGCGCAACTGGAGCGGATCGCAGAGGCGGTGATCAAATAGCCGCGATACAATAGAAATAGAAAGCGCGGGCCGAGCCGCTGCGGAAGAGAGGAATCGAGGATTTATGGATCGCACTACCGAATTGCTGAGTTCGTATGCCTGCAACCTGTCGTATGAGGATCTACCGCCAGAAGTAATACACCAGGTGAAGCGGACGGTGGCCGACACGCTGGGTTGCGCTGTTGGCGGATACCTGAGCGAGCCGGCCAAAGTGGCGCGGAAACTGGCCGGAGACATCACCAGTGGCACGCCGTCGCGCATCCTGGGAACCAACGACTACTCCTCGCTGGACATGGCCGGGTTCGCTAACGGCGTAATGGTGCGGTACCTGGACTGCAACGACTCATATTTCTCGCCGGGTGGTGGCCATCCCTCGGATATGATTCCGGCGGCGCTGGCCGTGGCCGACAGCGCGGAGGCGGACGGCAAGACGCTGATTACGGCGATCGCGCTGGCTTACGAAGCGTTCTGCCGGATCGCCGACCAGGTGCCGGACAACCAGTGGGACCAGGGGATATTCAGCGTGATCGGCGCGGCGTGCGCCGCCGGGAAGGTGCTGGGGCTGGACGAGGAGCAGATGGGCCACGCGATTTCGCTGGCGGCGGTGCCCAACGTGCCGCTGCGGGTGACGCGGATGGGTGAGCTGTCCATGTGGAAGGGCTGCGCGGCGGCGGCGGCCACGAGGTCGGGAGTCTTTGCGGCCCAGTTGGCGGCGGAGGGCATGACCGGGCCGTTTGAACCGTTCGAGGGGCGCAAGGGACTGTGGGAGCAGGCGATCGGCTATCCGGTGGAGATTGAGGCGCTGGGCGGCGAGGATTCGCCGTTTCGAATACTGAACACGATCTTCAAGTTCTATCCCTCGCAGATTCACACGCAGGCGCCGATAGACCTGGCGATCCAGTTGCATGAGATGGTGCAGCCGGACGACATAGCGTCGATCAAGATTCAGTCGTACAACTCGGCGGTCAGCAGCGCATCCACCGAACCTGAGAAATGGGACCCGAAGACGCGGGAAACGGCCGACCACAGCATCCCGTTTTTGACGGCGGTGGGACTGCGGGACGGCGCGGTGACTCCGGCAACCTTTGCGCCGGACCGGATCGCGGATGCCGGGCTGCGAACCATCATCAACAAGATGCGAATCGACGAGAACCCGGAGTTCACCGAGCGATACCCGGAGCAGTACAACTGCCGAATCGAGGTCATCAAGAGCAATGGGCAGACCGAGGTCGCGTCCACCAGCTACCCCAAGGGTCACGGGAAGAACCCGCTGAGCGACGCCGAGGTTGACGCGAAATTCCGGCGGTTGGCCTGCCCCACCGTCACCGAGCAGCAATGCGAGCAGGCGCTGGAGTTGATCTGGTCACTGGAGAACCTTCCGAACCTGCGCGGCATTTTTGACAGCCTGGTAGTGTAGGGACAAGAATTATCAGAATCAGGATTCACTGGATTGGGGGATTTGCTGGATTCCCGCTTTCGCGGGAATGACGGTCAAAGGTGCGGGAACGACGGTTAGAGGCGTTGGTGAATCCGATTGACGAGCGAGAGCGTATAGCAGACATCGGGGAAGGAACTGGACGCTGGAGATACCGGGGGAGTCGTGTCGGATTACAATCGCAGCGAAGACACGCAGCACATACTCGATATAGGCGCCGGGAACGAGTCGGGGCTGGAAGCCATTTACGACCGTTATGCCCAACGCGTCTATTCCCTGGCCATGTCGGTGTTGAAGGACGAGGGGTTGGCGGAAGACGCCGTGCAGGAGGTCTTTTCCAACATCTGGCAAAAGGCGGGGAGCTACCGACCGGAGATGTCGGCGCCGGGCACCTGGATTATGTCCGTAGCCCACCATAAAATTGTTGATTTCTACCGTTCGCGGCGGCGCACCACCGATCATACCGCCCAACCGGAAATGGAGACGCTGCTCCGCGTGCCGGACCAGAAGTTGAGCGTTGAACAGGAAGTGGAGCGGAGTTTCAACGCCCGGCTGGTGCGGGCGGCGATGCTGGAATTGCCGGAGGAACAGAGCCAGCCTCTTTACCTGTCGGCGTGGCACGGCTACAGCCAGTCCGAAATCGCGAGGATGCTGGACATACCGCTGGGAACGGTCAAGACACGCATGAGATTGGGCATGCAGAAGCTCAAGGCGGCGTTGGAAGAGTATGTGGCCTGATAACTACAGTCACCCGCAGGAGGACAGCCCGCACCCCGAAGGCGAGCTGGCGGCTTTCGCGTTGAACGCGCTGGACGACGCCGAGTTCCAGGCGGTGTTCCATCATGTGGTCCAGTGCCTGCACTGCCAGGAAGTGCTGCTGGGGTTTCAGGAAACGTCAGCGCGGTTGACGGGCGGGGCGCCAGAAGCGGAGTTGCCGACGGGATTGAAGGGCCGGGTGCTGGCAGCGGCCACGGGTCGAGAGGAGCCGGCTGCTGCCCCGTTGCCGGCGGCGGATCCCCGATGGTCAATGAGAAGGTTGCGCCGGTGGCTGACGCCGGCGGCGGTGGGCGTTTTGGGTGTGCTCCTTGCCGTATCGGTCGGGGTGATGTCGTTGCAGCAACGAGAGATCAACGAACTGACGGCGGCGGTGGAATCTGAGCGGGAACTGGTTGCGAGCATGGCCGGGCTGGCGTCAGCTGGGCAGGGTACAGGAAGTTTTGAAGCTGGCGCCGGACGGGTTGCCAACGAACGGGATTTTGTGGATTCGCCGGCGGCCGGCGCCATCGCGGCACGGACGACCGACGGCGACCGCGTAATGGCGGCCGCAGCGCCGAATGCTCGGGCGAGCGCAGGTGGCGGCGCAGTTGATGGCGGCGCGGGTCAAAGCACGGACGGCGCGTCCAAAGCGGACGACATGATCGTGTCCAACGCCGAGCAAGTGGACCGGATGAAGCAGGACATGGCCGAAGTGATCGAAGCGACGGTGCTGTCGGCGCAACCGGAAACCGAGAAAGTGGCGATGAGTTCCCCCATGGGGACCGAGCCGGAGGCGAAGGGAGTATTGATGGTGGAGCCCAACGGCCGGCGCGGGGTGCTGATGGTATCGGGGATGCCGGCCGACACGTACCAGATCTGGCTGGTGCGAGGCGGGCACCAGGTGATGGTTGACCGGGTGGTGGTCAATGACGACGACGGGGCGGGAGTGAAACAACTGGAGATGGACGAATCGATCTTCCAGTACCGGCAGGTTGCGCTCATGCCGGACGAACGGCACGGCCCGACCAATCCCACTGGCGAGCGACTCCTGTCGGCGTTAATCATACCCGGGCCGCCGATGCCGCCCCGATAATCTAACCAGGAGGTGAAGGAGAATGGCCGTTCAGAGAACGAACACACCCATGCCGAAACCGACGCTTCCGACGAAGGTACGAAGGGACGACGGTCTGGACTGCGAGATCTGCGGGGCGCGGATGCAGGAGCGCAGTTGCAAGATAACCTGCCGCAACTGCGGGTTCACGCGGGATTGCTCCGACCCGTAAAAGGCCACCAGTTGGGGGCGTTTCGCAGCGGCAGGTAGCGGAAAAGCTCCGGCTGCACTTCCACGGCGAGCCGCATGGCTTCGACGATGGGTACGCGGATGGACTCGTGGGCCTGTTGGGAAGCGCGCAGTTTGAAAAGGTGGTAGCACTCCCTGAGGCTCAGGCGGGACAGCACCCGCTGGCGGTGGGCGTGGGTGACCAGATACTGCGCGAGGGCGGATCCCGCGGCGGCGGATTGCAGGCCATGGAAAGCCGTATCGGCGTCATTGATGGCGCGTTCAAAGGGCGCTTCCAAACCGGCGTCCCTGATGAGGTCTGGTATGTGGTACCCGTTGGAGACGGTCAGCGGCTGGGACAGGTAGGTCTGCATACGGTGGCGGCGGAACTCACGCAAAGCGCCATAGTCGAAGGTGAACTCGAAGGTATAGCCGACCAACTCGAACTCGCGGGGAGGCGGGTCATGGGGACCGATACCGCGAACCGCGTCGTGGATGAGGGCCAACCGGTCCTGCTCGGACAAGGCTGAGGATCGGGCGAGAGCATCCGAGTAGCTCCCCTCATTGCGGAACAGCAGGGCGGCGGCAAGTTTGCGGGAGGCGCCGGAGTCGTAGTCGAGCAGGGCGACGCGGGTTTTCCAGTCCGCTGTGGGGCAGGTTCGGGTATCTTCCGGGACGACGGCCCGTAGCTCCGCAAGGTAGGGATTGTGGTCGGCGTATTTCACCAGCGTCGGGGTGATGTTGCGGCCCTGCTCGCGCAGTTCGAGCCCGATCTCGCGTTCTTCGGCCAGCGCGGACGACATCAGCTTGGTAATGGCGTGTTCCAAGGTGCGGGCGTTGGCGGTTACGCCGACGTTGGTGAGGGTTGCGGCCGGCAGTATGGCACGGCAAGCGTCGGTGGCGAGGCGTCGGAGGCGGAGATTGTAGGCGGAGTCGCGCTCGTTTTCGCGTTGTGGGAGCGTTCGGCGGAGGTAATCCAACGTCCCGTCAATCAGTTGGTGATAGGTGGCGAAAAGGTTGCGGCAAGTTGTTAAGTAAGTTTCGCGTAATGCTGGCGACGGGTCCAGTTCCTGGGGTACGTGGAAGCTGTCGGGGTCGATGACCTGGTAACGGGAAGATTTTTCGGTGTAGGAGGCGAGGCGGTTGTCCTCAAGAGTATCGCAGGCCAGGCGGGATATGTTCTCGACGGCGAGGTGCAGGACGGCGTGCTCGGCTACGGAGGCGTGTCCGTAGCCGACGACCCAGCGTTCGTTGAAACTGGCGGCGCTTTCTTCGGTGACCCGTCGGGCGATTTCATCGAACGGCTCGGGAGACCGGGAGGTCATCGCGAAGGTGACGGCGATTTGCTCCTCGGAGAGGTCACGAGGCGATAGGGGGTAGATGCGCCGGCGGTGGAGTTCATCCACGGCAGAAAGCGGGAAAGCCGTCGGGCATGACGACTTCGATGAGGTGGATTTTGTCGGCGGCGACGGCGTCCTGGACGGCGCGGGTCATCTCGCCGACATTGTGGACTCGGGTTCCGCCGATGCCGTAGGAATCGAACAGCTTGATAAAGTCGGGGTTGACCAGATCGGTGGCCATCGGCTTGCTGCCGCGGTCGCGCTGGTAGCCCTTGAGGACGCCCCAGGCGGAGTCGTTGAATATCATGACGATAGGGTTGATGCCGTACTGCACGGCGGTGCCGAGTTCCTGGGCGTTGTACTGGAAGCCTCCATCGCCGGATACGCAGATCACCGGGCTGTCCGGTCGGCCAACTTTCGCGCCCATGGACGCGGGGTAGGCAAATCCCAGCCCGGCCCAACCGTGGGGATACATGTAGCTGCGGGGCCGGTTCATTTGCAGGCAGCGCACGGCGCGGTTGGCAGGAACGGTGGCGTCCAGCGCGAAGATGGTGTCATCGGGAATTACGGAGCGGATGGACTCCCAAGCTTTTAGCTCGGGGCCCCAATGCTCCTGCAAGCCGGAGTAGATCTGATCTTTGAGGGCAGCAACTTCTTTGCGGTAGTCGTCGCCGGCGCCCAGGTCCGCGTCGCCGGCGGCGCCGAGGAACTGGCGGACGACGGCGCCGCTATTGGCGGGGATGCCGACCTCGGTTTCGTAGTTGCGGCCGATGTAGTCGCCGTCGAGCATGACGTGGACGATTTTCTCCGGCAGTTTCAGCCCGACGCCGGAGGTGGAACGATAGGGCAGGTTGCTGCCCAGCACGAGGGCGACGTCGCAATCGCCTAGCCAGTCCAGCACCGGGTTCTGTCCCCAGATGCGGTTGCCCAGGGCCATGCCGAGGGAGAGCGGGTGGTTTTCGGGGAACGTGCCTTTTGCGCCATCGCCGGTGACGACAGGCGCGCCGAGGCGTTCGGCTAGTTGGATTATGTCATCCGCGCCGCCGGTGGTGTGGATTTCCTCGCCCAGGAAGATCACCGGACGCCTGGCGTTGCGGAGGAGGTTCCACGCGCGTTCGACCTGAACCGGGTCGCCTTGGGGCACATCCGGATCGCGGGGTTGCAGCACCTCAACATCGGCTTGTTGGCCCAGCAGGTCAGTGGGGACTTCAAGCTCGATGGGGCGGGGACGGCGTTCCTGAAAGCGGACGAAAGCCTCAACGAAGTGGTCGGGGATGGACTCGATTTGTCCGATCTGGGCGTTCCAGTCGGTGACGGCGGCGAACATGCCCAACTGGTCTTTAGTTTCGTGGGTGGCCATCTTGCCGCTGCCGATGAACTCGGTTTCGACGTTGGTGGTAACCTGGAGGATGGAGGATGCCGAGAAATACGCTTCGCCCATGGCTCCCACCGAATCGGCGGCGCCGGGGCCGGTGCTGGTGAGCAGGACGCCGGGCTTGCCGGTGGCCCGGGAGTAGCCGTCGGCCATGTAGCCGCAGCCCAACTCCAAGCGTCCGCCAATGAATCTCACATCGTCCTGGCTATCGAACAGCGCGTCGAAAAGGTCCAGAGTATGAACGGAGATGATGCCGAAAACGGTATCGACACCCTGGGCTTGAAGGGATGCGACCACAGCCTGGCCGCCGGTCATTTGTGGCATGGTGAGACTCCGTTAACTTGGAGACTGGATTCCCGCTTTCGCGGGAATGACGGAAGTACGCGGGAGCGACGTCGCTTGCAAACGGGCATTACAGTAGCAGGCTGACGGGGTTTTCGAGGACGCGCTTGATTTCCATGAGGAACTGGGCCGCCTCTGCGCCGTCGGCGACGCGGTGGTCGGTGGACAGGGTGGCTTTCATCATCGTGCCTACGGACAGTTCGCCGTCGCGCACGACAGGCGCCTGCTTGACGCTGCCCACGGCGAGAATCGCCGCGTGGGGCGGATAGATGATGGCGGTGAAGCTTTCCACATCGAACATGCCCATGTTGCTGATGCTGAACGTGGTGGAGCTGTACTCCTCGTTGCGGAGGGCGCCGCTGTTGGCGCGGCTGATGAGGTCCTTGGTGGCGGCGGCAATCTGGAGCAGCGACTTGCTCTCGCAGTTACTGACGCCGGGGAGGATCAGGCCGGATTCCAAGGCGATGGCGATGCCGATGTTCATTGCGCCGTGGACTTCCAGGTAATCGCCCCGGTAGAACGAGTTGAACTTGGGGTGCTTGGCTAGGGCCAGGGCGCACGCCTTGACCATAAGGTCGTTGACGCTGACGCGGTTGTCGGGGTCGGAGGCGTCGTTGACGTCGCGGCGGAGGGCCATGGCCTTGCCCATGTCAATCTCGGCGGTGACGTAGAAATGAGGCGCGTTGGCCTTGCTGTCTGAGGTCACCCGCGCGATGGTCTGGCGCATGCGGCTGAGCTCGATACGCGAATCGGTGGGCGCGGCAGCCGGCTGGGCTACAGGGGCGGGAGCTGCCGCCGGAGCCGGGGCCGGTTCGGGGGCGGCCGGCTGGTAGCCCTCGATATCGCGCTCGGTGATGCGACCGTTGGGGCCGGTTCCGGTGACCAGTGCCAGGTCAATGCCGCGTTCGCGGGCGAGGCGGCGGGCGATGGGGGAGGCGCGCACCTGGCCGTCGGTAGAGGCTGGAGCGGGGGCGGCAACGGGTGCGGGTTCGGGGGCCGGGGCAGCAGCGGGTACGGGAGCAGGAGCCGGGGCAGCGGCCGGCGGAGCAGCAGCGGCCTCCACTTCGGGCACTGACTCGCCGGGTTCGGTGATGATAGCGATCAGTTCACCGACAGGTATGGCGACCCCTTCCTGGGCGACGATTCTGCCCAGGACGCCGCCGGTGTAGGCTTCAAACTCCACAGTGGCCTTGTCGGTTTCGATGTCGGCGATAACCTCGCCGCGATCCACCGTTTCGCCCTCCTGCTTGTACCAGCGGACGACGGTGCCTTCGCGCATATCGTATCCCATCTGTGGCATGACGACGTTGGTTGCCACGATATTCTCCTATGATGCTGTGGTTGTGCGGAATGAACAGGTTAGGAGCCGTTGACCAGCTTTCGGGCTGCCGCCGCGACGGCATCGACGCTGGGGATGGCGGCCATTTCGAGGGGGTACGAATAGGGCATTGGGACCTCCGCGCCGGCGACGCGGGCCACGGGGGCGTCGAGGTAGTCAAAGGCGTCTTCCTGGATCTGGGAGACGAGCTCGCCGGCGAAACCGCCGATGCGGGTGGTCTCCTCGACCATGAGGGCCCGGTGGGTCTTTTTGACCGAGTTGACGAGAGTTTCGGAATCGAGCGGTCGCAAAGTGCGCAGGTCGATGACGTCGGCTTCAATGCCCTCCTGAGCCAGGATGCCGGCGGCCTGCTCGGCGACGTTGGCCATGCGGGAATAGCCGCAGAGGGTGATGTCCTTGCCGCTGCGGCGGACGTCGGCCTTGCCGATAGGTACGCGGTAATCGCCCACGCTGGGGGCTTCGCCGCGGGTGCCGTAGAGCAGGATGTGTTCGACGAACAACACCGGATCGTTGAGTTCGCGGCAGGAGCGGAACAGGCCGATCACGTCGCTGGGCGTGGCGGGAGTGACGACGGTCAGGCCGGGTATGGAGGCGTACATGCCTTCGAAAGACTGGGAGTGGGTCGCCCCCACGGACGCGCCGGCGCCGGTGACAGTGCGAATTATAAGGGGGATGGAGAACTGGCCGCCGGACATGTAACGGATTTTCGCGGCGTGGTTGACGATCTGGTCCATGGCCAGGAGGCTGAAATTGATGGTCATCAGCTCGACCACCGGGCGAAGGCCGGCCATGGCCGCGCCGACGCCGGCGCCGACGATGACCGATTCGGCCAGCGGGGAGTCTTTGATGCGTTTCTTGCCGTATTTTTCGGTGAATCCCTGGGTTACGGCGAACGCGCCGCCGTAAGGCCCGATGTCCTCGCCCATCAGGAAGACGCGTTCATCTTCATCAAGGGCCTCGCGGAGTACGGAGGATACGGCTTCGCGGTAGGTGATGACCGACATAGTAATTCCTCTTGTGATGGGCAGGGTCGCTAAGTGGGAATTCCCTCGGTCGGTCGGTCGGTGTAAACGCCGTCGTAAAGATCGGCAGGTTCGGGCCACGGTGAGGACTCTCCGAACTCGGCGGCGATGACGACCTCTTCATCAACGCTGGCGTCGATCTCGTCGAAGTCCTCCACGGTGGCGATGCCTTCCTCGGTCAGCCAATCACGGAAGCGCGGAATGGGATCCTGACTCTCCCAGTATTGGACCTCGTCGTCGGGGCGGTAGTCCGCCGGGTCGGCGACGGAGTGGCCGCGCAGTCGGTAGGTGCGGGCGACGACGAAGGCGGGGCCTTTGCCGGCGCGCACGTCGGCGTTTATTCTCTGCATCAGGTCGCGGACTTCAAGCACATCGTTGCCGTCAACTTCGTAACGGTCCATGCCGTAGGCGGCGGCCATCTCGTGAAGGGAGTCCCACATCACTAGGGTTTCCTTGGATGAGGCGCCCATGCCGTAGAGGTTGTGCTCACAGAAAAAGATGACGGGGAGGTTCCAGATGGCGGCCAGGTTCATGGCCTCGTGGAACTCGCCCTCGTTGACTGCGCCGTCGCCGAAGAAGCAGAGCACCACCTGATCGTCGCCGCGATACTGGACGGCGAGGGCGATGCCGGCGGCAATGCACAACTGGCCGCCTACGATGGCGTAACCGCCCATGAAGTTCAGATCGGAGCTGAACAGGTGCATGGAGCCGCCCTTGCCATTGCTGCAGCCGGTGGCTTTGCCCATGAGCTCGGCCATGACTTCCTTGCTGCCCATGCCGCGCGCCAACGCCTGGCCGTGGTCTCGGTAATGGGTGACGATGTAGTCGTCCTCGCGCAGGGTGTTGATCGCGCCGACGGCGATGGCCTCCTCGCCGTTATAGACGTGGAGAAACCCCTTGATGTTGCCTCGCGTGTACTGCCGCTCGGACTCTCGTTCAAACTCACGGATGAGCTTCATCTGCCGGTAGAAACCCAGCAGGTCGTCTTTGGTCAGATCGGGAACGTCCGCTGCTTTGAGCATATCCCTTCCTCGCAGGCAGTGATTTTGGTTTCGCGGGAATGACGAATTGAGGGCGCTTGCCGCTACATGTGCAGGGCGCGGCCTTCGGCGTCCAGGGCGGCTTCATGGACCATTTCGGCGACGCTGGGATGGGCGTGGACGGCCCAGCCCAGTTCGGCAGTAGTACCCTCCAGCAGGTGGGTCATCTGGAGTTCGGCAAGAAGCTCGGTGACTTCCGGGCCGCACATGTGGCCGCCCAGCAGTTCGCCATAACTGGCATCAATAACCAGCTTTACCAGGCCGTCGTTTTCCCCCATGGCTGCTGCCTTGCCGCTGGCCTGGACGTTGAACCGGCCGACTTTAACGTCGTAGCCCTGCTCGATGGCCTGGGCTTCGGTGAGGCCGAAGGAGGCAACCTGGGGATGGCAGTAGGTGGCCTTGGGCAGGTAAGTGTAGTCCAGCGGCTGAGTTTCCTCGCCGGCGATGTCTTCAACGGCAATTACGCCCTGAGCGGACGCGACGTGGGCCAGGGCGAGTTTGCCGGTAACGTCGCCCACGGCGTAGATGCCGGGGACGTTGGTGGCCATCCGGTCGTCGATATTGATGTAGCCGCGCTCGGTGGCGACGCCGATGTCTTCGAGCCCGAGGTTCTCAGTATTGGGGAGCACGCCGATGGCGACGAGCACTTTGTCGAACCGTGCCGTTTCCGATACTCCGTCCTTTTCGATGGTCAGCGTTACGCCGGCAGGGTCGGCCTGGGCGTTGGTGACGCCGGCGCCGGTCTGCATCTTGATGCCGTGGCGGTTGAAGGCGCGCTCCAACTGCTGGCTGATCTCCTCGTCCTCGTTGGGGACGATACGGGGCAGCAGTTCGATCACCGTAACGTCGGCGCCGTACATGCGATAGATGTAGGCGAACTCGACGCCGATTGCGCCGCCGCCGATGATGGCGATGGAACCGGGCACGTCGTCGGCTACGATGCTCTCACGACTGGTGATGATGCGCTGTCCGTCCACCGGGAGCGGCGGGATGCTGCGGGGGCGAGCGCCGGTGGCGACGACGATGTTGCGGGTGTTGACGCGGGAAACCTGTCCGTCGGGTCCGGCAACGTCGATGGCGCGGGCGGAGACGATGCGCGCGTTGCCCTCGATGTGGTCAACGCCGTTTTTGCGGAGCAGGAACGCGACGCCGCGGGTCATGCGATCCACGACCTGGCGGCTGCGCTTCATTGCTACTGAATAGTCGGCGCGGAAGTTGTCGAACGCGAGGCCGAACTGGTCGGCGCGCCGGACATAGGACACGATTTCGGCGTTTTTCAGCAGCGCCTTGGAGGGGATGCAACCCCAGTTGAGGCAAACGCCGCCGAGGGCTTCCCGTTCGATGACGCAGGCTTTGAGGCCCAATTGACCGGCTCGGATGGCAGCCACATAGCCACCCGGCCCGCCGCCGATTACTGCTACATCATACCCTGCATCGGTTGCCATCAAACTGACCAGCCCACTAGTTTGGCGCAACCCGCCAACTGCCAAAGCCGATGGCAAGATTGGGGCTGCGCTTATTGGCGCATTATAGCGGCAGGGTTGATGAGCGGCAAGGTGGGGCGGGCGCTGCGCGGGACCAGGCCCGCCGGTGGGCAGGTTGACGCCGCGTCCGCACCGGACTCGTCGGCCGCGTCTTGGTGGAATCCGGGCGCATCTGATAAAATAGGCACATCAAACTTGGAGCATGTGGAACGATGCGTATTGGTCCTTTGGGAATGACCGAACTGCTTCTGATCCTGGTGGTCGTCCTGCTGATTTTTGGAGCGTCGCGGTTGCCGGGCGTGGGTTCCGCGCTGGGCAAGGGCATTAGATCGTTCAAGACGTCGGTGACCGGTGAGGATGAGGTGGCGAGGCGTGAGGGGAGTTCGACCGAGGCCGGTTCGGAGGAACGGCAGTCTTGACGACGGCACTTTTGTGGGCGCCGGGTGAACGGAGAAACCCATGACGGTCGTTGAATTGGCAACCCTCGGGACGGTGGCAGGGGTCGGCTTTGCGATTTTTGTAGCGGCCATTGGCGCCGCAGTAGCCTTTGGGAAGCTGTCCCAGCGGGTTATCCAAATGGATGTCCGCTTTGACGGCATTGATTCTCGTATTGATGGCATTGATGACCGTATTGATGGTATTGATGACCGACTTGACCGCATTGAGAATGCGATCAACGAATTACGGATGGAAATTCAGCAGACTAACCGGATTCTAGTCGGGCTGGCGAATCATCGCCACGACACCGACGGCAATACCGTGTTCACCATCCCGCAGGCGTGAACCTAGCAGAGTTCCCTTCACCTTAACCCTCTCTCACCAGGGGAGAGGGTTTTTTTTGAATTGCTCACTCGCTGGCGGGTTCTGCGCTCAAGGCGGTGGTTGAGTGCCGGCCGGCGAAACGCGCCAGCAGCACGCCAAGCTCATAGAGCACGATGAGCGGCCCGGCTACTATGGCCTGGTTCAATGGGTCGATGGTAGGCGTGATGGCGGCGGCGATGACGAATGACACCACCAGCCAGAGCCGGCGGAACCGAGAAAAGCCCCGCGCGTTGACAATGCCCAGAAAGGCCAGGACGTACATCACAAGGGGAGTTTCAAAGGCTATACCGAGCCAGAACAGCAGCCGGATCATGATATTGACGATGTTGCTGATGCGGATCAGCGGCTCGGCCACGTCGCCGCCGAAGGTGAGCAGGAACCGCAACGCGGGCGGGATCATCACGAAATAGCCGAAAGCCATGCCAGCGACGAAAGCCAACAGCGCGGCCGGCAGGAACGAAAACAGGACGCGCCGCTCCTTGGGCGTAAGGCCGGGGGCTACGAACCGGATGGCGTGGTAGAGGATGACGGGGAGCGCCAACACCAGCCCGCCCAGCAGTGATACCTTGACGGTGGTGCTGAGGAGTTCAGTAACCTCCGTGTAGATTATGGAAACGTCGTCGCCGGCGACTCGACGGGCCGGCGTGATGAGAAAGGTCAGGATTTCCTCGTAGAAATAGAAACAGACGGCCGACCCAACCAGCAGGGCGACCATGGAAATCAAGACGCGAGAGCGCAGTTCGCGGAAGTGCTCCCGTAAGGGCAGGGGCTCGCGAGCGCTGCTTTGAGGTTCGCCCGGCGCGCGGCGTCGAGAAACCAGCCAGGACACCGCAACGATCAGCACCAGCAGGGCGACGAATCCGGCGACCGCCGCCAGTCGCCAGTCGCCAAACTGCTCCCAGCGGGACACGATATCGGTAATCATCGTTGAGCGGAGGACGGTCCTGTCTCGGCATCGTCCGGTTCGGCGGGCCGTTGATCCGCAGGCTCCTGGAGATGCGAGGGCATGGACAGCGGGTCAGAAGGGGGCTGGGCCGGGGCGCTCGAACCGGCATTGGAGTTGGGCCGGTCCCGTCGAGCGCCGACGTCGTCATCGGACAATGATGCCGCGTCCATGATGTCGGTGAACGTGCGGCGCGCCTCACGGGCCATGCGCCCGAGGGTGCGAGCGACTTCCACGGTCTTGCCGGGGCCGAGGGCGACGAAGGCCACCAGCAGGATCACCAGCAGTTCCAGGGTTCCGATACCGAAGACGTTCACGGCGAGGCTTCCGAATCAGGGAGTTTCTGGATTCCCGCCTTCGCGGGAATGACAGTGGGAGACGCGGGAATGACGGTGGGAGATGTGGGTATGACGGGTGGGATGTGGGATGCGGTTGAGGATGCGGGATGTGGTTCGACAGGCTCACCATGAGCGGTTGAAGGTTGGGGATGGCTGAGGGGGCAGGACATGGTGCAACCCGGTGGCACGGTCATGTCGGCGCGGTCGGGCAATTCGCAGCCCATTTCGGCCAGGATCTCGACCACGCGGCAGGCGGGCAGGCCCATGACATTGGAGTAACAACCGCTCTGCAAAGATGCCGGGCGGAACTCGTCGTCCTGGATAGCGTAAGCACCGGCCTTGTCCATAGGTGTTCCGCTGGCGATGGACCGCTCCATCTCGGTGTCGCTGAAATCGCGCATCAGCACGTCCGCGGTGTGGGACTCGGTGACGCACCGGCGGGTCGCGGCATCGTACACGGTGATGCCGGTGGTGACCTGGTGCGCGGTGCCCCGCAGGCGGGTGAGCATATCCCGGGCTTCGCCGGCGTCGGCGGGTTTGGCGATGGACTCGCCGTCGAGCACTACCGTGCTGTCGGCGGCGACGTAGTAGCCCGAATCCGCGGACTCCTGCTCGGCGACCGCCAGGGCCTTTTCCCGGGACAAGCGCCGCACCATCCACTCCGGGGGTTCACCGGGTTCAGGGTCTTCCGGTATGTTGGACGGAGCGACGCGAAAGTCGATGTTCAGGTCGGAGAGCAGGGCGCGGCGGCGGGGCGATGCCGATGCCAGCACAATTTCGGCCTGAGCGGGTTTGAGGCTCAAGGACGCCAGGCATTCCACGTGATGTGTTTGCGGGAACATATCCACGGGTTGTAACGACTCAACGCGGTAACGCTGGCACAGCATGGCGAGGTCGCGGGCGAGGGTCTGCGGGTTGCAGGACACGTAGGCGATGCGGGGGGGAGCCAGCTCGAGCAGCGTTTCCAGAACGGACGGCTGACAGCCGGTGCGCGAGGGGTCCAACACAACCGCGTCGGGTATGACTTCGAGGCCAGGCAGGACATCCTCGACCTTGCCGCTGATGAATTCCACGTTGGGGAGGTTGGCCGCATTTTCCACAGCGTCGGCGATGGCAGCCGTGGACTCTTCGATTCCGATGACCCGAGCGGCGTGGGGGGCAAGCAGGACCGAGAATGCGCCCACGCCGGCGTAGGCGTCCACGACGGTCTCGGCGCCGGACAGCCGGAGCGCGTCTATTGCCAGCTCCGCCAACCTGCCGGCCTGTTCGACGTTGACCTGGAAGAACGAGGGGGATGCGACCCAGAACTCGTGGCCGGCGACCGATTCACGGTAGCGTTTCTGGCCGGTGGGCACCGGCACATCCGAATTTTTGAGGGTGGGCTGGACGAGGTAGTCGCCGGTGGCATCAGAGGCGCGTATGGACAGGGCGGAGGTTTCATTACAGCGGTCTTGAAGCTGCGCCAACAGCTCGTTGGTGCGGTCATTCATCAGCAGGCAGCGGTCGATTTGGACAAACCGGCGCCGCTCGCGATGGGTGAATCCCAGGCTGCCGGTGGAACGCCAGACGTTGAAACGGGCGTGATTACGGTAGCCGAAGGGTTTGGGCGACGGGATGGCATCCAGCACCTGGGGATTGTGGAAATTGCCGATCCGTTCCAGCGCGTCCGCGACGATGCCGGCTTTGGCGTTGAGCTGCGCTGCGTAGGATACGTGCTGCCACTGACATCCGGTGCACCGGCCGAAATATGGGCACGGCGGGCCGACACGATGGGGCGACGGACGGTTCACGCTGAGCACCTGGGCTGCGACGTATTTGCGGCGAACGGCGACCACTTCCGCGGAAACGCTCTCGCCCGGGATGCCGCCGAACACGAAAACGTCGCGGCCGTCGTGGGTTGCCATGGCCTCTCCCAAACGGCCCCAGGAGAGCAGATCGAGGTCGATGACGTCGCCGCGTTGGAGAGGCGGAGGGACGATGGCGGCGGTCTGGATCATGGCAAATATACTATCACCTATAGCCATCGCTGGATTCCCGCTTTCGCGGGAATGACGGCGATGGTGCGAGCGGGAATGACGGTGGGAGATGTGGGAATGACGGCGATTGGCGCGATAATGTGGTTCGACAGGCTCACCATGAACGCCGGGGGCGGTTGGTTGACCGGGTCGAGAGCGGGGTATAATATGGCATTATAGATTGCCGGCGGCCCTGCCTCTGGGTGGCCGGCTTTCCAAATGGCACAGAGCTAACGTGGAGGAATTGAGATGCCCGAACCGATGGACGTGAACGGAGAAAACTGGCAAAGCAGCGTGATGGACTCAGAACTCCCCGTGATGGTGGACTTCTGGGCGGAATGGTGCGGGCCCTGCAAAATGATCGCTCCGGCAGTGCATGACCTGGCGCTGGAGTACGAAGGCAAGCTGAACGTAGCCAAGCTGGACGTTGACAGCGACCCGGACATCGCGGCTCGCTATGGCATCCGCAGCATCCCCGCCCTGCTTTTCTTCAAGGATGGGCAGCCGGTGGATCAGGTTGTGGGCGCGCAGCCCAAGCCTGCCCTGAAGCGCAAGATTGACGCCGTGTTGGAGAGCTAGCACGACCAGGCTCGCCCGCGCGTTGCGGGAGTGGATGGGGCCCGGTGGCTCTTGCGGACTTCAAATCCGTTATGCCTCGTGACGAGCGGGGTAGGTGGGTTCGACTCCCTCGCACTCCCGCCAATTGAGCGACGTTTGTCAGAACCCGGATTCGCCGGATCACGGGATTAGCAGGATAGGGGCAGCCCTCGTGGTTGCCCCTGCGCTTGTTTAGGTAACTATCCCTTGACAACACAGGCGGATTTTGCTATCATCGGGGCATGGAAAAGTACACGCTGAAACAGTTCAACGACAAGTTCCCGACCGAGGATGCTTGCCTCGAATACCTGAAAGACTTGCGCTGGCCCGATGGTATCCACTGCCAGCATTGCGGCGAAATCACCGCCCACTGCCGTATTCAGGGCCGCAAGGTCTTCGCCTGTGTCCGGTGTTCCGCCCACGTTTCGCCTTGCGCCGACACCATCTTTCACAAGTCCAGCACACCCCTGCGAACGTGGTTCTACGCCATGTTCCTCATGGCCTCTACCCGCACGGGCATATCCGCCAAGCAGCTGGAACGCGAAACCGGCGTCACCTACAAAACCGCGTGGCGGATGTTCAAGCAGATCCGGGAACTCATGGCCCAGGAAGACGGGCTGCAACTGTTCGGCGACGTGGAGATTGACGAAACCTATATCGGTGGGAAAGAGGCCAACAAGCATGAAGGCAAGAAACTTCACGCCGGGGGCGGGCCGGTCGGCAAGACTACCGTCGTCGGCATGGTGGAGCGCGAGGGCAACGCCGTCGTCAAGGTCCAGCCCGACAACCGCGCCGATACCATCATCCCGATGGTGCAAGACCACGTTCACCCCAACCGCGCCGTCGTCTTCACCGACGAACACGGCGCGTACAACCGCCTGTCCAGCCTGGGCTATGCCCATTGGTCGGTAGTCCATTCCGCCAAGCAGTACGTCGCCGGTCGCGCCCATACCAACAACATCGAAGGGTTCTGGTCGAACACCAAGCGCGGTATCGACGGGGTGAACCACGTCGTCAGTCCCAAGCACCTGCAAGGCTATCTCGATTCCTACGTGTTCCGGTTCAATCACCGGCACGACGCGGCCCCGATGTTTCAGACTTTGCTGGGGCAGATACCTTCTTGCCTACGGGCTGACTAGCCCGGCTCAGCAGCGCGTTGAACCGTTCCCACGCCTTGCCGTCATCTTCCGGCTTCGGCGTTTCGGTCTGTTTCCTGGGCATGATCTCACTCCTTACGCCGATACCGGCATGGCCGGTTTGCGTCCCTCGAAGTAGTCCTCAATCGTGTAAATCTGGACTACCGGCGCGTCCATGAACACGCCGGCGCTCACCGCCGCGTTGCGCATTCCGGCAGTTACTCGCTCTTCAAAACAGGTGAATATACCGAGGTCGGCGCCGGCCTGCTGTCGCGCTCCATTGAATGCCTGGACGTGGCCGGGGTTGGTGTGGCCGCCCTTCACCTGGGACACCATATCGACGAACCGGCCCTTGCGCAGCGGCAGACGGCCCCAGCCGTCAATCCCGCCGTCGCCGCGCTGCTTGCGGTTGGCCTCCATGCCGTCCACCAGGGACGCCGCCCAGCGCTCAAACCGGAACGGGTCGCTGCCGGCCATGAACTGGGCATCATCGCGGGTCTTGGGCATCCCCACAAACTCAACTTCGTTCCATAGACTGTCGAAGTGGCCCTTGAGCCTCTGTTCGATGACCTTGCAGGCGTTGACGCAGATGTCTATCCCGATCCAACGCCGGTTGAGGTTTTGCGCCGCATGTAGCGTTGTCCCGCAGCCGCAGAACGGGTCAAGAATGATGTCATCTTCGTTGCTGCTAGCCATTGCCATCCGCTCATATAATGCCACTGGCTTTTGAGTCGGGTATCCCATCCGTTCTTTTGATACTGAGGACATTTGCGCTATTTCCCACCAGTCAGACATCATCTTGCCGTCAGGATGGTAGCCGTTTTGGGTTTGGAGGTTGCCGGATTTGTCGTAGGCATAGATGTCCCTGTACGGTACACCGCGAATGGGGTGATGCAAAGCCTGTCGGCTATTCTTCCCATACAGCAAAACCACATCGTGCTTGCGCGGAAAATATCGGCGCGATGCTCCGCCTGCGTGATAGCACCAAATGACTTCGTTCCGAAAGTTCCCCCCCCCCCCCAAAGTCCATCCAACACAGTCTTGAGGTAGTGGCTCATTGCGGGGTCGCAATGAAGGTAGATTGACCCGGTGGGCTTCAGCACGCGCCGGCATTCCAGCAGCCGGTTCGCCATGTATGACAGGTAGGCGAGCTGCGGGCCTTCCCCCAGCATCATGCGCAGCCCTTCCATGAGGCCCCGGTAGGCCGGCTGCTGGGCCACCTCGTGGAAGTCGCCGACGGCCTCATACCACTGCCAGGTGTCATCGAAGGCGACGAACTGCGCGCCGCCGATGAATGCGTTGTAGAGCCGCTTGCTGTTGAACGGCGGGTCGGTGCAAATCAGGTCAACGGACTCATCGGGGATGAACTCCCGCATGACGTCCAGGCAGTCGCCGAAGTACAGCCGGTTTGCGTCTGTCACGCTACCTCCGTGCCACTCCCATGCTATCATCCTCCCATCCCGGCGCACGGAGTATAGCATCTAACCCTGTGTTGTCAAGGGATAGTTACCCTTGTTTAAGCCGGGCGGAGGGCGGAGGCCGAGATGTCGCCGACGGCTTTGACGCGGACGCGGGTGGCGTTGCTGGGCACGTAGGTCAGGGGCACTTCTTCGACGTCAACAACTTCCACGGTGGACGGGTCCGCGCCGGCCGCCGTGGCCCGGGCGATAGCCTCCCTGGTGCAATCGGCGATGGCTTCATCTCGGCTGCCGCTTTCGAGCGAGTACACGCGCTCCACTTGTCCACTCACCTGGGCGATGGCCGCGCCGATGGCGTTGGCGACATGCGCGTGCTCGGGGCGCAGCACCCGGCTGGCCCCGGACAGAGCATCGCCGAGCAGGATGCTGCCGCCACCCACCAGAACCACCGGCACGTCGCCACCGCTGAGTTTCATGCGGTCGATCAGGGTTTCGACGCGCTGCTGAATTTCGGCGGCGCCTCGTTTGACCATCTCCGATTCGAGGTTGGCGACCAACTCGGGGTCGCCGATTTGCCCGAGGCCGGCGGCGACGGCCACATCAGTGGCGGTGAGGGTGTCGCCGCCGAATACCAACGCTGTGCGGGTGAGCCGGTAACCCACGCTTTCGGGGCCAATGCGCAAGGGATGCGGGGTGACGACGCTGCCGCCACCGAGGGCGATGGACTCAACGTCGGGGATGCGGAAATTGGTGCGGACGCCGGCCAGTTCAACCGCCACCGCCGACTCCCGCGGGAAACCCTGAACCAGAGCGCCCACATCGGTGGAGGTTCCTCCGATGTCAACGACGATGCCGTCGGAGATGCCGGTCAACCAGGCTGCCCCGCGCATGCTGTTGGTGGGGCCGGACGATATGGTCAACACCGGGAACCGGTGGGCGAACGACGTGTCCATCAGCGTACCGTCGTTCTGACTCATGAACAACGGAACGTCCAGGCCCAGCATTTCAAGGGCCTGCTCGATGCCCTGGATGGTGGACCCGGCGATTTCGCCGAGGCAGGCGTTGAGCGCGGCGGCGTTTTCCCGTTCCAGCAAACCGATACGGCCGTTTTCGTGGGCCAGGCAGACGCGCAGGTCGGGAGCGGCATCCGCGATAACGCCGGCGGCTTCCAGTTCCTGCGCGGGATCCACGGGTGAGAAAACGCCGTTGACCGCGACAGAGCGAATCCCGCGCGCCTTCATGTCAATGACGGCATCCCGGATGGCCTGGCGGTCCAGCGGTGAGATTTCCCGTCCGTCAAACTCGTTGCCGCCGCCGACCATGTAGGCTTGGCCGCCGATGGCGTCTTTCAGATCATCGGGCCATTCGACCAGGGGCGGCAGCAGTTCGGTGGCCGGCAGCGACAAACGCATGACGGCGGTGGGAGCCAGGTTGGCGCGCTCCAGCAGGGCGTTGGTGAAATGGGTGGTTCCCACCACCACGGCCTGCACCAGGCCCCGGTGGCCCGTCTGAGCCAGCAACTCGGATACCGCACCGGCGATACCGGTGGTCACGTCTGTGGTGGTGGGGACTTTCGCGGCTCCGGTGAGTTGCCGGCCGTCCATCAAAACGGCATCGGTGTTGGTGCCTCCCACGTCCACGCCGACGAACATCGCGCGTTTCCTAAACCGTCAGCGGTACATAGTCGGTGTCGTAGCCGAAGGCGCGGGGGCCGGCGACGGCAAGGCCTTCGGGAGTTGCCCACAGCGCCGGCGCGGGAAAGCCCAGGATGGCGACGCGCAGCCCGTATCGCATCAGATCGGTAGTAACCGGCTCGCCGGTGTCGGTGGTAACGGCGCAGATGAGGTCGGGCACGGTGCAGACGATTTCCCCGTCCACGCGGGCAACCAGGTTTTCGTTCTGAAAGTCGATGGTCATAGCGCTGCCGTGCCAGGCGTCGATACCGTCGATGGTCAGGGAGCCGCGCGCGAACCCTGAGGTGGTGCGCCGGTCAACGTCCACCACCTTGCCGGTGAACAGTATGCGGCCGGGGCAGGTTTCCAGGATGGCCCGCAAGGGATCGCCACCGGAGTCTCGGGCGTTTTGCACGGCTATGCCCAGGTCGCGGGCCAGCGAAAGGGTGTTGGGAACGGCGGTGCGTCTGACCTGCTCGGGTGTCATCGGGGCTACGGCGTAGCAGGCGACGCAACCCATCTGGATGGTAGCGGCGCGGGCCAGCCTCTCTGCCCAAACCGGAGAGATGGTGTCGCGCACAATGATCGAGTTGCCTTTTTCGTCGGCCACCGCCATGGGGCAGCACGGAACGCCATAGACGAAAAAGGTCTTCATCTGGAACTCCGGGAAGGCCCGGCCCATGCCGTCGGCGTCCACCACCGGGAGGCCGGCCTTGGCAGCCGCGATGAGCGGCTCCACGGAGTTGCTGCCGCCTATCTCGTTGGAAATCAGCACAGTCGCCGGCTCACCGACAAAATCCTCGATAGCGCGGAGGGCGTGGTAGGACTGGAGATCGCGGACTTTTTCGACGCCTACGGTGGGCGCGCCGATACCGCCCACGCAAATTACCCGAGCATCTTCGGGGAGTTCGTCAGGGGACAGCACGTTGACGGGTCCCCACTTGCGGATGGCTTCGCGGGCCCGCAGCTGGCCGATGTACGGGTTGCCGCCGCCGCCGGTGCCCAGGATGCCGGCGCCGATGGCGATGTGGGGCAGGACGTCTTCGGTTGCGGTCCACATGGCGAATATCGACTTTATCCGCTCGTCCTGAGCTTGTGGAAGGACTTTCTTTTTGCCGGGATCATGGTTCGACAGGCTCACCATGAGCGGGCAGTTCGGATTCAGAATCACCGGTTGGGGCTGACATCTCGCGTTGCAGTTGCTCGGTCCAGTTCTGGAGCCAGCGGCGGAACTCGTCCAGGGCCGGCGGGGCGACGTAAATTACTTCCAGGTCGGGCGGGAACTGCACCTGGTGGCGTTCGTTGATCAGCAGCAGGCCGGTTTCATCCTCGGGCAAAGTCGAGTTGATGGCCTCGGCGATGAATTCGTAGCGCCGGCGGGCGGCCTCGGCGTACCATTCCTGCAACCGGTTAGCAACCGCCGGACTCATCAGTGGCTGCATCAGGCAGCGCTGCAGGTCGAGGGATTCGGCCATGATTTCCATGGATTCGGTGGACTCCAGGGTTGCGCCGTCTTCCGTCAGCGACTTGACGATGTTGTGGCTGCTTTGGCCGCTGGCTTCCAGGTATCCCAGGCCGTCGGCGCCGCCCTCGGGGGTGTTCTCGTGATACACGTGTCTGACGCTGCCCAGGGCGTTCTGAACGGCGCGCACCTGAACGTCAACCTGTTCCCAATACCGGGCCATGATCTCGGCGCCTTCCGGAGGCATCGCATCGGGAGGCACGGGCAGTTGAATCAACGGAGCCAGCAGCAGCTTGCGCTTGCCCTGGTAGTTTCCGGCCGCGGGGCGGGTGATCCTGGTGAGTTCTTCGGCCATTGAGGTGGTCTCCGGTCGGGCGTGTTGTAATCGGAGGTATGATACTGGATTCCCGCTTACACGGGAATGACGAGGTTATTTTGCACAACCTCAGGGGGTAGAGGTTGCCTTGCCGGAATGGGGTGGCTCTGCTAACCTTGCCCGGCGATTTGCGCGGGAGATTGCTTTGACCCAGCCGCCGCCCATCCGGGCATCCCTTTTTGTCACCTGCATCATCGACCAACTGCACCCGGAAGTGGGCGTAAGCGTGGTGCGGGTTCTGCGGCGCTGCGGGGTGGAAGTGGATTTTCCCGAAGGGCAGACATGCTGCGGGCAGCCGCTGTACAACTCCGGTTTCACGCAGGAAGCCAGGAAACTGGCAATACGCACGCTGGACGCCCTCGACGGGTCGGAGTATGTCGTGGTGCCCTCGGGTTCGTGCGGGGCGATGCTGCGGGTGTTTTACGAGGACCTCTTTGCGGACGACCCGGACTTGCTGGAACGCGCTGAGGCCCTGCGGGACCGGGTGTACGAATTCACCGAATTTTTAACCGACGTGCTGGGTGTGGACACACTGCCGGCAGACGGACCGACGGCGACGCGAACGGTGACTTATCACCCGTCGTGCCACCTCCTGCGCGAGATGCGAGTAAGAGAGGCCCCGCAGCAGTTGCTGAACAACGCCGGCAGCGTGGAACTGGTGGAGCTGCCCGACGCGGAGCAGTGTTGCGGATTCGGCGGGACGTTCGCCGTCAAGTACCCGCATATTTCCGAGGAGATGCTGGCGGACAAGTTGGCCTCGATACGGCAGAGCGGCGCCGAGACCGTAACCGCCTGCGACATGGGGTGCCTGATGCACATCGGCGGGGCAATCAGCCGGCAGAATCTGCCCGTTTCGGTCCAGCACGTTGCGCAGATCCTGGACGGCGGCGAGGGCTGACCGATGGCGGAGGTGGCAACCCGCGAATTCGTGCCGGCGTCCCAGGCGGCGGTGCGTGATGAGCAGTTGCGGCAGGCGTTGCGCCGCGCCGGCAGCGGGTTCGACGGCACGCGCCGGGAAGCGATAGCCGAAGTGACCGAGGACGTGTGGGAGGACTGGCGTCAGCAGGCCCGCAGCATCAAAGAACACACCATCGCCCACCTTGACTACTACCTGGCGATGCTGGAACGCAACGTCCGGGCCGCCGGCGGGCAGGCGCATTTCGCGCGGGACGCGGCACAGGCCAATGCCATCGTGTCCGAGATTGCCCGCCAACAGGGTGTCAGAACGGTCACCAAGAGCAAGTCAATGGTCTCCGAGGAGTTGGGTCTGAACCACGTTCTGGAGGAGCAAGGGATCGACGTATTCGAGACCGACCTGGGCGAGTACATCATCCAACTGGCCGAGGAAACGCCGTCGCACCTGGTGGCGCCGGCCCTGCACAAGACCCGTGGGCAGGTAGCCCAGCTCTTCGCGGAACAACTAGGCGTGCCCTATTCCGAGGACATTGAGGAAATGGCGCGGATCGCCCGGGTAGCCTTGCGGCAGAAGTTCCTGGAAGCGGACATGGGGATCAGCGGAGCCAACTTCCTGGTCGCGGAAACCGGATCACTGGTCATCATCACTAACGAGGGGAACGGCCGGCTCTGCACGTCGGCGCCGCGCATTCACGTGGGCCTGGCCGGCATGGAGAAAGTGATCCCGTCGTTGCAGGACCTGGCGGTGTTTCTGCGGCTGCTGCCCCGCTCTGCCACGGGGCAGCGCATCACGTCGTACATGAGCATGGTGACGGGGCCGAGGCGGGCGGACGACGAGGACGGGCCGGAGGAATTTCACCTGGTCATCGTCGATAACGGGCGCAGCCGCCTGCTGCAGGATCCCGCGCTGCGGGAATCGCTGTACTGCATCCGGTGCGGGGCCTGCCTCAACGTATGCCCGATTTACCAGCGAGTGGGCGGCCACGCCTACGGGTGGGTGTATCCGGGGCCGATTGGCTCCATTGTAACGCCGGGCCTGGTCGGAGTGGCGCAGGCCAAAGACCTGCCCAACGCATCCACGTTGTGCGGCGCGTGCCGGGACGCCTGTCCAGTGCAGATCAACATCCCGCGGATGCTGCTGCACCTGCGGCGCCAGCAGGCGGAAAGCGACGACACTAACCAGCGAACCGTCTCGGATACCGATAAAGCGCTGGCCCAGGGTTTCGCCACCGTTATGTCGAGTCCCTGGCTGTTGCGGCTGGGCAGACTGGTAGGACGTGCGTTGACCGCGCCGCTGGCCCGGTCGGGCAAAATCCGGCAAACCCGGCTGCCTTTGGTTTCCAGGTGGACCCGCGCCAGGGATTTGCCGGTTCCGGCGGGTCGGAGCTTCCGGGATCGGTGGCGTGATGAGCTGTCCAAAGGCGGAAACTGAAGAATTATGGCCGGAACAAAGGTATCCCAATAAGTAGCATTTGCGATGAGCATGGTCAATATCGGTATCCCAACCGCTGAATTCCTGGCCTCGGTGCGCGAGGCCTTGGGGCGCGCGGATGAGCCACCGGCCAGTCCGTATGCGCCGTTGCAGGATGACCTGGCCGCACTGACCGAACGGGCCGAGACGGTGCGCGAACGAGTGGCGCGCGAGCTGCCGGACTTGTCGCGCCGATTGAGCGAAACTGCGGCTCTGCGTGGCTGGAACGTGGCGCGATGCGGCGGAGTTGAAGAAGCGCTGGATTATGTTGTGTCGCTGGCGAAGCAACTGGGCGCGACCTCGGTTGCCAGGTCGGAACAAGCGGTGTTTGAAAGCGTCCCGATTGACGCTGCACTGGCCGGCGTCGGCGCGATGTGCTGGCCGGTCGTGTACCACGGCCCGGACTGCCGGGAAGCGGTGCGGAGACGGCTCGCTGAATCCGGCATGGGCATCACGGGAGCGGACTATGCTATCGCAGAGACCGGGTCGGTGATCGTGCTGCCGCGTCAGGGCCTGAGTCGGCTGGTGTCTGTAGTGCCTCCGGTACACGTGGCGATTGTGCGCCCGCAAGACATCCTGGACACGCTGGACGACCTGTTCGCGCTGCGGCGTCTGGAGTTTCATCAAAACGCGGCGCGAGGCAACGGTGACATGGGCAGCTACCTGAATTTCATCACGGGGCCCAGCCGCACCGCGGACATTGAGCAGACCATTGTGGTGGGTGTGCATGGCCCGCGCGAGGTCCACATGGTGTTGCTGGACGAGGAATAGAAAATGCCGATGCGCGTGGGGTTTATACAATTTCGCCGCCAGATGCTGGAGCAGCAACTGTCGGAGACCATGGACGTTTTCCCCACGCTGGGAATCGAGAAGGCTATCCTGATCGGGGATTTTGTGAGTGGCGACATCTCGCCTTCGAGCACGCTGGATTTCATTTTCGTCCACGATACGGACCGACCATTCGGAAGACGGGCGGATTTCTTCTCGTACCACCTGGACGCCCAGGTGGGTATGACCTACCAGGTTTATACGCCCGAGGAGTTTGATCAACTGCAAGAAACGTTGCCGGCCCTGTATTCGGCCTGCAAACAAGGAAGGGTGGTTTTTGATGCCTGATTTCGCTGCGGAAGGCGCTCGTTGGTTCCGGCAGGCGGAACGCGACCTTGAGGACGCGGCTTTTAACCGCCAGGGCGAACGGTACAACGTGGCCTGTTTCCTGTGCCATCAGGCCGCTGAAAAGGCGGTGAAGGCGTACTTGTACCGCCGGGGAGCGGAGGATGTCTGGGGTAGCTCGCTGATTGACCTTTGCGAAGACGCCAAGATCTTTGAGATGTTCTTCGACACCATCAAGGCGGAGGCGCGCCAACTGGACAAGTACTACGACATCACACGCTATCCGACCTATCTGCCCAGCGGGATACCGGCAGAGGCGTTTGACGACGTTGACGCCGAACGCGCCATCGAATTGGCTGGCATCGTGGTGCGGTTCGTTGGCGAGCGGATAACCTGACTAATTCAGGCGAAGATCTCGGCAAGCCGTTCCTGGCGATAGGCGAAAATGCGGCACAGGTCGCGGCGCACCAGCAGTTTATCGGCCAGCCAGCCGCCGAGCATATCGTACTCTACGACATCCCTGACCAGCGTCCCGTCGTCCTGCGGGATGAAAGTGTGCTCATGCCGCCAGAGGCGGTATGGCCCCCTGACCTGCTCATCCACGAACCGATGGGGAGGCTCCCACGCGGTGATGCGGCTGCGCCATCCCATGGGTATGCCGTGCAGCCGCAGCCGGTAGTCGATCTCCACGCCGGATCGCATCTCGATTGGTGGCGGCGTGACCACGTGGAAATGCAACAGGGGCGGGGTTAACTCCTCCAAACGGAACGCGTCAGAGTAGAAAGGGAAGATTTCTTCCGGCGGGCGTGGGAGCCATTGGCTGCTTTCCAGGGTGAAGGGCATCAGGATGAGCGAGAACGGCCCAGGTTGTAGAGGCGGAGGGCGCGTTCGGCGGCGCGTTCCAGCAGCTCGGCGCCGTTTTGCAGGCTGGCTTCCAGGGTGGCCGGTTCTTCGGCGATGGGGATGATGGCGTCGATGCCGTGTTGGTATAGCGCGTCGTAACCCTCGCCCAGGCTGCCGGCCAGGAGCAGGGTGGGAACCCCGAAAGCCCGGCTGCGCCGGGCAATGCCCACGGGGGCTTTGTCAAAGGCGGTGGAACGGTCGGCGCGCCCCTCGCCGGTAATCACCAGGTCGGCGGTTGCGGCGTGGCGATCAAAGTCCAGGGCGTCGCACACCATGTCGATGCCGGAACGAAGCTCGCAGTTGGTGAATGCGATGAGGCCCGCGCCCAGCCCTCCGGCCGCGCCGGAGCCGGGGGTGTACAGCACGTCAATACCGAGCTCGGATTGGATTACGCGGGCCAGGTTGCCGAGGCAGCCGTCAAGTTCCTGTACCATTTCGGGAGTCGCCCCCTTCTGAGGGCCGAAGATGGCCGACGCGCCGGTTGCGCCGCACAAGGGATTGGTAACGTCGGTTGCGCCTATGATGGTGGCGCCGGCGAGGCCAGGGTGGAGGCCGGAAGTGTCAATGGCGTGCAGATTGGCCAGCGCCGCGCCTCCGGGCGGTAGCGCCTCGCCGGCAGCGTCCACGAATCGCGCGCCCAGCGCGGAGGCCATGCCGGTTCCACCGTCGTTGGTGGCGCTGCCGCCGAGTCCCACGATGATTCGGGTATAGCCGGCGTCCAGGGCCACGCCCATCAGTTGGCCCGTGCCGTAGGTGCTGGCCGTGCGGGGGTCCCGGCGATGGTCCGAGATCAGGGCGAGGCCGGACGCCAGGGCCATCTCGATCACAGCCGTTTCGCCGTCGCTCATGACTCCCCACTGCGCCGGGATGGCATCTCCCAACGGGCCGGCGACTTGAGCGGTGAAGTAGCGCCCACCGGTGGTGTCGATGAGGGCGGCAAGGGTGCCGTCGCCACCGTCGGCCACCGGAATCAGGACGGTTTCGGCATCCGGAACCGCCCGCAAAACTCCTTTCTGAATAGCGACTGCTGCGGCACGGGCGGAGACGCTCTGCTTGAACGCCTGGGGAGCGATGACGATGCGGAAGGGCATACGGTGATTATAGCGGGAGGGGAAAAAAGGCGATTTTCCGCTCATTTCCTTCCGTTTGAGTAGAGGTTGATCGTGGATTGGGGGTGAAACAGGGTCGGATTGAGCGGTCTGATGGGGGATTTAAGGGAATTTGGCAGGTTAGGTGAGAGGACCTGAGGGGAGGGTAATTGCACTGTTTGGACGCGGGCACTGGATGGATCGGGGCCTGGGTCGCAGGATGGATTGAGGCCCGGTTATCATGATACAGATATGTTAATTACGAGGGCAAGGGGGAAGTGTCAGTGTATTGCCGCCCGCCAGAGGCGAATCGGCTATCGAGACGGGGACAAACGCAAGGCCCCAGACTGGTGACAACCGGTCCTTGCAGAAGGTGGCGGCTACCTGCGACAATTGCGGCATGATTGGTGAGAAATTGTTGACGGACGACGTGCGCGGGCTAGCTCAAAGCTGGCTGTGGGAGTGGATGCCCGGCGAGGATGGAGGCCGGCTTGCCCTGGGGTTGCCGGAGTGGGATGAACGGCTTGGCCTATGGCGGGTGGCACTGGTGTCGGAATCAACTCCCAGTCAGCCGGTGGGTGAAATTCAGGTTGACGCGAACGGCGAGATTTACCGTGCACCCGCGCCGACCATGGTGGCCGAGCGGTTGCGTCAGCAACGCCACGAGCACCGGCCCCAACGCGATGGAAGAAAGTCCCGCATCGCTTTCCCGCCGATTCCCAACAAAGCCGTACTCGGCGACTGCCGCCCGGCGCTGGCGGAGTTTCCGCCGGACAGCGCGCAACTGGTTTTTACGTCGCCGCCTTACTTCAACGCCAAGATAGAGTGCGCAGAGTACGTTGACTATCCGTCCTACCTGGCATTTCTGGGTGAGGTCTTTGCGGCGTGCCACGACGTGCTGGCCGAAGGGCGGTTCCTGGTGGTGAACGTATCGCCAGTGCTGGTGCGGCGAACGTCTCGCAGCACGGCCAGCAGGCGGCTGCCCATTCCCTTTGACCTACATCCCATACTGAACGAAATAGGCTTTGAGTTCATTGACGACATTATCTGGCGGAAGCCCGAGGGCGCGGGCTGGCACCTGGGCCGGGGACGACGCTTCGCCGCCGACCGCCAGCCATTGCAGTACAAGCCGGTGACAGTTACGGAGTACGTGCTGGTGTATCGCAAGAAAACCGACCGGCTGATTGACTGGAACTTGCGCAATCATCCCGACCCGGAGGCAGTGGAGAATTCGCTGATACTGGGGGATTATGACAAGACGAACGTTTGGGACATAACCCCGTCCAGCCACAAGGCGCACCCGGCTGTGTTTCCGGACGAATTGGTGAGCCGAGTGATACGGTATTACTCCTTCGAGGGTGACTGCGTGCTGGACCCGTTCGCCGGCACGGGGACGGTGGGACGAGTTGCCGCCACCATGGGACGCCGCTTCGTGGTGGTAGAAAAGCGCGCGGATTATTTTGAGACGATGCGCCGGGAGTTGGGGCAGTTCGGCTTCAATGCTGCGGTGGACTTCGACGACCTACAGTATTACTGGAGCGCGGAGCGTGACGCCGAACCTGTATGACCTCAACTCTGCCGAGGGAGTGCGGCAGATAGTGACGGCGCTGTTCCAAGGTTACAACTATCGTTTGTACACTGAAGGACAGACCCGGAACCAGTTACTGGACGCTTACCAGCAGTTGGCGGCAGTTCGGCAGCGGTTGCCGGTTGACGCCGGCCATGGGGAATGGATGGCCGCGATCAAGGACGAGCTAGACACCGCCGGGAACGATTTGGCATGGTGGCTGCTTGGCCTGACCAACAAGACGGCTCAGAACTTGGGCATCCGCAGGGATGAACGGCTGGATTACCTAGAGGAAGTAGCGCGGCACGTTAGGGAGCTCAGCGCGGGCTATCCTGAGGGTTCGTTTGATGATGGGATGCTAATGCTTTGGGCGGGCGCTGCTACGTTAACCATACGCGGCTCGCGGAAATCAACGGCGGGCAAAACGCTTGAGAGGGCCTTTCTGCGCGCCGGACTTACTATCTTGGGCTTGGAAGAAGGAACCGATTTCTGGCTGAATATGCAAAGAGATGCGGAAGTGCCTCGGGAAATCGACGTGGAAATCGCCAGCCGGCGTGGGCGTATCAGGGTAGAGATGGGACTGATTGAACGGGGGAATCAGGAGGTTATTGAGGACAAAATCACCCGCGTGGGAACCGGCGGCATGGTGATATTTGACCAAATTGGACCCCGTTCCAACGCTCGTCAAACCGCCGAGAATAATCAAGTCGGCTTTATTCAAATCAGAAACAACCGACCATTGACTGAAATGCACGGGTTTCTAAACGACAAGGTTGCCAAGACGCTGGCGGAACCGCCGTCAGACTTGGAGGAAATTGCCGCGTCAGTGAACCAACTCCCCGACGAGCTGTTCGCGTCGGGATTGTTGCCCACGTAGAATTTCCTACCCATCCCCGCGATAGGCAGACTTTGCGCGTTATGTTAGTATCGGCGGGCCGGCGCGTGTCGCTGCGCAGATTGCCATTTCGGAGGGGCGGGTCATGCCCAGCAAAGCGGAATTGAAGGATCGGGCGTTTGCCGAGATTGACCGGCGCGCGGATGAGTTGGTGCGGATTTCCCAGCAGATTCTGGCTAACCCAGAACCCGGATTCCGCGAGTTCAAGACGGCCGCGCTGGTCGGCGACATGTTCGGCGAAATGGGCGTTCCCTTCCGCAGCGGCCTGGGTGTTACCGGACTGCGGGGAGAGATCATTGGCGGCAGCGAAGGGCCGACCATGGCGATCCTGGGCGAGTTGGACAGCCTGATCGTCAACGAACACCCCCACGCGAACGCCGAAACCGGCGCAGCCCACGCCTGCGGCCATCACTGCCAGATTGCCATGATGCTGGGGTCCACGATGGCGTTGATGCAGGAGGACGTGCTGCCTCACCTCAGCGGGCGCATCGTTCCCATTGCCGTGCCGGCCGAAGAGTATATCGAGATCGAGTACCGCGACAGCCTGCGCCGGGAAGGCAAGATTGAGTTCCTGGGCGGCAAGCCGGAGTTCATCCGGCTGGGCGAGTTGGACGACGTGCACTTGTCGATGATGATGCACACCACCAGCACGCCTATTGAAAAACAACTGGCGACCACTGGCACCAACAACGGGACGGTGGCGAAGAAGATCCAGTTCGTCGGTAAGGGCGCCCACGCCGGCGGCTCGCCCCACCTGGGCATCAACGCGCTGAACGCTGCCACGCTGGCAATGTCGGCCATCCACTTCAACCGGGAAACCTTCCTGGACACCGACACGGTGCGCGTGCATCCCATCATCACCAAGGGCGGAGAAGCAGTGTCGGCGGTGCCGGCCGACGTGCGCATGGAGACGTTCGTGCGCGGCAAAACGCTGGACGCCATCATGGACGCCAACCGGAAGGTTGACCGAGCATTGCGCGCCGGCGCGATGGCGGTGGGCGCGACGGTGAACATCCAGACGATTCCCGGCTACCTGCCGATGCTGCAGAACAGCCGGATGCAGGAGATTTTCCGGGCCAATGCCGAGACTCTCGTGGGTTCCGACAACGTGGGCTGGAACCCGCACCGCACGGGCAGCACGGACATGGGCGACATCAGCGCCATCATGCCGGTGCTTCACCCCTACGTAGGTGGAGCCACCGGCATCGGACACGGCGCAGACTATGTCATCCAGGACTACCAGCTGGCGGTGATAACGGGCGCGAAGGCCATGACCGCAACCGTGATCGACCTGATGGCCGACGGGGCGGCGGAAGCCAACAGCGTCGTGGCCAACCACAGGCCGGAAATGACCTCGCGGGAGTATGTGAACTTCATGCGCACGCTGGCGTCGGAGGAATCGTACACGGAGGTATAGGATTCTCTTTGCAAGGAGAACCGGATTCCCGCTTTCGCGGGAATGACGGTTGACAGAGGTTCAAATCACGGTTCGTAAATGTTCATGGTAATGACGGTGTGAGGTCTATGGCAACGCGCGAAGAACTGAAACAGGCGGCCTGCGCCGCCATTGACCGGCACAGCGATGAGTTGATCGCGGTGTCTCGCGACATCCTGGAACACCCTGAGCCGGGGTACAGCGAATATCGCACGGCGCGGGTAGTCGCCGAGCAGTTCGCAAGGCTGGGGGTCAAGTTCCGGCCAGGGTTGGCGCTGACCGGGTTGAAGGGGTCGGTGAAGGGCGGAGGTGGCAACGGGCCACGAGTCGCCGTTATCGGTGAGCTGGACAGCCTGATCGTGGACGGACATCCGCACGCCGCCGGTGACACCAACGCGGCCCATGCCTGCGGTCATCATTGCCAGATCGGCATGATGCTGGGCGCGGTCACTGGCCTGATGCAGCCCGAAGTGCTCAGCGAGTTGAGCGGGGAAATCGTTCCCTTTGCGGTGCCTGCGGAAGAGTTTATCGAAGTGCAACGTCGCCTGGAGCTGCGGGAGTCGGGCAAGATCGAGTTCATGGGCGGCAAGCAGGAGCTGATCAAGCTGGGTGAGTTCGACGACGTGGACATCGCCATGATGTGCCACACCGCCAGCGACATGGGGGCGCACTCTTTCGCCATGGGCGGCACGAGTAACGGGCACGTGGTGAAGTACGTGCGGTTCACCGGCCGGGGAGCGCATGCCGGGGCTGCGCCGCATCTGGGCGTGAACGCCCTGAACGCGGCGACGTTTGCGCTGCAAGCCATCAATTCAAACCGGGAACTTTACCGGGACCAGGACACGGTGCGCATCCACGGCATCATGACCAAAGGCGGCGAGGCGGTGAGCGCGGTGCCGGCGGACGTGCGGCTGGAATGGCGTGTGCGCTCGGGGACGCCGGAAGCCGTGGTGCGTAATTCGGACATCGTGGACCGGTGCTTCCGGGCCGGCGCGCTGGCGGTGGGAGCGTCGGTGTCCATCACCAACATCCCCGGCTATCTGCCCATGCGGCACGACCAGCACCTCATGGACATTTTTCGCCAGAACGCGGTGGGCCTGTTTGACGAGAACAAGGTGCTGGTGATGCCTCCATCGCGCAACCGGGGCGGCTCCACTGACATGGGCGACCTGAGCCACATCCTGCCATCCATCCATCCGTACACGGCGGGCGCGGAAGGCCCCGGACACAGCTCCGAGTATCTGATCACCGACTACCGGCAGGCGGTGGTGAATCCGGCGAAACTCATGGCGATGGCTGTCATCGACCTGCTTGCGGACAATGCGACGAAAGCCCGGCAGGTTGTATCGTCGTTCCGTCCGGCCATGTCCCGCTCCGCCTACCTCAACTTCCAACGGCAACGCGCCGAGGTGCTGGAGTACGACGGAGCTGGCCAGGGGTAGTTGTCCTGGCGGAGTTTCCTAGAGTCCGGCGGCCAACGCAGCCGTCAACACGGCGCCGCCGATCAGCGGAACGGTCAGGTTGTCGTCGATGGGTGTCGGGGTGAACTCCACAGCCGCTGCAACGACTGCCCCGGTAACTATCGCCCACGACCATTGCCCGTAGCCAGCAGCGCAGACGATTGCCCAGACCCCCAGGGCCGCCGCGATGAATGCCGCAATCCCACTGGGAGATTTGCCCCACAAGCGAGGGCCGGGGAAGTGCGACCCAACCAGTGCGGCGGCCGGATCTCCAATAGCGACAAACAGCAGCGCTGGCAGCGCGACTTCCGGCCCATAGAAGAAGAAGGTGAAAAAAGCCGCGATCAGGAACCACGTGGCGCCGGTGATTTCAGCAGATTCCGACTGCTTCAGGATAGGGCCGAAGACGGCCATGTAAACGGCGTTCAACCGGGGGGAGCGCAAGCGGCTTACTTCCATCGCCAGCGCAAGCAACGCGCCAGATCCGATGAGGAACATGTAGGGGTGTTCGGGAATCGCCAGCGACAACAAAGTAGTGCCGGTGGCGGCAACCAGGTGAAAGACGCGCCGGCCCAA
The DNA here is from genome assembly GCA_028875655.1 of Chloroflexota bacterium. Taxonomy (GTDB): domain Bacteria; phylum Chloroflexota; class Dehalococcoidia; order Lucifugimonadales; family UBA3495; genus Bin87. The sequence goes on along the minus strand of JAPPCX010000116.1, from coordinate 29,966 downwards.
AGGTGGCGGGGGCATGAAACTGTAGGCCAGGCTTCAGAAGTCGATGGTTACGGTGTCGCCGGCCGACCAACGGAAGGAGCGCATCTGCGTTCCTTCGGGAACTTCAAACACCATCCAGCCATCCAGCCCGGTGCCTCTGGGCAGTTCCTGGGCACGTTCAACGTACTTGACCTGGCCGTCGGATTGCTGTTCGGGGTAGAGCGGATTCCAGAGGAACTTGACGCATGCCGTGTGATCATCCGGGTTAACCGGCACGTTGCAGCGGTCAGAGGAGCTTTCCGGCACCCCGGCTTCCTGGGCTTTCTCAGCGACGTCAATCGGGAAATAGCGGCCTTGCAGGAAATCGCGCAGTTGGGCGGCTTCGTGGTTCACGTTGACGATGGCGTTGGTCGCGGTGTGGTTTTCTACCTTGACCCGCAGCAGGATGAGTTCGTTTTGGGCGGATTCCGGAACGAGACGATAGAAATCCTCGTCGGTCGCGCCTTGCCGAGGCGCGCGGGTGGAGGTGGTCCAGCGGAGCTCGTCGGTCCGCTCCAGGTCGGCGATGCTGACGTGCAGGACGCGGCCCTTGTAATACCGGCCGATGTTTGGCGACTGGGACGAGCAGGCCAGTGATCCGGCAATAACGACTACTGCCAGGACTGCGGCCAACAGCCATAGGGCTGTGTTCCGGCTAGTCATCTGCGGCTCCCGAGAGCGTAGGCAATTGTCGCAATTCGCTGATCAGACCGGTGAGCACGGACAACAATCGGTCCACCTCCGCTTCGGTGTTGTGTTTTCCCAGGGTTATACGCAGCGACCCGCGGGCCAGATCTGCCGTCTGGCCGAGGGCCAGCAGGACGTGGGACGGTTCCAGAGAGCCACTGCTGCACGCGCTGCCGCTGCTGGCGGCGATGCCCTGCAAATCCAGACCGAGCAGGATCGGCTCTCCTTCCACACCCTCAAAGGAGAAGTTGACGTTATTGGGCAGCCTTTCGGTGGGATGGCCGTTGAGGACGCAGTCCGGGACACGGCTCGAAATCTCGTCGATGATGCGGTCGCGCAGTCTGCTGCAATGGGCGCTGATCTCATCTCTCTGGGCGTCGGCCAACTCCAGAGCCGCAGTAAGGCCCATGATGCCGGCGACGTTTTCGGTTCCCGAACGGCGCTCCCGCTCCTGACCGCCTCCGGTGATCAGCGGCAGAAAGGGGACGCCGCGACGGATGAACAGAACGCCGACTCCCTTGGGCCCGTAAAACTTGTGGGCGGACAGGCTCATCATATCGACGCCCAGGCGCCGCACATCCAAGTCCAGGAATCCCGCGCCCTGCACCGCGTCCGTGTGCATCACGATGGTGCGGTGCAGTTCCGCGGCGCGCTGCTTGACCGCGGCCGAAATGTCCGCGATGGGGTTGATGGCGCCAATCTCGTTGTTGGCGTACATTATGGAAACCACGGTGGTGCGCTCGGTGATGGCGTTGCGGACGCGCTGGGGGTCCACCAATCCGTAGTCGTCCACCGGCAGGCGGGTAATTTCCCAGCCCCGGTCTTCAAGCACTTCGCAGGCATGGAGCACCGCGTGGTGTTCGGAGGCAGCGGTAATTACGTGCCGGCCCGTTTCTTCGAGAGCATAGGCCGCCCCCTGGATCGCCGAGTTGTCGGACTCAGTGCCGCCGCTGGTGAAAACGACCTCGCGGTTGCGGCAGTTGAGCACCTTGGCCACTCGCTCCCGGGCGGAGTCCAGGGCATAGCGGGCTTCCTGGCCCACCGTGTGTACGCTGGAGGCGTTGCCGTACAGCCGGGTGAAATAGGGCAGCATGGCTTCGAGCACACGCTCATCCATAGGCGTGGTGCCCGCATGGTCAAAATAGATATGGTTCTGCGTGGTCATGGCAATCTGACCTGATTACACAGTGATTTTAGCATAGGGTTCAGGACAGCCACTTCTGCCACAGCAAAGCGGCGAAGGAGATGGTAACCATCAGCCCGATGACGATCGACGTGGTCTGCTCGAAACGGCGATTCACGGCGTCGCGGAAGACTACACCGTAGCCCTGGTACTCCTCGCTCTCCTCCAGTATTTCGCCGGCCCGCTCGCGGTGCAGGTCCCATACGTTGACAATGAGGAAGACGATGACCGCGGAGAATAGTACGACCAGCATTTCAACCAGGAATCCGATCCAGCCCGCTACGCCCGGACGGGAGACCAAGCCGAGGAACACGGTGATGCTGCCGAAGATGATCAGGGCGAAGAGTTCGCCGAAGTCGATGCCTTGCTGCCGGGAGTGAACTATGACGTTGAGCAGGGTTTCGGCCTCGGCGAGTTGGGCTTGGTCACCAGGATCAGGGTTGGCGGCTTCAGCGCGGTCCAGGCACCCCTTGGTATTGAGGTAGGCAGTTTGCAGGTCTTCCGGGGTAACCGCCTTGTCGATATCGATGACGTATTGCCGGACGACCGGATCAACCACGTTGCTTCGGGCCAGCAGGTCGAGATTCTGGAACAGGGTGTACACCCGGTTGTCTTCGTCCTGAGTTTGGGTGGACAAGCGAGCTACCCGGAAAGACCGTAGCAGCGTAAACACGGTAGCAGACAGTCCCAATGCGCCGAAGTAAGTTTCCCCGGGCCAATGCCATTCGCCAAAGGGCAGATACCGCAATACGTCATCGCGCAAATATACGAAAGCGCCAAAGACCCACAGCGCCAGCATCAAGGCCTTGTAGTCGAACCGGATGTCCGCCTCGGAGTTGATGAGCAGGTTGACGATGACGATGCCCATAATGCCGATAATGAGGTAGTCCCAGTTCTGCGGCTGCGCCTGGGCAAGGAAGAAAAGCCACGCCAGGCTGAATACGGGGGCGGCAAAAGCCAGGGCGTTGACGCCGGCGTGATGGGCGCCGAGGTTGGCTTTTCGCCAGGCCGCGTTTGCAATAGCGCTGGCGCCTCCGCCAACGACCACTGCAATCAGGAGCGACCTGGAGTCCATCACCTCGCCGCTGCTGATGCCGGCGAAGGTGTTCAAAAGGCCGGAGACGGCGTTGGCAATGAGGAAGGCAACCAGCAGGCCGAAGAACTCCAGGGATTCATGGCTGATGCCCTGCGTGGTTTCGCCGGGAAAGTCATCGGCCAGGTCAGTGCCCCAGTGGAAACCGAACGCATTGCAGGCAGTTGCAATCGCGCCCAGCACCGCCAGGACGACGCCAATGACCACCTCAGCCAGGCCGGCGGTCTCAACGTTGTCGAAGCCGCCGGCCTGACCCACGATGATGAATGCGAAGCCAACCAGGCCGAGGGCCAGCAGCAACAAGATTTGCGGGGAAAGGCGGTGGTATCGGTCCCGGTGCTGGTACAACCGGTCGTGGATAATGACGATAAATATGGGCCAGGTGCCGAACAGAATGGCGCTGATCGACACGTCCACAAAGCGGCTGGACCAGGCCAGGAAGGCGAAGTTGAAGTTGGCGGCGATGGAGAGGAGGATCCTGGAGTCGATGGCCTGAATAGCGATCAGGCGCAGGCTGGCGGCGTTGAACACCAGCGCAGGATACCGGAGAGCCATAAACACCAGGCAGCCGAGCACGACCCCCGCGCTCATTGCGGCGTTGAACAGAAAGGGTGTTCTTCCGCCGTCGCCCCAGGATATAATTAGAGGCAGGGCGGAAAACATCACCACGGCCGCCAGCATGTAGGCGTTGGCGACACGGCCGAGGGAGGAATCGTAGATGCGTTGCGCTACCGCCGTGGGCGCGTTTCTCATTTGAGCAGCTCCCGGTTCAGCCCAGCCACTTGTTCCAGAGCAGCCCGGCGTAGGCCAGGATGATCAGCAATCCAATCACCACCGATACGCTCTGCTCGAAGCGGCGATTCTTGGGGTCCCGGAAGATGACGCCATATTCCCGGCTGTTGTCGCGGTTGGCGAGCACCAGGTCGGCGCGCTCCCGGTGCAAATCCCACACGTTGACAATGAGGAATACTGCCACCGCCGAGAATAACACGCTGAACACCTCATAGAGGAACGCCACCCATCCGTCCACGGCGGGACGGGACAGCATGGCCAGGGCTATGGTGCTGCCGCCGAAGATGATCAGCGAAAACAGCTCGCCGAAGTCCACGCCCTGCTGGCGGGAATGAGTGACCATATTCAGCTGGGCCTCGGCGTCGGCCAGGAGCTTGCGCTCGGCGGGCGGATGGTCAACGGCGGCAGCCTGGGCAAAGCAGAGCTTGGCCTGGGTATAGGCGGCCCGGAGTTCCTCGGGATTGTGGGCGCTGTCGATGCCGCGGATGTGCTCGCTGACGCTGCCGTCAATCAGGTTGCGGCGGGCCAGCATCTCCAAATTGCGGTGCAGGGCGAAGATTCGATTGTCCTCGCCTTGAGTGCGTGGGCCGAGGCGGGCCACTCGGAAGGTGAGCAGCAGGATGAATACCGTGGCCGACAACCCCAGCGCGCCCAGGTAAGTTTCACGGGGCCACAGCCATCCGTCGAAGGGAAGCAGGTGCAGAAAGTCATCGCGCAGATAAACGAAAGCGCCACATCCCCATAAGGCCAGGATGAGCGCTTTAAAGCCGAAACGTACCTCGGCCTCGAAGTTGATGAGGAGGTTGGCCGAGATGATAGCTGCGGTACCGATAATCAGGTAATCGACCCGTGAGATATCTACTTCCGCAAATAGGAAGAGCCAGAACAAACTGAAAATCGGAGTGCCATACGATATAGCATTTATACCCAAGTTGTTGGTCATTACGTTCGCAGTTCGCCAAGCGACGTTCCCCAATGCGTGACCAAAGACACCGCAGAGTACGGCTATGGCAATTGCCTCAGTAGAAATCGATTCACCGCTTGCAAGCCCAATAAGACCCTTTATTCCCCCTCCGATGAAATTTCCGATGCACGTGGCAGTGATAATGCAGCAAATTTCGACTAAGTCGGGATTCTTGTCTCTAGTCACTTCTTCGGGTAGTAGCCGAACCAAATCTACGCCCCATCTGAACGCGAATGCAGCAAGGGAAGTCGCCGCAATAGCTAAGACAACGACAAAAATACCAATCAGCGTGCTCGCAACTCTGGAATCGCCCCAATTTCCGAAACCCCCGGTCTGGCTGGACGCTACGAACCAGAATCCTAAGAACCCTATCACCAGTAGCAACACGACATCTGGTGTTATTTTGCGATACCGGTTTGCCCCTCTGAATAGGAATGCAGTCAGCATTATCAAGAATATGGGCCAAGTTTCAAATAAAATAGCCGCAACGGAAACATCTATGAAGCGAGTGGACAGGGCAAATAATCCATAGTCCAATTGTGTGACGATTACGAACAGCATCGTCCAGGTCAGCAAGCGTCGAAAGATAATGGATAGGACAGTTCTACCGAACAAAGATTCTCTGAAGAAGGCGGCAAGAAACAAGGCTTGCCCTATCGTGCTGCCCAATCCCATTCCCGCGCCGAACAAGAAAGGATTATTTGATCCGCTGCCGTTGGCAACCAATAAGGGAATCAGCGAGTACGAAGCTACCGCCGTAAGCATAAAACCCGTTCCGGCGGCGTTGCGGTCCGTTTGTTGAATTGATTCGGCAACCATAATTCGGGATTTTACCACCCAAATTCCATAGACTTTAGTCGTCCTTGCCGCCCTTGCGGAAGGCGTCTATATTGGGCCGAAATTTCAGTTTGCGTTGAGGGTTGGACGATGGCTTTTGCGGAGATTAACGGCTACCGGATGCACTACCAGGTTTTTGGCGATGAGGACGCTCCGACACTGGCGTTGATTCACGGGGGTCTCGGCGGCGGAGATGGGAGCAAGGATACCATCAACCGCCAGGCGGCGGCGCTTTCCGCGGAATACCGCTGTATCTTCTACGATCGCCGGGCTTGTGGCCAATCGGATGCGCCGGCGGATGGCTACGACATTCCCAACTGCGCGCGGGACCTGAAGGGGTTGTTGTACCATCTCGGCGTCGCTCAGGCCCACATCCTCGGCTCCTCCGCCGGCGGTCCCATCGCCATGCAGTTTGCGCTGGATTATCCGGAGATGACGGAATCGCTGATATTGGTCAATACGATGACCTACTCGCAGGAGGCGCAGCTGGAGGTGCGCCGGCAGGAGTTGCGGCGCCTGAAGGAACGCATGGCGCAGGAAGGCCGCGCCGCCGCAGTGGAACGGAGCCTGTCGGACCGTTTTCCGCAAATGGCGGGAGAGGACCCGGCACGGTTCGCCCGCATCGTCCAAGACAACATCGGACGCCTCGACGGCATCGAGGCGACGCACCAGGCGTACATCGACATCGGCGGTTCGCTGGAAACGCGGTTGACCGAGTTGAAAATGCCGGTAAGCATCATTCACGGCGAGGCCGACAGCCGGATTCCGGTGGAGTGCAGCAAGGCACTGCACGCCGGCATCCCCCATTCGCAACTGCACGTCATCCCGGGCGCGGAGCACGGGCTGATGACCAACGATGCCGCTTTGGACACACGGCGAATCGTCCTGGATTTCTTGCAGGCGAGCCGCTAACTCGGAGTCGCACAAACCCAATGATCCCTGTTGAGCGCCCGCGCTGTGTATAATCCCTCCATCAAACGAGGAGCGCTGACATGTCCACAGTTGGAATTGACCACATCGCCATGCCCACCGCCGATGCGGAGCGGTTGATGGCGTTTTACAAGAAGCTGGGGTTCGCCATAAACGACGAAGAGGAATGGCGCGCCGGATCTGCCAACATTTTCTCCATCCAGGTTGGCGAATCGAAGATCAACGTCCACCCGGAAGGCTACCTGGCTGATTACCGGGGGCCCACCGCCGTGCCCGGCTGCACTGACATCTGCTTCGTTTGGGATGGTAGCGTCGAAGAATGCCAGCAGATGTTGGCCGCCGCCGGCGTGGAAGTCGTGCGGGGGCCGGGACCGCGCAAGGGCGCGCGGCTGCGCGGGGCCTTGCCGGCGGTGAGCCTGTACGCTCGCGATCCCGATAACAACCTACTGGAATGGATGGTTTACCAGTAGGGTACGGTACGGATTTCCGATACGTGGGCGCCCGCAAGGGGCGCCCCTACGAATGAATTGATAAGAGAGGAGCAAGATTATGGCGCGGATGCTTGGCAAGCACGCTTTGGCGGAGATGCTGGTGGCAGAGGGAGTGGAATACATCTTTGGCAACCCCGGCACCAGCGAAACGCCGTTCCTCGATGGGTTGCAGGATTACCCGCAGCTGCAATACGTCCAGGCGTTGCAGGAAGGCACGGCGGTGGGAATGGCGGACGGTTACGCTCGCGCCACCGGCAAGCCGGCTTTCGCCAACATCCATATCGCCGGCGGACTCGCCAACGGCATCAGCGGGCTGTACAACGCATTCCGGGGCGGGACGCCGCTGGTGCTCACTGCTGGCAACTCGGATACCCGAATGCTGATCAGCGAGCCGGTGCTGTCGGGCGACCTGGTGGAGATGACCGAGCAGTACACCAAGTGGAGCGTGGAAGTGCGCCACGCATCGGACATCCCGGTGGCCATCCGCCGCGCCTTCAAAGAGGCCAAGACGCCGCCCACCGGCCCGGTCTTCGTGTCCTTCCCGTGGAACACGCTGGACGAGGAGATTGACTTCGACGCGGTGCCGTCATCCGAGGGCTTTTTCCGCATCAGGCCCGATACGAACGCCGTGGCGCGGGCCACTGAGCTGCTGGCGTCCGCCGAGAATCCGGTGATCGTCGTGGGCGACCGGGTGGCGCAGGCCGGCGCGGTGGATGAGGTGGTGCGCGTCGCGGAGCAGACCGGCGCGCGGGTGGTCGCAACGTCATATTCTGAGGTGAACTTCCCGACCGCGCACCCCCAATGGGGCGGAATGCTGAACCTGAACAGCCCTGCGACCGCGCGGCAGTTCGAGAATGCGGACGTCGTGCTGGCGGTTGGCACCGACGTGTTCGCGTCCTTCCTGTACGTGGACGTGCCGTTCCTGAAACCCGACGTTCGCCTGATCCACATGGACAGCAACTATTGGGAGATCGAAAAGAGCTACCCCACCGAAGTGGGTATTCTCGCCGACCCCGCCGCCGGCATGGCCGACCTGGCCGAATCGCTGGATGGCAACATGACAGGCAGCCAGCGGGAAGCCGCCGCGACCCGCTCCGCCACGCTGGCCGCCGCTCGGCAGCGCGACGCCGAACGCTACCAGGAACGCATCAAGGCTAACTGGGACAATCGGCCCATGCCCGTGGAGCGGATGATGCACGAACTGGCTGCCGCAGTCCCGCCGGGCACCATCATCGCTGACGAGGCGGTCACGTCGCGTCCGGCGCTGAATCGCGCCTTCGACTTTGAAAAGCCCGGCGACATCTACGGCATACGCGGCGGCGCGCTGGGTTGGGCCATGCCGGGCGCGTTGGGCGTGAAGCTGGCCCATCCGGACCGACCGGTGCTGGCCGTGGTGGGCGACGGAGCGTCCATGTACACCGTGCAGGCGCTGTGGACGGCGAGCCGTTACAACATCCCGGTGGTGTACGCCATCTGCAACAACCAGGCTTATCGCATCCTCAAGGTGAACATGGAGGTGTACCTGCGTGACATGCTGGACGACCGGGAACGCGACAGCGAATACGTGGGCATGGACTTCGCCAACCGCCTGGACCTGGCGATGATGGCGCAGGCCATGGGCGTCCACGGCGAGCGAGTGGACGCCCCGGCGGAAATCGGGCCGGCGATTCAGAGGGCGTTCGAGAGCGGGAGGCCGGCGTTGTTGGACATTTCGATCAGCGGGGCGTTGTAACCCTCGGCTGAACGTAGCAAACCTACGGGGACGGATTCCAACGTGTTTTGCCGCGATTCAGTGCGTGCAGGGGATTAACGCTGGCTCAGGAACATTGGCATACCATTTTTAGGTCGAAGCGAGATCAGGGGGAGATAACTGATTTGGTGCTGCGGGTCCGGTTGCACCATCCAACGCTGGGCTAATGTGGCCAAGATCAATTTGGCTTCCATCCATGCGAACCCCTCGCCGATGCATAAACGCGGACCTCCACCGAACGGGAAGTATGCGAACCTGTGCAGACCGTCCCGAAATTCCGGTGTCCAGCGTTCCGGTTGGAACATCGCGGGATTGTCAAAGAAACGAGGATCCCGGTGTACGATCATTGTTGGCAGGCACATCATCGCGCCCACGGGGATCTCGTAGCCCGCTAATTCCAGGGGCTCTATAGCAACTCTGCCCATTCGCCAGATTGGTGGGTAGAGGCGCATGGCTTCGCGGAAGACCTTTTCGGTGAACTCTAAATTAGGGAGATCATCCAACGTTGGCGATCGTCCTGCCAATACCGCGTCCAATTCGGCCTGAAGCTGCGTTTGGACGCGCGGATGCGTGCACAACAGATACCACGTCCAAGTCAGCGCCACGGTGACGGTTTCGTGGCCCACGGCGAGCATAGTAACGATCTCGTCACGTACCTGTTGTTCCGTCATGGGCTCGATATTCGGGCTGACTGCTTCGTCGTCTCTGATTTCCAGAAGCGCGGCCAGCAAGTCAAAGCGTTCGTCCACTGTTGACTTTCGCTGAGAGATCAATTCTTCAACCACCCGGTTCAGGTAGCCAAGGTGGTGCTTGAAGCGCACCGTAAGGGGCAACGGGAGTCGATGATATAAAGCACGCATGCGTTCATATTGATTGAATCGTGTGCTCATGTAGGCGTTGCTCAACTCCAACGCAGCGCCGATACGCCGGACCTCGTCGGACAAGTCGATTCCGAACAGCGTTTTCGCGACGATATTCAGGGTCAAGTCGCGCATTTCACGTTCCATATTGACGCGGCTTCCATCCTCCCAGCTCCGTGATCGCTCTTCAGCGTACGCAATCATGATCTGTGCGTAGGATTCGATGAGTTGCTGCCGGAACACGGGTTGCATCAAACGACGTTGCCGCAGATGGATCGGATCGTCGGAAGTGACCAGACCGTCCCCCATGAGGTATTTCATAGCTTCTACATTGCGCCAACGACCCACTCGTTGATGGTTCGTAACCAGAACCTCTTGAATCAGTTCCGGATGATTCACCAGATAGACAAGCCAAGGCTTGACGGACATCGTTACCAGATCTCCGTACCTGGCGGCCTCTCGCATCAGAGGGATGGGGTTCCAGTGATACGCCACCGCCTGGCCAACAATTGGTGGTTCGGGTGGTCCCGGCGGAAGCATCCGCGGCGGTACTTTGGGGTTGGGAGGGAGAGTCGTCACCACTGCGCAAATCTCCATTTTTTCTGAGGTACGATCAGCGTAACTTGGAAAGGATGGCAGACAGCATTCGGGCCTGGCTACCGTGGGTTGGGCTGCCTGACTATCCTCAGCCTGGGATCAGTCAGGACCACCAGGACAAAAAGACCGAAGGAGAAAATTACCGTATCCCAAGACGAGTCAAAGAATACTTTGGCGATCACGTTGGACCACAACACGATGAACCCAAAGGCCAAGCTGGTGTTGCCGTTGCGAGCCAATATCAATGCCGTAGGCAGTGCCAAGATCAACATCGGCACCGGAATCATTGCGCCGATGACACCCACAGCAGTAGCCGCTCCCCGGCCTCCTCGGAACCTTAGCCAGATGGGCCAGATATGTCCCACCATCGCGCCGATTGCGCTGGCAATAACGAGATAATGGAGGTTCCCGTCTCCGGAACCAGGATCGACCAGGTCGCTGATCAGCAAGAAGATGCCGGCGGACGCGAAACCTTTGGCGATATCGACCACCCCTACAAGAATGCCCCAACGCCTACTGAATAATCTGCCCACATTCGTGGCGCCAACATTGTGGTCTCCCAGAACCCTGATGTCCGCGCTTTTTCCCGACAGGTGGCGGGTAACAATCCACGCGGTCGGGATGCTGCCGAGGAAGTATCCAACCGCAGCAGCTCCGGTGATTGCCAAAACCAGCAACGAGAAAACCGTTGAGTGCTTGGCTCGCGGCTAAAAGATCCGGTGCGAAATCACGCCTCGGGGCGCTCCGCCATGGCCAGCACTTCGGCCCATTCCTCGGCGGTTACTGGCTGTATTGACAGGCGCTGGCCGCGTTTGGTGACCAGCATCTCCGACAGGGCTGGGTTGGCTTTGAGCTCGTTGAGGCTGATGAAGCGAGGGAGGCGGCGTTCCGCCTTGATGTCCACCATCATCCACGTTGGATTGGCGGAATCGGACTTGGGATCGTAGTAGCGAGAGTCGGGGTTCCAGGCCGAATCGTCGGGGTAGCCTTCGCGGACGATGCGCGCTGTTCCGATCACTCCGGGCGGCTTGGCGTTGCTGTGGTAGAACAGGACGTAATCGCCTACCTTCATGTCGTCGCGCATGAAGTTGCGGGCCTGGTAGTTTCGCACGCCGTCCCATTCGGCGGTCTGGTCGCCCTCGGATTCCAGGTCCTCGTAGGAGTATGAGGATGGCTCGGATTTGAACAGCCAGTAGCGTGGTTCGGGCATTTGATCAGCTCCGGGATTTACCAGATACCGGTCCGGCAAAGCCGGAGTCCAGCAGTGCTTTCTGGATTCCCGCTTTCGCGGGAATGACGTATGAGTGGCGCGGGAATGACGGTGAGAGTTTGAATCACCGTGAGGGTTGGGAATTACGGTGAGGGACGGGGCATCAGTCTTTGCGCTAAACGGCGTCGGCGCCGTGTTCGCCGGTGCGGATGCGGATGGCGTCGGACACCGGGGAGAGGAAAATTTTGCCGTCGCCAGGGTTGCCGGTAATCGCGTTGGTGCGGATCACGTCCACCGCTTTTTCAACATCAGGGTCGTTCACTACCACTTCCAGCTTGACCTTGGGCAACATGTCGATGTGGTAGGTTCCCAGGCCGCGCGCCGCCGTGACTTCCACGCCGCCCTGGGCTCCGCGCCCGCTGACCTGCGTGACCGTCAGTCCGATGATGCCGGCGTCGCTCAATGCGTCCTTGACGCTATTCAGCAGTTCCGGACGAAAAATTGCTTCAATCTTGATCATTCAATATCTCCCATGCCGCCGCGGCGTCTATGACCTTATTTTATTCAACGGCGAATCTGGATGCCAGCCTCTTCACGGTCGAAACAACCGGCGATCAGGTCTTCCCGCTCCTGGCGCAGCATGTCCTTGCGCACCCTCAGGCTGGGCGTGCGCGGCAGTTCATCGCGCACCTCAATATAGCGGGGGACTTTGAAGTACGCCAGGTTGTCGGCGCACCAGTAAATGACGTCTTCAGGCCGGACAGTCTCCCCGGGTCGCGGAGTGACGTAAGCCTTGACTTCGTCCTCGCCCAGTTCGGACGGGACCGCGATGATTGCGCAGTCCAGCACGTTTTCGTGGCGCTTGATGACGTCTTCGACTTCCTGGGACGATATGTTTTCGCCCCGGCGCCGGATCACGTCCTTCTTGCGGTCCACGAAGTACAAGTAATTGTCGTCGTCAAGCCAGCCCAGATCGCCGGTGAAAAGCCAACCGTCGCGCAGGGAGGCGTTGGTTTCGGTTTCGTTGCGCCAGTAGCCGGCCATGGTGGCCGGGTTCCGGATGGTGATTTCGCCGGGGGTTCCGTTGGGAACGGCGTTGCCGGCGTCGTCCACGATGCGCACGGTGTTGTCAAAGGACGGGTCGGGATGCTGCCGGGGCTGTCCGGAGGAGTTGGGCCGTCTCTCGCCGCGAATGGCCTCAATGGTGCCGTAGCAGGTTTCAGTCATGCCGAAGCCGACGATAATGTCGGTGCCGAACCGTTCCTCAAATTCGGACAGGAACTCCGGCGAGAAGGCCGGCGACCCATAAAACAGCCGGACGGTGTTGTCGCGATCGTCGGGCTGGGGGTCATTTTTTGCCAGCACCGGCATCATCATGCCAATGAAATTTACCACGGTGGCGCGGGCGTCCCGCACCTGCTCCCAGAACCGGGACGCGCTGAATCGGTCCTGCACCACGAGACTGGCGCCGGATGCTAGCGTCCCCATGGTGCTGTAGTACTGGGCGTTGGCGTGGAAGTAGGGCAGGCACGTGAAGAAGCGGTCCTCCGGCGTGGCCTGCGTCCAGAGCGCGAAGCCCTGTCCAGCCGAAACGTACATCTGGTGCGTTACCTGCACACCCTTGGGGTTGCCGGTGGTGCCCGAGGTGTACTGAAGCATCGAGATGTCCGTAGGAGCCACGGGCGGCAGTTCCGATATGGCCGCAGTGTTTGACAGCAACTGGCCATAGTTCTGCCAACCGGCCACCTCAGCATTACCCACCAGGAGCCGGTGCCGTACGCAGGGGGCGATATCGGCGGCCTGGGTCGCCACATCAACCAGGCTTTCGTGAGCGACGAGGGCTGAAGCCTCAGCGTTGTTCAGGATGTAAGCCATTTCGTCCCGGCGGTACGCCGTGTTGATGGTCACGGCGATCCCGCCAATGAGAGCCAATCCGAACCAGGTGTAGAGGACTTCGGGCACGTTGGGGAGGAACAGGCAAACCCGGTCGCCCTGGCCAATGCCCAGAGCACGGAACATGCCGGCGGCTTTCCGGCACCGCTCCATCAACTGCCGGTAGGTGATTTCCTGCCCGGCAATCTCGACGAAAGCCTTATCGGGATAGGCGGCCGTGACGATTTCCAGAAATTCGCCCAGGGATTTCTCCCAGGATTGCCGACCGGGTAGCGGTTCCAGACCAAGAATGCTGCTCATGCGAATAGCTCGGGTGGATTCCCGCCTGCGCGGGAATGACAAAGGCAGTAGGTTTGGGAATGACGGAAGATGCACGGTTTGATTGCAGGCGGAATCACGCTAACACGAGGCCCGGGCAGGGTCAATAGTAGTGCGGCGGTTTGACACTGTACCGGGGCAGTCTTAAACTTCCTCGTACTCTTTGAAACGCCGATGCCGGATTGGCGTTGCGAGTTGCATGTGCCTGTTTCAGTTGATGAACGATGCCTCCGCTTGAACGCCGAAGACGGTTCTGCGGGAACCCTACTGGGGATGCGCTGCCAGGAGTGCGGTGTCGTGGTGTTCGGACCGGCGACTTTCTGCCAGTCCTGCGCGTCGCCCCGGTTGGAGCAAATCGAATTGGCGCCCGATGGCATCCTGTATAGCTACACCATCGTTCGCGTGCCGCCTTCGGGTTGGCCGGGCCCGGTGCCGTATGTGCTGGGCGAAGTGGAGTTGCCGGAAGGCCCCCACGTTTTGGCCGAGGTAATCGAATGTTCCCATGACGCGCTGCGGGTGGGCATGCCCATGACGCTGGCGCTGCGGCCCGTTGCCATGCCGGAGGGTCCGGATTCAGAGCGGGTGGTGTACAAGTGGCGGCCCATATGATGAGCGACGAGATTGCCGCGCTTCGCTCGCAATGACATTCAGGTGGGGAATGCTCGCAATGACTATCAGCAGGTGGTGAACAGATGACGCAGTTTCGAGCGGGACGCGATGTTTACGTAGTCGGAGTGGGCCTGCATTCTTTCGGCAGGTTCCCGGAGCAGAGTTTGTCCGACCTCGCACGTGATGCCGTGGTGGACGCGCTCCGCGACTCCGGCGTGCCATGGACGGCCATCCCCGTGGCCTACTTTGGCCACGTGTATTACCACGGAATGTCGGTGGGGGAGACCACGCTGGCGCAACTGGGGCTGACGGGCGTGCCCATCATCAACGTGGAGAATGCCTGCTCCAGCGGATCCACGGCGTTCTGGCAGGCGTACTGGGGGATCACTTCCGGCGTGTTCGATATGGCGTTGGCGTTCGGGGCGGAGAAAGTCCCCGGCGGGCCGGTGACGGTGACCGCGGAAAACAGCCCGGCCCGTTACGTCGGCGGCGATCACATGATGGCCGGCTATGCGCTCCGCATGACCCGGTACATGGAAGAAACGGGCGCGCCACCGTCAGCTTTTGCCCAGGTCACCGTCAAGGCCCGGCAAAATGCCTCGATGAATCCCTACGCGCACCGGAAAGATACCTACTCAGTGGAGGACGTGCTGAACTCGCGCCTGATCGCCGACCCGCTCACGCTCTACCAGTGCTGTCCCACCAGCGAGGGCGGAGCAGCAGCCGTCCTGTGCGCCGGAGACGCTTTGGATGCCTACGGCATCGACCGCGGCCGCGCCATACGGATCGCCGCGGCCGCGCTGACCTCGGGGAACTACAACGGACGGGGCAGCGACCACTCCGCGTTCAGCCCGTACCGCACCGAGCCGGCGGCGCTGCAAGCCTACG
Source organism: Chloroflexota bacterium (assembly GCA_028875655.1). Lineage (GTDB taxonomy): Bacteria > Chloroflexota > Dehalococcoidia > Lucifugimonadales > UBA3495 > Bin87. The sequence goes on along the minus strand of JAPPCX010000116.1, from coordinate 14,846 downwards.
AGATGGCGGGCATCGGCCCGGAGGACGTTGACATCGTGCAGGTGCACGACGCGGCCACCATCGGGGAGTTGCAGCAGGTTGAGGCCCTGCACATCTTTCCCTACGGCGAGGCCTGGCAGGCTACGGTGGAAGGCCGCACGGCGTTGACCGGCGACGTCCCGGTGAACACCGACGGCGGGTTGTTGGCGATGGGGCATCCCTTCGGCGCGACCGGCATCCGCCAGGTTCACGAGACGGTCACGCAACTGCGCGGCGAGGCCGGGCCCCGACAGGTGGAAAATCCCCGGGTGGGAGTGGCTCAGTGTTCAGGCGCGGGAGATGTGACGACGGTGCATATACTGACTCGATAAGTGTATCGAGATTGCCACGTCGCTGCGCTCCTCGCAATGACAGGTTGGCTGCGCTATGGCGAACTATCTGATAATGGCGGCGATGAAGGGCCGGTTCATGTCGGAACAGGGCAACCTGTACGACAACTTCCAGATGCTTGGCTACGTGGAGGGGGCGTCGCCCTTTGACGCGGTGGCGGCGTTTTTTGACCAGCCGAATTTTCCCATCGTGTGGGCGGACGTGGAATACATGTGGGCGGAGCGACTGGCGGACGATCCCTCAACCGGGCACCACGGAGAGTACGAAAGGGTGTACATAGCTTCGCTCCGCGAGCGCTGGGAAGGCAGTTCGCGGAACTGAGAAGGATTGCGTTAATTCGCGCCGCCGAAGCGCTGGAGGCGTCCAGCGGCTGAGCGCATCGGGCCGGCTGCTTGCGGCTACAGTCCGGCCGCTTTGTTCCTCAAGCGAGTGAAATCGGTGCGGAATCCTTCCGCCAGAGCGCGCCGGTCGGTGCCGTGGAGGACGAAGCGCGCTCCCTGCTCGATCCAGTACTCCGATAATTCCGGCGTCTGGTGGTGGACCAGGGTGGGTATGCTGCGCTCCTCGCACTTGTCAATAATGCCCTTCACGGTGGTCTTGTAGATTTCCTGGCCGTAGTCGTCGGGCACGCCCAGCGAGATGCTCATGTCGTTGGGGCCGACGAAAATGGCGTCGATTTGAGGCACGTCCAAGATGGAGTCCAGGTTATCAACGGCGGCCTGGCTCTCAATGCCGATGATGCAGATGTTGTTGCGATTTCGCGCTTCCAGGTACTCCCGGCTGGCATCGCTGGGGAAGTCGCCGGTTTCCAGCGCCTGCTCCGCGGCCGCGCCCTTCAGCGGGCGGAACTTGGTGGCCTTGACCACCTCGCGCACTTCGTCCACGGACTCGCAGTAGGGGGCAAGGACACCTTGCGCTCCGGCGTCGATGGCCATGGTGACGTAGTGGGAATCCGGGATCGGGATGCGGACGATGGGCACCACGCTGATGGTGTTGAACATGGTCAGATAGTCGCCGAGTTCGCCCCGGCTGCGGGGGCTGTGCTCGGTGTCGATGATCACGTAGTCCAGGCCCACATCGTCCAGGATAGGGATCCAGCGGGGACTGCGGTTGATGCTGATCATTGTGCCGAAGATGCGACCACCTTGGGCGAGAGTGTTTTTGAGATCTGCGCCGCTCATCGAGGTGTACTCTCCTTGCAGTGTGGGTCCGTGCAGTGTGGGTCCGTGCAGCGTGGGTGGGATTGGCTGCCCATGCGGGCGACTCACGGAGTATAGCACGGGGCCCGAAAGACGTCCGTTACGTCAAGTCCCTCTCCGGTGTGCTACACTTGGGCTGATGATTTCCGTCACGATTGGACGATACCATGGAAGGTAAAGGGAAACGGTTTGCCTGACCGGTACAGATATATCAGCGAACAGGCTGAATGGGACGCCGTGGCCGCGGAGCTGAGCGAATCGCCGCGGCTGGCTTTGGACACGGAACGGAATGGCAGGTTCGCGTACCGGGAACGCATCTGCCTGATACAGATTTCAGACGGCAAGAGGACGTACCTGCTCGACCCGATAACAGTGGACGACCTGTCCGTCCTGGGGAACATACTGGGCGACGGCTCAGTGCTGAAAGCCGTGCATGGCTCGGAGGAAGACGTCCGGTTCCTGCACCGGGATTTCGGCTTCACGGTCAGCAACCTGTTCGACACCGGGATGGCGGCGCGTTTCCTGGGCGTTGGCCGGCCCAATTTGGGGGCAGTGCTGGAAGAATTCTGCGGCGTGGTGATCCCGAAAGACCGGCAGTTGCAGATGTCGCACTGGGGATTGAGGCCGTTGTCCAGGTCAGCCTTGGACTATGCAGCCAGCGACGTCCACCACCTCTTGACTCTGGTGGATGAGTTGGACTACCACCTGGAGAAAACCGGCAGGCAAGATTGGGTGCGGGAAGAGTGTGACCGGGTAAGCGCCTTGCGACATCCGCCCGAGGAACCCCTGGATACGGCTTACCGGCGCGTCAAGGGCTGGGACTCACTGGACCCGCGGCAAATGGCCGTGCTGCGCGAATTGTACGCCTTTCGCGACGGCAAAGCCTGCGTGTGGGATATGCCGGTGCATCAGGTGGCGAGCAACGATGACCTGCTCGCGCTGGCGCAGTCCGATGGGATCGTGGAACGCGGAACGGGCGGCATGTTGGCGGGGCGATGCTTCGGCGAACTGCTGGAGGCGATGCAACGCGGGAGGGACGGGCCGGAAGAACCTAAACCCGAGCGACCCGACGCGCCGCCCGAACCGTGGACGCCGGAACGCCGCGAGCGGCTAAAATCGCTGAAACGGTGGCGGGCGCAATTATCAGACGACCTGGGGATAGCGGTCAGTCACATCTGGCCTACCACGAGCCTGGAGCGGATCGCCCTGTACGCCGGCAGCATGGCACACGAACTGGCCGGCGGCGAGGGAGACGTGCGACGTTGGCAGCGCGCGGAGTTCGGCGCTGAGCTGACGCAGTTGGTGGATGGCTGGGAACAGTAACGGGAAACATCCTTCGACAGGCTCAGGACGAGCGGTGTCAAAGTCACTCAACTCGGGAACAGCCCGGCACTACGCGCCGAAGGTCATCAGCTCCTCGCAGAACCGGGAGGTGTTCAACAGGTCGGGGATGACCACGTATTCGTCGATGGTGTGCATTAGATTGGTGGCCATCCCCACGACCACACTCTCGATACCGTTGAGCCGGAATACGTTGCCGTCAGTGCCGCCGCCGGAGGGCTTGATGTTGGGTTCCAGGGACATCTCGCGCATGACCCGCATGACCAACTGGGCAGTGGCCTCGTTGGGGTCGAGGCGGTACATCTGGAACATCATCTCCAGGTTCTCAGTGATTTCCGCGTCAGTGTAACGGGAGCGGACGGTGTTGACCGCGGCCAGCAACTGCATGCGCAGCAGTTCCAGGGATTCCATGTTCATGCTGCGGAATTCGCCGGTTATTGATGCCTCCGACGGAACTGCGTTGCGTACCGTGCCGCCGGTGATGGTTGCCACGTTGAACGTGGTTTCCTGGTCGATGCGACCCTGCGGGAGTTCCGCGATCAGGTCGCTGGCAATCTTGATGGCCGACAACCCCTTTTCGGGTTCCACGCCGGCGTGGGCGCCCCGGCCACGCACGTTGACATCAAACGCCATGTAGGTCGGGCTGGCGCCGGTGATGGTGTTGACCGGGCCGTTGCCGTCGAACACCACCGCCTCGGTGCCGCGAATCATGGAAAAGTCGAGGTTGGACGCGCCGACGAGGCCGATTTCTTCGCCACGAGTGAAAATCACTTCCAGTGGACGACGGGGGCGGCCATCTTCCTTGACTGATTCCAGCGCTTCCAAAATCGCCGCCACGCCGGCCTTGCAGTCCCCACCCAGGATGGTGCTGCCGTCGGACGTGATACGGTCCCCCACCACCTGGGGTTTGATGCTGCGACCCGGGTCCACCGTGTCCATGTGCGCGGACAGTATCAGAGGGCTGTCGCCGCCCTCGCGGGCGATCACGTTGCCATGATCATCGCGGGCTACCTGGAATCCGAGGTTGCTAAGCCGTTCGGACACGTGCAGCGCCACGTCCCACTCCTCACCGGACGGGCTGTCGATTCGCACCAAGTCGCTGAAATCGTTGACCAATCGTTCATGGTTTGGCATGGGACACCTCGCGCGTCGGCGGCTGAATTGAGGTTGCCTATTATATCGCAGGTTATTAGAATGAACATTTGCCACCAAGGAGGCCAGGTTATGCAAATCCGCACCGCCAGTACCTCCGACTCGGCCACCATCGCGCGCTTCAACGCTGCGATGGCCCTGGAATCGGAGGACGTGGAACTGGACCCGGACGTGCTGACCCCGGGAGTAGAAGCCGCCCTCGCCGACCCGGGAAGGGCTTTCTACCTGTTGTCGGAACTGGATGGCGAGCCGGCGGGGCAGTTGATGGTCACCTACGAGTGGAGCGACTGGCGCAACGGGTGGATCTGGTGGATACAGTCGGTGTACGTTGAGCCGGCACACCGGCGGAAAGGCGTGTACCGGGGACTTTACCGCCGGCTGGAAGAACTGGCCGCTGCGGAGGACAACGTCCGGGGAATTCGGTTGTACGTGATGCGGGAGAATCTGGGCGCGAAAAGGACCTACGAGTCGTTGGGAATGCACCATTCCGAATACGACCTGTACGAAACCGAATTCGGGCCGTCGTAGAATCGGATTTGCGTGATGGCTGGGGACCTGCCAACGGAATTTCACTACACGGCGCGGGGGCAACTGGCGCTGCGGGCCGGCCAACTGGCGGCTGCAATCGACGACTTCGACAGTGCGCTGGAGATGAACGACGAGTTCGCCCCGGCGTACTACTACCGAGGCCTTGCCTATCGGAACGGCGGCGATTTGAACCAAGCCGTGGCCGACTATACACGGGCGATCCTGGCCGACCCGCAATATCCCGTGCCGTACTACGCCCGGGGCGTCGTGCGCCGGCACCTGGGCTACTACGAAGACGCCATCAGCGACTACACCGCCGCGATTGAGCTGGAACCGGACGACGCCGACTATCACTACGCGCGCGGCGTGGCCCGAATCTCGCTGGGCAGGTACCAGGACGCTATCGAGGATTTCCAGACTTCGATTCGGATCAACCCCGACCACGCCAATGCCCACTACAATCTGGGCATCGCTCACCGGGACATTGGCGACCGGGACACGGCATTGGCGTTTTACAACCGGGCCATCGAATTGCGGCCCTCTGAGCCGGATTATCGTTACGCGCGCGGAAATCTGCACAGCGACCGTGGGGATTACGCAAGCGCGATCTCCGATTATGACGCCGCAATCGAGGCGGTGCCGGCGTTCGCCAACGCGCTGTACAACCGTGGCATCGCCCGCCGCAACCAGGGTGATCCCGGGGGCGCGCTGTCGGACTTTGGCGCGGCGCAGTCCTGCGGGATGGACACCGCGACGCTTTTCCACAATCGCGGCGTCGCACATGCGGATCTGGGCGATCACCAAACCGCTATCGAGCAGTACGAACGGGCGATCGCCCGGGACAGCACGTTGGCCGGCGTCTGGCTGTCACTGGGAAACTCCCTTTGCGCTTGCGGTGATTTTGCCGCCGGCGTGGCCGCGTTCAGCAGGGCGATTGAGCTGAACCCGAAACTCGCCGAAGCGTTTCGCGGCCGGGCCATGTCCCGTCGGGAGTTGGGCGACGAGGAAAAGGCAGTCGCCGACCTTCTGGAGTACACCCGTCTCACCAGCGCAGGCGACAATGCGTAGCGCGAGGTTTCGCGGCGTGGCGGCCGGCGAGCAACTGGGGAACCTGGAATACCTGATCAACGATGACGTGATGGCCGGATACCGGGCGTTGGCCGGAGACTGCGGCAACTATGCGAATCTGATCGCCGACGACTGCGAATCCATGGCAGTCGCTCGATTCGGCATCTCCGGACTGACTACGGCCTGGCGCAGGTTTGAGTTTCTTCGGCCACCGACCCCGGGGCGCCGCATCCAGGTCGGCGGATGGCTCAAGGAAATTCGCGAAAAGGATGGCGCACCGTGGTTGAGGGTGTCGGCCTTTGCCGTTGACGAGATTGGCACCGAGATCCTTCGGTCCGAGGCGGCCTTTACCATCGGCAACACGGAGGCCGAACCTCAGCGGGCAGCGGAGCACCGCAATGACGCTCCAACCGTTCAGCCCGGGCGCGGATTCACCGGGCTGGTCGGCGATTCGTTGCGGCTGGGCGAGTGGGTCGCGCCATACGGCGAACGGCTCCGCGCTTATGAAAAACTGCGGTGCGAGCTGATGGGCATTGCCAAGCCGATAGATGGTCAAGGCGAGACCCAGCTTCTGGCCGGCTGGCTTGAAGGACAGGTTGGGCGACGCCTGGGCGATGACTTTCGCTGGGGCGGGCGCCTGGCGATGGCGCACCGCGCGCCTGTAGTGCCGGGCGACCGGCTGGCGGCAGATGCCATCATCGTGCGCTGCGATGAAGATCACCGTGGCACTCGCTACACCACATTGATCGTTGACATTCGCAACGACCGGGATGAGACGGTTGCGGTGGGTGAAGCATCTGCTACTATGCCCAGCCCGCGATTGCTTTGAGATCCGGCCGAGGCGGGCGGGCGTCGCGCCTCGGCATCGACCACGGAGGGAACATGCAGGAACGGCCACCCCCATCTGAACCGGTGCCGGAAAATTGGCAAAACGCGCTGGCCATCGTGGCCCATCCTGACGACCTGGAATACGGGGCTGCCAGCGCGATTGCCAAGTGGACAGGCCAGGGCAAGCGCGTGGTGTACGTGATGGTAAGCAAGGGCGAGGCCGGCATCGACGGGATGGATCCGTCGGAAGTCGGCCCGCTGCGGATGCAGGAAGAGATCAACAGCGCTCGGGTTGTCGGCGTCAATACCGTCGAGTTCCTGGACTATCCCGACGGCGTGATCGAGTACGGCGCTCCGCTGCGCCGCGATTTGAGCCGTATGATTCGGAAGCACAAACCGGACGTGATACTCACCATCAACCATCATCTCCAGTTTTTCAGCGGGCATCTCAACATGGCCGACCATCGCTGGGTTGGCCTGGCGGTGTTTGACGCCGCGCGGGACGCCGGGAACCGTTGGATTTTCCCGGAGCTGTTGGCAGAAGGATACGCGCCGTGGAACCAGGTCCGCTTCGTGGCGGTGTTCGGTTCCACTCTTCCGACCCATGCGGTTGACGTGTCGGACCACTGGGAAACCGGGCTGGCTTCGCTCCGGGAACACAAGGTTTACCTGGAAAACCTGGGCGACGTTGGGAACAGTCCTTTTGAGTTTCTCACCGCTCACGCTCGGGAAGCCGGCGCAGCATTTGGATGTCAGTACGCATCTTACGCCGAACTGGTGCTGATCAACGAGGCGTTTTAGAGGGGACTGGATTCCCGCCCCGTATCAAGGACGGGGTGACGTTCTTTCGCGGGAATGACGGGACTGACGGCAAGGAGAGTAAAGAATGGCAGGATTCAGCCAGGAACTACGCGACGAGGCACAACCCATCTGGGAGGCGATATTCCGGCACCCGTTCTTGAAGGAGATCAAGGACGGCTCCCTGCCGCTAAAGACTTTTCAATACTACTTGGGGCAGGACTATCACTACCTGGAAGGATTCGGGCGCACGGTGGCGCTGGCCCTGGCCAAATCGCCCGATTCCGATCTGCTGCAAGAACTGGCGCACCGGGTGATGACTCCCGTCGAACGGCCTCTCCACCATCGTTTGATTGAAGCGGCCGGGTTGACCATGGCAGAGGTAGAGAGCGCCCATCGCTCCCCGACGAACACAGCCTACGTCAACCACATGCTGACCATAGCGAGCCAGTACGGACTGGGTCCCACGGCGGCGGCGTTGCTACCCTGCCCGTGGACTTACCACCTGTTGAAGGACGAGGTGGGCCAGTCCGAGCACCCGATTTACGGTCAGTGGACCCGTTTCTACGTGGAAGGGTTCCTCCAGTCCAGCGTGGATGCCTGGCGCGGTTTTGTGGATGAGATGGCTGAGCGAGTGGGCGACCAGGAACGGGAAGCCATGCGGTACGCCTTCATGGTCAGCAGTCGGTATGAGTACATGTTCTGGGACGCCGCTTACCGCGGAGAAGCGTGGCCAGTCTAGGCTCCCGACACCACAGGAGTAATGTAATGCCATTTGCAGAAATCAACGGAGCGAGCCTGTTTTACGAAAGCCACGGGTCGGGGCCGGCGATAGTTTTCGCCCACGGCCGCGGCGGGAATCACTTGAGCTGGTGGCGACAAGTGGCGTCGTTTCAGCAGGATTTTCGCTGCGTCATTTTCGACCAACGGGGATGGGGACTTTCCAAAGGCCCCGCCGGCGCGCCCGACCCGGCAACGGTGAGCGGTGATCTTCTGGCGCTGTTGGACTACCTGGAGATCGACCGGACCGTTCTGGTGGCACAGTCCATGGGCGGCATTTCAAGCCTGCGGGTGGCGTTGCAGAAACCGGAGCGTGTGAGCGGCCTGGTACTGGCCGATACTACCGGGGGCATTGGTGACGCCTCGGTGGTGTCACTGCTGGCGGAGGTGCATCCACCGGACGAACCATTGCGCCGGGCATTGAGCGACGGCTTCATCGCCGGCCATCCCGATTTGACATTCCTGTTCGGCTCAATCGGCCGCATCAACCAGCCGATGCCGGTGAGCGTGGTGTCCGAAATGTTCCGCAACCCGGAGGGGCCGCAGGCGTCTGATCTGGTGGCCATGACGGTTCCGACGCTGCTGGTAGTGGGTGAAGAAGACGCGATATTTCCCGTACACGTCATTGAAGCGGTGCGCCGCCTGATCCCCGGCAGCCGGTTAGAGGTAGTGCCCGGCGCGGCGCACTCGACGCACTTCGAGCAGGCTGACGCATTCAACCAGCTGCTGCGCGAGTTTATCGCCGGCTGCCAGCGCACCAGCCGAGATGCGTGAAATGAGCGTAGGGGCGAATAATCATTCGCCCCTACCGTACAACCCGCGCGCTGCCCTTTAGAAGGGCAAATGCTCTGCGATGTCGTTCTCGGTGCGGAACGGGCCCCACTCGCGCGGCACATTCAACAGGCGGTCTTCCAGGTCATCCACGCTGTTCTGGCCGCAATAGGCCATGGCGCGGTTGAACTCTTCCCGCAGCAGTTCGAGCATATGGTGGACACCCTCGGCGCCGTTCACCGCCAGGCCCCAGTAGAGGGGTCGGCCTACGGCGACGGCGGTGGCTCCCAGCGCCAAGGCTTTCAGGACATCGCTGCCCCGGCGCACGCCCGAGTCCACATAGACCTCCGCCTTGCCGCCGGTGGCGGCGACTATTTCGGGAACCATCTCGATGCTGGACATGGTGCTGTCAAGCTGGCGTCCGCCGTGAGTGGAGACCAGGATACCGTTCACGCCGTGGTCCACCGCCATCTTGGCGTCTTCCGCGACGCGAACGCCTTTAAGCACGAGGGGCAAGTCGGTCAAGCCGCGCAACCAGTCGATTTCCTGCCACGTCAGCGGCGGCGACTGGGGCATTTCCCAGGTCGGCGATTCGTCGGTGCCGCTGACTTCGGACAGGCGGTCCTGCTGGTCACGGAAGTTGCCCAGCTCGCCGGGGCGCTGGTAACGGTTGCGGACGTCGCGTTCCTTCGGGCTGGGCACCGGAGTATCGACGGTGAGGACGATGGCCCGGTAACCGGCGGCTTCCGCCCGCTTGACCAAACCCTCGGTCAGGTCGTAGCCGCGGTGATAGAGTTGGAACCAGAGCGGGCCGGTGGCCGCGTCCGCGATTTCTTCCAAGCTGCAATTGGACGACGTGCTGCACATCATCAGGGTGTTCGACATTCCGGCGCCCCGAGCGGTAGCGCACTCCGCTTCCGGGTGGGCGTTGCCATGTCCCCCGGTGGGGGCGATCATGACCGGGAAGCTGATGTCCTGCCCCAGAACGGTGGTGGAGACTTTCCGCTCCGTCGTATCGCGCAAGAATCGAGGGCGCAGGGTCAGCGACTCGAAGGCGGAACGGTTGCGGGCGGTGGTGATCTCATCCATCGAACCGGCTTCGATGAACTCCCAGTTGTTGTGGGGAAGTATCTGTTTCGCCCTGGCCTCGTAGTCGTAGAGGTTGATGGGGTCCAGTCTCATCCGGCTTCTCCTTTCATTTTGATTACATCACGCTTCTGACGCGGTGGGTGTCAGATTCAGCCGCACGATGGCGTCCGCAACGTCGGGCAGCATCTTGTAGTCGTCGCTGGACTGGTCGAAGGCCATGGGGTGGGGCAGAGAAACGTTGTGCGCGTTGCGGATACGCCGCACGGAGTGCCCCACGGATGACATCCGGCCCGACAATTGACGTTCCGTCAAGCCCATGGCGTCCAGCAGGGATTGACGCGACATCACGTATCCGTTGCTGTGGGCCACCTGGTGGTACACCTGTTGAGCGTTAGGGGCCAAGTAACGCCAAAAGGTCCGGACGTGGTCTATTGTCCATATACCTTCGGGAACCGGGGGCGCAACGGGCGGCGACACACTGGATGCAGATGCTGCTTCCGGAGCTGTCTCCGGCGGATCATCATCAACAGTTTCCGTCACAGTTGTCAAAGAACTTGCGTCACCTACAGCCAGTTTACGAATGGCAGCGATCACTTCTTCAGCATCACCTTCCATCGTCAGAGTTACTTTTACCATTTCCCAGCCTCGCGGGTTTCAGATAAGTCAAAAGTTTAGCATAACAAGGCGTAGGGTCAATATAATGGCAACTATCAAAGGGAGAACACGACAAACGCATCAGGGGCGGAGTGTTGCTCCGCCCCTTTTGGATATGCGAACCGGTTCACAACGAAACAGGGTTCTGCGCCCTGGCCTTAGCTCTCTTCCTGGGGCCCGAAGGGAACGATCCCGGCGATCCACCACTTCTCCCACGATTCGTCGATCTTTTCCTGGAAGAATTTGAGGTCCTCCTCGGTGAGGTGGGCGAACCGACCCTGCCGCTGCAGGTATTCCGTTACCGGCTTGCGCGGGCGGATGCCCCGGGCGATGGCGCGGGACGGTCCGTTGAGGATCAACTCGCCGTCAACGATTTCGTACTGCACCCAGATCCCGGTCTCCACGGCCAGCATGCCCAACTCGTGGGAGTACTTGGGGTCATAGTCCCAACCCTTGGGGCACGGGTCTATGCTGTGGATGAAGGTCGGCCCGCCGATGGTGAGCGCGCGCCGGATCTTGTTGGTGAAGTCCGGGCCGTAGGAACCGCAGGCGGTGGCGATGTAGCGGACGTCGGGGTGGCCGGCGGCCAGCATGGGAGCGGTGTTCTTCTTCCACCGGTGGTTCATGATGCGATGCACCTTGCCGGGAGGCGAGAAGGTGGAGTTGGCGCCCCAGGGGCTGGAACCGGACACCTGGATGTCGGTGTTGGCGTAGGACTCGTTGTCGTAGCACAGGATGAGCAGGTTGTACTCGTCGTGCTGCAAGGCCGCGGAGATTGCGGACAATCCCATGTCCACGCCGCCGCCGTCGCCGCAGAAGGCGATGACGTTGATGGGTTCTTCCTGCATCTTGCCCTTGCGCATCAGCGAAGCCAGCCCGGCGGCGGTGCCGGTGGCGGCTGAGCCGCTGGAGCCGAGCTGGGTGTGCATCCACGGCACGACCCAGGGCGTGCTGTAGTAGGTGGTATTGGCGACGTACATGCAGCCGGTGCTGCCGACCACGATGGTGCGTGGTCCGGCGGCTTTGATCATCAGCCGCATTACCAGCGCGGATTCGCAGCCCTGGCAGGTGCGGTGCCCGGAGGTGAACCCCTCGAACACCGGGATCTGTTTGACGCCCCGAACCTGGGGCAGGTCCTGGACCGACTGGGGTGGGGCTTGGGTCATGGTTGTCATAGCGGCTCTCCTATTCCCGGACGCCTATCCAGGTGTTCACTTGCTTGACTTTGCCGGAATCGATGGAATCCTGCACCATTTGCGTCATCTCTTCGACGTCACGCACCAGGACTTCCCGGCCTCCGAGACCGGCCACGAAACTCTGCACCAGGGGCCGGTCGTCCAGGTCGTACAGGGCGGAACGCACTTCGTTGAACAGCACACCGCCGTATGAGGGCGAGCCGTAAGAATAGTCGCGGTCAATCACGCCCACCGCCTTGCAGCGGCTGAGCGCTTCCTGGATTTCCTCGGTAGCAAAGGGACGGAAGAACTTGACGCGCAGGAAGCCAACCTTCTTGCCCTGCTCGCGCATCCGGCGAACGGCAACGCGCACCGGCATGGCCAATGTCCCCATGCCGACAAGGACGATGTCGGCGTCGTCCGTCATGTACTCTTCGATGAACGGGCTGTCGTCGCCGCGGCCAAAGACCTGCTTGAACTCGTCGTAGGCTTCCCGAATCACGTCGCTGGTGCGGCGCATGGCGTCGTCCGTCTGGCGGCGGATTTCCATGAGCCAGTCTTCGTTGACCTGAGGAGCGACGGTGATGGGGTTGTCGGGGTGCAGCAGCAGCCGGCCGCGATCATACTGGGGCAGGAACTGGTCAACCTGTTCCTGGGTGGGCACGTTGACGATAGCCTGGGAGTGGGTCAGGAAGGAACCGTCGCAGGAGATGGCGGCCGGCAGGAAAACCCGGGGGTCTTCGGCGACGCGCCACGCCAGCAGCGCGGTGTCCAGCGCCTCCTGGGCAGTGCCCACCCAGTAAAGCATCCAGCCCAGGTCGCGCACGGCCATGGCGTCGTTGTGCTCCACGCCGAACGCGCCGGGGTCGTCCAGCGCGCGGTTGCCGACCATGGCAACCACGGGGAGGCGCAGGCCGGCGGTAACGGTGATGGCCTCGAAGGCGTAGAACCAGCCCACGCCGCTGGAGCCGCAGAAGGTGCGCGCGCCGACAGCGGAGGCGTGCTTGACGATTTCGAACTGGGAGTGCTCGCTTTCGGCAACTATGAAGTCGCAGTCGAACGCGCCGTCAGCCTTGAGCTTGGACACGTACTGCATGACTGTGTCGTAGGGCCGGATTGGGTAGGCGGTGATCACGTCCACGTCGGCGAGAGAGCAGGCAATAGCGATGGCTTCGCTACCGCTGATGAGTTCTTCTCGCTCGGAGTCCGGGCGCCCGGTTTGGGGGAGGGTTTGGGTGGCCATTAGTCATCGTCTCCGGTCAGGGCAACTTCGGCTTCCGATTCGGCTTCGTAGGTGCCCGGACTGTGATACCCGTGGCTCCGCGTCGCGTCCTTTTCTTTCTGCACCTGGATCAGGTCGGCCATCCACTTGTGGTAGCCGTCCTTGTCCTTAGTCCAGTGCTCCCACTGGCTATTGTTGTCGTTGAACTCGGCCTCGTTGACCATGGTGATGCAGTCGGGCACCGGGCAGACGGCCTCGCAGACCGCGCAGCCGCAGCAGGCTTCCATGTTGGCGTCGTACAGCCCGTCGGGCGTTACGTCGAAACAGGTGTCGGGGCACTGCAACCAGCAGAGCGTGCACTTTATGCAGGTGTCGAAGTTGATCACGGGCCGCATGGAGCGGGTGCTGAACTTCTTGAAAACGGCGCTGCGGGTGGGTTGGTAGCTGGTGTCGCCGGCGGCATTGGAGTTGATGGGATCGTAGCCCTCTCCCAGCGAGCTGCCGCGGAATCCGGCGCCGCCTTCGACGCCTCGGATAACCAGCCCTTCTTCCATGGACTTCCAGCCGGGCAGGTCGAAGCTGAAAGGCTCGTCTTCGCTGCCCTCGCCGGGTTCGACGGGGCGGGTGGCCAGGCGATCATGGGTGTTGCGGGCCGAGGTCAGTTTGAGGCCGCCCCAGCCCTGGTCTTCCAGCGCCGCGAGCATGGAGTCAAGACTCACCAACTCCGGGCATACCCTCGCCAGGGCGCCCAGGATTCGGACATCGGTGTGGTCGTCCTTGTACACCCACAGGCCGGAGAAGCTGGTGGACGCCGGAACGATGGCCAGGTTGTACGCTGAATCCTTCTGGTGGATGTCTTCGATCAGGGCGTCGGCGGTCTGCCGCGACGTGACAATCAGCGTTCCGCCCGGCTTGGTCAGCGCGTTGATGGGCTGTAAGCCGTACCAGGCCCAGGACTCGACGCCCTTGCACATGGTGTCGTCCACGTTGATGGTGACGTCAACCTCGCGGGCTTCGTACACGGCCAGGTTTTCCTCAAGTTCTTCGGGGCTGTCGGATACAATGGCGAACTGCTTGGCGGGGATGCCGTTGCGTTCGGGGGAGTCGCCATAGCGGCCAAAAGCGGTGCCTATTTTGCCTTCCTTGCGGGCGGCAAAAACGATGGTGCGGACGATGTTCCGGGCCAGGGTTTTCTGAAAAATCCCCCGGTACACCACCTCCACTGCCACAGTGCTCATTTCGGGGAGGCCTCCTCAGTGTTTGATGCGCGGCATTATAGCACGGGGCGGCGGATTAGTTTTGCATGGATGGACAGGATGTGTGGGATGGGGGTTTCAGTCAGAGAAGTTCAGAGCGAAAGGGCGGAGTCTAGCTAACAAGGCTTTGGAGGGATTGCTGGTGCTATATCCACCCATATTGACCCAGGAAGGAGATCGCAACCATGGCGTCACCTCGCCGACTATTTGGACCAGTTCATCGTGAGGTATTTCGTACCTAACGCCGTTGAACCCAAAGTGCCGGATGACTCCGCGGCCGATTAGATTCTGTCTGATGGATATACTTCTGGGCCAATTTGAGGCGGGTTGCCTTTGAGCAGGTGGGGGTTGAGAGAACCGGTTATGCAGCTGGGGGTGTTCCTGGGTAGAGGTTGCCGGTTGGTACACCGGCGAGCTGGTTTGCGGGGACTGGTAACGCATCCGGCGATGTTCCTCTTTCATCCGCTTCACCTTGTCGGCCTCGGGCATGGCGCCGATTGCAACCAGAAGACGCTCTATCGAGTCCAAGGCGCGGTCCGTATCATCGTCGTCGAAGGACTTAGAGCCTATCCTAATAACCCTGCGGCCCTGAGGGTGATGAGGGCGCAAGCGAAAT
>JAPPCX010000067.1 GCA_028875655.1 Chloroflexota bacterium | reverse complement strand
CCATAGGCATTCACCACTCCTTGCGGGTCGTACACGGGTTTTCTGGGACAGGCTCTAAAGGGATCGGAGTCAGGCCATGATGGAATGTATGATGGAGTACAGGGGCTACATCGCAGCCGTCGCGTATGACGATGCTGCCCAAGTCCTCTGCGGGACAGTGGTCAACGCCCATCCCGGTTTCTCTGCCGTATTCGAGGCAACGGACGTAAAGCAACTGCGCCGCGAGTTCGAGGTGACGGTTGAAGACTATTTGAGCTGGTGCAACGAGGATGGCGTACAGCCAGCCAAGCCTTATTACGGCAAGCTCCAAAGTCCTGCCACCAAACTCAATGAGAACATCATGGACGCACAGCCGGTCATCCTGGTAGGTGAGCACGTGCGCCTGGAACCCATCGGGCAGCAGCACGCCTGGGACCTGCACGCCGTTGGCAAGGACGAATCCATCTGGCGCTACTTGCCGCGTCCGGCTTTCGGGGACCTGGACGACGCGCGCGAGTGGATTGAGAGTTGCGTCGCCGCGAGAGAGGCCGGAACCACCATCCAGTTTGCGGTGATGCACGGCTTGGAGGAACGCGCCATCGGCTCCACGGGCTACCTGGACATTGACCGACCCAACCGGGTGCTGGAAATCGGGATGACCTGGTACGGGGTGCACTACCAACGCACCGCGGTCAACACGGAGTGCAAGTACCTCATGCTGCGCCACGCCTTTGACGACCTGGGCGCGCTGCGGGTGTGCCTCAAGACCGACCACCGCAACGAGCGGTCGCAGCGGGCCATCGAGCGCATCGGAGCAGTGCGCGACGGCGTGCTGCGGAACCACCGCATCGCGTGGGACGGGGCGAACCGTCATTCGGTCTATTACAGCATCATAGACACTGAGTGGCCGGGGGTGAAGGACCGGCTGGAGAAGATGCTGAGGAGCTGAACTTATGGACCCACAACCGATAATCATTACCGGCCAGCACGTGCGCCTGGAACCCATCGGGCAACAGCACGCGGAAAGCCTGTACGAGTTCGGGCAGGAGGAGGACATCTGGCGCTACCTGACCGGCGGGCCGTTCACCAGCCTGGAGCACACGCGGGAATGGGTGGACATGTGCATGGGCCGAAACAGCCGGGGCGAACGGGTACAGTTCGCGGTGATGCACCTCGGCGATGACCGGGCGATTGGGTCAACGGGATACTCGGACATTGACCGGCCGAACCGGGCGGTGGAAATCGGCATGACGTGGTACGGAGCGCCGTATCGCCGCACCGCCGTCAACACCGAGTGCAAGTACCTGCTGATGCGCCACGCCTTCGAGGATCACGACGCGCTGCGGGTGTGCCTCAAGACCGACCACCGCAACGAGCGGTCGCAGCGGGCGATCCAGCGCATCGGCGGCGTGCAGGAGGGCGTGCTGCGGAACCACCGCATCGCCAGGGACGGCGTGAACCGCCACTCGGTGTACTTCAGCATCATCGACAGCGAGTGGCCGGACGTGAAGGAGCGGCTGGAAGGGATGATGCGGCGGTCGGGCGCGTGAAGTTGGGCGCAGCCGGGTTTGCGCCCGGTGCGGGTTGCGGGTATGATAGCCGTCGTTCCGTGCGATACTGGCTGTAGTGCTGTATTTGAGAGTGCGCTGCTCTCCCTGGCGCGGGACGCCGTCCTGCTGACAGGGCCGCTATTGATTGCTATAATCTGCGCCGCAGGAGGTGCCCATGCGAGCTATTGACTACCAAGCCCCCACATCCCTGAGTGAAGCCGTGTCCATCATGGCTGCCAACGGCGACCGCGCCCGGCCCCTGGCCGGCGGCACGGACGTACTGGTCCAGTTGCGCGGCGGCCGCCGCGAGGCCGACGTCGTGGTGGACACGAAGAAGATTCCCGAGCTGAACACGCTCAACCTGAGCGACAGCGGCCTACAGCTCGGCGCCGCAGTTCCGTGCTACCGAATTTACCAGGACTCCGCCGTTGCCGCCGCCTATCCCGGGCTGATCGACGCCGCCGGCATGATCGGCAGCATCCAGATTCAAGGCCGCGCCACCGTCGGCGGGAACCTGTGCAACGCGGCGCCCTCCGGCGACACCATCCCGCCGGTGATCACGCTGGGCGGCGAGGCCCACATCAACGGGCCGAACGGCTGGCGGACCCTGCCGGCGGAGGATTTCTGTACCGGCCCGGGCCGCAACGCGCTGGAAAACGGCGAGTTGCTGGTTGCCATCCAGTTGCCCGCGCCGGCCGCAAACTCCGGCACCGCCTATCTGCGGTTCATCCCGCGCAACGAAATGGACATCGCCGTGGCCGGCGTTTCCTCCACGGTGCAACTGGACGCCTCCGGCCAGACGATACAGTCGGCGCGCATCGCGCTGGCATCGGTTGGGCCGACCCCCATCCTGGCCACCGCCGCCGGCGACAGCCTGGCGGGGAAGGCCGTTTCCGATGAGGCGATCGCCGAAGCCGGCCGCCTGGCCAGCGAAGCCGCCACACCGATCACCGACATGCGCGGCACCATCCGCCAGCGTCACCACCTGGTGGACGTGCTGACCCGCCGCACCCTGAACATTGCCATCCGGCGCGCCCGAGGGGAGGAATAATAATGCCCGGACTTGTCCACGTAACGACTACCATCAACGGCAACCAGACCGACTTTCTCTGCGAGCCGCGACAAAGCCTGCTGGAGTGCCTGCGCGACGTCGTTGGCATGACCGGCTCCAAAGAGGGCTGCAACGACGGCAACTGCGGAGCCTGCACCGTCAACATGGACGGCCGCATCGTCTGCTCGTGCCTGGTGCTGGGCGTCGAGGCCCAGGGCGCCGAGGTCAACACCATCGAGGGCGTGGCCTCCGCCGAGGGCCTGCACCCCATTCAGCAGTCGTTCCTCGAGAACGCCGCTTTGCAGTGCGGCATCTGCACGCCGGGCTTCATCGTGGCCGCCAAGGCGCTGCTGGAAGCCGAGCCCGACGCCGACGAGGCGCGGATTCGCCACTGGCTGGCCGGCAACCTGTGCCGCTGCACGGGCTACGACAAGATCGTCCGCGCCGTGCTGGACGCTGGGGAGCGTATGCGAGCAGGCTAAACGCCGCTGTCACCAATCCATTTGACGTAGGGGCAGTCCTAGTGGCTGCCCTTACTTCTAGGTACTGGACCACAAGAGGATGACATGAACCCGCAGCAGTTCATCGAGCTGTGGAGCAATGCCGGTTTTGGAGAACGGCAGGGGGCACAGTCGTTCTTCAACGACCTGTGCCGGCTGGTGGAGCATCCTACGCCGGCGGAGTTTGGCGATCCGGCGGCGTTTACCTTTGAGAAGGCCGTCCCCGGCGGGTTCGCCGACGCCTACTTTGAAGAGCATTTTGGCTGGGAGTTCAAAGGACGGGACGCCCAATTGGATGGGGCTTTCGACCAACTGCTGCGTTACCAGATACACCTCAAGACGCCGCCGTTGCTCGTAGTGTCATCATTCCAGACTATACGGATACAGACTAACTTCCAGGGCATGGAGACAGCCCGGTACGATATTGGCATCTCCGAACTCGCGCGACCGGAACAACGGCAACTGTTACATGATGTGTTCTTTGCGCCTACACGATTCCGGGATCGGCTGCGCTCAGTGGACGCCGTCACCAGCGAAACCGCCGCCCTGTTCCAGTCCATCGTGGAAGACATGGAATCCGCCTACGGCGGACAACAGGATGCTGAAAGGTTGGCCCGCTACCTCAATCAGCTGGTGTTCTGCCTGTACTCGGAGGACGCCGGCCTGCTGCCCGACGGCCTGTTCACCCGCATCGTGGCCCAGCACTACCGCGACCCGGCCACCTTCGACCGGGCCATCCGCAGCCTGTTCGCGCAGATGGCCACCGGCGGGTTTTCCGGCGCCGACGAAATCGCCCACTTCAACGGCGACCTGTTCAACGTGATCGACACCGTGGAGTTGAGCGCGGTTGCCCTGCAACGGCTGGGCGAGGCGTGCGAGAAGAACTGGCGGGACATCGAACCCTCCATCTTCGGCACACTGTTCGAGCGGGCACTGGACGCATCCAAACGAGCGCAGACGGGAGCGCACTACACCGGCGCGGCGGACATCGAGCTGGTGGTAGAGCCGGTGGTGATGACGCCGCTGCGCCGGGAATGGGAGACGGCGCGGGCGGAGGTTGAATCGTCAGAATCAGGATTTTTGGGATTAGGGGATTTTCAGGATTATGGCGCCCAATCCCATCAATCCTACAATCCGGTGAATCCTGATTCTGATGAGTCCCCGGCGCGGCAACGTCTCGAAGCCTTCCGGCAGCGGCTGGCCGGCGTAACCGTGCTAGATCCGGCGTGCGGCAGCGGCAACTTCCTGTACATCGCCCTGCGCTCGCTGCTGGACCTCGAGAAGGAGGTGATTGACTACGCCGCCGCCCGGGGCTGGCACGGCCTGACTCCCACGGTGCAGCCCAGCCAGATGTTGGGGCTGGAGATCAACCACTACGCTGCCGAACTGGCGCGAACGGCCCTGTGGATCGGCTACATCCAGTGGCACCAGGCCAACGGCTTCCCCTACACCCAGCGTCCGATACTCACTCCGCTGGACACCATCCGCCAGACCGACGCCATCCTGGACCTGTCCGACCCCGACCACCCTGCTGAACCGCAATGGCCGGCGGCGGAGTTCATCGTGGGCAACCCGCCGTTCTTGGGACACTTCCCCTTCCGGGAATCGCTGGGCGATGAATACGTGGACGCGGTGTACGCGCTTTACGGCAGCCGGATTCCCAACTCCAGCGACCTCTGCTGCTACTGGTTTGAAAAGGCGCGAGCACAGATTGAGGCCGGCGCAACCCAGCGAGCCGGCCTGCTCGCGACCCAGGCGATACGGTTCCAGTCCAACCGCCCGGTGCTTATGCGCATCAAGGAGACCGGGGATATTTTTGAGGCTATATCCGATAAAGATTGGGTTTTGGAAGGCGCGGCTGTCCACATCTCTATTATCTGTTTTGATGACGGTACGGAAACTGACCGCCTATTGGACGGTAGTGGCGTTTCTGCCATCAACGCGGACCTCACAGCCGGAACCGACCTGACGCAAGCCCGACGGCTGGCCGAAAACCGAAATCGGGCGTTTCAAGGTATTGGCAAAGTAGGCGATTTTGACATTCCAGCATCGGTGGCTACTGAAATGATGGCCCAATCTAACCCTCACGGTCGCCCGAACTCGGAGGTTATCAAGCGCTGGATTAACGGCATTGACATCACACGAGGATCGAGGGATGTGTGGATAATTGACTTTGGGGTTGATATGCCAATGGTTGACGCTGCGTTGTATGAAGCGCCATTCGAATATGTGAAAGAGAAAGTGATGCCGGCCCGAGTAAAAAACAAGATGCGCTGGCGTGCGGAAAATTGGTGGCTACACGGTTATCCGGCGACCACCATGAGACAGGCGTTGGCGCCATTGCCGAGATATATCGGTACACCAAAGGTCGCCAAGCATCGCTTTTTCGTGTGGCTCACGGCCGATATGCTGCCTTCCAACTTGGTCATTGCGATTGCCAGCGATGACGACTATATGTTTGGGGTGTTGCAAAGCCAGATACATACTACTTGGGCGTTGGCGATTGGGAGTCAATTAGAGGACAGACCAACATACACCCCCACCACCTGCTTTGAAACCTTCCCCTTCCCGCGTCCCACCGACGCGCAGCGGGATGCCATCGCCGCGGCCGCCGCCGAGCTAAACCGACTGCGGGAGGGCTGGCTGAATCCGGAGGGCATCAGCGCGGCGGAGTTGCGGCGGCGCACGCTGACCAACCTGTACAACCAACGTCCCACCTGGCTGCACAACGCCCACGCCGCCCTGGACGCCGCGGTGTCGCAGGCGTATGGGTGGCCGGCGGATCTGGCGGATGGGGAGATTTTGGAGCGGCTGCTGGCGCTGAATTTGGAGCGGGCGGGGGAAAGCATATAATGATCCAGTGTGATATAGTACGATTGTACTGCTGAAGTGCGCTTGTACCGGGAGGCAATATGCCGGGCTTTTCACTGGTTAACGCCAGCGGGCTTTCAAAACCCGCAGATACCTTGGTGACTAAAATCTCCAATGCCATCGGCCGGCATTTTGATCCGCGCCAGACTGTTCGCATGGCAGAAGCAGAGGCTAGAGCCGACCGCATCCGCAGGGTGGGTGCTGTGGAGACCGACATTGAGATTGCAGAACTTAGGGAACGGGCCGCCTACCGTTTTGCCAACGAGGAAATGACCAAGCAACTCAATATGGAAAGCATAATCGTAAAGGCACTGCCGCGTGTTGACGATAATGCAAACCCGGGGGCGATGGAAAACGACTGGATTATGAATTTCTTTGACAAGTGCCGGATGGTGTCGGACGACGACATGCAGCAGATTTGGGCAGGAATTCTGGCTGGCGAAGCGAATAATCCCGGTTCGTTCTCACGGAAAGCCGTTAACCTTATGTCGGACCTAGACAAGCGCGATGCACAATTGTTCACTAATCTGTGCCGTTTCGTGTGGTCAATAGATTCGAGAACAGAGTTGCTGGTGCTTGAGCTACGGCATGATGTGTACGGCCGCCACGGGATAAATTTTGACTCTATTTCCTACTTAGAATCCCTTGGATTAGTCCATTACGAAATCATGCCGTTTAATCTAACTCGAATACCGAAGAGAGCTTCAGCCGTCTATCATGACATGTCGATAACGTTAACGTTTCCAAAAGATGCTATGAATGATTTGTGTGTGGGACATGCTCTGCTCACCACCACTGGCTACCAGTTGTTCGAGATATGCAGACCTGAACCAGTTGAAGGTTTCTTCGAGTATGTTTACGACCGATGGGTCGGAGAAGGTCTGGTTCCTCCGCGTGAACCTGTCCCAGCGGAAACCGCCTCGGTCAACGACGATGACACCCAGGCTAAAATCGAAGACATGCTGGAATATCGGCAACTGGCGTCGCATCTGCGGCGGCGAGTCGCGTCATTGACCGAACAATACCCCGACCAGTGGGTGGCCCTGACCCCCGGCGATGAATTGTTCATCGCCAACACCATGGAGGAACTCTTGGCGGTTCTGGATGAAAAGGGCTTGCGAGACGGGAACGTCGCCATTGAGTTTCTGGACTCCAATCCGGCGCAGTTAATACTATGATTCTTGGGGAATTTGGCGCAGCCGGGCGCCCTTTCCTTGAAGGCTCACTGTCGCTGCCCCGTTTCGGCGTAACGAGACATATAAACTTCCTCGTTGACACCGGAGCGGATGCAACGTGCATTCACCCACGGGACGGACAGGCCGCTGGAATCCCTTTCGACTTGCTACAGGGCGGTACTACATCCCGAGGCGTAGGCGGCCAAGCGACGTACTTTCGTGAACCTGCCGTCCTGGAGTTCGTTGACGCCGAGGCGCGAAAAATTCACAGCTTTGAAACGACTGTGAACGTGGCAAAGCCCGGCACAAGGGCCAGCGATCCCATAAACACAATATACTCCCTGCTGGGCCGGGACATAATCGACCGCTGGCACATGGTGTACGACCGCACGGCTGGCCGGCTGGAGTTCACGGTTAAAGAGACGGACTTTGCGCTATAATCCCGCCACGAAAACGAAAAATCCCTACGAGGTGAACCAAAGTGACGACGGCGAATCAAGTGCTTTCGGAAGTTGAGTACGACGTAGTCGGCCAGCGGCCGGTGCGTCCCGACGGCGTGGACAAGGTCACGGGCCGGGCCCAGTACGGCGCGGACCTGAACCTGACCGGCCTGCTGCATGGGCGCGTCCTGCGCAGCCCCCACGCTCATGCTCGCATCCGGTCGGTGGACACCGGCAAGGCGGAGGCGCTGGCCGGCGTGCGCGCCGTGGTCACCGCCGCCGACCTGCCCTTCGCGTCCCTGGGCAAGGACGAGCTGGGCGGCGACTACAACCGGTTCAAGTTCCTGAGCGACAACTTCCTGGCCAGCGACAAGGCTCTGTATCGCGGCCACGCCATCGCCGCCGTGGCCGCCGACAACGCCCACGTCGCGGAGGCCGCGCTGGCGCTGATCGACGTTGACTACGAGGTGCTGGAACCCGTCATCGACGTGCGAGCCGCCATGCAGGACGGCGCGCCGCTGCTACACGACGACTTGGTCCACACCTCCGCGATGGGCGAGGTTTCCGAGCAGCCCAGCAACGTGGCGTCCTACATGAAGTTCGATAAGGGCGACATCGCCGCCGGCTTCGCGCAGGCCGACGTGATCGTGGAGCGCGAGTTCACCACGGCGTCCGTCCACCAGGGTTACATCGAGCCACACAACGCCACTGCCCATTGGCGGGCCGACGGCCAGATCAACGTCTGGTGCAGCACCCAGGGCGCCTTTGTGGTTCGCAATATCACCGCCGACGCGCTGCGGGTGGACGTATCCGACGTGCGGGTGACCCCCATGGAGATCGGCGGCGGCTTCGGCGGCAAGGTGTCGTTCTACCTGGAGCCGGTGGCTGCGCTGCTGTCCCGCAAGTCCGGCGCGCCGGTGAAGGTTCTGATGAGCCGCACCGAGGTATTCGAGGGCAGCGGGCCGGCGCCGGGCAGCTGGATGCGCGTCAAGATGGGCGCAAACCGCGCCGGCAAGATCACCGCCGCCGAGATTGAGCTGGCCTTCGAGGCCGGCGCGTATCCCGGCTCGCCGGTGATGCAGGGCGCGACGTGCGCCTTCGCCTGCTACGACCTGGACAACGCAACGGTGTCGGGCTACGACGTGATGGTCAACAAGCCCAAGACCGCCGCCTACCGCGCCCCCGGCTCGCCGCAGGCCGCCTTCGGCGTGGAGCAGGTGGTGGACGAGTTGTGCCAGAAACTCGGCGTGGATCCCGTTGAGTTCCGCCTCAACAATGCCTCGAAAGAAGGCGTCCGCAAGGTAGAGGGGCCAGTGTTCCAGAAGGTTGGGCTGGTGGAATGCCTGGAGGCCGCCCGCAACCACGACCACTACCGGACGCCGCTGGAAGGGCCGAACCGGGGACGGGGCATCGCCGCCGGCTACTGGATGAACCGCGGGTTCCACTCCAGCGTCAACATGACGGTGAACCCAGACGGCACGGTGAACCTGATCGAAGGCTCCGTTGACATCGGCGGGTCCCGCGCGTCCATCGCGCAGCAGGCCGCCGAGACCCTGGGCATCGGCTACGAGGACATCAAGCCGCAGGTGGTGGACACCGACTCCATCGGCTTCACCATGGTCACCGGCGGCAGCCGCACCACCTTCGCCACCGGCTGGGCTGCCATCCTGGCCGCCGAGGACGTCAAGACGCAGATGGTGGAGCGGGCCGCGTCCATCTGGGACGTGCCGGCCGATGAGGTTGAGTACGATTCCGGCGTCATTCGGCACAAGTCGGAGGAGCTGAGCTTCACCTTCAAGGAACTGGCGCGCCAACTCTACACCACCGGCGGCGGCATCACCGGCACCGCCAGCCTGGACCCCACCGGGGAGGGCAACTCCTTCGGCGTCCACGTCGTGGACGTAGAAGTTGACCCCGACACCGGCAAGATCGAAATCCTGCGCTACACTGCTATCCAGGACGCCGGCAAGGCGGTGCATCCCAGCTACGTGGAAGGACAGATCCAGGGCGGCGCGGTGCAGGGCATCGGCTGGGCGCTGAACGAAGAATACTACTTCGGCGACCGCGGCCAGATGATGAACTCCAGCTTCCTGGACTACCGAATGCCCACGTCGCTGGACCTGCCGATGATCGACACGGTGATCGTGGAGGTGGCCAACCCCGGGCATCCCTACGGCGTGCGCGGCGTGGGCGAGGTTCCGATTGTGCCCCCGCTGGCCGCCATCGCCAACGCGGTGGAGCAGGCCACCGGCAAGCGCATGACGGCGCTGCCGATTACGCCGGGGAGCGTGCTGGAAGCCGACTGGAACGGCGGGTAGCATTAGAGACGGATGGTCTCTGGTGTGAGGATATAGTGTCGGCTGTCCTTCGTGGTAGCCGACAACAAACGACTAGAATCGTAATCCAGGGACCATCGAACATGCTAGAGCATCCGGAAGACCCAAGATACCGTGAGATCGTCTTGGAGCCAATCAATGTTTGCGCTCAGTACAAACCCAAATTTGGGCAGGGTGGGCGTAAAGGCTTGTCGCTGGAAACGTTCCAAAGTCTTTACCAGGCCGATGCTTTCTACAATTGGTTCGGTCTGGATAATCCACTGATGTACGCGGCTCACAAAGCCGCAGGTGGCATGACGAGTGTATATCGCCAGATTGGTATAGGTTGCGAAAGGCTATTTCGCCAGGTTCTGATTGACTCACTCGGTTTGTCGGACGAGGACGCTACGTGGTGGTATGAGCGGGAAACTCCCAGCGGTAGGCGACAAAAACTCTACCTGGATGGGCGCATTCCACTGCAATCTGTGGAAAACAGTGATGCTAGAGATCGCGTCCGCGATTGGATTCATCGCGCGGCCGGAGATATTGGCGTTCAAAAACCGATTGCCGACAGCCTGACCGGAGTAGTCTTTGAGGTGAGGCAAGGTTACAAGAGCAAGGACAGCAAGCGTCAAAACGCTGACATAGCGAATGCGGCCAGCGCTTACATCAACACGTACCTTCCATGCGCAGTCATCCTTTCAAACCAGATTGACGGCGATATTCAAAATCGTTACCGAGGAGAAAGGTGGGCAATGGTGACTGGCATCGTTGGCACGGATAATGACTTGCGGTCAACCTATGCGTTCACTCGTCAAGTATTAGGCTACGATTTAGCCGCTTTCTTCGAACGCAACTCCGGCCAACTGCGCGCCGAACTGGACCGCGTTTTGCAGTCGCTCTTGAAGGCAGGATGAGATGGTTCCGTACGTACAGAAACTAAAGCAGCGGGCAGACTACACGCAAAAATTCAACGCGACATCCGGTCGGCATGGCTGGTTGCGCCTGACGCCAGCATACTCGCTGAAAGTTGTCGAAGAGATACTCGATCAAAACGCGGATGCGGAGCGTGTGCTGGACCCGTTTTGCGGAACTGGAACTACGGCGCTGAGCTCAATTTCTCACGGCTTTGATGCCGTTACCACGGACATTAATCCGTTTTTGGTATGGCTAGCAACGGCCAAGACCAGGCGTTACAGTCCTCAAGAAATCGACGACACGCTTACCGCTGGAGCTTACGCGCTTGGCTTGGTGGAAAGTGCCGCATGTCGCGCAGACCCTCCGCCTATACATCAGATAGGTCGTTGGTGGGGACCAACGAGCCTCGAATTCCTGTGCCGTTTACGTTCCGCGATTGACAGAGCAACGCAAGGAGCTGCCTCCAATGACCTGCTGAAAGTCGCTTTCTGTAGGACTTTGATCAGGCTTTCAAATGCGGCATTTAACCATCAATCGATGTCGTTCAAGCAAAGTCAGCCCATGTTGGCCTTGCACACAAACCTGGCGGATACATTCCGTCAAGATTATGAGCGTGTTTGTAGCGGGGCCGCAGAGAACATCCAAGGCAACAGCCGTGCGTATGTCCATGACGCGCGCAAATTGTGCCGCGAGACATTAGGCGCCTTTGATTTGGTAATAACTTCGCCGCCGTATGCAAACCGCATGTCGTATATTCGTGAGTTGCGACCATATATGTATTGGCTTGGATATTTGGTTGAACCTCAAGATGCCGGAGAAATGGATTGGGAAGCCATCGGTGGAACGTGGGGGGTTGCGACGAGCCGTCTCGACGGTTGGCAACCATTCTATGGGTTCACACATTCACACTTGTCGGATGTATCTGAGGCTATGCAGGCCAGTGAAAACAAGAACGGCGTGATACTTGCCAATTATGTCCGCAAGTATTTTGACGATATCTTCGGTCATTTCATATCTCTCCGATCAGTCATGCGGCCCGGCGGCAGGCTGCATTATATTGTCGGAAATTCAACATTTTATGGCACTGTGCTGGAAACTCAAGAAATCTATGCAGACATTATGCGCCAAAACGGCTTTGATGATGTTGAGATTAAGGTTATCCGAAAAAGAAATTCCAAGAAAGAACTCTTTGAGTACGCCGTGTCTTCGACAGCTGGCACGTAGCATTCCGCTGTGAACGCGAATCATCCAATCAATGTGATGATTGACGAGTTGTCCCCCAATATCTTCCGGATTGACTCATGCAGATCAAATTCAGCGAATGGCAGATACGGAGCCTCCAACTAAGCGACGCTCCGGCGTTAGCGAAGTACGGCAACAACCGGGCCATCTGGCGCAATCTGTGGGATCGTCACCCTTATCCCTACGGTATTCAGGATGCGGAAGAGTGGATACAGTTTGCCATGGGGCAGGAACCGGAGACGATATTTGCCATTGCGTCTCAAACCGAGGCCATCGGGTGCATCGGCCTGCTGCCGCAGGACGACGTTGCTCGTATCTCCGCCGAAGTGGGTTACTGGTTGGGCGAACCGTTCTGGAATCGGGGCGTCGCCACCGGCGCCTTGCAAGCGCTGACCGAGTACGCCTTCGGCGAACTTGGCCTGATTCGCCTGTACGCGACCGTGATGGAATGGAATCCGGCATCGGCGCGGGTACTCGAAAAAGCGGGCTATCAATACGAGGGACTGCTGCGGAAAAGCGTCATTAAAGATGGGAAAATTCTGGACCAATGGTTATATGCCATAGTGCGCGATTAGGGTTCCCCTTTTGCGCTATCATATACGCAGACAAATTCCCAGCGCGGGAGCTGTTCCAATGGCCTACGGCGTTATCGACAAGTCCCTTGAACTGCAAATCGCGGACATCGTGCAGCGCACGCTGGACGACCACTACCAGGGCGCCCTGACCTTCGGCCCCATTCGCGTCCAGGAAACAGACGACATGGTGACCGGCGAGTGGTATCTGCACATCTACATCGTAGTTGATGGGGATTACGAGTTGTTATACCACGATCGCTGGAACGGGCTACTCCCCCGGCATATCGAGGCGGATCTGAAAGCCATTGGCGTCACCCAATTCGTTAACCATTCCTTTGTGGGCAAGTACGAATGGCCATGGTTCAGCAAGGCGAAGGGCTTTGATTGCTGACGACCTGCTGAACATTGCCCGGCGTCTCGCGGCGGGCAGTCCAACTCAAACCGATCTGCGACGCGCTATCAGCAGCATTTATTACGCTGTGTTTCACGCCATTTGCCAGAGCAACGCCGATACTCTGGTAGGGGATAACCCGCCAGACCGCTACCAGTCGGCATGGCGCCAGGCTTATCGCGCCTTGGAACACAGCTATGCCAGACGACGCTGCCAGTCGGTCCAGAGCGACGGCCGATTCTCCCCGTAGGTTTGCGAATTAGCCGATCGCTTCGTATTCTTTCAAAGTCGCCGCCACCAGGCCGACTATGACCCGGATGAGAGCTTTACACCACAGGAGGCCTTGGCTGCCGTTACCCAAGTCGAAAGTATAATCTCAGACTTCCGTGCCGTACCTGCCCAAGAACGCCGCGCCTTCGCCGTGTACATTCTGATGCGAGAACGCCAGGACTGACTTGATGATGCCGAAAAATATAGCCCTATGGCTGGCCGTTGTCCTGGCGGTCCTCACGATAGCCGCGTGCGCCAGTGAGGATGCTCCACAGTACGGTGCCACCTCCAGCGATGACGCGGCCCCGCTTGTCGTGACCGTACCCGCGCTGTCTGAAAAAGCGCAGGCCGGAGAAATCGCGTTCAACGCCAACTGCGCACTGTGCCACGGGGCCAATGCCGCCGGCACCAATCTGGGTCCGCCGCTGGTGCACAAGATCTACGAGCCGAACCATCACCAGGACTTTTCGTTCCGCAACGCGGTGCAGAACGGCGTGCAGGCCCACCATTGGCAGTTCGGCAATATGCCACCGGCGCCACAAGTAGCAGAAGATGACATTGAGCGGATAATCTGCTACGTCCGCGAGTTGCAGCGGGCCAACGGCATCTTCAACGACGAGCAAGGCCTGGCGGCCTGCTAACCAGGGCCCTTTCAAAGTTAGTCCGACATTCGTGAGTTAATCCATCATTCCCGCCTACTACCGTCATTCCCGCGAAAGCGGGAATCCAGGAGGGTGAGGCAGGATGCTACCCCGAACATTACACCTCAATCGCCAAACACCCTACACCAAATTCGACTGCCGCCCCTGCCCCCTCCGCCTACGCGGCGCCTGTCGGAACGTCGCCGGCGCACCGCCCCGCGGATACGCCACGCTCGCGCCGCCGAGCAACTCGTCAATGGTCAGAATCTGCACGCGCGGATGCTGCTGGTCGGGAAAGTGTTCCGGCGTGTAGATGCCGGCCGACAGCGCCTCCTGCCGCATCGGTTCCGTGGGCGGTTGCAGCGTGATGAACACGCCGATCTCCGCCTTCTCCCGTTCCATGTCGCCCTTCAGCGTGGCGATCATCCCCCGGTTCACGTGGCCGCTCTTCACCTGCACGATGATGCGCTTGGGCCGGCCGCTGTTGTCGTCAAAGAAGTTGATGTAGCCGTCCACGCCGGCATCCGCGCCGCGCCGCCGGTCGTTGGCCGGCCGGGCGTCCACCAGGCCCAGCGCCCACCACTCGAACTGGTAGCGGTCCTGCTCGGCCAGTGCCCCCGCGCTGGCAGTGTCCGTGGGCTGGCCTACGATCTCGTAGGGCCGCAGTTCATCGCCGAAGCTGTCCCGCAGCCGGTGCCGCACCAGCGTGATGGCCAGGTGCGTGATGTCGATACCGATCCAGCAGCGATTGAGCCGTTCCGCCGCCACCGTCGCCGTCCCACACCCGCAAAAGGGGTCCAGCACCACGTCGCCCTCGTTGCTGCTGGCGTTGATGATGCGTTCCAGCAGGGCCTCCGGCTTCTGCGTCGGGTAGCCGAGGCGTTCTTTGGGTTGCACATGGACTGGAGGAAGATCGTCCCACCAATCTTGAAGTGGCTTCCCTTCTTTCTCGTCCAGATAAATCTTGTAGCGCGGGGTTCCGGTTCGGCTGTAAGCGATACGGCCTTCACGGTCTAATCGTTCCATATTCTCTTTGGAGAACGCCCAGTAGCGTCCAGGTGGAGGGAGCTTGCCATTCCATTCATAGCGGGTATCGCCGCCGGCCTTTGCAGCGTGCAACGGTTGAGTTTGGTACCGCCTACCGTCCGCTTCCACGTATCGGTACACCGACTCTATGTATTGTTGATCGTAAGGAACATATACAGTGTTCCATTGTGGCTGCGGCCCCTTGGAATACATGAGGATAACATCATGGATCCTGCCCATGTGGCGCGCGCCTTGCTCAACATCGCTATGGGCACTTGTCCGCTTCCATACTATTTCATTCCGGTAGTTTGCGTTCCCAAAAACGGCATCCAGCAGCAGCTTCAAATAGTGGCTCGCCGTCGGGTCGCAGTGCAGGTAGATGCTGCCCGTGGGTTTGAGCACCCGGTGCAGCTCGATCATCCGCTGCGCCATCATCGTCAGGTAGGCCATCATGTCGTTCTGGCCCAGGAACTGCCGCAGCGCGGATAGCAAACTTCCGACCTTCTCCGGCCCGCGCGTCACCACGTCCTGGAACGCCGTCTCCGACTCCCAGCCCCAGTGCCAGGTGTCCTCGAACGCCGTGATCTGCGCCGCCGACTCCTCGCCCGAGCGTTCGCGGAACAGCACGTTGTAGGTGGCGTTGGAGTTGAACGGCGGATCAAGATAGATCAGGTCAACCGACTCCTCGGCCACGTGCTCTCGCAGAATGTCCAGGTTATCCCCAAAATACAGGCGGTTGGGATCGGCGCTAGACTGGTCGGCGGTCATGGCAAGGCTCCGGCAGAAATGCTGGCTGGCAAAATTGTAGCAGACCCCGCTCAGCGAAATCGCCGCCCGCAAGTCACTCTGCCTCTCGCGGACGACAATCTACTGACACCTTCCCTCTTGCCCCAACTCCCAACCCATCCTTACCATATTAACCATCACCTAACCGCTGCCAACCCCCACCTGCCCGGTTGCCCAAATCCAGGCGCCAAATCCCCCGTCATCGTGCCCAAAACCATGCTCACCGTCCTTCATTACACCCCCACGACCCTCCAAACGCCCTACTCAAATGATAGGAAATGAGCGGAAATAAGCGGGATTTCGACAAAATAGCCACTACGTGCTCCAATCCCTAATCCTGTTCATTCTGTTCATCCATGCAAACTACCCCCCGTCAGAGGTATCCCCATAACCATTTCCCAAAGTGGGCCAGCGTGAGCAACATGCCCCGCCACTTTTGCCTTATGATATAGGCAGCAATCTCACAGATACGGTGCTCAGGGCGCAGGAGGTGTGACGTGGCCAAGGTGTTTGTTCCTACGATGCTGCAATCCGCCACCGGCGGCGTGAAGGAGGTGGAGGTGGAGGCGCGCAACGTCCGGCAGGCCATCGAGCGGCTGGACGAGTTGTTCCCCGGCATCGCCGGCCGGCTGATGGAAGACGACGACATCCGCCCCAACCTGGCCGTGGACGTGGATGGCGAAGTGGCCCGCATGGGCCTGATGCAGCGCATCAGCGAGACCTCGGAAATCCACTTCGTGCCGGCCATCGGCGGCGGGTAGGCGCCGGCGGGTAAAGCCCGACAGTTCGTTTGACCCGTCCCGGCCCTACGGCTACAATAGCCGCACATCCAACGGTTTACTGTTTTATCTATGACGAATCCCGGTTTTCCATCTGATGACGACGCTCACATAGACAATGCCGTCATCGGGCATGGTCTGGCTGTGGAAGCGGCAGGGCCAGACTCGGTGTCATACCCCGCTGGTCCTCGTCCCAACGCCAAGGTGGTGTCTGCCGGCGGCCTGGTGTTCCGGCAGGCCGGCGACCTGATTGAAACGCTGCTGTGCGCCCGGGCCCGGCCCGTTTATCATGGCGAGGGCGAACCTTTAACCTGGCGCCTGCCGAAAGGCACTCCGGAGCGTGGGGAAACGGTGGAAGAAACGGCTCGCCGGGAAGTGCAGGAGGAAACGGGCGTTCACGTCAACGTGCTGGCTCCAATCACCAGCATCCGGTATTTCTTTGTTGGCCACGACGACGGAGTGCGGTACGACAAGACGGTCTATTTCTACCTGATGGAACCCCTCGGCGGCAGCACGTCGGACCACGACGGCGAGTTCGACGTGGTGGAATGGCGCAGCTACGACCAGGCTCTGGAGCTGCTGGAATACGACAACGAGCGCAGCGTACTGGAAGCGGCCCGGTCTCTCATTGAAACTTACCGGGAGAGCGGCGGGCCATGAGCAAGCAGGATCTGGTGCTGCGGGGGGTGCGCGTCCTGCTGCGCGGCAAGCGCATGGAGGACGCCGAGAAGGACTACATCTGGCGCAGCGACCCCGAGATAGCGCGGTTGGACGCCGCTTATCCGCTGACCATGAAATACGACCGGTACCTCAAGCTTTTCGAGGACCAGATTCGCTGGCCGACGCCGGGCTCGCACCACTTCGGAATCGAGGCGGCCGGCGGCAAGTACATCGGCAACTGCATGTACTACGACCTGGACAGCCTGGCCAAGGCGGCCGAACTGGGCATCGTGATCGGAGACAAGGACTACTGGAGCGGCGGGTACGGATATGACGCCGTGGTCACGCTGCTGCAGTACATGTTTGGCGATATGCGCCTGAAGCGCGTGTACCTGCACACGCTGGAATGGAATCACCGCGCGCAGAAGAGTTTTGAGCGATCCGGGTTCAACCCGGTGCGCCATGTCCGCCGCATGTCCCACGACTTCATCCTGATGGAAGTGCTGCGCGAGGATTGGGACGCCACTGTTGAGGAGCGACTGGCCCGTCGCCAGCGATACCTTGAGGAGCGCGGGGGCATGCCGGTGGACGGTGGCGACGCGGTAGCGGAAGCCGTCTGACCGGCGCTACCGTGGTATGCGGGCCGGGTGGTTGAACAGCAGCGACAGCGGCAACCCTACGCCACCGCAACGCGCTGGCCCTCGTCGCTGGACTGACGGATGGCGTCGATGAAGCGGTGCAGGGTTACGGCGTGGTCGAAGTCGGGGAGGGCGTCGCCGTTGGACTGGCCTCGGATGGACGCGGCGAACCGGCTGTACAGCTGGCCGACGTTGTAGGCCGCGCCGCCGGGAATCTCGGGCGCCAGGTGCAGTTCCTCGGCCGGCGTGAGGTCCTGCAACTCGTTGCTGCCCCCGCGGGCGCCGCGGATGCTGACTTGCTGCAACTGCGGCGAGTCCACGGATACTGCGACCAGCGTGCCCTCCTCGCCGTAGATTTCCATGCGGTAGCCGCTGCCAGCCCACGGAGTGCTGCCGATCTGCACGGACGCCACGCCGCCGCTCTGGAGGTTGCCGCTGACCAGTATGTTGTCGGGTGACGTTACCGGCAGGTCCTGGCCGGTATCGGTCTCATGCCAGGTGGCAGCCTGTGTGCTGACGACGGTGGACACGTCGGCAAACTCACCAACGATGCTGCACAGGGCGTCGATGGTGTGGCCGCAGGCGATGGTGAGGGTGTGAGCGCCCAGCTCGTTGTCCCGTTGCCAGGTGCGGCCGGAGTCGCGGGACAGGACACCCTCGCGCATCAGGCGGACGTGGCAGGTCATGACGCGGCCCACGTAGCCGTCGGCGACGAGGTTGCTGAGGTGGGCGACGGCGGGATTGGCGCGGGCCTGCAAGCCGACGGCGGTTTTTACGCCCTGCTGTCGGGCCAGGTCGGCCATCTCGACGGCCTCATCGGTGGTGCGGCCCAGGGGCCATTCGGTGAAGGTGTGCTTGCCGGCGCGCAGGGCGGCAGTGGTGGGTTCATAGTGGCTGGGCACGCGCAAAGATATGGTGGCGGCCTCGATGTCGCCATCGGAGAGCATCCGGTTGTAATCATCCCACGCGCTGCCGGCGTTGAAGGCGGCCCTGGCCTCGTCGGCGGATTCCTGGCGTGTGGTGCAGACGGCGGCCAGGTCAAAGTCGGGATGAGCTTGTAAGGCCGGCAAGTGAGCGCGTGGCGACCAGCCTACGTGAATGTTGGCGCCGATGAGTCCGATCTTGATAGGCTGCTGGGTGGTCATGGCGGGGGCCTCCTGTGGTCAATGCGGAATGGCTGGGTCAAGTGGCAGTAAAGTACGGCCATCGTAACACAGGGACGGAACGCGCTCGCCGCTGGGTGGTACAATCGGAATTGTCCTACCCGAGGGAAGGCTTTAGAGATGCTCACCAAGCTGACAGTCCGCAACTTCAAGCAGTTTGAAGACGTTACCGTAGAACTGGATAACGTCGTGGTTTTCGTGGGCCCAAACGACTCTGGAAAAACGACTGCCTTGCAAGCGCTTGCGCTGTGGGAACTGGGGCTGCGGCGGTGGCGTGAACGCTGGGGGATGGTGCCAACGGACGATTTGCAGCGACCGGGTGTGTCCATCAACCGGTTGGACTTATTGTCTGTACCAGTGGGCCACGCCAACCTGCTTTGGCGGGGACTGAGAACCCGCGAAGTTAATCGACGCGAGGGTGGCACTGCCAACGTCCGCATCGAGATCGTTGTTGAAGGAATTGCAACAGGTGGAAAAGATTGGGTTTGCGGACTGGAATTCGATTACGCCAATCCGGAATTATTCTATTGCCGACCTTTGCGAACGAGCCCGGACGGTAAGACCAGGATGCCAATCCCATCCGAAGCATACGACGAGCAGGTTGCTTTCCTCCCGCCCATGTCTGGCCTGGCCAGTACGGAAGCGATGCTCCAACCCGGCACCGTGAACGTATTGCTTGGGCAGGGTCGTACCGCTGAGGTGCTGCGCAACCTCTGTTTTGACGTGTTCCTGAACCACCGCAACCTGTGGAACGAGGTTCTGGTCCCGCGCATCGAAAAGACCTTTGGCGCAACCATTTTAATCCCGCTGTACAACCCGGAACGCGGCGAAATTACGCTGCAATATAAAGACGCTTATATGCCCAATCTGGACCTGGATTTATCCTCATCGGGGCGTGGGTTTCAGCAAACGTTGTTGCTAACCGTCTACATGCTATTGCATCCGAATTCAATAATATTGTTGGACGAGCCGGATGCTCATTTGGAAATACTGCGGCAACGCCAAATCTACCAAGCAATTACCGAGACCGCGGCGCAGCAGAACAGCCAACTGCTGATTGCGACGCACTCCGAGGTGGTCTTGAACGAAGCCGGCGAGAGACATTCGGTGACGGCGTTCGTGGGCCGGCCTCACCGTATTGATGGTCGCGGCAATCAGGTTGCCAAAGCACTGGCAGAAATAGGCTTTGAACATTACTTGCAAGCTGAGCTTACCGGCTGGGTCTTATACTTGGAGGGATCCACCGACCTGTCCATATTGCAGGCTTTCGCGCGTCAACTCCAGCACCCTGCTCTAAACGCATTGGAACGCCCTTTCGTCCACTATGTAGGCAATCAACCGATGCAGGCGCGTCAGCACTTTTGGGGTTTGCGCGAGGCTTGCCCACACTTGAAGGCCTACGCTTTGTTCGACCGCCTGGAAAGAGGCTTACCCGCCGATACCTACGTGGATTTGCACGAACATACATGGACGCAGCGTGAGATTGAAAATTATTTCTGCACCGCAGAGGTCCCGGTAAGGTGGGCTGCATCCCAGTTTCCCCTATTCCGCGATTTCATGGTTGACCTCGTTGAAGAAATTGAAGCCGTGTTGCAGCGGGCTAACCTCGGCTCGCCATGGGACGGCAACATGAAAGTCTCTGAAAGGTTCTTTGAATTACTGTTTAGAGATTTTGCCGAAAAAACGGGCATATCCGTCAGATTGCCAAAATCCGACTATCATTTCCTAGTCGAGTACATCCAACCGGAAGAAATTGACCCAGAAGTAACCACTGTTCTGGATGCCATCGCCGAAATAGCGTCCAGCGCAGTCACTCCTCGTTAATTTCGCGCATCCTTTCAGTGCAACGATGACCCTCCCTTCCGAATCCCGCCTCCGCTTTGTTGACGGCCTGCCCATCTGCCGTGTGCTCAACGGGATGTGGCAGGTGTCGGGAGCTCATGGGCGGATTGATCCCGAGGCCGCGCTGGACGCGATGTTGGCCTACCACGACGCGGGGTTCACCACGTGGGATCTGGCGGACCACTACGGACCGGCGGAGGACTTTATCGGGGAGTTTAGGCGGCGTTTGGCCGATGCGCGCGGAGTGGACACGCTGTCGGAGATGCAGGCGTTCACCAAGTGGGTGCCGCGCCCGGGGCCGATGACGCGGCAGATCGTGGAGAACAACGTTGACATCTCGCTGCGGCGCATGGGCGTGGAACGGCTGGACCTGCTGCAGTTCCACTGGTGGGAGTACACCGACAAGCGCTACCTGGACGCGCTGGAGCAACTGGCGGCACTGCGGGACGAAGGCAAGCTGCACCGCGTGGCGTTGACCAATTTCGACACCCAACGTCTGCGGGACATCGCCGACCACGGCGTCCGCGTGGTGTCCAACCAGGTGCAGTACTCGCTGATCGACCGACGGCCGGAGGTGCAGATGACGGCCGTGTGCGAGGAGCAGAGGGTGTGGCTGCTGCCCTACGGCATGCTGTGCGGCGGGCTGCTGTCCGACCGCTACCTGGGCCAACCGGAGCCGGACGCCGGCGCGCTGAACACCGCCAGCCTGCGCAAGTACAAGCAAATGGTGGACGCCTGGGGAGGCTGGGATTTGTTCCAACGTCTGTTGGCTACGCTCAGAGCCATCGCCGACCAGCACGGCGTCAGCATTGCCAACGTGGCGGCGCGGTACATCCTGGAGCAAAACACCGTGGCCGGCGTGATCATCGGGGCGCGGCTGGGTGTGGCCGAGCACATCGCGGAGAACGCCCGTATATTCAGCTTCCAACTGGATGCGGACGACTACCGGGCGATTGACGAGGTATCGTCCGGCGCCCGCGACCTGTACCGGATGATCGGCGACTGCGGCGACGAGTACCGGCGCTGACGGGATTGCCACGCTGCGCTCGCAATGACATTCGCTGATGGGACGAGCAATCTATGATTCACTAAAGGCACACTGGATTCCCGCTTTCGCGGGAATGACGGTGTGAAGGAAGTTCGTATGCAGATTGGCGCAATTTTCCCGCAGACTGAGATCGGGCCGGACCCGGCGGCCATCCGCGACTACGTGCAGGCGGTGGAGGGTATGGAGTTCGATTACCTGTTCATCGCCGACCATGTGCTGGGCGCGGACCCGGCCCACCACGAGCACGTGCGGGGCAGCTACTACACCCACCACAGCGTGATCCACGAGTCGCTGACGACGCTGGCGTTCATCGCCGCAATCACAACCAGGATACGACTGATTACGGGCATCTTGATCCTGCCGCAGCGGCAGACTGCTTTGGTCGCCAAGCAGGCCGCCGAGATTGACGTGCTAAGTGGAGGCCGGCTCACGCTGGGCATCGGCGTAGGCTGGAACCACGTGGAGTTCGAGGCGCTGGGCGAGGATTTTACGAATCGAGGCATCCGCTCGGAGGAGCAGATTGACCTGATGCGCGCGCTGTGGACTCAGGACGTGGTGGACTTCGAGGGCCGCTGGCATACGGTGCGCTCGGCCGGCATCAAGCCGCTGCCGGTGCAGCAACCCATTCCCGTCTGGTTCGGGGCCGGCGGATCGGCGGGTCCGGTGCCTAGGGACGTAGTGCTGCGGCGCATCGCGCGGATGGGCGACGGCTGGTTTCCGAGCTTTCCGCCGGGGGACGATGCCCGCATGGTGTTGGACAAGATGCAGACCTACATCGCCGAGGCGGGACGCGAGCCTGAGGACCTTGGGCTGGCGGGACGAATCCGCATGCCCGACAAGTCGCCGGAGGAATGGCTGGCAGAGGTTGAGGGCTGGCAGGCGCTGGGCGGCACGCACGTGATGGCCGAGGCGCGGCGGGGTCCGCTGAGCGCCGTGGACCAGCACATCGAGGCGATGCGGGAGTTCCGGGAAGTGATACCGGTGGGCTGGGGGCGGTAGGCTACCGGGAACCGGTGGAATATGGGGTGTCGCCCAGGGGGTGGTCGGCCCATTTGCCGGCCTCTACTGACGACAGAAAGTCGGACACCAGCTGATTGAAGAGGGCCGGCTCCTCCAGGTTGATGGCATGGCCGCACTGGGGCAGCACCGCCAGGCCGCTCTTGGGGATGTGGCGCTTCATCATGATGGAAGGCTCGACGCAGGGGTCGTCCTCGTCGCCGGCGAGGATGAGCGTGGGCACCTGGCAGGCGTTCATCTGCGGAATCAGCTGGTCGATAGTGGGGCGCTTGAGCTGGACGCCGCGGAAGGTATAGGCCGAACCGCGGGCGTTGTGTCCGAAGAGCAGGCGCATGAATTCCTCGTAGCCGCGCGGGTCCTTGCGCTGGAGTTGGACACGGGTGGGGCCGCTGCCGTAGTCCTTCATGACCGGAGGGGTGCCCTCGGCGAGCAGGCGGGCGGCCATGGCCTCGCCGCCGGTGCGGAAGGCCTCGTTGTGGGTGGTGCCGGAGCCGGCGGACGCCACGATGATGGCCTTGCAGCGTTCGGGGTAGCGCAGGGCGAAGTTGAGCGCCACGTTGCCGCCCATGGACAGGCCGCCGATATAGGCCTGGTCAAGTTCCAGGTGATCCATGAGGCGGCGCAGGTCCTCTAGGGTGACGTCCTGCGAGTACGCTTCGGGGTCGGTGGGCACCTCGGAGGGCGGGTAGCCGCGGTCGTTGTAGGTGATGACGCGGTAGCGGTGGCTGAAGTAGCGCACCTGCTGCTCCCAGCTCTCGTAGGAACCGGCGAACTCGTGGCTCCAGATGAGCGGGAAGCCTTCGCCGGTGGACTGGTAGAAAATCTGCACGCCATCGGAGTCGAAGGTAGGCATTGATAGGCTCCAGGATGGATATGGGTTGATGATGCTGAGGTTCAGGGAGGCTAGCGGTGGCGGCGGAAGAGTCGCCAAACGGGGATGCTGAAACCGGGGAGCAGG
Organism: Chloroflexota bacterium; assembly: GCA_028875655.1. Lineage (GTDB taxonomy): Bacteria > Chloroflexota > Dehalococcoidia > Lucifugimonadales > UBA3495 > Bin87. The sequence continues at coordinate 63,437 of JAPPCX010000067.1, read as the reverse complement.
TCGCCGCCGTCGAGGATGTCGCCTTCGCTGAGGGTTTCGGGTTCCTGTTCGGGACGGTAGCGGGTTACGGAGGTGGTTTGGGGGTCGCCGTACCATACCTCCTGCGCGCCGAAGTCGAGCCACATCTGAGCGCGTTCCGCGACATCTCGGGGCGAATCGCTGGGTGATTTAATCTCCACCACCAGGTCGGGGGCACGCTCGGGATAACCGTCGGTTTGTTCAGCCGGATGCCCTGGAGCAAACCAAGCCACGTCAGGAGCGCGCACGGTGTCGGGGTTGGATTCCAACCGATAGCCATGATTATCTCCGACAGTACCATAATCGTTGGCGTCGGCGTAGTTGAATAGGGTAGCGCCAAAGCGTGTTGACGTTACGCCGTGCGCCTTGCCGGGTGGGGGCATCTCAATCAACTCTCCTCGCACCAACTCCTGCCGCATTCCGTTATCGGGCAGCAATATAAGCTCATCAGCGGTCATCAATTTGGTTGTGGTCATGTTGCACCAGCCTGCCGGGTGTGGCTCCCTGATGGTGGCATTTTAGCATCAAAAGCCCCTCTCCCCTTGAGGAGAGGGGCGTCCTTTATCCTTCGACAGGTTCAGGATGAGCGGGGGGAGGCTCACCCTCACCCCAACCCTCTCCCATCAAGGGAGAGGGAGCATCTATTGACGAGCTCGGGATGAGCGGGGTGTACGGTTACTCATTGGGGGTGAGGGCGAGGGAGCGGATTTCGCCGAACTCCTTCTGGAGCTTGTCCCAGTTTTCGCCGCCGTCGGTGCTGACGTACACGTAGCCGTAGATGCTGGCGGCGACCATGACGTCGTCCACGTGAGGGCTGGCGGCGAACCAGTACACCACCGAGTTGGGGGTCTGGGACAGGCTAGGCTCATCCCACGAGCCGCCGGCGTCCTGGGTGCGGCGGATCGTGCCGGTCACGCCAGGGATGGTGTCGCCGTTGCCCACGAACATGGTGCTGGCCTCGCCGGGCTTGATGACCATGCCGCGGCAGTAGGAGCGCATGTCGGACTCGTGGAAGCGGGGGAACTCGTGGAGCTCCCAACTCTCGCCCTCGTCGTTGCTGGTAGAGATGCCGAAGGGTGTGGTGCAGTAAATGGCGGCGTCGGGGCCGGGCTTGAGGGCCATGCCGTGGATGTCGCCGTGGAAGGGGTCGGGTCCCAGGTCGGGCAGGCGGGTCCAGTTGTCGCCGCCGTCGAGGCTGCGGTACACGCCGTCCACCTCGATGCCGGCCCACACGGTGCGGGTGTCGCGCGGGTCAACGATGATGTTGGTGGTGCGCGGAATCCCGATGGGGCAGGGCATGCGGACGCCCAGGTCCAGGGCCTCCCAGGTGTCGCCGCCGTCGCGGGAGCGGAAGGCGTTGGGCCGGGTGCCTACGAACACGGTGTCGGAGTCGTCGGGGTCGATGCCCACGGACCAGATTTGCAGGTCGTCCATGGGGGACTCGATGTACTGCCAGGTGAAGCCGTTGTCGTTGGAGCGGAAGAGGCCGTTGTCGGAGCCGGCATAGATGCGGTTCTTGTGGTTGGGATCGACGGCCAGGGCGCGGATGTTGCACTCGCTGGGCAGCGGGTCGCGGATGCGGTTCCAGGATTCGCCGCCGTCGGGGCTGACGGATAGCCCACCGCCGACGGTGCCGACGCTGATGGTGTAGTTTCCAGCCATGATTACCTCCTACTATGGATGCAATGCGTAACGCGTGGTGCCGGATGGACGGCGGTAAGGGTCGCCGCCGGGGGCATGATAGCACAGGGTGGGGGAGGTCGAGAGATTTGCTACTTTACTCGAACTGCACCCTGGAAAGCTCAGATTGTCGGATGATTGATTGTAAGGTTCCGATCCGCAATTCCCGGTGGTCGGGCACTGGCACCGTGATGGTGCGGCCAGCCTCCGATTTCTGCATGATGATATGACTGCTCCGACGTCTGACCTCCGCGAAACCATGCGCGGCTAGTATCTCGCAAGCCTCGCGCCCAGACATGACGCGCAGCCTAGCCAACGGCAACCTCCACCTGCGTCACGTACACCTCAGAGTGCAGACGCTCCTTGACCTCAGCATCTGAAGCTACCTCGAAAAACAGCTCCAGCGCTTCTTTCAGGTTGTCGCGGGCTTCGGTGACGGTGTAGCCCTGGCTGGCGATGTCTAACTCGGGGCAGAGGGCGACGTACATATCGTCTTCGCGTTCGATGATCGCGGTGAGTTGTCGGACCATGGGGCCTCCAATTGGGCGGTTTGTCCGGGTATTTTATCGTGTTTTCGGGGCTTCGCTCCTTTGTCTTTCGACAGGCTTAGGATGAGCGTTTGGTTGGCGAGAGGCAGGATTCCCGCATCGTTGTCAGCATACGGCCGGGTTGGGTACGCAACTATTTGACCTACTTTTTCGTGTACTCGGCACGCCGTAAGGTGCACCTGCGCGCGGGCTGGGCTGTCCCGGGGACACCAGTGGGGCGATGCCGGTTAGGAGTCAGGTCTTTGAGCGGCGGTTGCCACCTGGGCCGGTTGCGATTTTGGTACTGACGGGGTTGGCCGTTGATGTGGGAATCCTGCCTCTCTGGGATTGGGATGAAACGTACGTTTTGCCTAGACGATACTAGGATAGGCCGGCTGGCAGGTTAGGCGCAATGGGGGCGGTGTCATTGGATTTTGGATTTGCGGGGATGGGCGGGATCGAAGAGAATTTGTTTTTACTAGCGGGTAGGGAAATGCGATCGCATTTTCAATTTTTCAATCTCGCACCGATACCCTATAATCATGATCGGTAGTCACGATGGGATTCGAACCCCGGTCGGTGCCTCGCCCCCCTGTCCCACGTAACGAAACAAGTGAGAACCATGGTTATAGACGTAAGCCGGATAGATCTTGGCAGAATAATTTTTCACAGCGTCCCGTCTGGGCCTGCTGATGACGGTCATTCCTTGGCGTTGAGCAGGATTGAGAGCCCTCTAAACAGCCGGGCCAAAAATTACTTCCGCCAAAAGCTTGTCGCTACCCTGATAAATGGAGCTTATCCTGTCGCGTTCGATGTCCAGAGTACGTCCGTGGTACCGGGATTAGTGCTGAATATCACGACAATGGGCAACCTACGCTTCATAGGCGACTCGCAAATTATGGCCCAGCACCTGTACGCAGTACAGACCAAGAGCAACGCGCCAGGGATACTGGCAGTTGCCGAGGTTGATGCTAACGGGCGACAGGCAGTAGCCATTGTCAAGTTAGAGCACGAAGAAGGGGCAAGGGCCCTTCCTATAAACCACCAAGGCGAACCCACCTTCGACGTAGAACACTTGCAAGACTTGATGATGACTGGCAAGACCCGCGTGTTCAAAGCGGCATTATTCACGCAATTCGGGACAGACTTAAGCGATATCGAGGGGATAGCGTCAGACAATCAAATCGCCAGCGGGATGGGGGCGAGAGTAGCAGATTTTTTCCTGCGTAAGTTCTTGGGTTGCCGTTTACAGGATGACCCAGCCACAGTCACTCTCAATTTTCTAGAGGCCGCGCAGGACTGGACAAATACGGAAGTTGCGAATCCAAGCAAACAAACGGATTACATGGTTGCCATTTTGACAGAGTTGAGGCGCAACGTGGACGCCATTGATCCTGACTTGTTCGCAACGGAACACTTGGACGCGGAAGACCGACAAAACTTTGTGGAGTACATCGATGAACGCGGCGTACCAACCACGGTTTTCCCTAAAGATACTGGCTTAATCGCTACCCAATTGAGAAAGGTCTCGATGACCCTAGCGAGCGGACTCACGGTCATAGGTACTCTCGATGCATTTGATGAAAAAGTTAAGACAAACCTAACAGATGATGGTCAAGTGGAAGTTTCTATTACCGATCGTCTGACGAATGTGAAAGGCCGTGGTTAGCACCCCCATCGACATCGACGGATTGCGCCGCCGCTACATTGCGGAGTGCCCATATTACCTGCGGTTAGCTCGCCAGATAGGTCAAATCATCGAGGAGTCTGCGCGAGATAAGAAGTTCAAATGCAACGTTGAACACAGGGCTAAGGAAGTCCGATCTTTAGTCGCCAAGGCCCTCACGAAAAAGTACGCAGATCCGTATGACGAAATCGGCGACAAGGCGGGCGTCCGGGTCGTAGTTGACTTTCCCTGGGAACGGAATGATCTGGAGGAGATGATCGCGTCTTTATTCTGCGTACTCGAACGAGATGACAAACGTGTAGCAACTGAGCCAGACAGATTTGGCTACCGGGCAACCCATTTCCAAGTCAAGCACCCCAGGGCACCGAAGGCCATCAGGGATTTGGAATGCGAAATCCAAGTAATGACCAAGTCAGAAAGTTTGTGGGCCGATACCACCCACGATTTATCCTACAAATCAGCCGAAGCTCTCCCGCCCGAAATTCAGCGGATTTACCACCGCTTGGTAAGCCTAACGGAACTATTTGACCTAGAGGTGGAGCGCGCTCGTAGGGAATTGGACGCGATGCCTAAAACCTTTGGGGCACAATTACTCAATATCCTACTACCGCATCATCAACGATTCGTTGGTCAAGAATACGATGCCGAACTCTCAGAGATGGTGCTGGATTTTCTTGGGGAACACGTTATATCTGATTCCATGGATGTAGTCGGTGCAACAATAGACAACTTCATTGCAAACAACAGCGATAAGATACAAATGTTGCTCGGCCGACGCATAGGAGACGACAACGCAAACCCCCTCGTTTGGCAACCAGAATTATTTGTCATACTGTCTCAATTGGAGACCAATAAATTCGTGCTGCAAGCACAGTGGCCCGAAATTCTGCCGGAAAGTTTATTGCTATCTCTTGCTGACGATTGGGGCGTCCGAATCACGCCAATCGGTTTGTAGCCGCACCATAAAGGTCGGTAGCTGGGGCATTACAACACGACTTCAACTTGCCGTGTTTCGATGGTTAGCGGCAGACCCTGTTCGGCGCGGACTTCGATGCAGAGGGCAATGGCTTCCCGGATGTTGGCGATGGCCTCGTCTTTCGTATCGCCCTGGCTGACGCATCCGGGAATTGATGGGCATTCCACGATCCAGACGCCATCTTCGTCGCGGTCGATGGTTATCATCAGTTTCATTGCTCAATCCTCCAAGGGAACACCCTAACCCTGGCCCTCTCCCATCGAGGGAGAGGGGATTATTACCCCTCAAACGGCGTTGGCATCATGCTTACCGGGACTTCGATTAGGGCGGGGGCGTCGGCGGCTATGGCGTCTTTGAGGGCGGATTCGAGGGCTTCGGGGCCTTCGGCGCGGATGCCTTTTACTCCGTAGGCTTCGGCGAGTTTTACGAAGTCGGGGTTGTGCAGTTCGGCGCCTACTACGCGGCCGTCGAAGCGGTTGACCTGGTCGCGCAGGACGTTGCCGTAGGCGTTGTCGTTGAACACCACCGCGATGGCGTTGATGCCGTGCTGCACTGCCGTGGCCAACTCCTGGGAGTTGAACAGGAACCCGCCGTCGCCGCACAGTGCCACCACCGGACGGTCGGGCTGGGCCACCTTGGCTCCCAGAGCGGTGGGCCAGGCGTAGCCCAGGTTGCCGGAGTAGCTGGACGTGATGAAGGTGCGCGGCTCGTAGGTGGGCCAGAAAGCGCGGGCGTAGTAGCCCAGCTGGGTCATGCCCGACACCAGGATGCCATCGTCGGGCACGGCGGACCGGACGGCGGCCAGCAGCGACTCCTGGGGCTCGGGCGTCAGCGCGGTGTCCCTGCGACGCTTGCGGAGGGCCACCACCTCGTCGGCCATGGACGGGCGGGATCCCGGCGCGATGGACTCGGCGAGTTTAGCGTCCACCTGCTCCATGACGGTGCGGGCGTCGCCGGCCACGCCGTAGGTGTTCTCGTAGTTGCGGCCCAACTCCTCGGGGTCGATGTCGATCTGGACGACGCGCTGGCCGCCCAGCCAGGCCGGGAATGCGAGGCGGGTGCCCACGGCGAGTATAACGTCGAAGTTGGGGGCGGTCTTGGCCACGGGGTCGTTGCGCAGACGCAATGCGCCCAGGGCCAGCGGGTGCCGGTCGTCGATGGCGCCCTTGCCCTCGGCGGTGGTGATGACGGGAGCTTGCAACCGCTCGGCGAGGCGCACCAGCGGCTGCGAACCCTCGGAGGAGATGACGCCGCCGCCGGCCCAGATCAGCGGACGCTGCGCGCCGGCCAGGATGCGGGCGGCCTCGGCGACCTGTTCGTCGGAGGCGGCGGGCCGCGCGTAACCCTCGGACTCGATTAGCGTCACCTCGCCAGGGTCGGCCATGGTCTCCGGCGGCATCTCGACCTCCACGGGACGGGGCCGGCCGGTCTTGAGCTGGCGGAACGCCTCGTGGACGGCCTCGGGGGCCTCCTCGGTGGCCATGATGCGGCGGACGTACTTGGTGACGGGGCGGATGGCGTCCTGCTGGTCGTTGACCTCGTGGAGCATGCCGCGGTCCACGCCGATGAGGTCGCGCTCGATCTGGCCGCAGACGACCAGGACGGGCGACGAGGCGGAGTAGGCGGTGCTGAGTCCGGCGGAGGCGTTGAGCAGGCCGGGTCCGGGGACCATCAGGGCGGTGCCCACCTGTCCGCTGGCGCGGGCGTAGCCGTCGGCCATGTAGGTGGTGGCTTGCTCGTGGCGGGTGGTGATGAACCGGATGCCGGGCACGTCGTTGAGGGCGTCCAGGGCGTGGTAGAGCTGCACGCCGGGGAGTCCGAAAATTACGCGCACGCCTTCAAGGTACAACGAACGCATCAGGGCCTGGCCGCCAGTCATGGTGGGCATAACAACACCTTCCTGGGTAGTTTTTCGTGGTTCCGCATCCTGCCGATCAGCAGGGCAACCTACGATAGCACACCGCCCCCGGCCTGTCATTGAAAAGGGCGGGTACAAGACCCGCCCCTACTCGCGTTGATGATGGTGCGTCTCGCTAGGCGCCGGGTGGGCGGTAGTTGACGGTTTTGTTGACGGCGGCGTCGATTTCCTCGGGGGTGATCAGCTGCACGGTGCTGATGCTGAGGGCGCCGCCGGCGGTGATGACCAGGGAGACGGCCGCCGCCGTGGTGGCGTCGGGCAGGTCGAACACCATGTACAAGTCTGCGCCGCCGAAGGCGTAGTAGAACGACTCCAGCGTGCCGCCCTGCTCCGTGGCGAGGTCTGCGAAGACCTGCCGGCGCGAGCTGCCGCCTTCTTTGAGCAGTCCCTGCATTCCCGCTGACGTGTAGTTGGCCTGGTATAGATATTTGGGCATGTTATGCGCTCCAGTTGTTCGTGATTGCGCCGGGTGACTTACAGGACGTGGTACATGAGGCGGTGGTCGCGGAGGACGTCCTGGGCGAAGTCGTTTTCGACGTCGCGCCACACCGAATGGATGTGGTTGGCCTCGTTCTGGATGTTGTCGAATTCGACGATGAAGTGGCCGCCGTGAATGCGGTAATAGTGGTCGCGGCCGCGGTCCAGGCCACCGGCCCAGACTAGGCGGAAGTCGTCGATGCCGGACTCGCGGATGGCGGCCATGCGCTGCTCGGCGACGGGGGCGGGAGCGCCGTTGACGTACTCGGCGATGAGGTTCATCAGGATTTCCTGCTGAGCGCCGTTCATGTCGCGGGCGGCCAGGCCCTCATCGTTGTGGACGGGCTGCTTGCTGGTGTTGTAGCCAAGGATGTCCCAGGGCGCCTTGTCGTGGATCACGGCCTTGCTGCGCTGCCCGGCGTCCAAGGAGGCCATCAGCTCGATGGCCAGGTCTTCGCGCCGGCCCAGGATGCGCAGGCCCTCCTTGGGGCCTTTGCGAACCTCGGCAGGGTTGGCTCCCAGGAAGAACGGAGTTACGGCGAGGACCTGGTCGCCCCAGACGCTGTAGTGAACGGACAGGTGGTGTCCTTCCACGCGCCAGCCCCAGGGGTCGTGGCGGCCCGGCTCGCCGAAGACGGTCCAGTAGTACAGCTCCGGGTCGCGGGAGAAGGTGACCTGGCCCCATTCGGCTTCCAGGGGGCCGAGGACCAGTTCGTGCTCGATGATGAGGTTGGCCTGGCGGTTGGTCTCTTCGGTGAGGCCGGTAGCCATGAGTTCCAGGGCCAGCGCGCGCTGCTGCTCGGTCATGTCCCGCAGGGGCAGGCCGTGGCGGTTGAGCGGCGGGTAGTACCAGAAGATGCGCTCGCCGTCCAGATAGTGATAGGTGGCCTTGTCTCGCTGGGCGCTGTCCAGGCTGGCCAGCCAGCGGCGGGCGGAATCCACCATGGCGGCGGAGACTTTGGCGTGGGGGTGCGTGAGACGAGCTTCGGTCATCGGGGAGGACCTCCTGATGCTGATGTTGGGGTTGGAACGGAGGGAGTGTAGAGTCGGCGGCGCGGGGGTGTCAAGGAGTCGCGCCGCCAGCGGATGGTTCGACAGGCTCACCACGAGCGGCAGGCAGGTCGAACGCGAGTGTCACGGATTGGCGTGGCCGCGGCGTTCCAGGTTGCGGATGGCTTCTTCGATGCGGCGCACCTGCTCGGTGTCGCCGGAGGACAGGCGATAGCAGCGGTCAAGGTAGAGCTGGGCCAGTTGGGCCGCGACGGGGCCGGTGTCGCCGGCGTTGGCGACCAGGGTGTTGATGCTGAACTCGTCGGGCAGGTGGCGGCCCAGGGCGGTCATCTCGGCGGTGACGTCGGCGATGGCCGCGGCGTCGTTGCCTTCCTGGGCGAAGCGGAGGCGGCCGAGGAGGCGGCCCATCTCGGCCAGGCGGTCGCCCTCGCTCATGAAGCTCCACAGCACTTCGTTGACGCCGAGACCGCCGGTGTCGCTATCGTCGGGATCGGACGCGCCGGCGGGCTGGCCGGGAGCGCCCAGGGCGATGGCGGCGTCATCGGCGGGGATGGACGTGGCAGCGGCGCCGGTGGAGCCGGCGGCTTCGTTCCAGGCGTCGGAGTATTCCTGCACGGCGCCGGCGACGGCTTCCATCATGCGGGGCAGGTCGTAGGAGAACATGCTGCCGCCATAAACCAGATCGTCGTTGCGCAGGTTGGCGAGCTGGACCAGCCGGTCGTAGCCGCCCTCGACGAGTTCGGACATGGGCGGCATGGCAAAGGCGGCGAAGTTGGCCAGGGGGCCGGTGTCGCCGCTACCCAGGTGGGCGGCCAGGAAGGGCGGGACGTACTTGGTGAGGTCAGCGGTGATGGGCAGGGTGACGATGTAGGTGCCGTAAACGTGGTCGGGTTCGGTGTCCACGCGGAAGTAGAGCAGGGCGTGGCCGCGGGGTCGGGACGGGTCGCCGATTTCAAACTGTATGTCCATACGTTGAGTATAGATTAGGTTGGCGGGGATGGCAAAATTGTTGTCAGAATCAGGATTCACCGGATTACAGGATTTGCAGGATTGGGATGGTTGCGCTGTCGCAGGATCAATCCTGATAATCCCCTAATCTCCATAATCCTGATTCTGACGATTCCCGCCATATATTCGCCGGTATTCCAGGCTTTGGCCGCCAAAGTTCAGCAGCAGCCCCAACTCGAGGCCGTAAGCGACCACGTAGTTTTTCACTTGCGCCAAATGCAAATTCTCCAGTGCCGTAAGGGCTTTTAGCTCGACCACCACGCGATTGGCAACAATAAAGTCCGCTCGCCGCGAACCTATTTCCACACCATCATAGAGTATAGGTTGCTCGACTTCCCGCCCAAAGTCGATACCTGCCCGCCCCATTTCAATAGCGAGAGCGCGTTGATAAATTACCTCCTGGAAACCGGCGCCCAGGGTGCGGTGGACCTTCATGGCGCAGCCGATTATCCGGTAGGTAAGATCATCGTTGACCATCATGGCGCTCCGCTGCGTTACGTGTTGTCAGAATCAGGATTCACTGGATTATTGGATTATGGGGATTGCACGGCTGTAGCGGAAGCGCTGGGTTACGTCTGAATCAAGATTTTCATGATTTGAGGATTTACAGGATTGAGACCGTTGCGCCGATGAGAGGTAGTAATCTTGTGAATCCCATAATCCGGTGAATCCTGATTCTGACGATTACTCGGCCCACACCCGCCCGATGGCCGCGGCGATGCGGGCCTCCATGCGCTGCGCCAGCTCGCGGTTGGCGGATACCAGCGCCCGCTCCGCCTCGATCTCGGCTACGATGGCCTGCTGGGTTTCCAGCGGGGGCAGTGTAGTTGATCCGCAGCACTTACAAGCCCAACTACGGCAGCAATCCCAACAGCGACCGCCACAGCGCTACGCCCGTCGCAATGCCAATACCGGCAAGGCTGACACTCGCCCCAACGTGCAAACCAACCCAAAGGAGTTTAACGTTGAAATCGCCAGCTGGTGTTTCAGGCATCAAGGGGTTGACGATAAAAACCCACGCCAAAGCCACTAGTGCCAAGAAGCCCAGCCAGAACCAGTTCCGAAATGCGAACTCGATGATTGCCATTTCTCCACCACCTATTTGGCCAGTCAACTGTGCCATACCTGTGCTACCGTGTCTGCGATGTTACGTTCTAATGCTACGATGCTTTCCCTTGACTCGTCAATCGCCCGCTGATACCCCTCAATCTCAGCCACTATCTCGCGCTGCACTTCCAGCGGCGGGAGAGGTATCTGCAACTCACTCAACGACTTTGTGTTGACCCCAGCTTGGCCAATCCATTTGTTAGCCCGTTCTTGGAACGTTCCACTACGCCATGCGGCATGGAGGACATGCGCGAGAAATGCAGAATCACATTGCTCGTCATTGACACGAATCCTGGTTATATGATTTGAGAACCCCCCATCGATGTACTCGGTTATGTGGCAAGTTTTACCGACCAGTTCCTTGCTGTTCGTATTGTTGAATAGCACGTCCCCCGGCAAGAGCGCATAGCTTTCCTTACCGGCATAGTCCTCCTCAGTAATGCACTTCAGCCCTTGCCATGTAAATTGTCCGTTTTCCGATATATTCATGGGGCGGATATGCGGGATGCCCGTAGTGCTGACGATGCCTTTACCACAAGCAAAGCCGGCCTTTATTTCCTTTGCTACCTCTTTCAGCGGCACCATCCGCCAGTTTGAAACTTTGTCATTTTCCCGATACCGCTCGCCGCTCAGGTTGTAGTCGCCGCCCTCCGCAATCCGCTCCTTCGCCACCACCAGCCCCGTCGCCGGCGCGAAGTCGTCAACTGAGTCGCCGGCTCGCAGCCGCCGCAGGTATTCGGACAACTCGGCCCGCACCGCCGGCAGGTCGTTGCGGTCGATGGGGCGGCGTTGGGCGCCCAGGTCGTAGCCGTCGTTTTCCGCCTTGAAGAAGGCGATGCCGTCGGCGCGGCGGGCCAGCGTTTTGTCCAGGATCAGGATGGAGGTCTTGACGCCGGAATAGGGCTGGAACACGCCGGCCGGCAGCGAGACTACGGCCACCAGCGCCGTCTCCACCAGCAGGCGGCGCAGTTGCGTATGCGCCCGCTGGCTCTGGAAGATGACGCCCTCCGGCACGATGACGCCGGCCCGGCCGCCTTCGTTCAGGTGGCCCATGATGTAATCCACGAACAGCACTTCCGAACGTCTGCTGTTGCTGAAAAACCGTCCGTGAGGTCGGATGCCGCCCTTGGGCGACATGAACGGCGGATTGGCCAGAATGACGTCAAAGTGATCGTTCCAACGCTCCTCGCTGGTCAGGGTGTCGTACACGCTGACCACGGGCTGCTGCTGGTGATGCAGGAACAGGTTAACCGTGGACAGCATCGCCATGGTGGGGGAGATGTCGTAGCCGACCAGGTTGCGGGCCAGGTTTCCCCGGTCGGCGGCAGACAGCCGGCCGGCTCGATTGATATATTCCCACGTGGACGCCAGGAAACCGCCGGTGCCGCAGGCCGGGTCCAGGATGGTTTCGTGCTTCTGCGGGTCGATGACGGCGACGATGAAGTCGATGACGTGGCGGGGCGTGCGGAACTGTCCGGCCGACGCCTGGGCGCCCAGGTCTTGCAGGAGCATTTCGTAGGCGTCGCCGATTTTCTCGGTGTCGTCGGTGTCAAAGCGGTCAATGGCCCGCAGGAAGTCGCGCAGAATTATCGGGTCGCTATAGGGAATGTAGGCGTCCTGGTAGATGGTGCGAATGGCCGGCATGACGTCGGCTCGGCCCAGCAAGGCCATGCCGTCCCGGTAGAGACGGTCCACCTCGTTGGCGGTTTGCCCCGGGCTCATCAGGGCGTCCCAACGACATTCAGCGTGTTGGCCGGTGAAATAACGGGGTGCGCCGCCCAGATCAACGCTGGTGGCGTCCTCGGCGCTGAGGAACTTGTAAATCAGCGCCCGCGTAATTTCCTGGCACTGGTCCACGGGGAGCGGCACCTTGCCCACCAGCAGGTCGCGGGCGGTGCTGACGATATTCTTGACTTCCTGCACTTCCATGGTTTCGTTACGGCGTGCTCACTTTCGCCAGAGTTGTCATTGCGAGCGCAGCGTGGCAATCTCGCCGGCTGAGCAACAACCCCTTCGTCAACGAGATTGCCACGTCGCTGCGCTCCTCGCAATGACAAACTGGGTACGCGTGAGGGTTTTACGCAGCCTGCTCCCCATCCAGCAGATGCGCGCGCACATAGCCCGGTATCCGCTCCCGGTGTTCGTCGGGAACGGCGATGTATTGGTTCAGCGGCAGGGTGGTTCCGGTGAGGTCGGCGAAACGCTTGGCGTCGATGGCGTCGCGCGCGTCGGCGTCGGTGGCGTAAGCCTCGAACAGCGCCAGCACGTTTCCCAGGCGGTCGTCGTCCACCGGGTGCTGCACCAGGTACTCTGTGAAAGCGCCGGCGACGGTTTGATTCGTGGCTTCCAGCCGCCGGCGCAGTTCGGCCCTGGGATCGAGGAGCGGCTGCCGTTCTGCGATGTGCCGGCTGTCCGCCTCAAAGGTCAGCTGGGTTGCGCTTTCGGTCTGGTCGGCGCCATAGCGAATGAAGACGCCCTTGCCGGTGGGAGTGCCGGGTTCGATAGGCGTCCCGGGTTCGACGGGCGGGCCGTCCGTACTGTCGCCACCGTCACCTGAATCAGAGATCGAGGGTTCGGGAGTTGGCGCGGAGATGCGCGGTTCATAGTAATCGGTTTCGTGGTGATATTCGCACACGCCGAAGAAGTCAACAATCTTGAATTTTGCCTTGGGGAGGGACTCGATTTGCTCCCGCACCAGCGGGTCGGTGTAATTGTTGCGAAAGTCGTACCGGCGAGTGCCCCGGCCCTTGATCTGCGTGAAATCGACCGGCGACTTGATGGGCCGGCACACTCCGATGTTCAGCAGGTCGGGGCAATCGTACCCGGTAGTCATCATGGCCACGGTAACGCACACCCGCGTTTTCGACGTGGCGTAGCCGGGCGTTTCCGGATGCTGGCCACTCAGTGAGTTGTGCTTGAATTGCTCGCCGAAAATGTTGGCGTCGTACACGTGGGAGGTAACCTGCACCGCAAAGTCGGAGTTGTAAGCCCCGGGCCAGCGGGCGGACGCGGCTTGGTTGAGGGCCTGGGTGAGAGCGGCGGCGTGGCGCTGGTTCACGGCGTAGATGATGCCCTTGCCGATGAGGTCGGTTTCCGGCTCGCGCAAGGCTTCCTCGAGGTACACCCGGGCGAATTCGGCGTTGGTGCCCGGCGACAGGAACGTTCTGGCAAAGTCGCCGGCCCGGTAGGTCAGCTCGAAATCGTCGCCGCCACTCTCGTAATCCGCCAAAGTGACCTGGTAGCCCTCGTCGGACATCAGTTGCCGGGTTACCTCGGTGCGCACGTCCACGGCGGTGGGGCCGACCAGGTAGCCGTCCGTTACGCCCTGGGCGATGGTGTAGGCGTAGGTAGGCTCTCCGGGCGGCAAGCCGAAAGCCAGGTAGGTATCGCGCAGCGCGCGCTGTTCCTGGGCCGCCGGCGAGCCGTCGTCATCGGCAACGAGGTTGTCAACCAGAGTTCGGGGCGTGGCGGTAAGTCCGATTTTCTCGGCGTGGAACTGCTCAAACAGCCGGCGATGGTTCGGCCCGCTGATGCAGCGGTGGGCCTCATCCGCGATGATCAGGTCGAAGTAGTCTGCCGGTATAACTTCGCCGTGGCGCATCAGGGCGTCGATGGACTGGACGGTGGTAACGGTGATGTGGGTTCGCTCCCAATCGTAGACCGGGTCGCCGTAATAGTCGCGCACGACGTATTGCTCGTTCAACGCCGCGTTGATCCCGGCCACGGCCTGCCGCCGCAGCTCGATGCGGTCAACGAGGAACAGGACACGTCGGGCATTGCCGGTGTTCAGGTACAAGAAGCACAGAGCCGCGGCGACGGTGGTTTTGCCGGTTCCGGTAGCCATTTCCAGCAGAAAGGTGGCGTCGCCGGCCTGGGCCTTTTCCTGCACGGCGTTGATGGCGGCAACCTGGTAGTCCCGCAACGCCGTTTCCGCATCGGCCATCTGCTGCAAGTAACTGGCGCCGACGTGGGTTGTCCAGAGTTCGGAGCGGTCGCGGGGCGCTGCGTTCATGGAGCCGAGAACGGTCGCCGGCGAGGGTATGGCCAGCGTTCGCACCGGATCCCCGGCCCGAATATCCCACACATGATGCCGGTCGCCGTTGGACAGGATGACGTGATTGACGCCGAGGCTGGCGGCATACTGCCGCGCCTGTTCCTTGCCCACCAGCGGGTCTTTACCGGCGGCTTTGGCTTCCAGCAACGCTATGGCGGTTCCATCGGCGTCGTACAGCAGGTAGTCCGCAAAGCCGGCTCGGTCCTCGCCGGTGGCGTGCGTCTCGGTACGATAGCTCCAGCCGGCCTGAAGCAGTAGCCCGTCAATTTTCTGTCTGGCTTGCTGCTCAGGTGTCATGCCTTAAATCTAACACACGACAATTGTCAGAATCAGGATTCTCAAGATTTGAGGATTGCCAGGATTGTAGTCGTTCGGCGATGGCTGGTTTTCAATCCTGAAAATCATAAAATCCCGTGAATCCTGATTCTGACGTTTCCCCGGCACAAATTGGGTACGCGTGACTGCCATGCGCATATTGCGCTCTTACGTTCTGTATGGTAGTGTTTCGGAAAATTTGTTCGCTATGCGATTCGCGAAGACGTACAAGGAGTCGATATGTTGGCAACAGCTCAAACTTGCGCGGTGGTCGGGTTGGACGGCCAGATCATACAGGCGGAGACGGATATTTCGCCGGGCCTGCCGGCCTTTCACATCGTCGGCCTGCCCGACACTGCGGTGCAGGAGGCCAAGGAACGGGTGCGGGCGGCGGTGCGCAACAGCGGCTGCGAGTTTCCCATGCGCCGGATCACCGTGAACCTGGCGCCGGCGGATTTGAAGAAGGCAGGGCCGGCCTACGACCTGCCCATCGCGGCCGGCATCCTGTTCAGCACCGGGCAGGCGCCGCCGCCCGCCGAGCCGGCGATCTTCCTGGGCGAGCTGTCGCTGGACGGCGGGTTGCGCCACACCGCCGGCATCCTGCCCATGGTGTGGGTCGCGCGCGAGCAGGGTATCCGCGCGGTGTACGTGCCGGCGGTGGACGCGGCGGAGGCGGCACTGGTGGACGGGATGCAGGTCTATCCGGTGGCTACGCTGGCGCAGCTGTTGGCGCATCTGCAGGGCGAGACGACGATACAGCCGTATCCGCACAGCGGGGTGTATCTCAACGGGAACCGCAACCCGCCCGACAGCGCCGATCTTTGCCACATCCGGGGGCAGGACCACGCCAAGCGGGCGCTGGAGGTGGCGGCGGCCGGCTTCCACAACATCCTGTTCAGCGGGCCGCCCGGCTCCGGCAAGACACTGCTGGCGCGGGCGCTGCCGGGCATCCTGCCGTACCTGACGCCGGACGAAGCGCTGGAGGTTACCAAGATTTACAGTGTGAGCGGGAACCTGCCGCCGGACAGCCCGCTGATCGCCCAGCGGCCTTTCCGCGCGCCGCACTACACCATATCCAACGCCGGCCTGGTGGGCGGCGGCCGGATGCTGCGTCCCGGGGAGATTACGCTGAGCCATCGAGGGGTGTTGTTCCTCGACGAGTTGCCGGAGTTCGGGCACGCGCTGCTGGAATCGCTGCGGCAGCCGCTGGAGGACAAGACGGTGACCATCACCAGGGTGAGCGGGACGGTGACGTATCCGGCCAGTTTCATGCTGGTGGCGGCGATGAACCCGTGCCCGTGCGGATACGCCACGCACCCGCGCAAACAGTGCGTGTGCAGTCCGTCGGCCGTGGCGCGCTACCAGCGTCGGATCAGCGGGCCGCTGCTGGAGCGCATCGACATTTTCGTGGAAGTGCCGCCGGTGGAGTACGACAGCCTGCTGGCGCAGGCGGAAGCGGAACCGTCGGCGGCGGCGCGGGAGCGGGTGCTGGCAGCGCGGGCGATTCAGGAGCGGCGTTTCAGTAAGGATGCTGAAACTGCGGCGTTCTCAAATGCGGAGATGGCGGGCTCGAAAATCTGGGAACACTGCACCTTGCTGGACGACACCGAGGCGCTGTTGCAGCGGGCGTCGCAAACCCTGGACCTGTCGGCGCGGGCGTTGCACCGGGTGGTCAAGGTGGCGCAGACGATAGCCGACCTGGCGGGAGAGGAACGGATTGGCCCTGCGCACCTGGCGGAAGCCCTGCAATACCGCGCCCGGGGGTTGGGCTGAACGTGTACAGCACTTGCAGAGAGAGATTGGCGTGGATAGCATATGAACCAACGGAACCGGAGCAACGACGAGCGGCAATGGACGTCCTTCCCAAGTGTTCCTCTGGAACGGGTGCGGCCGCACTTCTGGACGTTCAGCATTTGCTTCGTCGCCACACTGATTTTCTATACTTTCGTCCATGTGGTTTTTGCCGAAAACCCAGATTGGCAGAAAGCGCCATCGGCCATAATGGGCGACACGACGCGGGCTGGCGCCTTCTGGTTATTCGCCAGTCCTATCTTGGTGGAAGGAGCGGTCATGGTTTTTGGTTGGTTGTACTCGGAGAAAAAGCGACAGGAAGGCCATGAGGAGGGCCGCGAGGAAGGTCGGGCTGAGAGGGATGCCGAATGGGACGCTTGGAACCAGCGCAGGATGGAGGCCGATGCCAACGGTGAGCCGTTCACTGAGCCGCCGCCCAGCCAGCGCAACGGTTCATCAGGCAGTTAGGCGGCCCTTGCCAGCCTGTGGGTTGCCGACTATCATAGCGGCATGGCAGAGCGGGAAGCACGTTACAAGCTTGGCGCGGCACAATCGGTGACGGTGGAAACCTTCGGTCGCCCCGGCCGGCGCACCTTTCGGCTGGTTGCCGAGGCCGGCCGGTCGCAGTCTTACATCTGGCTGGAGAAGGAACAGCTTTTTCAGTTGGGCCTGTACCTGCAGCAGGCAGTGAAGCAGTTGGGGCAGGACGCCCAATCCAAGGTCAGCGCCCCCGGCGAAGCGCCGTGGGCCGGCGACCCGCTGGAGCAGGACTTCCACGCGCGCCAGATGCAGTTGCAGTATGACCAGGACGCGAATTGCTTTGTCCTGCACGCTTTTGAAGGCGATGAGGACGACCCGGACGCCGGAGGGCAAACTTCAGTCAGTTTCTGGATGACGATGACGCAGTGCTCCGATCTGGCCGACGCGGCGTTGCGCATCTGCGCCTCAGGGCGTCCGCCGTGCTTCCTGTGTGGCGCGCCGATTGACCCGGACGGCCACCAATGCGTCCGCGCCAATGGCCACGCGGTATTTGAAACCGGCTAGCCGGAACGCCGGCATAGTTTGCTCGTGTCTGAAGCCGAACCTTCCGACCTTGACCTGTTGTCCCGCGGCGAGTTCCTCAGTTGGGAGCTGACGCCCCACGGTTCCAACTACACGTTCCTGGCTGAGCTGGAACTGGACGGGCGCAACGGTCACGCAATCTACAAACCCCGCAAGGGCGAGATTCCGCTCTGGGACTTTCCCAGCGGGACGCTTTTCAAACGGGAATGCGCGGCGTACCTGCTGAGCCGGATACTGGGCTGGGACTTCATCCCCCTGACCGTGATCCGCGACGGCCCCCATGGCATTGGTTCGGCCCAGCTTTTCGTTGACCACGACCCCAAGGAAAACTATTACACGATCTCCAGGGACAGCCTGGACGAATCCGACGCCGACCAGCTCAGGATGATGTGCTGCTTCGACCTGGTGGCCAACAACACCGACCGTAAGGCGAACCACGTGCTTCGGGGATATGACGGCAAGCTGTGGGGCATCGACCAGGGGCTGACGTTCCACGCCGATACCAAGATCCGCACGGTGATCTGGGACTTCGGCGAGGAACCCATACCCGACCGCTTGCTGGAACCCCTGCGCCGGCTCTGCGGCCAACTGCTCGCGCCCACCGGCGACGTGGCGGAACTGCTGACGCTGCTGGACGCCGAGGAGGGGCGGGCGCTGATGCAGCGGCTGCAATGGGTGTTGCAGGAGGGGGTTTTCCCCGGAATACCAGGGCTGAGACGTAGGCGACGGGGTTAGGGGCCTTCCGCCAGCAGTCCGTAGTCGAATTCCTCCAGGTTTTCAAGGATCACGTCGGCGGCCGACAGGTCCAGGTGGCGAGTTGAGTCGGTGAGGGTGCAGACGGTGTAGGCGCCGGATGCGGAGGCCGCGGCGAGTCCGATGGGCGAATCCTCGATGGCGATGCACTCGGTGGCTTCCAGGCCGATGAGGCGGGCTGCCTTGATGTAGATGTCGGGCGCCGGTTTGCCGTTCTCGATGTCATCGCCGCCCAGGCGGACGGGAAAAGCGTCGGTCAACCCGATCACGGACAGCTTCAGGTCCACCCACTCACGGAGCGATGACGAGGCGACGGCGACGGGCAGGCCGCGTCGTTGCGCCTCGGCGATCAGAGCGCGCACGCCGGGGCGAGCGGTCAGGTCGGACCGCAGCACCTCTTTCACCACCTCGTTGTAGCCGGCCAGCAGTTCCGCCGGCGTTTGCGGCACGTCACGCAGTTCCTTGACCCGAATCCAGGTCTCCTCAACAGTGGTGCCCAGCAGGTAGCGGTTGTTTTCTTCCTCGGTTATGGGGGCGGCGCCGCAGCGCTCAACCATGACGTTGACCGCCTTGTGGAACAGTGGCTCGCTGTCCACCAGCACGCCGTCCATGTCGAATAAAATCCCCTTATATCCGGCCATTCCTGAGCCTGCCTCCTTACGCCTGATGCAGCCAACTGAAAATCCTGGGCAATTATATCCTAACCCTGCATATCATCTTGTCTATCCTGTCCATCCATGCAAAAAGACCGGCCCCTCATTCGCTCAGCAGGAAACACGACGACGCCTTGAAAATGGCCCACAGTGGCTGCCCGGCGGTGATGCCCATGGCGTCCAGCGACGCGCCGGTGATGTGGCAGCGCAGGATGGTTCCGGCGCAGTCCAGCGCCACTTCGTAACCGGGCGGACGCAGCTCGACGGCGGACACCACGCCGGCCCAGGTGTTGCGGGCCGACGACTGGGGCAGTGGGCCGGCGGCAAGGATGATGTCGGAGGCGCGGATGCCCACGGTGACGGCATCCCCGACGGCGCAGCCATCGGCCAGCGGCGTTTCCAGCGCTCGTTCGCCGGCCTGGCACACCATGGTGCCGTCCTGGGGCAGACGGGCGGCGACCCGCATCCGGAGCAGGTTCTCCACGCCCACAAGCCGGGCGACCTGGCCCTGGCCCGGCTGCTCCAGCACATGCAGTGGAGGCCCTTCCGCGACAACCCGGCCGGCCTCCAAGATTTGCACCGTGTCGCCCAGAGCCAGGGCTTCCTCCCGGCTGTGCGTTACCATGATGACCGGGACGTTGAGCTCCCGGATGGCGGAGCGCAACTCGACTCCCAGCGCGCGGCGCAGTTCCATGTCCAGCGAGCTGAATGGCTCGTCCAGCAGCAGCAGGTCCGGCGACGGGGCCAGCGCGCGGGCCAATGCCGTGCGCTGCTGCTGCCCGCCGGAGAGTTGCGAGACCCGCCGGTCCTCCAAGCTGGCCAGGTGCAGGCGGTCTATCAGGTGGGACACCCGCCGGTGGGCGGAGTCGCTACGCCGGTCGGGCAAGCCGTAGGCGATGTTCTCCGCCACCGTAAGGTGCGGAAACAGGTGGTTCTGCTGGGTAACGTAGCCAACGCCGCGACGATGGGGCGGCTCCCAGCAGGGCGGTTCGCCGTCGTTGTCAGCGAACACGGTGCGGCCGGCGATGACGATGCGACCGGATTCGGGCCGCGCCAGGCCGGCGATGGTTCGCAGTGCCGTGGTCTTGCCGGCCCCGGACGGGCCGAACAGCACCAGCACCCTGCCGGCCTCCACTGAGAAAGCGAGCTTGACGGCGAAGCCGCCGACGCTGACGCTGAATTGGCCCTTAACCGCCGCGTCGTTCATGGCGATGCCTTCGCTCGCCGCCGGAGCAGGAAGCTCAGCAGGGCCAGGGACAGGGCCGAAATCGCCAGCATGAGGATGGCCAACGCCAGCGCGGCACCCAGGCTGGATTCCATGGTGGTCATTATCGCCAGCGGCATGGTCTGAGTGCGTCCGGTGAGGTTGCCAGCGAACATGATGGTTGCGCCAAACTCGGACACCGCCCGGGCCCAGGCCAGCGTCGCCCCCGTCAGCAGGGACGGCCGCGCCATGGGCAGGGTCAACCGCCAGAAAGTCTGCCAGGGCGAGACCCCCAGGGTCTGCGAAACTTCTTCATACGCCGGGTCAACGCCGGTGAACCCGATGCGAGCGGCCCGGATGTAAAAGGGCGCGGCCACGAAAATCTGGGCGAATATGACGGCCACGGTGGTGAACGGGATCGCGACACCCACGGACGCCAGGGCTGGTCCCAGCAGGCCGTTGCGCCCGAAGGCCATCAGCATGGCGACGCCGGCCACGATCGGCGGCAGCACGATTGGCAACTCCACAAACGTGTCGATGACGCGCAGCAGCCGGCTGGTCGACCCCTGCCGGGCCAGCAGCAGGGCGAAAGGCGTGCCGACCACCACCACGATGACCAGGCTGATGACGCTGGTGACCACCGTGAGGCGCAGGGCTTGCAGCACCAGGGGGCCGGTCAGCCCGGCCAGGAATCCCTCCTCCTGGCCGGCCCGCACCAGCAGCGCCAGGATAGGCAGCCCGATGAACAGCACGTAGATGACGGTGGCCGCGACGCCGGCCGGGGCCAGCGCGCCCAGCGCCGCGCCACGATTACCATTGCCCGCAGATAGGAACATCATCCTCATGTGTACCTACTTCGCACAACGTGTCATTGCGAGCGCAGCGTGGCAATCTCGTTGTCCGGGGATTCATCCGGCGTGGCACGGGCAGGTGATATTGGCCGGCGGGACGAACCCGTGATCGCGCAGGATGGCCTGGCCGGAATCGCCCTGGACGAACTTGATGAACTCCAAAGCGGTTTCAAGCTCGTCGGTGCTGGACAACGCGGCGATGGGGTATTGGGCCGCCGGATTGAACTGCAACGGGATCTCCAGCGTGCGGATGGCGCCGGCGTACTGCGCCGCCAGCGCGTCGGTCTCGTACACGATGCCGGCGTCCACCTCGCCCAAGGCTACTTTCTGCGCCACCCCGCGCACGCTGGTCTCGTTGGTCACCACGTTGGACAGCACGACGGATGCGTAGTCGCCGGGGAAAGCGTCGGAGGTTCCCAGGAGGGCCAGGGACTCGCGGGTATAGGCGCCGGCCGGCACTTCCTCGGCGGCGATGGCGATGCTGACGCCGGGACGGGCGAGGTCGGTCAGACTCTGCACCGCGTCGGAATCCGCAGGCGCCACGACGGCCAGGCGGTTGGCCGCGAAATACTCGGGCACGTTGCCCAGCAGGCCGGACTCCTTGACCTGCGCCATGTGCTGCCAATTGGCGGAGGCGAACACGTCGGCCTCCGCACCGTGTTCCAGCTGTGTGCGGAGGGTCTGGCTGCCGGCGAAGTTGAACGCGACCCTGACGCCGGGATGGTCGTCCTCAAAAGCGGCGGCCAGGGCCTGGAACGACTCGGCCAGGGACGCGGCCGCGAATACCGTCAGGGTGCTTTCCGCGTCGCCGGAACTCCGGCCGGCCGGCGCGCAGGCCAGGGCAATCAGCATGGCCGCGAGGACGGCGGCGGCAACCACAATGGAGCGAACGATCATAACCGCCGCATTATAGCAACCGGGGTGATATATCGACGGTAGCGGTTGGGGTGGCGGCCTGCTATGATGGCATGATGCGCGGCGGTTGCCGACGATTTAATGCGGAACCGGCGCAGCAAGGGGGCTTATGACTACCAAATCCGCAGCCCAAGTGGGCGGTTCGCTGTACTTTGGCTGGTACATCGTCGCTACCTGCTTTTTTGTGGCGTTCCTGTCCATACCGGGACGGCAGGGATTCGGCCTGTTCGTAACCGAGATGGAGCCGACCTTCGGCTGGAACCGCGCCGACATCTCGTGGGTGGGTTCGGTCGGGTTCCTGGTCAACGGGGCGATGCAGCCGATTATGGGCGCGCTGTTCGATAAATACGGCCCGCGCAAAGTGTTCGGAATCGGCCTGGTGGTTATGGGCCTGGCCATCATGAGCCTGGCGTTCATCACCGACCTGGAAGGAACGCTGAACCTGGGGTTTGTGCAAATTCCCCTGGACCTGTTGTGGTTCATCGCGGTGTTCTCCATCGTAATCAACACCTGCCTCAGCGCGGCGTCAATCACGAACATGCTGGCGCTGGTGGTGCGGTGGTTCCAGCGCAAGCGCAGCAAGGCCGCGGCGCTGGCGTCGTGCGGCACATCCATCGGCGGCCTGCTGACCATACCCTTCGCCGCGTACCTGATGGGCGTCATCGACTCGTCGGGCATCGTGTGGGGCGATTCGGTGTTGGTGGGCTGGAGGACGGTGTGGTTCCTGCTGGGCATGGTGGTGGTCGTGGCCGCAGCCCCGCTGGCGGTGTTCTTCCTCAGGCCCAGCCCGGCGGAGATGGGCCTGAACCCCGACGGCGACCCCAATCCCGAAGACACGCCGGCCGGCGCCGCGCCGGCGCCCAGGCCCACGGGGGCCTACGAGGTGGACAGCTGGCGCAAGTGCTTCAAGACGGCGCCGATGTGGCAACTCTCCGGCGCCTACGTGGTGTGCGGCATCACCACCGGGCTGCTCAGCATCCACTTCATCCCGTATGCCGAGGACGTGCTACCGGCGCAGGTTAATTTCCTGGGCGGCGTTTGGGACGAAAAGGTATTTGCCGGCCTGATCTTCGGCATCATGACGGGACTGAACGCGGCCGGCGTCATCATCACCGGATTCCTGGGGGACCGGATCCGTCGCAAGAACGTGCTGGCGGTGGTGTACGCCACGCGCGGAGTAGCGTTCATGTGCCTGGTGTTCCTGCCGCTGTTTGGTCATGGAATGTTGGGGCTGACCTTGTTCGCGCTGCTGTCGGGCATGTCGTGGGTGGCCAGCGTGCCGTTGACGTCCACGCTGACGGCGGACGTGTACGGATTCCGGGCGCTGGGCACCATCAGCGGGTGGGTGTTCTTCGCGCACCAGATCGGTTCGTTCTTCAGCATCCAGTTCGCCGGTTATGCCTACGTATGGTTCAACGAGAGCTACTTCTGGCCGTTCTTTATCGCCGGCTTGACGCTGATCCCGGCGACAATCATGGCCTTCAGCATCAACGAGTACCACTATTCGGGGCGGTACAACAGCCTGCCGGCTGGCGGCGGTCCGCAACTGGCCACGGCGGGAGCTGGTCCACGCGCCTACTAACCCCTACCGTCATTCCCGCGCAGGCGGGAATCCAGAAGTCTTTGTTGGGCGCAGCGCTGGATTCCCGCTTTCACAGGAATGACGGATTAACTCTGAAAAAGCCCGGTTTGTTAGCGGTGGCAGCATGATAGACACCGTTGTCAGTGTCATTCTGGCGGCCGGCCTCCACCACGGGGAGGCGGACCCAACGCTGCTGGGGTGGATCATGACCGCCCTGAGCCACATTCTGCTGGGCACGCTGGGATTCACCGAGCTGACCGTGGTCATCATCATCGGCATCATCATACTGGCCATACCGGCACTGATCGTGGTCGCGTACTGGGCGAATACCCGGGGCGGCAGAGCGTCGTCGGGCGCCGTCGCAGAAACCGCGCCGGCACAGGATTCGCAAATGCTTGCCGGCGGCGGTGATAGGGAGTAAGATAGCGTGCGCTGCCATAGTCGCTATTGGCTGGCCGCCAGTGCTCCGAGGGGATCTGCGATTTCGGCGGTCGGCGCTATTGTCGCCGGCAGTGGCAGGGGAACCGCAAGGCTGCCGACAAACCGGAGGAGGTAACAAACGGATATGTTCGACAAGAATTCGCTGGACGCGCTGTTCGAAGAGCTGAGAGACGAGTTCGAGCTGGAGACCGACTGGGAAGACATCCAACGGGACGCGCACTTGGCGGTGGCCTACGCCGACGCCGGCGTCTTGGACGACCAGAAGGGTGGCCTGGACTCGCGTATCGTCGATTTCGTGGAGCGGCACAATCCGGGCTAGTCGGCCTCAAACTCGCTGATTGAAAACCCCGCCGGTGAAAGCCAGCGGGGTGTTTCATTGCCGGAATTTCCCGGCCTATGCCAGCGCCTCCGGGTTGGCGCACGCCTCCATGGGCTCGCCCTGCAAGCCGGCCACCAGGTTGCGGGCGGCCAGTTTCATGGTGTTGAGGCGGGTGGGCAGGGCGGCGCTGCCGATGTGCGGGGTGATGACCAGGTTGTCCAGCGTCAGCAGCGGGTCGTCGGGCGCGATTGGTTCGGGCGAGGTTACGTCCAGGGCGGCGCGGGCGATCCGGCGGTCGCGCAGGGCCTCGTAGAGCGCCGCCGGATCCACCACGGGGCCGCGGGATACGTTGATGAGTATGCCGGACGGTTTCATCATGGCCAGCTGCGGGCCGCTGATGAGATGGTGCGTCTCCGGCGTCAGGGGCACGCTGAGCATCACGAAATCGGCCTGGGCCAGCAGGTCGGAGAACTCCGCGTAGCGGATGCCGTACTCGGCCTCGGCGTCGGGATACCGGGTGCGGGAGTGGTACACGGTATCCATGTCGAAACCGCGGGCGCGGCGGGCGATCTCCCGTCCGATCTGCCCCAGGCCCACGATGCCGAGGCAAGCCTCGTGAACGTCCTGCCCCAGCCAGTGTGTCGGGTGGAACTGGATTTGCCAGCCGCCGCCGCGCAGCCAACGCTCGCTTTCGGAAGTGCGGCGAGCGGCTCCCAGTAGCAGGGCGAAGGCCAGGTCAGCGGTGGCTTTTGACAGGACGCCCGGCGTATAGCCGACTGGGATGCCCCGGCTGGTGGCCTCGGCCACGTCCACGTTGTCGAGGCCGACGGCCAGTTGGCTGATGACGCGCAGGTTGGGCGCGGCGTCGAGCAGGGCGGCGTCCACCCGGTCCATGATGGTGGTGAGGATGCCGTCGGCGTGGGCGGCGAGTCCGTGGAGTTCGGACGCGGACGGCGGCGCTTCGTCGGGCCAGACCTCAACGTCGGCCACCGCTCGGATGATGTCCAGGGCGTCAGGCAGGAGGGTGCGGGTGACCAGTGCTTTGGGGCGTGGCATGGCGATTCACCGTAGGATGGTATGATGCTCCGTACATTGTAACCGGGGAAAGGGATGACAAAAATAGGCCCCCGCGCTTTGGCGGGGGCCAATCAGGTCCGGTGTGCGGCGCTTAGACGCGGGAGCCGCGAATGTAGCCGTCGTGCTCAGCGATGTCGCGGCGGATACGATCCTGCTCGGTCATGCCGGGACCGGCGATCGCGTCCCAGATGCGCACCAGGGTGGCCGAGACGATGGTGTGGATCAGCGGACGCCGGGGGGCGGGGGCCTTCCACTGCTTAAGCAGTTCGGCCGGGGTTTCCGGGACGGTGGAGATATCCACCGGAGCGGAGGCGGGAGCGACCGCGGTGGGCTCAACGACCGGAGCGGCCACAACGGCGCCGGATTCGGTTTCGCGGTTCAGTGTAGTGACCATCGTTTTTCCTCCTGTTCGGATAATGTCAATCCCTGTTTATCTGAATTAATGATATGCCTCGATTGGTATTGCGTCAACAGATATTTTAGTATAATCAATATCAAATATAGCGATATTGCACCAGCCCGTATTGCCCCGACAAAGCGGGCCGCCGCAGCAATGCGGCGGCCCGGTGCGACGGATGGTGGCTGCGGCGCAGGCAACTACCAGCGGAGCATATATTTCGAGTATTCGCGGGCATCGGCGACTTCGCGCCGCCGCCGCTCCTGCTCGGTGGCCGGCGGCCCGGTCACCGCGTCCCAGATTGAGAGCAAAACGGCGGCCACGGCAGCGCGCCAGGCGGTCCGCCGGGAGGCCCTCCACTGCGCGAACAGATCATCCGGCGTCGGCGGGATGTGGGAGATGTCCAGGCCGGCAGGCGGAACGGCTGGAGTGGGCATCGCTGCAACAGCCGTAGCATCGGCTTGGCGTTCACTGGTCAAGGTCATAGTCATCAGATCGGCTCCTTTCGTACTGTGTTGCAAATCTTTGTTATTACAATTATATGCATTAACTATGATCTGTCAATAGCCAATCGCAGATTCTGGCGAAAGTTGGGGTATGCAAAAGGGGCGGGTTCGCAGCCCACCCCTGACGTCAACGCCCACTGATTGACTGGCGCTACAGCGCCAGCTTGCCGGGGTTCATTATCCCGGCGGGGTCCAGCGCGCGCTTGATGTCCCGCATGGCATCGCGGCTGACGCCGAGTTCGCGTTCTAACAGGTGGCGCAGCTTGACGCCGACGCCGTGACAGTACTCCATGACGCCGCCCATGTCCTGGGCCAGCGTGAGCACCTCGTCCACGCCGGCAGCCAGCTTGGCGCGCACGTCGGCATCATAATCGTCACGCCCATTCACGCGGCGGTCGCCGTCCGGCACCACCAGCATGGAAAAGAACTCCGGCCGGCTCCACAGGCAATACTCAACCACGTGGATTTTGCGGGCCGCCAGCAATTCGTCAGCCTGCCGGCGGTATTCCAGCACGCGGTCGGTGGGCAGGCTCATGTGGAGGTAGTCGAAGGTGCGGCCCCACTGTCGCCGCCAGCGTTCTGTGCGTGGCCGGCCCAGCGCAGTTTCGCGATAGTTCAGGGCGGAATCGTGGCGGTGTCGCCAGTAGTCGAGGGTTGGCTCCGGACCGACGTTCCACCCTCCGGCGGCAGCACAGATTTTCATTGTCCTTTGCCGGGCGGCGTCCACTCCCTCGCGGAACCCCTCGAAGAGCAGGTGCAGCAGGATGCCCTCGCCGTCTTCGGTCAAGTCCAGCAGGGCCGGCCGGATGCCCAGCGCCGTCATTTCCGAGACGGCGGCGAAACCGTCCGCGAAATCGGCGAATTCCACCGTGGCATAGGCGTTGGCCTCAGGCTGACGGAATACCTTGACCGTGGCCCGGGTGATTACGCCGAAAACTCCCTCCGACCCGATGAACAGGTGGTTGAGATTGGGGCCGGTGGACTGCTTGGGCACGGGACGGGTCTCGATGACGCGCCCGTCGGGCAGCACGACTTCCAGGGCCACCACCTGGTCGCCCATGGGCCCGAATGCGGAGGCGCGGTACCCGACGCCGTTGGTGGAGATGGCGCCGGCGACGGTGGCGATGGGCACGCTGTAAGGGTCGTGCCCCGGCATCAGGCCGTAGGGTTTCAGGCCGTCGTAGAGGTCCTGCAGCACCATGCCGGCCTGGACTTCGGCGGTCAGCGACCGCGGGTCAACATTCAGCAGACGGTTAAGCCGGCTGACGTCCAGGATGATGCCGCCCTGCACGGGGAGAATACCGCCCATAACGCCGGTGCCGCCGCCGTAGGGAATGACCGGAATGCCGCCTTGTTGGGCGAGGGCGACAACCCGGGCGACTTGCTCGGTGTCGGCGGGCCGGACGACCAGGTCGGCCAGGCGGTCAAAGGCGGCGTCGGCATAGTAGGCGCGGTAAGGCGTGAGCGCGTCGGCGGAGTAACGGTCAATGGAATCGGGATCAGCCAGGACGTGTTTCGCGCCGACGATTTGCGCGAGTTGGTCGCCAACGTCACGCCAGTCGATGGGATGGGCCGGGTGTGGGAGCGCGGACACGGTGGGGCGGGTATGTCCAGTCGGTAGCCGTTAGTCCGGACTCTGGTATTGCCACTGGGTGCCCTGGGCGCTGTCCTCCAGCGCCACGCCCTGCTCGGCCAGGCCGTCGCGGATCTGGTCGGCCAGGGCGAACTGGCGGGCGGCGCGCAGGTCGGAGCGGACGGATACCAGCAGGTCGATGAACGGCGCGGCGGCCAGCTCGGTATCGCTGCTGGCGCGTTCGGCAAAGGTGAGGCCGAGCACGCCGCCCAACTCGCGCAAGGTGGCCTGCCCTTCGTCAATCCGCTGTCCGGCGTCGCGGCCCCGGTTGATGTCCCGGGCCAGGTCGAAGAGCGCGGCCACGGCCTGGGGGGTGTTGAGGTCGTCGTCCATGGCGGTGGCAAACCGGGCGGCATGGGAGGACGGGTTCACCTGCGGGCCGGAGCCGTTGCTTGGCGTCAGGGCGTGGCGGATGCGGTCAAGGCTGCGTTCGATGGCGGCCGCCCCCTCGTCGCTGTAGGCCAGGGGGCTGCGGTAGTGGCTGCTCAGAAAATAGAGCCGCATGGCGTCTGGGCTGTAGCGTTCCAGCGCTTCAACCACCGACACCAGGTTGCCCAGCGATTTGCTCATCTTGTCGGAGCCGAGTTGCAGCAGGCCGTTGTGCATCCAGTAGCGGGAGAATGGCTTGGCGCCGGTGTAGCATTCGCTCTGGGCGATTTCGTTTTCGTGGTGCGGAAAAACCAGGTCCTGCCCGCCGCCGTGGATGTCCAGCTGCTCACCCAGGTACTCCAGCGACATGGCGGTGCATTCGATGTGCCAGCCGGGCCGGCCAGGTCCCCAGGGGCTTTCCCACGAGGGTTCGCCGGGTTTCGCGCCCTTCCACAACACGAAGTCCATGGGGTGTTCCTTGTTTTCGTCCACCTGGATGCGCGCGCCGGCGATCATGCTGTCCAGCGTGCGGTGGCTGAGCTTGCCGTAGTCGTCCTTGCTGGTCACGCGGAAATAGACGTCGCCGGCGGTGGGATAGGCGTGGCCGCGGTCAATCAGGCCGGCAATGGCGTCGATGATGCGAGGGATCTCACGGGTGGCGCGGGGGTATTCGGCGGCGCGCTGGATGTTCAGCGCGTCCATGGCGCTGAAGTAGTCGCCGATGAACTCCTCGACCAACTCGTCCTCGGACACGCCGCTCTCCTGGGCGCGCTGGATGATCTTGTCGTCAACGTCGGTGAAGTTTTGGATGTGGCGCACCCGGTAGCCCTTGTATTCCAGGTAGCGGCGCAGGGTGTCGAAAACGACGTAGCTGAGCGCGTGCCCGACGTGGGTTGCGGAGTACGGGGTTACGCCGCAGACGTACATTTTGACTTCGTTGGCGTCGGCGGGAACGAACTTTTCGACCTGTCCGCTCAGGGTGTTGTAGAGTTTCATAGATAATCAGGGGCGGGAGATGAGGGCTACCGCAGTCGCGGCGATGCCTTCTTCCCGTCCGGTGAAGCCCAGGTAGTCGGTGGTGGTGGCTTTGACGCTGATTTGCGGCGGCTCGACGGACAGCGCGGCGGCGATTTTTTCGCGCATTTCCGCCACGTGAGGCGACAGCCGGGGCCGCTGCGCCAGCATTGTAGCATCAACGTTGACGATGCACCAACCGTCGCCGGCGATGATGCCGGCGGTGCGCTCCAGCAGCAGCAGGCTGCTGATTCCGGCCAGGGACGGCTCGCCGGGCGGGAAGTGCCTGCCGATGTCGCCGGCCCCGGCCGCGCCCAGCAGCGCGTCGATGATGGCGTGGCTGAGCGCGTCGCCGTCGCTGTGGCCGGCAAGTCCGTGGGTGTGAGGGATGGCGACGCCGCCCAGGACCAGGTCGCGACCCGCTTCCAGCGCGTGGGCGTCCGCTCCGGTTCCGACGCGGTAGTCCAAATCGCTTTCCGACGCTACTACCGAGCTGCTATTGCTTTTCGACCGCTTTGAGCGCCCGGTGCGCGTTTTCCAGGTCGCCAATGGCGCCGGCATTGGCGACAATCGGAGCAAACGCCGTAGTTACGGCGATGGGAAACATTATCGCCGACATGATGACGGCCGCAACCACCAGGGCGTTCTCCAACGCGACAAACTGGAAATGGAGGGCTTCGGCACGCCCGGCGACGGACGCCGGCAGCGCCAGACCGAACTCGACCGCGGCGAGCAGAAGCATCGGAGCCAGGGTGACCAGCGCGATCAAAGCCCAGATCACTTCCCAGACGAGGAACTTGTTCCGTTCCACGTTTACCTGGGAACGCAAACGCCGCAGCCGAGTGGGCGACACGGACAAGTTCAGGTTGCCCGCGCTGGCGCGCAGGTAACGCGCATACTCCTGGTACCGCTCACGGCTGATGCTGTTGGCGGCCATCTGACAACCTCCACTTCTTCACAAACGCTGTCTTACCAATCTAAATGATACGGGCGCTACGGCATTAACGCTAGCGAAACGGGATGTCGATTAACGGATTTTCCCGCCGCTGCCGTCCGGACCGGCCAGCAATTGGCTCACGAACACCAGGTCCTCCGGCGTGGTGACCTTCAGGTTTTCATAGCTGCCCATGAAAACCCGCACCGCGTGGCCCAGCGCCTCAACCATCGCCGCGTCGTCGGTGTAGTCCGCCGTGGCCGACCGGTGCGCGCGCATCAGGAGCCGGTAGTCGAACACCTGGGGAGTTTGCGCGGCCCACAGTGTGGAACGTTCCGGCGTGCTGGCGACGACGTCATCATCGCCCACCACCTTGATGGTGTCCTTGACCGGAACGGCAGCCACCGCCGCCGACCAGCGTTGCGCCGCTTCCAGCCCGCGCTCCAGCACGTCGCCGGTGATGCAGGGTCGCGCGCCGTCATGGACGGCAACCCATCGGCAATCGCCCAGGGCCAGCAGGCCGGCATACACCGAGTCTTGCCGGCGTTCCCCGCCGGCGCAGACCGCCGCCACTTTGTCGATTCGGCGCTCCGCAATCATGGCTCTGGCGCGCGCCACCGCGTTGTCCGCGACGACCAGCGCGATGCGGGTTACGGAGCCGGAGCCGGCCAGCCGGCGCAGGGTATGCGCCACCAGCGGCAGGCCGTGGACGTCAGCAAAGGTCTTGTCCGTACCGCCCATGCGAGTGCTGCGGCCGGCGGCGACCACCACCACGCCGAGGCCCGCGTCAACGGAGACGGTCTGCTGTAGTTCTTGGGACGTTTCCAAAAAAGCGCGCTAGCCACAAGTATCGCCGATTGGCGATAATGGGCCTATAGTTT
The DNA here is from genome assembly GCA_028875655.1 of Chloroflexota bacterium. Lineage (GTDB taxonomy): Bacteria > Chloroflexota > Dehalococcoidia > Lucifugimonadales > UBA3495 > Bin87. Next base: position 32,277 of record JAPPCX010000067.1, on the reverse strand, counting down.
ATGATTCGTATATTCTACCATCCTGCTTCAACCGCGTTTGAACGCATCGGTACGGGGAGCAAAACGCCGCAGACACCACATCAAGGAGCGATGCCATGGCTACACTGGAAAGGACCTACCTGGTGCAGACGTACAGTTCGGGCACCCACGGCAGGGCAATCTGCAACGCGCGGGATCACCACTGGGTGGCCGACGACAGCGGCGGCGCCTACGTGGGCGCCGGCGAATACTTCCTGTCCGGCATCACCGCCTGCGCGGTCAATATGGTGGAGCGCATCGCGCTGACCGACGACGCGCCGGTGGACTTCATGGAGGTTTCGGCGGAAGCCTACCGCGACCCCGACGCGGTTCCGGGCGACCTCAGCCTCTACGCCGACGTCCGCATCCACTTCAAGATCTGGGGCGTGGATGACGACCAGGGCAACTACCTGGTGGACACCTGGAAGAAGCGTTGACCCCTTTACGGTTCGGTCGCCGTGGCGACCCCAAGCACTTCCGTGACCGCCGAGTTCGTCGCCGGGCCTCGCCCGAAGCACGGAGGATAGCGCCGCCATAGACATACTCCTGTCCATATTCGGAGCCGGCCTCTCGGAAGAGGCCGCTCTGCACCTGCAGGATTTCGCCATCGTAATGGCCATTGCAGCTGCGGGGCTGGCTTTCGCCCGGCTGGTCTGGCAACCGCCGGTGCTTGGCTACCTGGCCGCCGGCTTGCTGATCGGCCCATTCACGCTGCCCACTCCCGTCGTCAGCAACCTGGACACCATCGAACTGATGGCGGAGTTGGGCCTGATCCTGCTACTGTTCGGCATCGGGCTGGAACTGGGCTGGCGACGCATCCGAGAAATCGGCCTGCTGGTGCTGGTGATCGGCGTGGTGGAGATCACCACGCTGACCCTGCTGGGCGTGCTGATCGCCAACAAAGTGCTGGGCATTTCCGGCGCCAGCGGCCTGTATCTGGGCGGAGCAATGGCAATCAGCAGTTCCGCGATCCTGCTGAAAGGGCTGCGCGACAGCGGTAATCTGCGTTCGGGCTGGGGACAAACCATTGTCGGCATCCTGCTGGTGGAGGATTTCGCGGCGGTCATCCTGTTAACGCTCCTCGCCGGTATCGCCACCACCGGCTCCGCGGAACTGGGCGACGTAAGCTGGCTGGTGGGAAAACTGGCCATATTCTCAGTAGCCGCGCTGGCCTTTGGCACCCTGCTGGCGCCGCGCCTGATGCGGCTGCTGTCCCGCACCAGGTCCGATGAGACCCTGCTCCTCGCCTCGCTGGGCTGCTGCTTCGGATTGGCGATCGGCGCGGAGTTCCTGGGCCTGTCGGCGGCCGCCGGCGCCTTCCTGATCGGCGTGGTGATCGGCGACACCGACGCCGCCGGTCGCGTGACCCGGCTGGTCAGCCCGGTGCGGGATATGTTCGGCGCGCTGTTCTTCATGTCCATAGGGATGCTGCTCGACTACCGCACGCTGGACGACTTCATCCTGCCGGCCCTGATGATCGTCGGCGTGTTCATGGCCGGCAAGATGATTGCCAACACCATCGGCTCGGTGCTGTCGGGACGGGATTCCCGTCAAGCGGTGCGGGTTGGCATGTCCATGCCCCAGATGGGCGAGTTCTCGCTGGCTATCGGCCGGCTGAGCGCGGCGGACGCGGTGGCCGGCCCCATCGTCGCGCCGATTCTGGCGATAGTTACCGCCATCACCTCGGTGCTCGCGCCGCTGACTTCGCGCCTGGCCATGCCCCTTTGCGACTCGGTGAAACGCAAGGCTCCGCCGACTTTAGTGGAGATGGATCTGGCGGTTCACCTGGGCATCAGGACCTTCTGGTCGGCATTTTCGCTGCCCGGTCGCACCGGCCGCGTGCTGAAAACCCTGGTCCGGCAAATAATGATCAACATCCTGATCATCGCCATCCTGACCGCCATCGGAACCATAGCCGTGTACACGCTGCCGGAGTTCCTCGCCGGAATTATGCCGGTGTCCCAGGACCTGCTGGGCCTGATTTTCGGCGGCGCGACGATAGGGTTGATAATCCCGCCGAGCATCGCAATCTGGCGGGAACTGCGCATCCTCGCGCGCCTGACCGTTGGCGCGAACCGGTGGGCCAGGTCCGGAGAACCCGCGCGTTTCACCCTGCGGACGCTGATGCAGGACGGCATGGCTACCGTGCTGCTACTGCTGGCCGTGGTGGCTCTGCTGCCCCTGATCATTCGGCTGTTCGCGCTGGGTTCCCTGTCCGCTCCCTTGCCCATCATCTTGCTGGTGGCTTCGGCAGGACTGCTGGTATTGGTTGGCTTTCATATCCACCGGGTACTGGAAACCGCGTTCCACGAGACTTTCGTTGCGCCCACCACGCCGCTGGCGCGCCCCCCGGCGTCGGACAGAGCGCAGGACGACGTGTTCACGCCGGTGGACGTGGAAACTCCGGCATTGCACGACGGGCAGCACGAACCGGTGGGCCGGCCGCCGGCCAGGTTCGCCGCTCCTGCTGCCGCCGCCGATGCGGAAGAAACGGTGGAGGGTCTCTGGCGCATCCTGGAGGAACGCATCACAACCCTGCGCTACCCCAACCAGTCGAGGAGTGAAGAGCGCCAGCCGCAGCGGTCGGAAGGCGACTAGCCACCCCCGAAATGCTAAAATGCCGGCGAACCCAACCGCCTACCCGTAAGGTGCATGATGCGTATTTGCTCTTTTTTGCCCTCGGCCACCGAGATTGTGTACTCCCTCGGGCTGGAAGACCAGCTCCACGGCGTGACCCACGAATGCGACTACCCGGCGGCTGCTAAAAACAAGCCGTGGGTGGTCCGCAGCGTTTTCGAGGGCACCAATCCCAGCAGCGGCGAAATCAGCCGGGTCATCTCCGAACGGCTGGCGGAGGGCCTGGGCATCTACCACATCGACCAGGACATCCTGGACGCGGCCAACCCCGACCTCCTGCTGACCCAGGCCATCTGCGAGGTTTGAGCGGTTTCCTCTCGGCAGGTTGCCGAGTCCACCGCCAACATGACCAAGCAGCCGGAGGTGCTGTCCCTGGACCCTCAGTACCTGGGAGACGTGCTGGAAGACGTGCGCCGCGTGGGCCGCGCCACGGGAGCCGACGCGGTTGCCGACGACGTGACGGCGCGGATGCAGGAGCGCATCGACGCGGTTGCGCAACGCTCTCAAATGGCTGGCAGCCATCCGCGCGTGCTGCACCTGGAATGGACCGACCCTCTGATGTGCGGCGGCCACTGGGTTCCGGAGATGGTGGAATTGGCCGGCGGCGAAAACTGCTTCGGCGACAAGGAGCTGGGGTCGTTCCCGCTGGAATGGGACGCGGTGCTGGAGAGCCGGCCGGAGGTCATCGTGCTGATGCCCTGCGGGTTTGAAGTGCCCCGGGCCTTGCAGGACGTGCCCCTGCTCACCGAAAAGGACGGCTGGGATTCACTGCCCGCGGTGCAGAACAACCGGGTGTTCGCCATCGACGCCAGCAACTACACCAGCCGGTCCGGCCCCCGCCTGGTCACCGGCCTGGAAATACTGGCCGAAATGATCCACCCGGAGCTGTTCTCCGGCATGGTCCCCGAAATGGGCGCCCGCCGAATCTACGCCGCTTGAACAATCACTTCGTCACTCCGAACTCCCACCCTGTCATTCCCGCGAAAGCGGGAATCCACTAGTTCAGCCGCGCACCCTTGAACGGCGTGTTCTGCTCCACCTGCTCCGCTACGATGCGGTTGGCCTGGCGCATCAGCGTCAGCAGCTTTTCCAGTTGCTGGCCCGCCGTGCGGGTTTCCAGCAGGTCCTGGCGCACGTCCGGCGGCAGCGGCAGGCTGACGGCCAGGGACACCGCCGACCGCCGCGCCAGTTCGGACGGATTGTCGGGAACCGAGACCTCCCGGTCCCAGCCGCCGGCCATGGCCGTGAGATGGCGCTGCAACTGGATGTACTGCTCGCGTACGCCGGCCACGGTGGTGGTCGAAACGGCGCCCTCTTCATCCTCGATATAGCGCACCAGGCCCACCAGGTGCGGCACCGTCCGCACGGTTTCCAGCAGCTCGAACCGTCGCTCGCCGCGCGTGAGGATATTCAGCCGGCCTTCCTCCAGCCGCTGCACCTGGGCGATGCGGGCGGTGGTGCCGACGGCGTGGGGCGAGGCCGGCTCGCCAACCTCGTTGCCCTCCCGGATCAGCAGCACGCCAAAAGGTTCCTCGCGCTGGACGCAGTCGCCGATCATGGCCTTGTACCGTTCCTCGAAAATATGCAGCGGCAGCGGCATATCAGGAAACAGCACCACGTTGTTCAATGGGAACAGCGGCAGCTCCGTGTAGGAGTCTGGAGGAAAGTCGTCGGGATTGAGGGCCATGATGCCGCAGTATAGCGGCGGGCCGCACACTCAGCAACTTTGCCAATGAAGAACCCCCGCCGGACTGGGCGGGGGCGTGGTTGCACTATGGTGTGACCGAAGATCAGTGGTGGGCGCCATCGGCATCCGGCGGGCGGTTGTGGATGGCCTTGGTGCCCTTCCTGAAGATGCACTTGCGGATATTGTTTTCCAGATCCGCGGGATCCTCTATGTAACCCTCCGGGTATCGGCTACGGGCTTCATCGCTGCTCAGGTATGCTACCATCTTCTGCAGCACGTCGTCCTCTGAGTCCCCGATGATGACGGTGCGGTCACGGGGATCGGAAAGGAAGTTGCTGGGCCGGGCATAGTAAACGTCGGGCATGGTTTCCTCCTCCATCGGCAAGGATATCGATCATGGAAATCGATGGTCTCTTACAGTAGCAGTTTGATACACCAAAAGGCGGCGCGTTGTCAATGGCGCAGGTCTTTTCATGTTCTGGCGATGGAGATCGGCTATTCGTCCCGCGGCGGACGCAGCGTGTGCTGGAATATGCTCTCCAACGGTATCGCCAGGCCTGGCAACAGCGGTGTCGTCAGCGAGTCAGCGGCGCTCAGCACAGCCCGCTCCACGTATGCGCCGTCGCGCAGTTCCAACAAGGTAATGGTATCGCTGCGCGGGTCCATCAACCAGTATTCCAGCACGCCGGCCTCAGCATAGATCTGTCGCTTGCGTACCAGGTCCCGGCTGCGGTCGGTGGACAGTATTTCCACCACTATGTCCGGCGGGGCTTCAACCCGGACGCGACTCACGATGTGCCGACGCTCATTGAGGATAATGACTATGTCCGGTTCGGGAGCGCGTTGCAGTTCCGGTGACAGAATGGTCGTCATCTCTTGAATCAGTTGAGCCGGAGGCTGGTCAAATTGGAGGAAATAGTCCTCAATGGGCCGGCATAGCCAGCGCATCAAAAACTGGTGGTCGGGGCTGCCAGTCGCCATTATGTACAGTACTCCATCGTCGAGTTCCCACTTGCCGTCGGCCTCTCCCAGGGCCAGAAACTCGTCGAGGGACATCCGGGTTCCCGTGCGCAGTCTTTCGGTGGTGGTCATGGTCAACCCCTCTCGATGGCAGCGATAGATCCTGACTAGTCTGCGGCCGCCCCCACCGCCGGCGCCGGCTGGTAGCGCACCGAGTAGCGGCGCTCGCGGATGGTGAACGCGCTGATGGCCGCGGGGTACAGCAGCACGGCGGCGATGGAGAAGGCCAGGATGTAGTTGCCGGTCATCTCGCGCAGGTAGCCGGCCAGCAGCACGCTGCTGAATCCGCCCAGCTGGTGGAACAGGAACGCCACGCCCGATATGGTCGCCAGCGATTTCAGGCCGTACACCTCGGCGGTGAGCGACGTGGTCAGCGGCGCGGTGGCAATCCACGAGAGGCCGGCGACGAAGGCGAATATCAGCAAGCCCGCCATTATCGGTATTTCCGGCACTACCAGCGACAGCACCAGGATCACGTACCCGGTGCCCCGGCAGAAGTACACGGCGGTCAGCCAGTTCTTGCGTCCGCCGATGCGGTCGGAAATCCAGCCGGCTCCGGTGGCGCCCAGGGCGTTCAGGCCGGACATCAGCCCGAAGATCAGCGCCGCCGTCTGCGGGTTGATGCCCTCCTCCACCGCCATGGGCACGAAGTGCACCGACAGCATGAACGTGGTGGAACCGCAGATGAAGTAGGAGAAGCTCATCTGCCAGATGGGGAGGGACTTGAACGCTTGCCGCCAGTTTTCCGCAAACAGTGGTTGCGGCGGCGGCGCGTTGGCGACTCCGGGAGAACCGGCGGGTCCGGGCGCAGGTTGCGGGTCGCCGTCGGGAGTCAGGCCCTTCTTGGCCGGGTCGTCGTGCAGGAACATGAAGGCCAGCGGAATGCCCAGGCACAGAATCATCAGGCCCAGCACGATCCACGACAGGCGCCAGTCGATGAGGCTGATCAGAAAGGCGGCGAATGGCACCAGGATCAGGCCCCCCAGGGACATGCCCGAGGCGTTGAGCCCGATCACTAGGCCCCGACGCCGGCGGAACCATTTGCTCAGGGTCGCGCCGGTATTGGTCAGCGAGGTCCCGCTCTGTCCAATCGCGGACACCACGCCGAACACGGCGATAAGAAACCAGATGCTGCCGGTGGCGGCCATCAGCAGTGTGGATGCTCCCACGACGACAATGCCGGCAATCACCACGATGCGAACGCCCACCCGGTCGAACAGGTAGCCCATGAAGGGCTGGGTTACGCCGTTGAGCAGCGCCCCCAGCGCGGCGGCCCAGGACACCACGGTGCGGTTCCACTCGAACTCGGCCTCCATGGGCACCACGAACGCGCCGAAAGCGTTGCGCGTTCCCATGGTGAGGAACGCGATGAACATGCAGGTGGCGACAACGAACCACCCGTAAAACATGCCGGAACGCGCCGGATTGCTGGCCGCCATAGTATCTATCCCCCGTGCCGCGCCGTGATTGCCGTTCGTCAGAATGCGGCGATTGTATGCCCCGGACGGGCACAGGCGCAAGTTGAAAGGCTCGTTGCCGTATGCTACCGTCAACCAAACAGCGGGAGTCATCGCCATGGGAATCACTTACGCTAGGGGCAGCATCACGGGCAAGTCAGAAAATCGCGAATACGATTTTCTGGTGGATACCGGCGCAACCTGGGTCGGCATCCCACAGGACGACATCGACGCCCTGGGCCTGGACACCGTACCCAACGCCAGCGCCGCCCTGATGACCGCCGACGGCAAAGTCATGCACACGCCGATTTACGTCGGCATCGGTATGCTGGAAGGTATGGGATTCGTCAACGGCGTCGTCCCGGCAGCGGTCCCCCTGGTAGGCTACAACCTGTTGCAGGATCTGGGGTTCAAGGTTGACCTGGTAAACGAGCGCATCGAGCCGCGCCCGGAAGGGGAAATCAGCCCGCCGTTTCTGCTGTGACCTACTGTGGGTTTATCACTGATCCACGTCAGTTTCGAAGGACTGCGTTCAGGACTTAGTAAAAAACTTAGTTTCCTGATCTTGGACGACTTCACCGCGCGCCATCAAGCCGCCGAGCACTGAGTAGGTCAAGTAGTTGCGCTGGCCGTCGCGGATGGACGAGCGCAGGCCCAACAAGTCGGCAATCTGCGAGTTGCGCAGACCCGACGGATGCGCGTCAAGCAGCATCAGGATAGCCTGCTCGATGTGACGCAAACCTTCTTGCGCTAGGACGCGGGCAGCGGTGTCGTCGGTCATAACGCAACTGCCTCCGGTGGGTGGCCTGTAGCAAAGTGTCGGTCAACGCAGCCGATGCAGGTGATGGCGTCGCAATCGTCTTCCTGGCACGCCTGGCAGCAATTTTCGCAAGCTTCCCGAGTGCAACTGATACAGGAATAGCCAGTCGCGGGACACAGTGCTCGGCCGCAATAGTAGCAACCGCCTACCGGGTCCTCGTCACCATCAATGTGCCATGCCCCGCATATGTCGCAACGCCAGCCCACCGTTGCCCAGTATCGGGTAGTGTTGGTGCGGAAGTTCATTGCAAACCTTCGATTCTGTGGGTAATTTGTTATCCGCTGTTCCATTCTCATGTAATGACGCTTCCGCAACTGGTGAAGTAAGTAGCGGAAACTGCAAGTAACGTGCATACGTCTGCCGAGCGACTCGTTTTACCGGCAATGATTGGCAGCAATTCACCAAACTGGCCACGACGGCAACATTGTGACGAATCGCTGTTGCGTTGCTACGCCTCCTTAACGCCGCGTGAGTTTTCGCCGGCGTTGAAACAGCTGCCGCTGATTTGAAAGTACTTAATCCGGGTCATTGTCTTCATCGAGCGGATACCACAGTACCCGGCCGGAATCGATGACGGGTTGAATTTCCCGATCTTTCCGATTTGCCGCTACCACGGCGTGGGCCGGATAGCTCGTAAAGCGTGTCAAATATCCGGCATTGAGGATGGCCCGTCGAGTATCGCGCAGGCTTGCAACGTGACTCGCTTCCACGGTGACGTAATGCATCATTCCGTCGGCCGCGTCGGCTTCCAAAACCAGACTGGCGAGCCACAATTTCCGCAAATTGACCGGTTCTATATGGTGGTACCCCAGCTATGCGTCAAGTCGATGATATCTTGCCCGATGAGACGCTCACGGTATCGCAGCCCAAGTCGGTCGGCCATTGCCACAGCATGGCGGCCAATCGTAGAGCGGATTTGCACGCCGATAATGGAGTAGAGGCTATCCTCAATCTCTTCGAGCGAATGGTCGATCCGCTCCAAAACATCTCTCATTTACGCTACACGTCCTTCAGCGCCAGAGCATCCTCGCCCGCGCTGTTGCCGGCCAGCCGGCCGAATACCATGCCCGCGCTCAGGCCGCTGCCGCCGGGATAGTTGTGGTAGAACAGCCCGCCCACCATCTCGCCGGCGGCGTACAGGCCGGGGATGGGATCCTGCGCGTTGGTCACCACCTGGCCCCGGTTATTGACCTTGACGCCGCCGAAGGTGAAGGTGATGCCCGTGGTCACCGCCCAGCCGCGATAGGGCGGCGTGTCGATGGTCTCGGCCCAGTTGGTCTTGTCCACCGCCAGGCCCTCGGTGCGCCGGCCATCCTTCACGGTGGCGTTGTAGGGGATGTCCTTGCGGACGGCTGCGTTGTACTCCTCGACGGTGCGCGCCAATCCCACGGGATCGATGTCCAGCATCCGGGCCAACTCCTCGATACTGTTGGCCTCGGCGGTAGTGGCCTGGGGAATCCAGTATTCATCACGGAGCAGGTGCTTCACCTTTTCGTCGAAGACCTGGAAGCACAGGCCCTGGGGCTGGTCCATCAGCGCGCGGCCATAGGTGACGTAGGTGTAGTTGCGGAAGTCTGCGCCCTCGTCCAGGAACCGTTCGCCGTTGATGTTGACCATGATGCCGAAGGGATACGAGTGCTTCTGGAACAGCTCGGTGACGGTGCGATCGCCGAAGGTGGGGGCGTTCATGTCCCACGCTACGGCGTGGCAGGACGACCAGTGCCCGTAGCTCTGCGCGCCCACGTCAAGGGCCATCTTGATGCCGTCGCCGGTGTTGTAGGGGATGCCGCGCACCTTGACCGTCTCCCAGCCGGGCCCCAGGTAGCGGCACCGCATCTCGGCGTTGGCCTCGAAACCGCCGGCGGCCAGCACCACGGCGCGGGCGGCAATGTCCTCGAACCCGTCGGGGCCCTTGACCCGCAGGCCGGCCACACGGCCCATTTGGTCCTGGATCAGCGACACGCCTTCGGTGGAGTAGCGCACTTCGACACCCAGGTTTTCGCACACGTCAAACTGCTGGTCGGACAGGCCCTTGCCGGCGCCCACCGCCTCCACCACCAAGCCGCCCCAGAAGCGGAACTTGTCGCCGTCGCGGAACGCCTGCCGCCCGAAGGACAGCACGAACCGGACGCCGTGCTCCTGCAGCCACTTCATCGTCGGGTACGACTGGCTGACCAGGATCTCGGCCAACTCGGGGTCGGACAGGCCGTGGGTGACGCGCATCATGTCGTCGTAGAACTGGTTCTCGGTGTACTGCCCCACCTCGATGGAATTGGCCTCAGTCTCGGACATGTCGGGGATGAGTCCCTTGATGTCGTCCAGGCCGTTGTAGGCGAAGCGGATGATGCCGCCGGTGAAGTAGGTGTTGCCGCCGCGGAAATACTCGGGGGCTTTCTCCACCACGAGCACCGATTGGGTCTGCTCGCGAGCGGCGATGGCGGCAGACAGGGCGGCGTTGCCGGCCCCAACTACGATAACGTCATAAACAGTGTCATTAGCAGGCACAGTGGCACCTCGGCAGCCGGCCGGCTGCTCACCGGCAGGCGAATTTGCAGCGATGATGATACCACAGCGCTTCAGTACAAACCGGGACCCCGCAGCCGCAGCATGAGCGCGCGCACCAGCGGAACGCTGATGTTGACCGCCGATTCCTCGTCGTCATCGTCGTCCCCAATGGAAACGTACACCAGGTTGCGGTCGCGGCGCACCCGGGCGTCCAGCTCCCGGTACTCCATGTACTCGTTCATCAACCGTTCCAGCAGCACGGCCAGCAGGTCGGGGTCGGCGGCGTCGATGGCCAGGTGGTACATGGGCGATTCCTTGAAACGGGGCGCCATCCAGTCGGCCATTTCCTCAATGCCGTCTTCGTCAAATGGATTGGACCACTGGATTTCGTCAGCCATGCTATCGCTCACGGGGCAGAATGCCGCTCCCGTGTGGATGATACCATCGCCGGCTGTTAGGCATGAGTCTCTACAGCGGTTCGGTGCCCTCGCTGAGAATGGAGAGGTATTCATCGTAGGCAAAGAGGCGGTCACTGCGCCGGCCGGTTATCTCGCGGGCGATGCCCATGCTGATTAGAAGATTCATAGCGGAAGAAACGGTTGGAAATGTCAATGCTGTACTTTCGGCTACGCCGGAGATAGACTGAACCGGGTGAGCCATGAGTTTTTCATGTACGCGTAGCGCCGAACCCGCACGGCGTCCAGTTTGCTGTATTTGATCACGATGTTGAGCAAACAACTTCAACAACTGTTGGGTCGTTCCAAAAGCACCGTTTGCGGTTTCCCGAACACCTTCTAGGAAAAAGTCAAGCCAATCTTCCCAGTCTCCGGTCCGGCGCACATCATTCAGCAATTCGTAGTAGTCGGACCGGTGCTGCTTGAAGTAGAGGCTCAGATAGAGCAGAGGGTCTTTTAACATCCCCGCATGGCAGAGCAGGAAAGTGATCAACAAGCGTCCGGTGCGTCCGTTGCCGTCAAGAAAAGGGTGGATGGTCTCGAACTGCGCGTGAGCCAACCCTGCCCGAACCAAAGTAGGAAGTCCGTCGTCGGTGGCATGCAAAAATCGTTCCAATTCACCCATGCAATCAGGTACTGCGGTCGGTGGTGGCGGAACGTAAACCGCGTTGCCGGGACGTCGGCCTCCGATCCAGTTCTGAGAGGTTCGGAACTCGCCAGGGTTCATAGCGCTACCCCTGCCCCGCGAGAGGAGGATAGCGTGTATTTCCCGAATCAAGCGGTTAGAGAGGGGGAAATCATGGTTCAGCCGCTCTAGCCCGTGCTCCATGGCAGCAACGTAGTTGGATACCTCCACCACGTCGTGCATTGGTGCGCCTGGCGCGTCGTCAATCTCAAATTCCAGCAAGTCCGACAACGAGGATTGAGTTCCCTCGATCTGTGAAGACAGCAATGCTTCCTTACGCACATAGGCATATATGAACAGGGCTGGGTCGGGCAATAACGTCGCAATGCCATCTAACCGACCCAGCGCGAGAGTAGCTTGTTCGAGAGATTGCCGCAGGGAACCTTCCAACACTAACGGGGGAGCCGGCGGCAAGGGCACCGGTACGAAGGCGCGTATCTCCTCCCCACCCGACATCCATACATCATAATAACCGGTATTATCGCGTCGCATTGTTCAACACCCCATTGCTGCGTATACGGATTTCAAAGCCCGTCTCCGTATCAAAATTTTGCTTGCCATATTTTAATGACAGCAGGCGTCGTTTAAGCAAGCTTTAGCGACGCTGATTGTAATCAAAATTTAGAGCTTATAGCTTTGATGTTAAAGACGGCCGCCGCTTGACTGGAACCCGACACGTTGCGGACGAGGTCAACCATCGTCAGAGATTTGACTCACTTGATTCACTCCCTTATCGGCGCAAAGTAAAACAACGGCGGCATCGATTAAAAATTGGACGCCCATATTTTATTGTCCAGCGGCGTAATTCAAGCAAACTTTAGTGACGCTGGCTTTTATCAAAGCCAAGGGGACTTTGTTTTAGTACTCTGAACTCGTCCGCTCTCTACACCCCCGTCAGCCACCACCGCACCTCTCCGCCGCCGCCGACGACGTTGACCTCCATGCCTTCCAGCAGCCACGCGCCGGCGATGCCCTCGCTCTCCGCCTCAACCTCCACAACGTCCGACAAGCGGCCTTCCACCACCGCGCGGGAATTGCCGACGCCAGGCAACGACAGCGTCGCTTCAAGCTGGGGACGCGGTTGGGAACGCTCCGCCATCCTCGCCTCCGCCGCGCCCCGGGCCGCCGCGTAGTTGTCGGCGTACCGGCAGTTGACCAGCCGGCCGCGTCCAGTATCCAGGGGTAGGCCGGCGTTGGCGGATTCGGCGCGAACGGCGCTGGAGGTCTGCGTCCGCCAGCTGTGGTTCGCATACAGGTCCAGACTTTGCAGATAGGCCGTATTCTGTCCGCCGTTGCGGATGCGTAGCGCGTGTCCCCGGCCGGCGATGCCCGACTGCGCCTCGGTAAGCAACTCGATGGTGATGTCGTCGGTAACGTCGTTGCCGCCGCCGTCGGCATCATCCGTCGCGGTGTAGTCCGTGCCGGCCACGGGCGCGGCGATGCCGTCAATCACGTCCCAGGTGTCGGTTGCCACTAACAATGCCTGCTCGCCGCCGGCCGGTATTTCCAGCGCCTCGTTGAGTCTCCACACCTGCTGCCGGCCTGCGTCCGACGAGCGGCGGTAGCGGAAGGTGACCGCGTCCTCCACGCCGTCCGCTCCGTCGTTCCGATGGATGGATGTCGCGTAAGGGCCGCCGCCGTCAGCGGTGTCTCCTATCGAAAACCTGGCCAGCGACGCCGGATCAGCATGGCCGCGCACGCCGGCTCGCCGCGACGCCGCTTCCAAACGGACGCGGCCCAACCCGTCGGCGTAGATCATCCCGTGCTCTTCCCGCTGCAACCGCCGCAACGCCCGGCCGGCCGACACGTCCCACACCGAGCGCGCCCCTCCCGTCAGCAGCGTCCTCCCGTCGTCCAGCGCGTAGTCGCCGGGGAGCAACCCGGCCCAGCCCAGGATCGCCGCCGCCACGTTGCCGGAGCGCATCAGGCCGCCGGCCAGCGCGCGGTGCAGGGGCACGGTGTCCAATCGCTGCATCACGTCGGCGGCGGTGACGCGACACACGCCGGCTTCATAATCCGGGCTGACGTCGGTGATATGCCCGCTGAACAGGCTGCGCCCCACGCCGAATTCTCCCCAACGGTCCTGCGCGTTGCGGAATCCGTGCCACAGCCCGTGCCGGCTCGAGTCTGGCGCCTCGGCGATGGCAGTGGCCGCCAGGATTTCCCGCCGCGTCGCGCCCGGTTGGGCCAGTCCGGTGGCGTGAACACGCACGCTGTCCGCGGTCTGCTCAATCTCCAGGTCATGCCACACCCCCGTCTCCAGCGAGCCGCCGTCGGACAGTCGCGTAACCGTTCTTCCCGACACCCGCTCCATGACGGTCGCGTCGCTGGCGAACCGCAGGCGCAGGCAGTCGTCCTGAGCGGCGCACCGCAACACGAACCCGCCCAGCCCGTTGCTGCCGCGCCGGTAGTGCGCCGTCAGCGTCGCCAGCGGATCGCCGGCATCCAGCACGGCCACCGCATCCGAGGGCGGCCAACCACCGCCTTGACCCGTCGCCGTTCCGTCCAATACGGAAAAACCGTTGCCGCTGACGCTCGTCACTTCCCACCGTTCGCCCCCGGACGCCGCTCGGCCATTAAGGTCAACGGACTCCGCACCGCCGGTGTCAAAGTCGTCGTGGATTCGGCCGGCGCGCAGCGACACCTCCCGACCCGGCCGCACGTTGGCGCCCAATGGGCCGCCGATATTACCCGGCGTGTAGCGATGGTCGTGATTGCTGAGCGTCAGTTCCAGCTCCGCCGGCGGCGCGAACTCCGGAACCGGCAGCCCGCGTCGCCCCCACCGCCAGCGCAGTCCCAGCACGTCGGCGGAAACGTCTGCGCCGCCCGCATCCCAGGAACCACCCCCAGCCCAATCCACCCAAACCTGCCAGCGCAACGCCTTTGTCATGCTACCCACATCAATCCTTTATCCGGTTAAACGTTTGCAACCGCCGGTTTGCTCTGCCATAATTGTGCTGCAAATCAGACCGAGGCATCCTTGAATGACACCCGCCGAGCTTTACGTCCTCTACGGTTTTCTGGCGTTCATCTGCCTGCTGCTGGCTACGCTGGTAACGGCTGTAATCCGGCTATCGTTCGTCATCGGCAAAATGCAGGGCCAACTTGAGGGCATGAACAAATTGCTCGTAAGCTTGGGAGACCAAATCAATGGACTCACCGAACGCGTTGGCTCCCTTGAACTCCGAGTGAGCGGACTGATGGACCGAATCGGCTCGTTGATGCGCCACCACCATAACGACGCCGGCCAGGTGGTCATCGTCCCCGAGGAAGTCGCCGCGGCAAACAACTGATCCCTCACGGCCACACCCCCAACTCCACCGGCCCGTCCTGCCGGAACGTCGCCTCGAACCGCACCGGCTCGCCGGTCTTGCTGCTGATGCGGTAGGACAGGCACGCGAACCTCCCCGACACCCGGCGCTGCCCCGGCGCGTTGCCCGCCGGCCCGTATTCCACCCGCACGGCGCGACCTACCACGCCCGACAGCACGGCGTCCGGCCCGATGCCCGGTGTATCGTCCCAGCGCCCCGACAACGTGAACGCCTGGGCCACCTCCGACCCTGCCGCAGTTCGCGCCGCCGTGTCGTTCACGCCGGTAACGTCGTGAGCCGCCAACTCCCGCCCCAGCGGGCCGACCCGCTCCACCCAGGGCGACAGGTCCCGCAGCGCGCCGCCGGCGTCCTCCACCGCCACGTAGCTGTAGCCGGCGCTGGCGTATCCGGTCATGCTCACACCCCCAGCACGGCGTGGCGGCGGCGGTACGGGGCCAGCAGCGTCCGAACCGTGGGGGAGACGCCCCCAACGTCTCCCCCATCGCCCTCCGGCGGCACGAAAGGTCCACCCAACCTCTCGCGCCACCAGACGGCGGCCTGCAGCAGGCACGCTTCCGATACCCCTTTCGGGTACCGGTACACAGTGATTGCAGACGCCGCGGCGTGCGCCGATGGCTCCGTCCCGTTGACTCTGCGCTGCACCGCCAGCGTCAATGCACCCTGCCCATCCTCAGCTGCGCCAAAGACGTACATCTGCTCGTCGTCGATGCGGATGGTGTGGCCGGCGGACAGCGCAACGAAGCCGTCGCCGGGCATGGACACGGTTACCGTTTCATCATCAACCGCCGCGTTTCCGCTCGTCCGCAAAGCCGTATCCTCCTGCACGTCGCCGTAGCCCCAAACTCCGCTCACCACCACGCCGGCCCGGCTGAGCGGAAACCGGCGATGCGCGCCCGACGCCAGCATGATGCGCGTATAAGGCCGGCCGCCCGGTTCCGTCGGCGCGGCGTTCAGCGGATACAGCAGCCAGTCCGCCGCCGGCCAGCCGATCCACTCGCCCGACGCTTCCCGCACGCGCACTTCGCTGGCCGCTACCAGGTCGGGCACCGTCAGCGACGCTTTGCCCGTGCCGTCAAAACGACGCTCGCCGTGCATCGCGCCGAACTGCCGGCCGCAGTAGCCGTCAATCCAGCGGGACGCCGCCTCCAGCAGCGTCAGCAGCCGAGCGTCGTGGGCGTCATCGGGCGCGTTCAAGACCGAAGCCGATTTCAACGTCGCCAGGTCCGCGTAAGCATTCACCATTCAGATTCCTCCATTTCCTCCCTCTCCCCTGGTGGGAGAGGGCTGGGGTGAGGGGGTATTTTGCAGAGGTTTTCACCCTCACCCTGCCCCTCTCCCATCAAGGGAGAGGGAATGTTTGGGGTTCGGACGCCCAATTACACCGTGATGTTGTACTGCAACGCCGTGTGCGTCGCCGACGCCCGTTTCCCCGTCCTTTCCATGAAGGCCAGCCTCATGCTCACCACCATGATGTTCTGACGCTTCTGGATGTCCCGCGTCGTCTCGATCATCAGCTCCCGGCGGAACCCGAGACGCCATTGAGTCCGGTTCACCACCAGCAGCCGGCCCTTGGCGTTGGTGCTGCCGCCGTCCGTTACCTTGCCGTCGGCGTCCGATTTCGCCATCTGCTCGGACACGATGACCGGGATGCCGTCCACCTGGGCCAGCTGGCCGTTGAGCAGCGTGGCCTGCGGCCCCAGCTTGTCCAGCGTACGGAACTCGTCGATGGCCAGGGACTTGATGTAGGTGCCCACGTCGGCGACGTAGGCCAGCTCCGACGGGCGCACCCCGTACTTGCCCAGCAGGCCCCGCGCCTCGTTGAACATGTCGGCGCTGGGCGCGGCCGCGTGGTTGTTGGCCTGCCCGTCATTGTCCACCAGCGGCAGGTGCAACAACCCGTCAAACCCCAGCAGCCAGTGGGCCTTGCCGGCCATGGACGCGCTGATGGTCACGCCGTCGGCGTTGATGTTGTTGGTCACGGTGGTGTCGGCGTTGAGCAGCACGTCGTCAATCACCTCCACGGCGTTCCGCACCAGCGTGCTCCGCACCTCTGCCGCCATGGCGATCACCGCGTCCTCGTCCAGCGTCAGCGACCACGGCACTTCGGCTACCAACTCATATGCCGTCAGCGTCTGCCGCGCCGTGGTCAGCGCCGTTTCCGTGGTGGCGGTGTTCTCAACCCCTGGATACCACGCCACGTCGCCCAGTTGCAGCGGAATCTCAAAGGGGTTGGTGGGCATGTCCACCCGCGTGAACAGCGATGCGACGTGCGTGTCCACGTTGACGTCCGCCCATAGTGCGGCGGCCTCGCCGGTGGGGACCAGTTCGTCGCCGCTGCCGGCGGTGGTGCTGTCCATGGCGGCCTTCAGGTTCGCCTGCCAGTCAGCCAGTAGGCGAGGGTTGCCGTCGCCCGGCTCGCGCTGCTGGGACGCCAGCACGCTGCGCACGCAGGCCAGGTCCAGCGCGTCCATGCCCTGGTACTTGCCATAGGGCACGCGGGGCCGGTCGCCGGGATTGCCATACCGCGCCAGCATCGCCTGCCGTTCACCGGCGCGCTGCTTTTCGGTAAGCTCGCCGACGGCGCGGCTGAGGCGGCCCAGCTCTTCCTGCAGCGGCGGAATGTCCGCGTCCAGCCGCTGGCGGTAGAAATCCCGCGCCTCCGCCACTTCGTTCTTAATGGTTTCCAGTTCCCACGTCGAAAGGGTCATAAATTCGCATTTCTCCTTTTCCAATCGTCATTCCGACTTTCTAACTCTCTTTCCGGTTTTCCAATTCGTCGTGTCCGCTTTCCACTTCGTCGTACCCGCTTTCCACTTCGTCGTACCCGCTTTTCATCCCATCATTCCCGCTCCCACCCCGTCATTCCCGCGAAAGCGGGAATCCAGGAATCTTCGCGAGCGCAGCGCGGCGATCTCGTCGGGCGGCGATCTCGTCAGGCATCGTAAGGGCGCCTTTGAAACCCGCCCCTACGCCCGCAACCCCCGCAGCAACCCAACCACCTCCGCCGCTACTCCACCCCGGTGCGCCAGCAGCGCGCCCCGGTTGGCCGGCACGGGCACCGCGCTGATCTCCAGCAACTCCTGCTCCAGGAACCGGATGCCCAGGAACGCGCCGCTCCGGGCGTCCCGCCGTTCCTCAAACCGCAGCGGGCGGAACCCTACGGACACGCCCTGCTGGTAACCCTGGCGATACAGGCCCTCCACCTCACGGGCGAAATCGGTGTCCGCGAACTCCAGGCATGCCAGCAGCGCGCCACCGTCCCGCCACACCGACTGCGCTCGCCCGATGGCCGGCCGGCGGTAGTCGTGGGCCCACAGCACCACCGGGTTCTCCCGGTAGGCGTCCAGCCGCCAACCTTCCGGCGCGACCGTATCGCCGTGCCGGTCCACCGCCCCCGTGGACGCTACGAACGTCAGCGTCCCGCTCGACAATTCCCCGGATGCTTTGCCAGCCTCGTGGTAGGGGCCACCCTCGTGGTCGCCCTGGGTAACTTCCGCCAGCGTCCCCCACTTGCACACCATCGGCGCGTCGCCCATTCCGCAGGCGTAGGCGGACAACGCCCGCAACAACACCGCCCGGTCGTCCGCCAGGTCGGGCCACCGGCCTTCATTCATCATCGCAACCTCCTCACGTACCGGTACGATGACGAATCAGGTCTCCATAGCCAGCAAAAAGCCGGCGGAACCGACCCGGCATCAGGTCAGTCCCACCGGCAGTTGTTGATTGATTTAGTTCAGGTTAACGAGTGAACGGCAGCGGCGTCAACAGCCGGATGTCACCGCGCGTCCAGAATCACATCACAAGCTTGCGAGCCGTTCTGCGAGATCTGCCAATCGCTCTCTCTGGGATACGTGGCTGGTCCAACGCGGCGGTATCTCCGACGCCCCGTAGCGCGCGCCCAAGACTGCTCCGGCCAACGCGCCGTTGGTGTCTGTGTCGCCACCGGAGTTCACCAACGCTACCAAGGCATCCTCAAAATTGAGGGGTGTAGTCGCTGCCCACAACCCGGCCTGCATAGTCACTATGGTATGTCCTTTGGATCGATTGCCACGCATCCAGTTGGTGGCCGGGGTGTGGTAAAATCCTCGCCCCGTGAAGAATTGACCTGGCAACGGAGGGGATGAACGATGTCCATTTGGACGGCGAAGATGTGGGAGACAAGTGCGGAAAGGGCGGAGACGTGGGAGGTAAAGGTATCGCCCCTTGACTACGGCGGAGGAGGTATCATCCTTCCCATAGATGGCGAAGGCGACCGTTGGGTGCATATTGATTTGATTACAGCTGCGCCAATGCTTCCCCGCGCTCTTGAGCGGTACGTGAGGATGACCGACGAATGGGAAAAGGAGGGGAAGCCCCGTGCTCTCGGCCAAGACCAACGGCTTGCGTTCGTGGAGTTGCTCCGCCACATTTCCGCAGGCTATGAACGCTTGGCACGTTCGGTTGAAGAGAATTACGCGAAGCCCGGCCTCCTGCCTACTGACCAGTCGTTGTGAGGCGTAGTCCGCCACTTTGTAATCCCGACCAGAGGGAAGCATGACTATCCAGATACCCGACGCCTTCGTGTTTATGAAGGCAGGCCCTCACTCCGGCGAATCGATGGACTCCATCGTAGAGAGGAAACGGCGGGAAATCGCCCAGACGGGAAGAACCTATTGAGGGTATGGCGGCTCGCTGCTGCACCCCATCAACCAAGTGCAGCCCTTTGCGGAGGAGCACGTTCGGAGGAAGGGGCGCTACGGGTGATGATGTCCTGTACCGCATCCCACACCGACCCTCAAATCCGCCTAGCGGTCGAGTTCTCCCTTGACCGTCGCGCATGGGAACCTATCCCCCAAGGGATATGCGTTACCGGGTCGCGCTATGCAATCACGCTGGACGCGCTAAGCCCTGTCCAAGTCGAGCTGGGCCTGGGGCAGTACGAGGTTTGAGTTGGACCAAGCCGGGGGCGCAACGCAGCGCAGTACATCAAGGGACGTGTGAATAAAGGCTGCTTCGTAGCGACGGACCCGGCGGCGGGCAATTCCCAGCTACCCGTTCACATCGCATTGGAGGGCAGGCTGGTGTATCCTTACGCCGTATTCGTGAGGCAATGAATTTGTCAACACACCCTAGCGAAACCATCGCATATTCCCTCAGAAAGCCACAGGACAACACGGTTACGACGCCTCATACCGAGAGACGATGCTGGTAACGTGGGGATATGGCGGTAATCGTTCTCTGCCGTCCCACCACCGGAAGGATTCCAACTCGCGGTCGTTAATCCTGGGCTTGCCTCCGGCGAACACCAACACGACCTTATGGTCATTGAAGCTTCCCTCATTGGTGTAATCAAAGCAGGGAATATTTGTCGTGCCCCTTGTCTCGGACCAGCAGATACCGGCCGTCTTTGACCACCAGCGCCGTAGCCCTCTGCCGTTTGCGTGACTTTTCTGCGCTGGAGCGACCACGTCGCCCTCCAGCCGTGTAATCCCTTTCCGGTTGGGCGGTTCCATTTTTAATGTCCGCCCAAAGCCGCAGGGCCTTTCGGTCGCCCCCGAAAGCCAAGTCTTCCGGCCTTATCCTTTGCGGGTCGCGCCACCGGACATCCAGACATTCCCTGCGCTGGAACCGCAATCGGCCGCCCACTCTTTCGCCGACAAACACTTTGATGGGACGGGCATTCACCTGCATATCCATCCCAAATTCTCCCTTGACACCACCCAGCCGAACGTATATCCTAATCATGTCTAGGCAAAACGCGCGTTTCATCACCATCCATAGAGAGGCAGTTTCTTCGCATCGACGGCCAAACCCGTCAGTTCAAAATCGCAAACGATTCAGGTGGCAACACGTCCGCTTATTGCATCACCGGCGGTGGCCACTCTGATCACCGGGACCGTTCGGGCCCGCGTGGGGGACGTGATGACCCGCTCATGGTGAGCTTGTCGAACCACGAGCCAGTCGCAGCACCGTCTTGCGCCCACGGAACGACCGTCCAAAATGCTTGCGTACCCAACCGGCCGTATGCTGACAACGATGCGCCGAAAGGTCCGCCTCTGGCGGAAAAATCCTGCCTCTCGCCCATCAACCCAAACCGGAAAGACCAAAGGAGAAAGCCAATCGAAACACCAAACCACCGACCCGCTCATCCTGAGCCTGTCGAACCATCATCCCAATAGGGGCGAATAATTATTCGCCCCTACGATGGTCAACGGGTGTGGCGGACCGGGTTTAGTCGTCGCCGACGGCCGCCGGTTCCGGCTCCTCAATGGGGTCGAGCTGCCAGGGGAAGTTGCCCTCAAACAGGAACCCGTCCTTGTTGCCCCATTCCGACTCGGGCGATTCGTAGTAGATCTCGATCTCGTTGTCGTCAGGGTCGTAGATGTACACGCCCATGGAAATGCCGTGGTCGCCCAGCCTCTTGAACTTGACGCCGTGCTCCTTGCAGCGCTGGTACAACTCCTTGAGGTCGCGGAACGAGTTCATCTGCCAGGCCATGTGCGCCATGCCGACCCGTCGGTCCTCCGGGCCCGGCGCGTCCATGCCCAGCGGAATCAAGGCCAGCTCGTGGGACATGGTGGTGTCGGCGGACAGGAACGTCATCCCGCCCGGCCGTCCCGTCATCACGGTCAGGCCCAGCACGTTGGTGTAGAAATCAACGCTGCGCTCGATGTCCCGCACCTTGATAACCAGATGGCCCAACTGCTTGGGTGTGTAAGCCATGACAGTACCTCCCTGAATTCAATTGCGTGTGGCTGTCTTGCCGGCATTATATCGCAACCCGGCCATTGCGCGCATTACCACTTTTGAGGCAAACCCGCAGCCATGTTATGTATTGCCGGATTTGCGCGGTTAGTATAATGTGCGGGTGCCGGCAGTTTGAGTTTCCGGGCTAATCTCAGCCACCGATTTCCGGCGAGTCGCTGATGACGGAAATTACGCTACATACATCAACCCCCGGCACTCCGCCACTCAATACGGCGATTCGCGACCCGTCGCCGACTGTTGGGAACCTTGGCGGCGACGGGAGGCTTGGCGGCGAAGCCGAAGCCAACGGCTCCGGCTTGGTGTTCAAGCAGGCCACCGAGCCCTGGGAATTTGAAGGGATTTCCCAACTGAACTACGCTTCTTTCGTTGAGGAAGTCCCCCAGCATCCCGCCAACGACGACCGGATCCTGGTGGACCAGTTCCACGACGAGAACACCTACTTCATCTGCCGGCGTGGGCCGGAACTGCTGGGCATGATCTGCGTCCGCGACCGCCGGCCCTTCTCTTTGGACCAGAAACTCGGCCGCCTGGAGGACCATCTGCCCCAGGCCGAAGGCGCGAAACTCTGCGAGGTGCGCCTGCTGGCTGTGCGGCCCGATCTGCGCGGCGCCCGCGTGCTCCCCGGCCTCCTCACCATGATGGCCCGCTACTGCCAGGAGGGCGGCTACGATTACGTGGTGATGTCGGGCCATGTATCCCAGCAGCGCCTTTACCGCCACATCGGGTTCATCCCCTTCGGCCCGGTGGTTGGCGACGAATCCGCTCCCTACCAGCCCATGTACCGGCCCGTGGGCAACGTTGGCGTCGAGTTCGCCGGCAAGTTCCACGAGCGGGTTTCCGCGCCGCCCGGCGACCCGGTTGTACTCACCCCCGGCCCGGTGGCAATGCCCGATGCCGTAGTTCAGGCATTTCAGCGGCAGCCGCTGTCCCACCGTTCTCCCGAGTTTCGTGATCTGATGCTCGGCGTCCGACAAAGTTTATGTGAGCTGACCCGCGCCAACCACTGCGCGGTGATGGTCGGCTCGGGCACCATGGCCAACGACGTGGTGGCGGCGCAGTTGTCCCGCCTCAACACGCCCGGCGCGATAGTCACCGCCGGCGAATTCGGCGAACGGCTGCTTGACCACGCCGACCGCATGGGCCTGGAATACGTCGCCGTGCAGCACGAGTGGGGCGAGTCGCTGGACTACGACTGCATCAAGCGCGCGCTGGTGTCGAACCCGGGCGGCTGGCTCTGGGCAGTGCACTGCGAAACCTCCACGGGAGCGTTGGCCGATCTGTCCCGTCTGAAAGCATTGTGCCGTAAACACGACGCCAAGCTCGCGCTGGACTGCATCAGCAGCATCGCGGCCACCTCAGTTGACCTGGCCGGCGTCTGGCTCGCCAGCGGGGCCAGCGGCAAGGGGCTGGCCGCCTACCCCGGCCTGGGGCTGGTTTTCTGCGAGCGGCCTCCCGCGCCCGATCCCGCCCTGCCTCGCTACCTGGACCTGGCCCTCCATTGCTCCGGGGAAAACGATGGCGCGGTGCCTTTCACTCTGTCGTCCAACCTGCTGGCGGCCCTGGCAGCCGGTTTGCGGCGTCAGACGCCGGAGTTGCTGGAGCAGATCGACCGGGACGGGCGCTGGCTGCGCGCTCAACTCCGCGATTTGGGCTTCAATCTGGTGGCATCGGAAGGGGAAAGCATCGGCGCGGTAACCACCATAGCGCTGCCTGCCGGCCCTTCGACCAATCACACAATCGACTCGGAGCAAATGGGCAACTCCCTGGCCGAACTGGGCTATTACACTTCGTACGCCAGCAGCTACCTGCGCGAACGCAACTGGCTGCAAGTCTGCCTGATGGGAGAAGTAAGCCGCCCCCAACTGGAGCGGCTCATCCCCGTGCTGGCGTCCCAACTGGACGCGCTGACCAGGAGACGATAAGTATGAAACTGGCTCTGCTGCTTCTGTTGTCGTCCGTCGTATGCCTGCTGCTGGCGAACACCGCGCTGTTCCTCGGCCTGCAAGTATTGGAAATGAACTGGTGGCAGGGCGCACTGTTGGGCATCACCATGTGGACGCTGGTAATAGCGACGCCCACGCTGGCCGTGCTCGGCATCTGGCGCGGCGCCAAAGCCTTCAAAAACCGACGCCGCACAGCCCAACCGCGCTGAGCAGCGCGCTAATTCAGCAGCGCCAGAACCCGGTGCCAAAAAACTCGGGGCGGGTTTGAAACCCGCCCCTACGCATAACGTCGCACCTGAACCGTGGACAGAGATCACTACGCCCCTTCCAGGTTCTTCATGTAGTTCATCGCGCTGCCCGCCTTGAACCACTCGATCTGGGTCTGGTTGAGGGTGTGCCGCAGGTTGAGGGTTTCCTCGCTGCCGTCGGCGTGCTTCAGAACGGCCCGCACGGGTACGTCCGGGGCCAGTTCGTTCAGGCCCACCAGGCTCATGCGGTCGTCTTCCAGCACCCGGTCCCAGTCCGCCGGGTCCTCGAAGGTCAGGGGCAACAGGCCCTGCTTCTTCAGGTTTGACTCGTGGATGCGGGCAAAGCTGCGGGTGATGATGGCCGCCGCGCCCAGCATCCGGGGCGACAACGCCGCGTGCTCGCGGCTGGAACCTTCGCCGTAGTTCTCGTCGCCGATGGCTACCCAGCGCAGGTTCTCGGCCTTGTAGGCGCGGGCGATCTCCGGAATGGGCATGATCTCCTCACCGGAGAGCTGGTTCTTGCCGGTGCCGGTGTCTTCGGTATAGGCGTTGTTGGCGGCGAGGAACATGTTGTCGCTGAGGTTGTTCAGGTGCCCGCGGAAGCGCAGCCAAGGACCGGCCGGCGAAATCGAGTCGGTGGTCGTCTTGCCCTCGGTCTTGACCAGGATCGGTATATCCTCAAAGTCGCTGCCGTCCCAGGGTTCCCACGGCTCCAGCACTTGCAGCCGGTTGCTCGCCGGATCAACGCGCACTTCAACGTCGCTGCCGTCTTCCGGCGGCTCCACGTACATATCGGTCCCGGGATCGAATCCGGTGGGTGGAACCTCCGGCGCTTCCGAGGGCGGCTGCAGCATGAACTCGTTGCCGTCGGCGTCCACCAGCGGGTCCGTCAGCGGGTTGAACGAGAGGCTGCCGCCCAGCCCCATGGCGATGGCCAGCTCGGGGCTGGCGATGAAGTTCATGGTGCCGGCGTTGCCGTCGTTGCGGCTGGGGAAGTTGCGGTTGTAGGACGTTACGATGCTGTTGTCGGTGCCGCGCGCTTCGGGCCGGTTCCACTGGCCGATGCACGGGCCGCAAGCATTGGCCAGCACGGTTGCGCCAATGGATTCCAGTGCCGCCTGTTGACCGTCGCGCTCGATGGTGGCGCGCACCTGCTCGGAGCCGGGCGTCACCAGCAGGCCCGACGCTGCGGTGACGCCACGGGCCGCCGCCTGGCGGGCCACGTCGGCGCAGCGTTCCATGTCCTCGTAGGACGAGTTGGTGCAACTGCCCACCAGGGCCACCGACACGGTTTCGGGGAATCCCTCGCGCTCCGCCTCGTCCTTCAACGCGGAAATTGGCCGCGCCCGGTCGGGCGAGTGCGGGCCGGTGACGTGGGGCTCCAGAGTAGAAAGGTCGATCTCGACGATGCGGTCGTAGAACTGTTCCGGCTGCTCCTCAACCTCGGGGTCGGATTGCAGCAGGTGGGCGTACTCCTCGGCAAGAGCAACCAGTTCGCCGCGCCCGGTGGCGCGCAGGTAGGTGGCCATGCGCTCGTCGTACGGGAACACGTCGCCCGTGGCTCCCAACTCAGCGCCCATGTTGCAAATGGTTCCCTTGCCGGTGGCGGAAATCGACGCCGCGCCGGGGCCAAAGTATTCGATGATGGCGTTGGTGCCGCCGGCCACGGTGAGTTCCAGGGCCAGCTTGATGATCACGTCCTTGGGGGCCGTCCAGCCGCTCATGGAGCCGGTGAGCTTGACGCCGATGATGCGCGGGTAGCGCACCTCCCAAGGCAGGCCCGCCATCACGTCGGCCGCGTCCGCGCCACCCACGCCGATGGCCAGGGAGCACAGCCCGCCGCCGTTCACGGTGTGGGAGTCGGTGCCGATGATCAGCGCGCCGGGGAAGGCGTACTTTTCCAGTACCACCTGGTGTATGATGCCGGAACCGGGCTTCCAGAAGCCCATGCCGTAGCGTCGGCTGGCGGATTCCAGGAACTGGTACACCTCGTTGCTCTCGTTGAGGGCGTCCTGTAGGTCGGAGGAAGCGCCGACGCGAGCCTGGATCAGGTGGTCGCAGTGCACCGTGGTGGGCACGGCCACCCGGTCGCGTCCCGACTGCATGAACTGCAAAATCGCCATCTGGCCGGTCACGTCCTGGTGGGCGACCCGGTCCGGCCGCAGGTTGATGTAGCTGTCGCCGGGGCGTAGGTCGGCCTCAGCCACATCGTCCAGATGAGAGAGCAGCAGCTTTTCCGACAGGGTCAGCGGGCGGTTGAGACGGGTCCGTACTTGCGCCAGCTTTTCGTCCATCTTGCGGTAGGTTTCCCGCACGAATTCCGGCGTGGAATCAATGTTGCTCATCTTGTTTCACTCCTCCTCAGAAGGTAACTGTGCTTCCGTACTTGTCCATCAGCGCCATGAACAGCCGGTGGCGCACCGGATTGGCCGCTGCGTCTTCGGAGCGGCGCAGGTAGATGCGATAGACCGTCTCCAGTTGATCGTCTCCCATCCAGATGGCGTAGCTGGGCATTCCGTTGCCCAGCGTGCGGTGGATGAACTCCAGGCGACGGATGCGGCTGAGTTGCAGAGCGACCCGGCCATCGCCATCAGTCGTCAACACGGCGATGCCGCCGTCAGGATCGGGGTTGCCGCTGCCGTCCACGAATTGCAGGCGGTCCAGCGTGGCGGGAATCGACACCGTGGCGGCCGCGTTGTGCGCCATCACCACGGCTTCGCCGAGCCCGATGCCGATATCGTCCATGCCGGCGCAGCAGGCTCGGAGGACGCTCCGCAGCAGGTCAATGTCGGCCGGTTGAGTCGTGGCGTGCAGGCTCGCCGGAGGCGATGCGCTCTCCGGCAAATGATCCCCGATAACCTGGGCCAGATCATCCGGTATGGGCACAAAGTTCACCCGCCCGCGACGGGTCACAGTGGCCTCACCGCAGATGGAACCGTAAAGCGCCTTTTCCCCGGACCACCGCCGCGCCACGTCGAACCTGGGGCCATAGGTGCAGCCCATGATGCAGCTCGCCGTGGTGATCTGTACCCTGGCAGCGTCATCGGCTCCAGCGGCGTCGTTCAATTCACGGAGAATCGCGTTGGCGTTCCGGCCCCGGTGATACCAGCGCGCGCAGCCATACTCGTCGGTACAGACGACGATGTTGACGTCAGGGCGCGTGGCGGAATCAGCGGATGTTGCGCTCATGTCGTTGCGGTGTTGGGCGTGCTGGCGGGATGCGATAAAACGTCCGCCCGGCTGCTGAGCGCCGGGCGGGAAAATGCTGGGATTTTTGCTGCGATGGCGTCCGCCCGTTTTGGCCGGGCGGCTGGTCGCGGCCGGCGCGGGACTACTTGTCGAAGTAGTCGTAGTTGATCTTGATGTATTCCTCGTACATTGCCGGCACCGCTTCTTCGGCGAAGATGGCCGTCACGGGACACACCGGCTCGCAGGCCGCGCAGTCGATGCACTCATCGGGGCTGATGAAGTACATGTCGTCATCGTCGGTGGTGTAGATGCAATCTACCGGGCAGACATCGACGCAGGCGGCGTCTTTCACGCCGACACACGGCTCGGTAATGATGTAGGTCATAGCGGCTTTCCCCTCGGTTAATGTGGTGTGCGTGCGGGCAAGGCCCGGATCAATGCGGCTGTCGTAGTATGGACCACTGCCACTGTTGCGAAATTATAGCACGGCGGAAAGCCTATGCAACCGCGAACGGTTTTGAATAACCCTGCGACTACACTCGCGTGAACCGCTTTTTGGTGGAAAGGGTCACGAAGGTTTGCGTCTTCTGGACGCCGTCGATCACGCCGATCTGCGTGCGCAGAAAGTCGCCCAGGCTCTCGGCAGACTCCAGGGCCGTCCAAACGAAAACGTCGTAGGGTCCGGTGGCCACCACGACGTAATGGGCTTCATCCAGATCCGCGATGCGCTCGGCAACGGCGTCGGACTTCCCCGGCCCGGTCTCCAGCCCGATGAGCGCGGTGGTGCCGTAGCCCATCTTCTCCAGGTTGGGCACTGCCACCACGTGGACGATGTCGTCTTTGATCAGGCGTCGTAGCCGGCGGCGCACGGTACCCTCGCTGACGCCGACGGCCCGCGCTATTTTGGCGTTGGACGCGCGCCCGTCGGACTGGAGAATACCGATAATCTTGAGGTCAAGTTCATCCATTGGTTGGTTGACTCCATACGAAATTCGCCGGGCACGCTATGCTTTCCGTATCTTCGGCGAAATAATTGCCGAACGATAATAGTCTTTCTATTGCCGATTGTCAACCATCAATGGCATTCAATTGTCATTATTCGTCTTAACCATGACGATTTTCCGGTTTATTTGAGCATACACACGCATCATATGCGTAAATCACACACGGCTAACCCAGACTCAGCGCCCCGACTCCCACCACGATCATGACGATTGACGCGCCTTTTACCGCCAGCGCCTGCGGAGACAGCGACTCGTCCAGCAACTGCCAGCGCACCCGCGACAGGACCGTCGATGCGGCGAACACGAACAGCGGACGGGTCGCCAGCACCGCCGCCACCAGCGACGCCGGCCCCAAGCTGTAGGCGTACACCGATAGCAGAATGGAAATCGCCGGCATCAACGCCTCGCCGAGAATCAGCATCCCCAGCGCCGTGGGCTGCCTTACGGCGGCGATCAAACGTCGCCATGCGGACGCTCCGCCACTCAGGCCCACCATGAAGAAAACCGCGCCCACCGTAGCCTGCTGTATTCCGAAAACCGTCAACACGGGCAGGTGGGCGTTCAACGATGCCTTGGTGACCACGAAACTGCCCGCCGCGCACAGCGCGCTCAGCAGCAGAATCGCCGGGCCATAAGCCGCAGACCGGTCGCCAAGGGTCAAAACCGCCGTGGTGGGCAGACTCATCCCCGCCCCGATGCGCCCGTAGGGTCGCTCCTGGAACAGCCGCACTGAAATCAGTGCCGCTCCGACCACCACCAGGCCGATGCCTCCCCACTGGCCCATCGTGATATGCTCGTCCAGGAACAGCAGCGCCAGGATGGCTACGTAGATGGGGTTGGTCTGCGATATAGCCACCGCGCGGGAAGCCTCCATCAACCGCAGCCCGCGAAACAGCAGCACCACCGAGCAGCCCATTAGCAGGCCCGCAACCACCGGCGACACCGCCACCTGCCACGGCGTGCCGTCGGGAATCCCTACCAGCAGGGTAGCAATGCCGCCGTACACCATCCCGCAGATGCCGCACCACAGGCACAGCGGCGGCACCCCCTGAAAGTGGAAGGACAGCAGCCGCTTGTCGCAAACGCTGACAAAGCAGAAGGCCAACGAACTGCCCAGAGCAAGGATAGCCCACATTGCGCCAGGTTTCGCCTCAGTGGTTGACCATCATTCGTGGATGCTTCAAGCCTAAACCCTGCAATGTTCGTCGCAGTCCTCGGCGCGGCCCAGCGCACGGCTGATGCCCATGCGGTTGCGGGCGAACCAGCGGTAGAATCCGTCGGACAGCGGACGCGCCGGCCACCATCCGGTCCAACCGATCAGCCAGCCTCGGCCAGCCAGCCGATACGCCTCCCGCAGGCTGGCCATGCCTACCGTTACGCTGCCGTCCGGCTTGATGCCGTAGAGCGCGGCCCGCACCTGCTCGGCGGTGAGGCCGTAGGCGGCGGAATCAAAGTCCGCCGCCATGATGTCCACCGCCTCGATAGCGTCCGGATTGCGCCGGTGCAGCGCCAGGACCTCCCGGCTGCACAGCGGACAATCGCCGTCGTACAACAACTGGTACCGGTCGCTCATCGCATCATCTCACCGTGGACAACGGACTTATCGAGGGTCAGTCGTCCGCCGGAACCAGCGCGGCGTCGGCAGCCATCTGCTCGGCCTGGGCAGCGGCCAGCGATGCTACGTCGGTGCCCACGTCCTGCACGCCGTATTTCTTCTCCAGCTCGTAGATGGCGTCCAGGCCCAGCACCGAGGCCACGTCCCATCGGGTGCCGTAGCGGTCGGGGTTGACCATACCGTCACTCATCAGTTCCTCGTAGGCGGCGCGCAGTTGCTTGTAGATCAACCAGATGGTGCTGCCGCAGATCATGATCTTGTAGCCCAGCTCGTCCATGGTCTGCGTGGTAGCCAGGTCGCCGTTGTACATGCGCGGCACGTCGGCCAGGTCGCGGGCGTAGCGTTGGATGTCGTCCTGGGACTTGATGCCGTCCACGAACACCAGGTCGGCGCCGGCGTCCATGTAGGCGCGGCAACGGGCCACGGTGTCCTCCCATCCGTTCACCGCGTAAGCGTCGCAGCGGGCAATGATGACAAAATCGGGATCCCTTCGGGCGTCCAGAGCGGCGTGAATCTTCTGGACGTGCTCCTCAACGGGAACCACCTGCTTGCCGGCAAAGAAGCCGCACTTCTTGGGGAAAACCTGGTCCTCCAGGTGAATGGCCGCGACGCCGGCAGACTCGTATTCCTTCACCGTGCGCCCTACGTTCAGGGGGTTGCCGTAGCCGGTGTCGGCGTCGCAGATTACCGGAATGTTCACGGCGTCGGCAATGTACTTGGCGTTGGCGACCATCTCAGTCATGGTGAGCAGCCCCACGTCGGGGAACCCTTTTTCGGCGGCGGTGCCGGCGCCGGTCATGTACACGGCCTGGTGTCCCACGTCCTCGGCGATGCGGGCGTGCAGCGCGTTCAGCACAAACGGCGCAACGACCATCCGGTCCGAGGCCAGCATCCGGCGCAGCTGTGCAGTAGCTTTCATAATCGAACCATTCCTCCTTTCTACTTTTGCATGGATGTACAGGATAGACGGGATGGCATTAGCGATTGCAGTAAATCAATCTTGGGAACCGCGGAAATCTCTGCTTCTGGTTAGACGCCTGTATTGGAGCTTCGGATTCCCAAAGTTGAGGAGCAACCCCACCGGAATCCCCGTGGCGTTGAGATAGTTGATTAGCTGGGCTTCGTGCATTGGGGCTAACGCTGATGGTACGGCTTTGAGTTCGACGATGACCTTACCATCTACCAGCAAGTCCGCATAAAACTCCCCCACGAGTTTGCTCCTGAAGAACACGTCAATGCCTGCTTGTTGCTGAACCGGGACGCCTGCGTCCGAAAGGGCTATGACCATGGCCTTCTCATACACGGATTCCAAGAACCCCGGTCCCAATTCATTCAGCACATCAAAAGCGCAACCGATAATTATCCGAGTCAAACCTGCATGGAGCATCACTTTATCCTTGTTCATCCTGTGTATCCATGCCAATTTGTTGGAGGGTTAGTAGATGCGGTCGGTTTCGGGCACGAGCGGCGGCAGGATCGCTTCCACCCAGGGCACCATGTCCCGCAGCACTTCCACTGGAATCTCGTGCCCCATGTTGTACTCGTGATATGACAGATTGTAGTTCTCCGCGTCCAGAAACTCCCGGGTGCGCCGCGCGCTGTCCATGGATACCATCTGGTCATGCCGGCCGTGGGCGACGAACACCGGCTGTTCGCGGCGTTCGGGCAGGCGGGGCCGCAGCACCTCCGGGTCCGGCAGCGACGCGCTCAGCGCCACCAGCGCCGCAAACCGGTCGGGCCGACCCAGACCCATGCGGTAGGTCATTCCACCGCCCTGGGAGAATCCCAGCAGCACGGCCCGGCCGTCGCCGGCGCGAAACTCGGTCAAGACCTCGTCGAAAAAGGCATCCAGAAATGCCTCGGCCTGCTCGAAATGCTCGTCGGTGGCCTGGCCGCGCGGCGGGTGCCATCCGTAGCCGACCATGCCCGGCGCCAGCTCAAAGGGTATCGGCGCGTTGGGGCACACGTACACGTACCCCTTGCGGTTGATGGACGGCGCGAGGCCGGCCAGATCCTGCATGTTGGCGCCGAATCCGTGCAGCATCACCACCAGCGGGTAGTCGGCCTCGACATCATAGTCGTCGGGAAATATTGCCAGGTAGTGAAGGCCGTCGTCGGCTACCCTGCGTTGTTCGGCGTGCATCGGGGTTGCTCCTTGGAGGGATTGCTCCTTGGGATCGGGGCGGCGCTGACCGCCATTGCCGCTCTATTGTATCTCAGCGCCGCCCGGCGCGCTTCTTGCAATCGCAACAAGTCCTCCCGACTCCCCCACCCGCGGCTGACAATCCGATGACACGGCTCCCTTGCCTCAACCCTTCTCCCTTCCTTACCATATTAACTGACCTGCCAAATCCAACCCGCCACCAGGCCCTGAGCCATCCTATGCCCACGTCCAAACACCGCAAACGTCGCTCCCCCAGACCCGCTCATCTGCCCGCTAAAGCCAATGAAATCGCCCTCAAGACCCGCTCAATCCGCACCTATTCACCGCCACCACCCACCCCGAGCCCCTACGTAAATGAACGGACATGAGCGGAAACGAGCGGGTTTTCGCTAAAATATCAGCCTGCCCCGTGCCTGACACGGTGGCGCCCCTTACTTGATACGGGGCGCCGCCATCCCAATCCAGGCACTGATCCCGTTCATCCATGCAAAAATTGAACCTGGCGGTAACCCCACGGCCACCCTCCCAACGTGGGTACGCGGTAGTTTTGCAATCATCCGGTTTGCGAATCCGCTGGACTGATACAGCAGACTCGCTTAAAATAACCCGGAAACAATTAGCCGACTGATTTGATAATCAAACTGGCCTTCATTCCGAGCTGGGGGCAGTATTGCCCCTGAACGATGGTTCGCAAATGAGCCTGTCTCAAAAGTCGGGATGCCGGTTGGGGTGTAGACTGTGAGCAAGCCTG
>JAPPCX010000099.1 GCA_028875655.1 Chloroflexota bacterium | reverse complement strand
AACTTCAATCGGAAGCACATGGTAAAGGTTCTTGATTTTGTCCAGCTTGGTGGGCCTGACTTGACGATAGGCAGTACCGTATTTGAGATGTGGCTGGGGCTGTGATTCCGCGAGGGCACTATCAAACCTAAGCATTTCACTCAATGGCAAGCAAGACAGGAAACTCAAACGTCCTTGCACCGTACCAAAGGAGGGAGAGCGTCTCTGGACGCGGGACCGGTTCGTTATCAGCGTTACGGAAGTATACGAAGGCTTCATGGGTCCCGCCCATTCCCAACGTGGTGTCTTCAAAGGAGTCTGCGAGTTCGGAACTCTCCGCATTCCAGGGCGGTTCCAGCAGGAATTGCAGACGTCCGAATCTGTCCGGCGCGGCCGACAGTTGAAAATCGAGAGCAATGACACGCAATTCTTCCCTGTGGGAAGTGATGCGAAGCCTGACCCGCAAAGTCTCTTCGTCAAAAGTTTCCGGCGCTCGCAATACCGTCAGGGAGTACCAAGGCTCATAATCCCGCCCATTAGGCTCGAACACTTCCACCGTTTCCCCCACACCTGCCATGGCGGGGATGGGCAGGTTCTCCCATTGTGATCCCTTGAGCCTCTCGGACACGCTGTATGTTGGAAGGTTGCCCCATACTGATACCAGCGTACCCCCTTCGAACTGAACACGCTCCGGCGGCTGGACCCTGCGGTCGAGTTCGACCATCACGATTTGCTCAGTGTCATCCAGGTAGTGCAGTTCCGTAAAGGTTCCGTCGTGGGGTGAACCGTCCTCGGGTCCAAAGTAGACATACCCCTCTTCCGACCCTCCTTTGACCAGCACAAGGCCAGGGGGAAATGAATGTCGTGGGTTCATCCCAATGTTGTCCCAAGCGGCGCCGTCGTCCTGGCTCTCATCACTCTCCAGGACCATGGCCGGAAAGGCTACGTCGCCCAACCGCCAAAGTGGGAGGATGGAACTGACGCGTACCGGGAGTCTGACCAGGGCATTGCCCGCCGATTCAGGTGGCCCCAACACGGTCACTGCGAAGGGCGGCTCCTTCCAATCGGTCTGGATTTGCACGGCCTCTCCGATTGCGGCGCGGGTCTCAGGCTCGGCAGCCGAGTCTTCTTCCGAGTTCCCAGCGATGTCCCATTCCCCATCCTCCAAAAGGCAATACACTGGAACGATGTCCCGGCGCGGACCTTGGACTATATCCATAAGCTGACAGCGGTTTCTAAAAACGGCACGAGCCAGGTCTTCTCGCGTTCCGAGGAGCAATGCGAGCGCCAGGTCCGGCAATTCCTCGACTCCCACATTCGTGCGAACCACTGCCAACGCCCTGCCAGCGCTCAACATGTGAGCCTCGACCACTTCTATCCTGGCGCTGCGGAGTAGGTCGGCATGGTCGTGGCTCAGGTATTCTCCCAACAACTGATAGTGGTCTTCGACGATTTCAACCCACCGTGACGGAAGGCTCTGGGCTATCTCTTCCTCCGTATCGCTGTTCGAGAACCTGAGCCGCCGCTGGATTACCATCAGTCTTTGCCGGACGGCTTCTTCGATCTCCTCACGGGCTTCAGATTCTATCCCCCAAAAGTTGCGCTCCACGTTAAAAGGTTGCCACAAGCCGTCGGCAAATTCGCAGCCGATCACCAGGTGCCGGGGGGACAGCAGGTCTTCGTCCAGTTCCCTTATGGTCTGGTTCACCGTGCGGGCCAGATGTTCCGGCACGCCGAGCAACAGCCCAAGCGCAACGTCGGGAAGTTGCCGGAGGCCCGGGTTTGGGCGGACAAAGGCAAAAGCCTCCCTCTCCCCGGTTCGCTTGATGAACACTGCGCTAATCTTGACCCCTGCCAGCATCCGGGCTTGGCTGGCTGGCGCTTGGGGTCCCATCTGATTGACTCTCTGCGCCGCGAGTCGGCGCCAGCCATCCTGTAGGCTCCAACCGATGTCAAAGTCGGAGTGTTCCCCAGGATGATCGGAGAGCTTGCGGGGTAGCTTCGGCAGGAATATGAAGACCAGCCACTTGAGCATTTGGCTAAGCTGACGCATGCCGCTCCCAATTCTCACTACAGTGCTCCGGAACGGGTTCTACTCTTCCCGGTCCCAGATACCAGTGTATTTGGCCCTCAATACCGATCCGGCCCAGGTCGCTGCCCCAAGCATAAGGCCACCAAAGAAGGCGATGTACTGCCCTGCTTCGGTCTGTGGCAACAGTAGGGCCATGCCGATGAACCAAGCCCCTCCGGTTATACCTCCCAGCACCGCGCTTCCTGAGGCGATCTTCTGCCTCGGTGTGCGGAATACCAGACGACGAAGGGTTCTGGTGGCGTCTCCTTGTCTGGTGCGTCGTGTGATCGCGTCGAATCGAGCGTAGGGTATCCGGTTGGCAGGAGGTCGGCCCACTACGACCCCTCTCAGCGCCTCGCGATATCGGGCCCGAAAATCTGCGTCAATCTGGATGCCCTTCCTGGCATTGCACCGGCCGCACAGCGCCTGAAGATTGCTCTCATCGTTCGGGCCGCCGAATTCCACGGGGTAGATGTGGTCAATCTGGAGGTTTGTCCTGTTCAGCCTGACACCGCAATACATGCAGCGATTGCCCTGCTTCCTACTGATACGGCTCCGTTGCTCCTGGGTGAACCTGATGCGCCTGGTGCGCGGCGCGGCCCTTTCACCCTGGCGTCTTCGGAGGATGATCTGGTGAGACAAATCAATTGTAGCCAACGTGCCTCGGGCGACCAGGTTGCCCACTGGCTGGAGCACCGAGAGAGTGTGTGCTGATGCGGATTTCAACTGCGTTATCATTGTGATAGAAAATCGACCCGGATTTGCTAGCGGGCCTAAACCTGGAGAACGTCGTCTCGCTCAACCCAGACGCATTGCCAGTGCGTGCTTACGAATTCGTCGTCCCGTTATTTCTGTGAACGTAGGTGCATTGGCGCTGCCACCAAAGAAAAACTAACTTGGTTATATTATCACTGGATTCTCCTCGTACTGAGCACTGCGCCGAACCTGGCTCTATAGACAGCGCCATATTCGAGAGGTGGATGGGACCTGAACCCATATTACGTACTGACTCTGGTAGACGTGCCGCAGAACTCAGTCATCCTCGGCCCAGATGACCGGCGGAAATATCTGACACCCTGGGCTGCCAAGGCATCCATTCGACCACGACCTCCGCCTTGCCGTCCAGGATTCGAGCCGCCTTCCCCCTCGACTCCAGAGATCCTCCTGACCTGGGTCTGTCGTCATTCCAGAACTCATGACTGCTCCAACCGGAACCATCCCGTTGCAGACGCATTGATTCCCGAAACCTTCCCGCCACCACGTCGTCCAGCAGTTCCGTCAGCCTCTCGAATTCCTCTTCCGGCATTTCGTCGCAGGCATCGCAATGGCAGGTTGGAAATCCCTCGGTTACCCAATGGCCTACCCGTACCTCCAAGCCTGGGGAATCAGTAAAGGCGATGGTAACCGGGGCGCAAGATTCCTGCAACGGCGTCAGTCTTACCGTCGGTCTGGAAAGCGGAGCGCGTTCCAGTTCATCGTCCATTCCGAAGCCCTCTTCAAGGGTCACGTCATGCTCCGATTGCAGGTAGGCCACCTTCTCCAGCGCCCAGTCGTGCAGGGGCTTGAATCGTTCCTGGTTGGTGAAACGCGAGTAGGCGTCGTCGATAGGGTCAGCCGGTCCCTGTCCCACTGCACTGTAGCTGAACCACCCACCTTCAGGCATGTCCGACCGATTCCGTTCCACACGAGACCTCCCTGCCTAGGACTGTCCTATAGGCGGTGCCCGATACCAAGCAATGAGCGAAATTGATACCTCGCCGGGGACCGTCGATTGGGCTTTGACATGTGGCAGTAAGGATGGCCGACTACAAGACCATTCTAAATCTGACCAAGAAAATTACTGCTGTCATCCAGTCTAGAAGAGCTGCCCATGCGGGCGCAAGTCGCAGACAGGGGACATTGTACCGAGTGACCCCGCACTACGTACCCCCAGATTCTGCCGTCATAGGTTATACTATTGTCCACAAATGAAGGGCTTGGCCCGTGAGAGAAAGTAGCTCTCGACAGGGTCACGGGCGGCACATTCCGAGCGCGCGTTGGCAGGATTTCGCATTGTTGAATGACGCCGGGACGTTCCGGCACCGCACAGGCAAGTAGGTCCACTAGGAAACTGCCGCGAAGCCCGCCGGCCGCAGGTTTCAGCAAGGGTATGCATTGGCCACGTGAGCTGATTCTCAGCGGGTAAGATTTTACCAGCACCCGCAGCGCCCGAGGCTTGGCGCGGAGTGAGTGTCCTAAGCAGGACAGCTCCGAGCCGGCGCTTCCGAGCTGACCTTTCGCCGAAATCGAAGGAAGAAGTAACATTGAAGATTACGGTAGTTGGAT
This sequence comes from Chloroflexota bacterium, assembly GCA_028875655.1. Classification (GTDB taxonomy): domain Bacteria; phylum Chloroflexota; class Dehalococcoidia; order Lucifugimonadales; family UBA3495; genus Bin87. The sequence goes on along the minus strand of JAPPCX010000099.1, from coordinate 7,390 downwards.
TGGGCCGCGTTGGAGCAGTCGCCGCCTCTGGGCTGGCGTTGGCGGGACACGACGTTCTGGGAGTGGACATTGACCATGACCGAGTGGCCGTCTTACGCGAGGGCAATCCTTCGTATTACGAGCCGGGGATCGCGGAGCGGATGGCCGTGGTCTTGCAGGAGGGGTTTCTCCGGGTCCTGCACCGAGACGGAGTGGCCGATGACTTGGGAGAGGTGGCCGTCGTAACCGTCGGTACGCCTCAGGTGGGACAATGCGCCGCCGAGCTGAATCAGGTGCGGGAGGCCATATCCTGGGTCAAGCACAAGAGACCACGGGAACTGGTCATCGCCATGAAGAGCACAGTGCCTCCCGGTACCGGTTTAGAGTTGATGTCAAAAGAACTGTCGGGGACGGGCATTGGCTACGTCTCTAACCCAGAGTTCCTCCGCGAGGGGCAGGCGATACGCGACTGGGACTGTCCCGACCGCGTCGTCATCGGAGCCGCTCCGGAAGGAGTCCGGTCCGTCGAAACCGTGATGCGGATGTACGCTGGCATCAACGCCCCGGTTCTGGTTACCGACATCACCAGCGCAGAGATGGTCAAGTACGCCAGCAATGCCTTTCTTGCCACTCGGATTTCCTTCATCAACGAGATTGCCGCTCTTTGCGACACCCTGGGAGCGTCCATCGATGATGTCAGCCAAGGCTTGGCGATGGATTCCAGGACTGGCTCCAGGATTCATGCCGGCGTGGGCTATGGCGGTTCCTGCCTTCCCAAGGACGTTGAGATGCTATATCGGTTGGCCTCGGCCGGCGGCGCGGAATCGGAGGTGCTCCGGGCGGCCTCGGAGGTGAACAGCCGGCAGAGGCATTTGCCCCTGCGTTCCCTACGGGAACGGTTCAATAGCAGGCTCGCGGGTGTGGAAGTTGCCGTATTGGGGCTGGCCTTCAAGCCGGACACCGATGATGTTCGAGATGCTCCTGCCCTGGACCTGATAAGAGCTCTGATAGCGGAGGGCGCCAAGGTGAGAGCCTTCGACCCTGAAGCGGGTGGCCTCGCCAAAGAGCAACTCCCGTCCCTGGCGCAGGTGGTTGACGGGGTGGAGGAGGCCACGGCGGGAGCGCAGGCGATGTGCCTCGTTACCGAGTGGGACGAAATCGTTGGGGCTGACTGGACGGCCGTTGCCCGTCGCATGGTTCCTCCGCGTTTTGTTTTCGACGGCAGAAACGCCTTGGATCCCCACGAGATGCGCCGTTTGGGATTCGAGTACGTGGGAATCGGGAGAAACGGTAACGCACGGACGATGTCCGCCGCCGCCGGCGCCCCTGCCTTGTGCAGCGCCAGCAATGATGGGGGCCGGAAATGACCTCTGCACAGCGCGTCCTCATCACCGGGGTTGCCGGATTCGGCGGGTCTCGCTTGGCCGCATCGTTGTTGGCGCTGGGCCATGAAATAACCGGGCTGGACGTGACGCCTCCCAACCACGCTCAACTGCTGAAGCGGGAGTTGACGCATCCCGATTTCCGTTACGTTTGGAAGAGTATCCAGGACATCCAGCCCTCGGACGTGGCTGGCCATGCGGTTGTGGCCCACCTTGCCGCCCAGCCCGATACGCCGCTGGCCTTCGAGTCGCCCCGCTATACCGTGATGCAGAACATCGGAGGCACCGTGGAACTGCTGGAGGCGGTACGGCGGACCGACTGTGTTTCGAAGCTCCTTTTCGCCGGGTCTGGCAACGAGGTGGGACGGCCCCTGTACATGCCGATGGACGAGGACCACCCGCTGACTCCTCACAATCCCTACGGTTTTTCCAAGGCCGCGGGAGAGTTAGCCATGTGGGCCTGGCACCGGGCCTATAACGTGCCGTCGGTGATCCTGTCCACTGGCGTGGTCATCGGCCCGCATATGCGCCGGGAAGTGTTTATCTTCAAGTGGCTGTGGAACGCCCTGCATGGCAGACCCATGGTAGTAGAAGGTGGACAGCAGACCCGCGACCTGACCTACATTGACGACGTGGTAAAGGCTTGGACGCTGGCGATTCAGGCCCCCGCCGCCAGTGTTGTCGGGCAGAAGTTTTACGTTGGCTATGGGCAGGAACACAGCATCGAGGAACTGGCCGTCATGTGCCAAAAGGTCGCTAGTGCCGATGTCCCCATAGAGTACGCGGGATACCGGCCGGGCGAGGAGGGGCAACGCGAGGCGTTCAGCAACGAGAAGGCCAGGTGTACCCTGGGCTACCGCCCCACCACCCCTCCGGCGAAGGCCATATCCCTAACTGCGGATTGGGTGCGAAGTTTTCTGGATGACATGCCAAGTGAAGTGGGAATGACAGGAGGAGTTCTCCCACCAGCGTGAATGTTCAGTCTTGAATCAAATGACTGATGATTGGCTGCACAATCGGCCAGAGCCCGGTACAGCAGAGCATATTCAGGCAGGATTGGTCTCCGAACCCTGAAGCGCTACCTCAGCTTGTAGAGATTGCGAGATCGTAGTTCGCGTGTATAATTTTACGAGGGCCATTCGATGCTTAGCCCAACTTGGGTACTGGTCCAACGGGGAGCCAGTTGACCACGAAGTGTGGTCGGGGCGGCATGGCCCAAATTTATGGAGGTGCTTTGCTTATGCCTAGGAAAAGCAAGGACAGTAAGGACAACCGGGCGAACCAGTTGAACCCCAACAACAGGTTGCACTCGCAGAACAAGGGCAACCAAAACAACCCGAACAACAACGCTTACTGGCAGGCTAAGGGCTACCCCAAGCGCCCGGACGATTGGAAGGAAAGGTCCAGAGGGTAGTATCCGGGGGTAAATCCGGAACGAGGTATATCCAGCCCGATCCGGTGAGTATTTCAAGGGGCGAATCGCGTTATTCGCCCCTTGCTTTTTTTGCGACAATCACCACGAACCCGCGTGGCGAGCTCGCAGGTGTTCATCGCCAACCAACCCGGCGGGGAACCTCGAGTTGCAGGGCTAACCGCGCATTGAATACGAAGCCCGCTCGAATGCTCGCCAGGAGAATTGTAGCAGCCCTGCCGTGCGCCACAGAAGTAATCCTTCCAGGTACTGAGGCCAGCCGGTCGTTTTCAATGGCGACCGGAAAGGGGTGGCTGCCAGTACCGATAGCACGGCGTCGTGGGTGACATAAACGTTGAGTCGCCCTTGATTTCCCAGGTTATCGGTGGTAGGGCACAGGAGTAGCTCAATCCCTTCCGCCATTAGCCGCATACCTGGTGGGGGCTCCGCGTCGCTCAGTTGGCGGTGAACAATCTCAAATTTGCCAGTTTGCAGGAAGAGTTTGCCGCTGACCTCCGGGTCCACGACAAAGGGACCCGGGTCGCCGAGCATCCGGTCCAGCGCCGCCACTCCGGGCAAACCACCGCCGCGAAGTATCGCCTCAGCGGTCTGGACGCAGCGCAGCACCGGGCTGGATACAGTCGAGACCTGCTCGCGAACCGACCGAAGCGCCGCGCCCAGACGTTGGGCATCAGCCACTCCCCGGGCCGTCAGGGGCACATCGGTTCCAAACTCGCCCGAAGGTATCTCTCCACGTTCTGCGTGCCTAACGATCAGGGCGACGTCGCCCTCTGCCGGGACCATCGCCAGGCGTTCCGCTATGGAATCCACTACCTCCGGTGAGGTCATGAGTCATACTGCCTTGGCCCGGATGACGGAACTGATGGCGGCTGTTGTCGTTACTTCCAGCAACTCAAACCCTGCCTGGGCCAGCAGGATCCTAAATTGCTCAAGGCTGCGTTCCGCACCGCCGGTCATCACCAGCATATTCAGGTCCAGCAAACCTCCGGAGCCGGACGAAGATTCTTCCAGCGCCATTTCGATCACGTAAAGTGCGCCGCCCACGGTCATAGCCTCCCGTGCGCGCCGGAGTATGCGGAGGGTGGCGTCATCCGGCCAGTCGTGAAGCACCCGTGCCAGGACCACGGCGTTGGAAGCAACCGGCCATTCCAGGAACAGGTCCCCCGCGATGAAGCCGCAACGCTCCGCAACGTCCGTCGGAGCAACGGTGGCGCCGACCACCTCCGGTCGGTCCATGACGGTTGCAGTGAGATTAGGAAAGGCACGCAGTAGAGCGAAGATCAGTTCGCCCGTGCCGCCTGCCGCGTCCAGAATATGGTGGTGAACGCCAAAGTTCACCGCCCCGGCAATGGACGCGTAGTCGTGCCTGGCGTAGGCGGCCATCGCCCGATGGTAGGATTGCAGTTCCTCCGGCCGTCCTTGCAGGGAGTCGAAAAAGTTTTCCCGGTGCAGCTCCTCAAAACCGGACCGGCCGGTTCGCAGGGAACGACCGGCAGCCGACCAAGCGGCGGCGGAGTCCCCTCCCCAATGCAACGCAGCGTCGGACAGCGATAGTGGGTGTGTCCGCCGCAGGTAGGAACCCTTAGCGGTAGGATGATATACCCCCTTTCCGTCCTGCCAGGTCAGCCCCAACTCCGTGAGTGCGCGCATCAACCTGGGCCCCGCCGATTCGGCGAGCGGCAGCCCCTTCTCGATTTCTTCGGCAGACGCCGAAAGTGAATCGAATACGCCCAATTCCACCGCCGCCCGGATGGTCTGGGTCTTCCACACTCCCACCATGTCGGCGGAGAGCTCTTCCAGGGGCGACCGCAGGGGTCGTCTGAGCTCAACCAGGTTCTCCCCCGACTCGTTTATGACCGACAGCGAACCGTCGAACCCCTCCGCCCGGGCCTGCCCGTTGTAGAAGGGTTCCACGTTGCTGAACCGCCTCTCGTACAGTGGCAGTCCACCCAAGTCCACGTGATGCCAACCCCTTTCGTCGCGGGACCGGGCGAAATTCTTGTGAAACACGTCCAGGTCCACGAACCAGCGGTTGTGCAGCAGGTTGCCGCTACGGTCAATGTGGGAATGTTTGCCGTCCTTCCGCTGCACCACGGCGAAACCGTCCTTGAAGTCGCCAGCGTAGCGATGGCATTCTCCATAAGCGGGAGAGCCGTAATCGGTTATGTGGACGTAACCGCCATCGGGAAGTTGTACTGGGCAGCGGCCTTCCTGGAAATTGCCGCACCAGGCGTAGCGTTCCCGGTACAGGGGACTGCCGTCGGGCAACACGTGGAACCAACCGTCGTCAGAATGGACAGCGGCGAAGCCCTCGTAGAACCCGAAGGTTCGCACGTATCGCGCATTGTATGCCGGCCTGCCGTCAGGCTTGATGTGGTAGGCGCCCGAGGCGTCTCGTGCCGGGGCCAGGCCGGGAGCGTGAAACTTCAGCACTTCAAGGAATCTCGAAGCATAGGCCGGATGCCCACGGTGCACATGGTACGACCCGTCCGAAGACAGGCTATATTCGCGCCATTGGTTGGTCAAGCGACCTCCGGTCTTCGCATGTTGCAACCTTGGCACAGGGCATTTTCCATGTAATTGGCCCGCAGATGCCGGTACGCGGGGCCGTTCCAGATGTCATAGAGGCCAACTTCCTCTACGTTGCCGAAGTCGCCCAGGGTTCGGCGGGGTACGTCCGGGGCGCAACAGGGATTGAAGCGGCCATCAGAGGCCACCCATGCTTCCTGCCCAAGAAAGGGGCACTCTGCGTCTGCGGCTATCTCGCCTCCACCATCCGCGTCCAGCTTGAAGACATTCTCCAGCAGCACCCTGCCTCCGTGGGGCAGACGGAACCTTTCCACCGCTACAAAGGCTGCATCCACGGCAGCATTCCACCGCGTAATGGCGTCGGGGTCCCGGCGCATGGATTGCTGCCTCATCTGGGCAAAATGTACCCAGAGGTGATGGCCCTTGACCCGATCCACCCCAATTCCAGCGGCCAGTTCCACGATGCCCGGAAGTTCCAGGTAGTTGATCTCCATGAAGGTCAGTTGGAAGGTGACCCGGCATCGGCTGCCACCTCGAAGGGCGTGTTCGTCGCGCACAGCTATGAAGGTCCTCACATTCTCCAGCACGGTTTCCCAGGAGGAGTTGAGCATCACCTCCTCCTGGGTCTTCCTGGTCGCCCCGTTCCAAGACACCTTGACGTCGGAGGCCACCGGCACGATGCGCTCTGCCCATGTCCGCGCTCCCCTCTGTGGGAAAGTCCCGTTGGTGGTCAGGTTGAGCTTCACCCCGTACTCGGCACAGAGGTCCAGTATCTCGTCGAAGTGGCGGTAAAGCAGCGGCTCACCCATGGTGGAGGGGATAATCTCCCGCAGCGGGGAGCCTTTGGACTCGGCCAGAATCCGCCGGATGAGGCCAATCTCCATGCGCCGTTTGGGAAGGCCTGCCTTCAACCGATCAGCCTGGGTAGCGCTGTAGGGCGAATGATCCTCGCACATGATGCAGTGCAGGTTGCAGTCGTCCGGGTTGGTGTCGAAGGTGATGCGCCACGGTCCCTCGAACTCCGTTGTTGTCCCGATAGAAACCGAAGGGTTCGCGCCTTTGGAATTCTTTGAACTCATGAAATTCCGCTCTCTGCCAACAACCGGGCGTAGATGTTCTCAATTTCCTTCGCGTGTTCCGCCATGTCCGGCACTCTCCCGTCAAGGCTTTGCAGGTAGCCCCGCCGGCCCAATCGCCACGCCCACTTCGGGTCGCTCACCAGGCGCTGCATTTGCCGTGCCAGCGACCACGGGTCGCGGTGGTGGAAAAGCAGTCCGTTCTCCTCGTGGCGTACGTACTCGGCCATTCCGCCATAGTCGGCGGTAATCACCGGCACCCCGGCCTGCTGCGCTTCGTGGATGACCAAGGGAGAGTTTTCCGCCCAGATCGAAGGTACCGTAATGGCGTCACATTGGTCGAACACGTCCCGGACGATATCCTGGTTGCGGTACTCCGCCATCCACTGCACCCGGTCGCCCGCACCGCCCGGCAATTCCACAGCCATGCGTTTCAGACCCGCGGTCTCGGCGCCGCGGTCTCTCCCCCATATTCGCAACCTGGGGTGACCGGCCAGTGCGCCAAAGGCTTGAATCAGATGGTTCACCCCCTTGGCCGGAATGTGAGTCCCAATGTAACCGAACGTGAAGGTCTCGTCCTTGCGTCGAGACCTGCCCGCCATGCGGTCTCGGTGAAATCCATAGTCCAGGTAAAGCAGCTTATCTTCAGGTATGCCAAAGTCGTCACGGAACCGCCCCAGCAGGTAACGTGCCGGCGCCAGAAACAGGTCCACCGCATCGCAAACCTCTCGCACGTGGGCCATGCGGCGGCCCACCCAGCCGGTCCAGTACGAGGCGTCCAGTTCGTACTCATCCGCGTCGTTGCCGAAGTAGCGACGGTAGCAGCTCACCGCGCACTTGCGGTCCTCCTGACCGTCGCACACGGGCCACGGTTGCTGTCCCTCGTCCACGACTACTGGTTGATGTGCCCCAGGGGGCAGTTCATCCAGATGTACGAGGACGAGGGACAGCAACCGTGGCCCGTGTGCGACGGTCAGGAGGACCGCAAGTGC
>JAPPCX010000118.1 GCA_028875655.1 Chloroflexota bacterium | reverse complement strand
GGGAAGCGGATCGCTGGGCGTCGTATTTGCCGGCGACCTTCTTACGCTGGTGGTTTTCTGGGAAATCATGGCCCTTGCGTCCCCCTACCTCATCAACCGAGGGGGGCGGCCGGACTCGCGGGCGGCGGCCATGCGCTACCTGTTTGTGCACGTCGTGGGCGGGGCATTTCTGCTCGCGGGCGTGCTGTGGCACTTTGCCGATACGGGCTCGCTGCTGTTCGAGGGATTCGGCGGCGGCGGCGCGGCATGGCTGATTCTAATCGGCTTTGCGGTGAATGCGGCGATACCGCCACTCCACGCTTGGCTGGCGGACGCCTATCCCGAGGCCAGCGCGTCGGGCGCGGTGTTCCTGAGCGCCTTCACGACCAAGACGGCAGTGTACGTGTTGCTGCGTGGATTCGCGGGCTGGGAAATCCTCATCATCTTCGGCACGGTGATGGCGCTATACGGTGTCGTGTACGCGGTGCTGGAAAACGATATCCGGCGCTTGCTTGCTTACCACATCATCAGCCAGGTCGGCTTCATGGTGGCCGCCGCGGGCATAGGCACGTATGAGGCAATCGAGGGCGCGACGGCCCACGCCTTTGCCCACGTGCTGTACAAGGGGCTGATGATCATGGCGACGGGCGCAGTCATGACGACTACGGGCACTACGAAGATGACGGAGTTGGGCGGCCTCGCTCCCAGGATGAAGGCGGTGTTCACCCTGTACATGGTGGGGGCGTTCTCCATCTCGGCGGTCCCGCTCTTCGCCGGGTTCGTCAGCAAGACGCTCGTCACCGATGCGGCGGTAGCGGACGGGCATCAGGTGGCCGCCTTCATGTTGTACGTCGCCTCGGTCGGCACGTTCCTGCATACTGGCCTGAAGCTGCCCTACTTCACCTGGTTCGGCTCCAGGCGCACAACGCCGGTTGCGCTCATCGACAAGGCGCCGGCAGGGATGTACGTCGGCATGGCGGGAGCGGCGGCGCTGTGCATTGCCATCGGACTCTTCCCGCAGGCTTTCTACGACTTCGTGAACTTCACGGGACACTATTCGGTGTACAAAGACGCGAAGATCATCCACACGCTGGAGTTGCTGGTGTTCACGGCGCTGGGCTTCTGGCTGCTGATCGATGTACTGAAGCCGAAGGACAAGGCGTCGCTTGATACCGACTGGCCCTACCGAAATGCGGCAAAGCCGGTGCGAGCCCTGGTTCAGGAACCACTGGAACGCATCTTCTTCACTGCCGACCGGGCCAAGGATGCGGTCGTGGCCTGGACGACGCTGGCAGCGTCGTCGCCGGAGACGGCCCTGCATCGGCTCCCGTTGGGCAACGGAGTGCGCAGGGTGGCGGTGGCCGCACTGAGCCGGCCGCCGCTGGCCGCCGCCATTGGCGCGCTGTTGCTCACCTTCGGCCTGCTCATAGTGATCGTCGTCCTGCGCGCGACGTAGGGTTCTTCCAGGCGGACGATGTGCCGCTCAGGCGTCCTGGGCCGCCAGGAGCCTGGACGCCGCTTCCCTTGCCTCGTCCATGGTCCCGACTATCTGGTCCTGGGGCACACGCTTCAGGATGTCCAACGCGCTGAGGTTGCGGGCCGGCATGCCTGAAAGGCCCATCACGATACACTCAACGTCCTGGAGTATGGCGGTATCGATGAGTTGCTCCACCACCAGGGCCGCGCTGTCGTCTATGTGTACGGTGTCGGAGAAGTTGAGGATCACTACCTCATGATCGCGGATGTCTTCTCCAATGGTGTCAATGAGCTTGCCGGAGGAGGCGACGGTAAAAGCGCCCCTGAGCGCCACCATGCCAACCCGGGCGGTGAAGTCGTCCACTTCGTGCTGCCCATCGTCATTGCCAAAGAAAACCTGGTCGAGGATGGGCACCGATATGACGCTGTCCAGCTCCAGCCGCTCGAACTGGCGTGCGCTGGTCACCGCGGCTGCTATCATGCCCACGGCTACGGCGGCGATCAGGTCGAGAAACACCGTCAGTCCGAGCGTGAGCAGCATGACCGCCAGGTGTTCACGCTGCACCCGGTGCATCCGGGCCACGAACCGCCAGTCTATGGTGTCCAGCGCGACTTTAACCAGGATGCCGGCCAGCACCGCGTTGGGTATCAGGGCAACGTACTGGCCCAGCAGCAGCACCATCACCGCGAGAATGCCTACGGCAATCACCCCCGAAACGAAGGTCCATCCGCCTGCCCGAACGTTTGCCACCGTGCTCGGAGTGGCACCGGATCCCGGCAGCCCCCGGATAAACCCGGTGAGCACGTTGCCCAGCCCCTGGGCCAGCAGCTCCCGGTTCGGGTCGTGCCGGGTGCGGGTCATCGAGTCCGCCACCAACCCGGTGAGCAGGGTGTCCACGGAACCCACCAGGGCTATGACCATTGCCGGCTCAATGGCGCGGGCGATCCCGCCTGCGGAAAGGGCCGGCAGCTGGAAGGCCGGCAGATCCGTAGGCACGGTGCCGATGACCGGCGCGTCCGTGAGCCAGAAGACCCCCAAAAGCGTTCCCACCACCAGGGCCACCAGGGTCGAGGGCAGGTACTTGTCGAATCGATCAGGCCAGAACAGTCCAACGGCCAGCGTAACCACGGCTATGCCCAATGCGCTGATCTGGAAGTGGTCGAGTATATCCACAAAATTCAGGAGGGTAGCGATGGTCCCTCCGGGCACGGCCGGCGCTCCCAGGAATGGCAGGCTCTGGCCTACTATGATGATCACCCCGACTCCCGTCATGAACCCCGATATGACCGAGTAGGGAGTGTAGGTTACGAAGCGCCCGATTCTCAGCAGGCCGAACATTATCTGGATCAGTCCGGCCAGTATGACGATGGTGAAAGCCTCGCCGATGTTTTCGGCGTGGGCAGCGACGATGGCCGCCATGGCTACCGTCATCGAGCCCGTAGGCCCCGATATGAGCGAACGCGTACCGCCGAACACGGCGGCAAAGAAGCCGACCGCGATGGCCCCGTAGATTCCGGCTGCCGGACCCAGCCCCGCCGCCAATCCGAAGGCCAACGCCACCGGCAGGCCCACCACCGCCGCAGTTACGCCCCCGAGGACGTCCCCGCGGAGAGTTCGCAGGTCGTAGCGCAGGTGGGAAAAACGATTCAGCACAAGAAAGTTATGTCAGCCAGAGAAAAATATGGTGGGGAAGGCGGGACTCGAACCCGCACGCCCGAGGGCACATGATCCTAAGTCATGCTCGTCTGCCAATTCCGACACTTCCCCCGGGACTGCTGCTAACCGGCCAACAGGCTACCGCCTCGACAAGTTAGGGAGGTGGTGACCCGCCTCGGGGTCGAACCGAGAACCTGCTGATTAAGAGTCAGCTGCTCTGCCAGTTGAGCTAGCGGGCCACAGGCGACGCACAAAGCGCAGGATGTAGGCTATCAACACCGGGTAGGGAGTGTCAAGAAACCGGCGGCGCTCTGCGGTGCTATCGTACATCGCCTATTTCGCTACCACCGTTCCAGCTTAACTACCGTCATTCCCGCGAAAGCGGGAATCCAGTAGATGAATTCGCTAGCCATCTTAGATTCGTTCACTGCTTGACTTGTGGACTTCGGCACGTCGCAGGCGCACCTATCAACCAGAAAGCGCATCACTCAGCCACTGAAACCGCGGCCAGCGTGTCCCTGGCGATGACGGCGTGGGCGTAGGCGACACAGGCGCGGATGTCCTCCGACTCCAACCCAGGGTAATCGTCCAGCAGCTCGTCCGTAGTAGCTCCCTGGCTCAACAGGCTCAGGATAAGCTCCACCGATATTCGCATGTCGCGGACAATCGGTTTCCCTCCAAACACATCAGGGCGGGCCGTAATGCGTTTCAGCAATTCTTGGTTATCGGGCATATCCACCCTCCTGTCCGAACGGTCACACCGGCGGCGCCTCATTCAGCCCCACGATCCGTTCGCACCACTGGGCCGCGCCCAACACCTGCCCTTCCTGCGCCCACGGGCCGCCGAACTGTACTGCCATGGGCATCCCCAACTCGCTCAGGCCCGTGGAAACCACTACCGTCGGCAGGCCCGCCGCCGTCCACGGCTGCTGGAATGCCGCGTCGCCCGTGGTGTTCAGGTCTCTGGGCGCCGGAGCCGGCGTTGCCGGCGTCATCACCACGTCCACCCGGGATGTCAGCTCGCTCATGTCGGCGCGGAACTGGCGACGCAGCCGCTGGGCCTTCATGTAGGTGGACGTGGGCATGATCATCCCCATCTCCATGCCGGCGCGGATGCGCGGGCCGTAGTCGGCGGCGCGAATCCGGTGGTTGGCCTGGTGGAATCCGGCGCACTCCACGTTCATCACGACGCGCTGGAAGCTGTGCACCCGCGCGAAACTGTCCGGCAGCGGCAGCTCCTCAACCTCGGCTCCCGCCTCCGCCAGTTGGTTGGCGACGGCCTCGGTGTGCGCCCAGATCTCCGGCGTGGCGTAGTCCTGGTAATACTGGCGCACCAGCCCGATGCGCGGCGGCCGGTCGTGCTCGGCCATCTGCGCCACGAAGTCGGGCACGGGCTCCCGCAGGCTGCCGGGATCATTGTCGTCCGCTCCGCTCAACACGGTCAGCATCAGCGCGGCGTCCGCCACCGTGCGGGTTAGGATGCCCACGTGGTCCAGCGACCAGCTCACCGGCGCGACGCCGTACCGGCTGATGCGCCCGTAAGTTGGCTTCAGGCCGACGATGCCGTTGTAGGCCGCCGGGCGGCAGGTGGAGCCGCCGGTCTGTGAGCCCAGCGCCGCCGGGACCATGCGCGCCGCCACCGCCGCCGACGACCCGCTGCTGGAACCGCCGGGCGTATGTTCAAGGTTCCAGGGATTGCGCGTCGGCGAGGGGTCGGAGGTGGCGAACTCGGTGGTGACCGCCTTGCCCAGGATGATGCCGCCGGCCGCCTTGATCTTGCTCACCGAGGTCGCGTCGAAGTCGGGCACGAAATCGGCATACACCTTGGAGCCGCACGCGGTGAGCATCCCAGCGGTGTAAAAGATGTCCTTCAGGCCCACGGGCACGCCGTGGATGGGGCCGAGAGACGCGCCGCTCCGGACCTCGGCCTCCCGCTCCCGGGCCACGGACAGCACCGCGTCACGGTCAATGGTCACCCACGCCTGCAAATCGCCGTCCAGCGCGTCAATCCGCGCCAGCAGCGATTCCGCCAGCGCCACCGGCGATATGGTTCCCTCGCGAATCTGGGCGGCGGCTTCCGCCACTGAAAGCTCATGAAGTTCAGGCATCATTCAACCTCACTTGTAGGGGCGAATAATTATTCGCCCCTACCTTGACAGGATCATTCCTGGAACAGCGGCTCCAGGTCCGGATGGACCTCGGCGCCCTCAACGTCGTAAATCTGTTGCGCCGCCGTCCGCAGGTACGACTCCAACTCTACGGTGCGTTCCTCGCCAAACTCCGCGACCGCCCGCCGGCGTAACTCCTGGTAAATCCGCTCCTGGTCATTGCTCTGGCTCATATCGTCAACACCTCGTCACCGTAAAACCCTGGCGGCAAGATACCGCAGGTTCACCGGATTCTAAACGCGCCGCCCGGTAGGGGCAACCCTCGTGGTTGCCCGCCAATACCGGACGATCCTCGGTTGGTCCGCCTAACCATCCCGTAGGGGCGAATGATTATTCGCCCCTACACTCGCATCACCCGAACCTCGTCAATGCCCCCGCGCCAGCCGATCCGCCAGCGACTCCGGCAATCCCGCGGCCCGAATCTTGCGCTGAGCGGTAGCGATGTCGTACTCAACCCGATGGTGTTCCAGAACTCCGGCGTCGCCAACCCCGCTGTCGTACAGCAGGTAGGAGGCGCGCCAGTCGCCATCCCTGGGCTGGCCCACGCTGCCCGGATTGACGATCATCCGCTGGCCTGAGTTCAGCATGAGCGGCTCCTTCGCATCCAGCAATGCCACGTCCGCGCCATGCTCATGCTCCGTCCACACGATGGGATAATGCGAGTGCCCCACCAGGCAGAAGGGAGACCGTAGCAGGGCGAAAGTCGCCAGCGCCGCCGGCTCGCTGATCAGGTACTCCATCACCGGATCGCGCAGGCTGCCGTGTACGTGGGTGAAATCGCCGACCGTTCGCACCTCGGGCAGACCGGCCAGGTATGCCAACTCGTCATCGGTCAAAACGTCCGCCGTCCACAGCGCCGCCGCCCGCGCCGCGCCGTTGAAACGGTCCGGGTTCAGCTTGCCGGTGACGGCATGGTCGTGGTTCCCCGCGATGGCCAGGTGCGGCAACCCCCGCAGCCGCTCGATGCACGGCCCGGGATCCGCAGCATACCCAACGAGGTCGCCCAGGAACCACACCGCATCGTAGCCGCCGCGCGCGTCAGCATCAGCCAGCACGGCCTCAAAAGCCTCCAGGTTGGAGTGTATGTCGGACACAATCAGGGCGCGCATGGCCCGTATGGTAGCATGGCCCGTCCATCCGCCGTAAGGAGACTCAACACCATGCCCAAACCCACCGTCCACATCATCGCCACCGGCGGCAGCATCGCCGGCGTCGGCCCCGACCGCATGGACTACATCCGCTATCCCGAAATCGGCGACCACCTCACCATCGACCAGAACCTGGCCCGCGTGCCCGAAATCGCCGAGAATTTCAACGTCATCGCCGAGGATATGGTCAGCGTGGGCAGCACCGCCATCGGCCCCGCCAACTGGATCGCCCTGGCCGAACGCATCCACGCCATCGACCGCGATGAGCCGGACACCGCCGGCGTCGTCATCACCCACGGCACCGCCACGCTGGAAGAGACGGCCTACTTCCTCCACCTCACCGTCAAGACCCAGCGGCCCGTGGTCATCACCGGCGCGATGCGTCCGCCCACGTCCATCAGCACCGACGCCGACCTCAACCTGCTGGACGCCTGCCGCATCGCCGCCACGCCGGAATCCGCCGGCATGGGCGTGCTCACCGTCCTCAACAACCAGATCCAGTGCGCCCGCGAGGTGTACAAGCACAACACCCTGCGCGTGGAGACCTTCAAGCCCAACGAGCTGGGTTTCCTGGGCTACGCCGACTCCGACCACCGCGTCGTCTTCTACCGCCGTCCCTACCGCAAGCACACCACTGACACGCCCTTCCGCGTGGACGGCATGACCGACCTGCCCCGCGTGGACATCGTCCACGCCTACGCCGGCGCCGACGGTATGCTCATCGACGCCGTTCGCTCCCACGGTTCAGCCGGCCTCGTGGTCGCCGGATTCGGCGCCGGCACCTTCCCGCCCACCTTTATCGCCGCCGCCGAGCAGGCCGTGAATGGCGGGATGCCCGTAGTCCTCGCCAGCCGTTCCGACGCCGGCCGCGTGGTGATGACCCCGCGCAAGGACGAGCAGGGCTTCATCGTATCCGACAACCTCATGCCCCAGAAAGCTCGCCTGCTGCTCATGCTGGGCCTGACGGTCACGAACGACCGGGACGCGCTGCAGCAGATGTTTTACGAATACTGAACGTCGTTTCGCCTCAAATGTGCCGGGGCACGTTGCCCGCCGGCCGGCGGCGGTTTATACTGCCGAGGTTGAGACTGGCTCTCCCCAATTTGCGCTAAGTTCGAGGTTCCCATGCGTATAGGTTTCATCGCCGTCATCGTGGCCGTCTGCGCCCTGTCCGTGTCCGCCGTGCTGATTCAGCAGCGCGTCGCCTCCGCAGACGGGCATGGCTACCCTTCCTCCTGGCCCTCCCAATCCTACGAGGGCCTGCACACCGACGACTCGGGCCAGGGGTGGTTCCTCATCCGCAGCACCGACAGCAACGGATTTACCACCATCCGCGCCTACGCGGCGGACGACAACCATAGCGCCGGTTACGCGCCGGGATCTCCCGACGAAATCTGCGTCATGCTTGTGCGCCGCCACGGCGACAGCGAAGACGTCGACCAACCCCAGCGGCTCGTGTTCTCCCAGGAACGAGAGGAACCTTCCCAGGCGCCTGCCAACGGCCCGGGTAGCGGGGGCGGCGGGGGTGGCGGCGGCAACGGTTCCACGAGCGGTCAGGGTAACGTAGTCGCGATTCTGGCCGCCTCACTGGAGATCATGCGGCATTCCGGCGCGCTAATCGCCGCGGACCTTCCCAACGCGCCGGCAGACGTCCGCCCATACGCGGGCATGGTGGCCGCGCGCGAAGCCGCGCTCAATGCCCAGCTCGCCATCTTGGCCGCAAACAGCCAAAGCAGCCGGGTCGGCGAGATCGACAGCTTGGTGGATCGGTTGGTGTCCAACATCAAGATGATCCAGCGCGGAAGGCCCGACCTGTTTCGAGCCGTAGCCTCGGAGAGCGCCAGCCGCGAGCAATTGACCATGGTCAACCGCGGCCAGCTGTTCCCCAACGCCGACGAGAACGCGGACGAACAGTTTTACAGCCTGGTGTCCGGCGACGCCGGCGCTTCAACCGCCGACGTTTTGCGCTACTCCCATTTGAGCAGCCTGTCGTCGAACGTGGCATTGGGCCATACCTTCCTGTTGGTGGCCAGCCTCATGCAGGACCCCACCTTCGTGGCCCGCATCCGGGAGTCATACGACTCGGTCGCCAATCGCATCGACCGGGACATTCGATATCTCCAGACCTTGCAAGACTCCGATCTACAGCGGGACGTGCTCAGCCTGGCCCGCGCCGGGCTCAATGCCGGCAGCGGACCCAACAACTACTTTGACCGCCTGGAAACCCGGCTCCGGCTGATCGTGGCGGAAAACGACCTGAAAGAAGAAAACGCGCACACCCTGGCCTTGCTGCGGGATGAGATCGGCCGCCTGCGCGCCGATGTCCTGGAGCAGCAACACCCGGCGCCCGAAACGATGCCCGCCCCGGGCGTCCAGAACCCCGGGGTCACCGCTACCGAGGTGAAGTTCGGCCAATCGGCGGCGCTTACGGGACCGTCGGCGTTTTTGGGCACGCAGATGGAGATCGGAATTCGCGCGGCGTTCGCAGAGGCCAACGCGGCCGGCGGAGTGCATGGTCGTACCCTGAACCTCCTCCCGACCCTCGATGACCGCTACGAACCCGACGCCGCCTTCGC
Organism: Chloroflexota bacterium; assembly: GCA_028875655.1. GTDB lineage: Bacteria > Chloroflexota > Dehalococcoidia > Lucifugimonadales > UBA3495 > Bin87. The sequence continues at coordinate 2,940 of JAPPCX010000118.1, read as the reverse complement.
CAACACCCGGAAGCTGATTGAAGAGGACCAGGTGTTCGGCTTGATCGGCGCGGTAGGAACGCCCACTTCCCGCGCGGCGTCCCCGTTGGCAAACGCGGACGCGGTGCCCTTCATCGCCCCATTCACCGGTGCCCAACTGCTGCGCGAAGATGGGTTGACCAACGTGCTCAACTTGCGCGCCTCGTATCACCAGGAGACCGAGCGCATGGTGGAATACCTGGTGGGTCGTGGGGTCACCGATGTTGCCGTGCTCTACCAGAACGACTCATACGGCGTGGACGGGTTGACGGGAGTGGAACAGGAGCTGAACGAGCGTGGCATGGAAGTGACGGAGTCCTGGTATTACCGGCGCAACACCAGCTCAGTGCAGTCGGCGGTTTACCGCATCTCGGAGGCAGACCCGCAGGCGGTGATCATCATCGGCGCATCCGCTCCGGCGGCGCAGGCGATACCTATGCTGCGCGAGAAGCTGGGCCCGGACACCATCTTCATGAACGTATCGTTCGTCGGCAGCAACGCCCTGGCCACCGCCCTCGGCCCTGCCGGGCAAGGTGTTTTCGTAACCCAGGTGGTGCCTCTGCCAACCGACACGAGCAACCCCCTCGTTGCCAAATATCAAGCCGCCCTGAGTGCCTATGACTCTGGCGCAGTACCCGGGTTCATTTCCCTGGAGGGCTACCTCGCGGGACGTTTGGCCGTCGAAGGCCTCCAGCGTTGCGGCCAGGCGCTCACCCGGACGTGCTTCCTCCAGGGGATCCAAAACGCCGGAACATTCAACCTGGACGGTTTCCAGCTGACGTTCGGAGCCGCCGACAACCAGGGCTCCGACGAGGTGTTCCTGACCGAAATTGACGCCAACCAACAATTCCAACCGGTCCCGTAACCTCGCCACCCACACGGCCGGGGGCGGGATTTGGCGTCGTGTATAATGCGCCCCATCCCGCCCAGACAGCGCATAAGGAGAAAAGGTTCCCATGCGTATAAGTTCCATCGCCGTCATTGTCGCCGTCTGCGCCCTGGCCGTTTCCGCCGTCCTGATGCAGCAGCGCGTCGCCTCCGCCGACGGGCATGGCTGCCCTTCTTCCTGGCCCTCCCAATCCCTCGCGGGGCTGCACACCGACGACCAGGGCAAGGGCTGGTACATCATCCGCAGCTCCGACAGCAACGGCTACACCCACGTCCGCGCCTACGTGGCCGATGACCGTTACGGCCCCGGCTACATCCCCGCCTCCCCGGACGAACTCTGCGTCCTCATCGTCCGTCGCCCCGGCGACACCGCGGACGCCGCCGAGCCTACGCAGGTCACGTTCCGTGCCGAGCGCGAGCCCGAAAACCTGCCCTTCGTCGAGGAACTATTCGCCGCCCTGTCTCCGTCCGAGATCAGTTGCATCCGCAACATCATCGGCACGAACCCGTCCCTGCAATCCCAACGCCTCATGGACGACCGCAACACCCGGCCGGTGTACAACTGCGTTGATACCGGCAAGTGGTACGACGACCCCTTCATCATCTTCACCGTCCATCTCTTTGCCCTCCAGGACGGCGGACGGTCGAACCAAACCATAAACTGCCTCATTGAAGTCAGCACGGAGATCCCGAAACTGGTCCACCTGCGGCTGGGAACGGAACCCCTGCACCGCCTCACTCCGGCGGAACTGCAACAACTTGGCCCCGCCAGCGCTCGGATGACCAATTGCATGACGCTGGAGGAGCAGATTAGAAACCTGCTCAACATCGTCGTCAAGCAAGACGCCCTGGACCGGATCTCAGACGGCAACTACATCATCACCGAGATTCGCGGGTCCACCAACGCAGACCTGCAGAACTGCATCAGCGACAACGTCGGCAGCCGGCTTGACGAAATCAGCGGCCAGTCCATCATACAGAGTTTCAAGCACTTCCCCAACGGCGAACTGCTGGACTGCCTGCTGATGGACGACCAAACCTCCACCAACGTTTACGCTCACGTGGCCTCCAGCCGGGCGGGTATTGCCTCCGAAACCGGCAGGCTCAGCTCAAATGCCGAAGAATGCTTCAGGGAACTGGCAACAGGGAGCGCTCATCGGCAACTGGTCACCCTTGCCGTCGATCCTGAAAGCGTCGTTCAGCAATTCTCGAGTGGCACGGCAAGCCTTGCCGACCTGAACAACCTGGTCCAGGCCGGCTTCCTTTGCATGACGCCCCTCCCCACTGATCCCCCTGATATTCAGCAAATCAAGTTTATGGACCTGATTACCGCCTTCCTGTCCAGCAACCTCGCGTTGCAGCCCCCTCTGTAACGGCCAGCCTCGCTCCTCCCCAACTCAACGCGCGCCCGCCGCCGGCGGTAGCATTGGCTCTGCAATAGCCGCCGTCGGCTCGCTTGCTTAGGCGTGTCGTAATCCTATCCCGTCATTCCCCCTCCCCACCGTCATTCCCTCCCTACCACCGTCATTCCCGCGAAAGCGGGAATCCAGAAAATCCTCAAATCCGGCCAATCCCGATCCCGACAACCACCTCACTCGTATCCAGTTTGTCATTGCGAGGAGCGTAGCGACGTGGCAATCTCGGCGGCTGAGCAACCCCCCTTGACAACCACCCAACCGAACGTATATCCTAATCATGTCTAGGCAAAACGTACGTTTCATCACCATCCATAGAGAGGCAGTTTCTTCGCATCGACGGCCAACCCCGTCAGTTCAAAATCGCAAACGATTCAGGTGGCAACACGTCCGCTTATTGCATCACCGGCGGTGGCCACTCTGATCACCGGGACCGTTCGGGCCCGCGTGGGGGACGTGATGACCCGCTCATGGTGAGCTTGTCGAACCACGAGCCAGTCGCAGCACCGTCTTGCGCCCACGGAACGACCGTCCAAAATGCTTGCGTACCCAACCGGCCGTATGCTGACAACGATGCGCCGAAAGGTCCGCCTCTGGCGGAAAAATCCTGCCTCTCGCC
>JAPPCX010000083.1 GCA_028875655.1 Chloroflexota bacterium | reverse complement strand
GCTTCCCTTCCCACAGCACCACTGCAAGTTTCCAACAGTTTTTAGGATAGGCTCTAAGGCGCTATCTAGAGAATGGTGAAACAGATCTTTTCGATTTGGTCTTCGCACGAGCCGACCGACTAGGAAATACCGTCGTAGGGGTCCGACACTTTACCGGACCTGATTGCACGTGCGCGGTTTGCGCTTCCCATCGTGCCACGGGTTACCAGTACGGGGATTTTCAATTTCCGTAACGCTCTATGGCTTGTTCACACCGACGAAGGTCCTAGGCTGCTGATGGCGGGGTAGAGCTGGGGTACGGCGGCGGAACTACAGCAGGCGAGAGCATAATTAACAAATCGCGGAAGTGACCGTTCAATAGAAGAGCTATTTGGAGGGAATATGCCGTTGTTCGACGGATACGTGGCGGTTGACTGGTCTGCCCGAAATGAACCCAAGTACAACGAAGATAGCATTTGGATTGCTGTTTGTGATCTGCACAGACCGCCGACGCTTGAGAACCTCGGAACGCGTCGTGAGGCAGTGGATCGGGTCGAGGCATTGCTGGGAGAAGGGACGTCAACACGCCACCGCCTCCTCTGCGGATTTGACTTTGCGTTCGGATATCCCGAGGGTACTGCTCGAATGCTAACCGGCGAGTATGGTTGGGCGGCCGTCTGGGCGCGTGTTGCCCAAGTCATCGAGGATGGTCCCAATAATTGCAACAACCGTTTTGAGGCAGCAGCGGAGTTGAATGAGGTCTTCGAAGGGGAAGGGCCGTTTTATGGTCGGCACCACACATGGCACATTGAGGGTCTCCTGGCTACGAGACCGCAACACGGCTGGGGAGGGAACCTCCCGCCCGAGCGCCGCTATGCTGAGGAAATAGTTCGGAAGGGGCAGACGGTGTGGAAACTTTACGGCCGGGGATCGGTCGGTAGCCAGACGCTGACCGGGACCCCCGCGTTGCAAAGGATACGACGTCGTACCGGATCACAAATCTGGCCGTTCGAGACGCTTGGAGACGGGCAGTCTCACGTGCTGGCGGAAATCTACCCATCGCTGATTAACCCCCTTCCTCCGCTTCCGGCTTGGGTGACTGGAGTGAGCGATGCGCGGCAGGTTTATGCAGTGGCTCTAACCCTACGAGAGCTTGACCAAGTGGATGAGTTACAGCAGCATCTCCATGCGCCGCACCAGATCAGGCATCTGGTGCGGCGTGAAGAGGGGGCAATATTAGGAATGCAGGATCGAGTGGGATTCAACGCGGCGGCAGCGAGGGCGTTGGGCTGAACCCGAATGGTACAAAATCGCCACCTCACCCCACCGCCAACTCCCGCCCCGTGTCCGACGCCTCCTTGATCCGGTCGATGAACCGATGCAGGCCCACCGCCGTGTCGAAGGTTGGTTGTTGGCTTTCGCCGGTTCTGATTGACTGTGCAAACAGGGTGTACAGCTGGCCGATGTTGAACGGGTCGCCGCGTGGGAAATCATCCGGGAGGTAGAAGAACCGCTCCGGTATGGTCAGGTCCGTCAGGGTTTGGCTGCCCTGCGCGCCCTGGACACGCAGCATCTCGCCCCGCTGGGATGAGACACTGCCGGTTACCACCAGCGTGCCTTCCCGCCCGTAGATCTCCATGCGGTAGCCGCTGCCGGCCCAGGGAACGGCTCCGACGTGCACCGACGCCGCCGCGCCGCCGGTAAGCTGGCCGGACACCCTCACGTTGTCGGGAGAGTCGGTATCTACAAACTGCTGCGTGTCCGGCTCGTACCACTGGGGCACCTGGGTACTCACCATGCAGGCCACGCGCGAGAAATCGCCGGCTACGAAGCGCAGGGCGTCGATAACGTGCCCGGTGGCGATGGTCAGCGTGTTCGCGCCCAGGCTGGCGTCGCGCTGCCAGGTGCGGTCGGACGGACGCTGCAACGGCCCGTCGCGGAAGGTGGTCACGCTGCACGACATGACCTCGCCCACGTAGCCGGTTTCGATCAGCTCCTTGACGTACAGCAAGGCCGGGCTGACTCGGGATTGCAGGCCCACCGCCGTCTGCACACCCTTGGCATTAGCCAGCGCCGCCAGTTCCTCGGCCTCGGCGGTGTTGCGGCCCAACGGCCACTCGGTGAGGACGTGCTTGCCGGCTTCGATGGCCGCTTTCGTCGGCTCATAGTGGGACGGCACCCGCACCACCACGGCTACCGCATCGATCTCGTCCGACGCCGCCATTTCCCGAAAATCGTGAAAGGCGAGCTTCGCCCCAAAATGCTGCCGCGCCTCTTCCGCGCTCTCCGGCCTGGTGGTGCAGACCGCCGTCATCTCCACGTCGGGACTGGCCAGCAGCGCCGGAAAGTGCGACTGACCCGCCCACGTCGAGTTTACGTTGGCTCCCACGAACCCCAGGCGAATTTTGTTTGCCATGATGCGGCCTCCTGCTCAAGGTATTTCGGTTTTCTCGGAGGGAGATACCCCTCACCCCGGCCCTCTCCCACAAGGGGAGAGGGAGAATCCAAATGCGCCGTCACTCCAGGGATGCGGGGTTGATCGGCGTGGGCATTTCCCGCACCGCCGGCAGAACTTTCTCCGCGAACAGCCTCAGGCTCTTCTCCGCCTTTTCCCTGGGCATCCCGCCGTAAAACATGTGAATGACGACCTTCTCCAGGCTGATGGTCCATTGCAATGTCCTGATCTTTTCAATGATCTCGTCCGGCGTGCCGATGGGTTGAGTCGCGCGCCGGGCGGCAAAGCTGGCGTCAGCGGTACCCACGTCGGCCTGCTGGCGGATCAGGTATTCCTCGTAGCCGCTGATGCCTTCGTAGCCGGGGTTGTTCCATTCAAAGTAATGGTGCTGGGCGGCGGTGAGCTGATTGTGGAAGTAGGTCCAGCCCTCCTCGGCCTCTGCTTCCGTTTCGGCGCAGTACATCCACAACAGGGTGGTGGGCTGATCGGGCGGAAGGCCGAGTTCTTTGCGAATCCGGTTGAACCGGCGCACCTTGTCGGTCATCTCGTCCACGTCGTCGCCGGCGACAAACATCTGGCCGAGGCCATTTTCGGCGGCCATTCGCGCCGACGCCTCGGTGGTGAACGCCACCTTGATGTCCTTGGTCAGTTCGCCCTTGTGCCGGGCCTGGGGCCGAATGGTGGTGGGCGGAATGTCATAGACGTCCCCCTTGAACTCAAAGCGTTCCGCGCCGTCGGCAGCCTTGATGGCGTTGATCACGTCGTAGAAGTACTTGTGCGACTCGCCGATGGGGTAACCCAGCGAGGCGTACTCGTGCGGCGCGATGCCTCGACCGATGCCCAGGTGCAGGCGACGGCCCCTCAGCAGGATGTCGAGCATGGAGATCTCGGACGCCAGCCGGACCGGGTTCCACCACGGCGCGACGATGACGGCGGTGCCCACGTCCACGCGGCTGGTGCGGCCCGCCCAATAAGCGAGGTACTGCAACGGATTGGGCTGCATGGAGTAGGCGGAACCGTAATGCTCGGTGGCCCAGATCGAATCGAAACCCAGCGGCTCGACCAGTTCGCCCATGTAAAGGGTATCGTCCATGTGGTTCCGTATGATTACAGTTGATGCGATTTTTACAGCCGGCTAACGTCGTTTCGCACGCTTGGGTTGTGCGCTCGCCAACCGCCCCGCGCTGGCCTTACCCCGCTGACTTTTAGCCCGCGTCTTGGCCGGAGTACGCCGTGCCGCAATTCTGGTCGCTGCCGATACTACCGGCTTTCTCACCACATCCGCCCATTCCTCAAAAGGCGGCTTGACCCCTGCTTTCACCGCCGGCGGTTTCCCGTCCGCTCCCTCGTGGTCACGAAACAGGTTGTAGGTCACTACCCAACCGTCGAGATACCGTTGCCCTGTCTGCCTGCTGTCCAATCCCCGCAGCGTCTTGGTACGCTGCCGAAACGTTCCCTGCAACCGCTCCGACAGGTTGTTGTTCACCTTTGCCGTGATGCCGTCCGACTGAATGTGCTTGGCGTCAGGGAACACCCGCTTGATGGCCTCGGTGTAACTGCCCAACTTGTCGGTGCGGATGCGCTCCGGCGGGTTGGCGGCGAACCGCGCTGCTTTTCGCAAGGTTCGGGTCGCCGCATTGGTATCCCTACGGGGCGACAGATACGACGCCAGAATGTAGCGGGTCTTGGCGTCCATCACGTTCCAGTTCCACATCTTCTGACCGCCCACGTCCACCATCATCTCGTCGGCTACCCACTCCGGCCCGGTCTCTGCCGGATGCTCGGACATCGCCTTCACCGCGTCGTCGGTGTACTTCTTCACCCAAGCGTAAATCGTCTGCTTGGACGGTTCGGGAATATCGTGATCCTGCGCCAGTTGCTCGGCAATAGACTTGTACGACATTCCCCGGTAGAACTTCTGCACGGCGGCCCCTATGACGTTGCTGGGCACCTTGCGCCCGTGAAGTGCGCCGGTGCCCAAAAACGTCTTGCCGCACGGCTTACAACGGTAGCGCTGGTGGCCGCTGACGTTGCGCCCGAACTTGACCACGCTGGCGTCGCCGCAGTACGGGCAGTTGACGGTCACGGTTTTGGTGAACTCGGCCATGCTGATTGCCCCGGCCCGGATTGTAGCACGGGCCGGGGTTAGAACCGTTACGGCAGCAGCCGGCGAGACACCGACCAACGATCCGATGCGGCTACCAGCAGGATAACGACTATAGTGCCGCCAAACCAACACATCGTCCACGGCGACGCTGTTCCCGCCATAGATTCCGTCGTCAGGCTGGCAGCGAAGCCGCCTATGAATGAGCATAGCGCCAGCGCAGCGAACGCCTTGCGCCACCAATGAGCGGACCGCGCCGCAGTCCACTTTGCGACCAGCCTGGGGCGACACCATCGCCACAGGGATGCCGCAATCCGTTGAGAGTAAGGGTGCCGGGATGCGGCATACAGTATCAGCCAGAGGCCGATGAGGTTATTCGTAAAGTCGAGAACGTTTGCGAGTGCAGACATGGTTCAACCCTCCTTCGGGGTTGGCGTGATGCGCCCGAAGGAGGGTTGCAATGGACATCCGTCGGCTGTAAAATCAGCCGTGAAAGTTGCAACCTTCCCCACGGGCCAGGTGGCTATAAGGAACGCCTTTGCAGTCGGCGAAACTGCGGGGGCGTTTTGGGTTTAACTCCATCAAGTCATCGTCGGTTCCTCCTTGCCCGGTTGGACTTGTAGCCACGCTATCACGCCCTGGGCCAGCCGGGAAGATTTATGCGCCGGCTATTTTTCAGTCGGCTTGGGCGTCCTCTCTTGAAGGCAGCGATGCAGCCACTATAGCCGTCGCTATGTTGACGACAGGCAGCACCAGCAACAATGCCCATGCTTCATCTCTCCCCGCGTCGGTGAAACGCCGCATCGTCCATGCCACCGATATGATCAAAGCCGGCAAACCATAGAACACCAAAACGCCCAACGACACCACGCCCCCAAAATCTGCCGGGAGCAACGGTTCCGCAACCGCTTGCCCGACGCCAACCACCACCCCTACGGCAATCAGAATCAACCATCGTTTGATGTATCCCTTGCGCCCGATGCGTGGACGGGAACGCGGTTCTTCTTCGTACATTTCTTCCATTGGGAACCTCCCTCTGCTCACAGGATAAGGCTGGCTTGCCAGAGTCAACCGGGTTCCCGCGTTGAGCATAGGCCCCGCAGAGAGAGGCACGAAGCCGCCTCCCTGATATGAACCTGTGCAATAAAAAGACCCGCCGGAGCGGGCCATGCGGGAATGTAGCCGGGCTACCTACCACCGCTTGACTCTGGCAGCGCGGATGCTACCATAGCCATCAATCTAAATCAAACGGAACCGTCCATGTTGGCCGCGTCCGGTATCGCCGGCGGACGGTCGTAATCTCCCTGCAACAGGCGTTCCCAGTCGCCCTGGTTGTAACCCGTAACCATCACTCCACAGTGCATTAACGTGCTCCTCCTTTGGTTCGCCTGCTTAGCCCGACGCTAAATCTCGCGTTCGGTGAATACGGCGTCGGCCTGTTCCAGCGCTTCTTCCACGTAAGGCCAACCACGATACCATCCCGCCTGGGAAAAAACCTCGCAGATCTCCCTCCGGGTCATACCCAGTTCGAGGGCATAGCCGATATGCTCGCGCAGTTGCTTCATGTGGCCTCGGCACATGAGGGCAACCAGAATGCACACCGTCCGCTCCTTGGGAGTGAGGTCGCCACGCGCCCATACCTCGCCAAAGTTGTAGGCCTCAACCAGGGCGGCGGTTTCCGGCGTCAGCTCGTGGGATAGTGTACTCTCCAGGTTGACGGCGGCTTGCTGGCCCCAACTCCCGCTGCGGATTTGCCGTCCCCTTTCCAGCTTTTCTGCCACCGACTCCAACCAGTCCGCCTTCAGGGGTTCGCTGTCCTCCCGCTGCCACATGGGCTGTTCGTTGATGACGCGCTGGGCTTGGGCCAGGGAGGACACGGTGGCCGGTATCCCCGCATAGAAGATGAGCTGCAGGAAAATACCCTTGATCTTTTGCGGGGACATTCCCAGAGACAGGCCGACCCTGATCTGATGCTGGAGGCCAAATTCCCAGCCGTTGCAGCACTGGGCCGCGATAGTGGCGACGCTGCGCAGGGTAACGTCCAAGCCCGGAACCTGCCAGACGCCGCCCCACATCACCTCTTCCTGCAGCTTCACGTAGTCCGCGCTGATGTCCGGAAGCGCTCCGGTGAGACGGCCCTGGGGCAGGTGCTGGTCGATGAACGCGTGCAGGTTGGCGGCTTTCCGCGCCAGGTCGGCGGCGTTGTCCATAAGTCATTCTCCCAATGTCCCACGGGCGTCGAAAACCTCTTTAGCCTGTTCCAGGGCATCCTCGACACACGGCCATCCCCGGTACCAGCCAGCCTGGGCGAACACTTCGCAAATCTGTTTCTCATTCAGGCCGGCGTCCAGCGCGTACCCGATATGCCGCTTGAGTTGCGTCATGTGACCCCGGCACATCAATGCTGCCAGGATGCACGCCATGCGTTCCTGGACGCCGAGGTCGGCTCGCCGCCACACCTCTCCAAAGTGATAGGCGTCCACCAATGTCGCCGATTCCGGAATGAACTGCCGTGAGAGAGAATTTTCTGCTTCAGTGTCGGCGAATTCGCCCCAATGCCGGACGCGCACGGCCTTGCCATGGGCCAACATATCGTCGATTGAATCCAGCCATGCGACATCCAGCGGCACGTCGCCGGCTTTCCATTCCTCACGCTCGTTGATAACCTCCTGGGCGATGCGGAGGCCGAAGACCGTAGCCGGTACTCCGGCGTAAAACATGAGCTGGATGAATATCCCCTTGATCTGCTGCGGAGTGATGCCCACGGTGAGACCGGTGCGCACCTGGTGCTCGACTCCAAAGTCGTAACCGTTGACGCACTGGGCGGTGATTGTGGCGTAGCTGCGCAGCTTCAGGTCCAGCCCTTCGGCCTGCCAGACCCCGCCCCACATCAGTTCGTGCTGCACCCTCACGAAATCGGCCAACACCGGCGTGGGTCGGGCGTAGGGCAGGTGCTGGTCGAAGAACTGCCGCAGCTTCGCCGATTTTTCCTGCAGGTCCTTTACCGTGGTCATGCCAATATCCTCCCGATCTTTCGAACCACGAGTCAGGCGTTCGCTTCCGTGAACACTTGCTGAGCCTGTTCCAGAGCGTCCTCCACATGGGGCCAGCCCCGGTACCAACCGGCTTGGGAAAACACTTCGCAAATCTCCCGCCGGTTGAACCCCATGTTCAGGGCGTACCGGACGTGCCGCCTCAATTGCTGCCAGTGCCCGCGGGCCATGAGCGCGGCCAGCACGCACACCATGCGTTCTTTGGGCGCCAGGTCTTCCCGGGCCCACACTTCCCCGTAGTTGTACGCATCGACTATGTTCGATGCCTCCGGCGCCAGCCGTTGCGCCAGGGACGACTCTACTTCCCGGTTGGCCTGCTCGCCCCAAAGGTTGCGGCGGATTTCGCTGCCCCGTTCCAGCTTGGCCTCCAGGGTTTCCAGCCAGTCCGCTTCCACCGGAACGTCAGCGGCCTTCCAGTCATCGCGCTCGTTGATCACCGTCTGGGCTTGCAGCAAACCGTGAACCGTCGCTGGAATCCCCGCGTAGAACAGCAGTTGAATAAATATCCCCTTGATCTGCCGGGGCGACATGCCCATAGTCAGCCCGACCCGAATTTGGTCCTGCAACCCGAAATCCCAGCCGTTGACGCACTCGGCGGCAATGGTGGCGAAGCTGCGCAATTTCAAGTCCAGTCCGGGCCCTTGCCAGACCCCGCCCCACATCAGCGGCGTCTGGATACGGGAGTAGTCAGGGGAGATGGTTTGAACGTCGCTGGCGACGGGCCGGTACTTCTCCAGTTCGTAAACTCTTCGGGACAACTCATCTGGCGTGGTCATGGATGGTCTCTCCTGGGGAGGCGTACTCTACGACGGCAATTCTACCCGACGACGCCGTTCAGGAAAACGACGACCCGTCAGAATATACGCCTTCTTGTCCCTGCACCGCCGGTCTGATATAAGGGCCGGACGATGGCGTCCTCTCTGTCGGCTCTCCTCAACTGGCGTCCCAACACTCCCTTTTACTACGGCTGGCTGGTGCTCGGCCTGTCCGGCTCCGGGGCTTTCGTAGCCACGGCGGTGGCCGGGGTCGTGCTGGGCGGAGTGCAAAGCTACATCCTGGAGGATACCCTCTGGCCCCGCACCAGCATCGGGCTGGCCTCCAGCTGCGGCGTGTGGATGTCGGGGGTCTTCGCGCCCTTCGCCGGACGGTTGGCCGACCGATACGGACCGCGCTGGCTGATGCCCGTGGGGGTTATCGTCCTGGGGCTGTGCATGGTGTCCATCGGCGGAGTGCATACCGCCTGGCAGTTTTTCCTGGCCGCGGTCATTGGGCGCGCCATCAGCCAGCCCTTCCTGATCGGCGTGGTGCCGCGCACCATGGCGGTCAACTTCTTCAACCGTCGTCGCAACGTCGCCCTGGCCTTCACCGGAATCTATCGCCCCATCAGCGGCGCGCTGATTATACAGGCGTTCTCGCTCATCACCGTGCTGGCCGACTGGCGGACGGCCTTCCGGCTGCTGGGCTTTTTCAGCCTGTTCCTCGCCATCCCCATGTTCATCATCATGCGCCGCCGTCCCGAGGACATCGGCCTGCTGCCCGACGGCGCGCGGGCGACGCCCGTGTCGGCTCAAAGCGGCCAGACCGCTGCCGGACGGGGCCGGCCGGACGCATCACCGGCCGAAGCCAGCTGGACGTCCCGGGAGGCGATGCGCTCCAAAGCCTTCTGGATGGTCTCAATGGTCGCGTTCCTCAACGTTACCGGCAGTTCCGGCCTGGGATTCAGCCTGGTGCCCTACCTGCACGAGTTCGCGGGCCTGACCACCCCGCAGGCGGCGGGGGTGCTCAGCGTGAGCACCTTCCTGGCGTTGAGCAGCCTGGTATGGGGGCAGGTGGCGGGACGCCTGACCCCGCGCTGGTGCATCGTGGGGGCCATGGGTGTGTCGGCCCTGGCGACCCTGGGCCTGCTGGAAGTCAACTCGCTGGTGGTGGCCTACGCTTTCGGGGTGTTCTGGGGCCTGTTCCACAGTGCGCTGGAAGTGCTGCTGTACATGGTGCTGGCAGACTATTTTGGGCGCAACTCTTACGGAGCCATCGCCGGCGCGATGCGTCCCTTTGAGGCCGGCGGGCTGGGACTGGGCCAGATCGTGGGCCCGGTGGTGTACGACCTGACGGGCAGCTACACCATCCTGATCCTGTTCTCCGCGGCGGTGCAGGGCATGGCGATGTGCCTCATGCTGCTGGCCCGGCGTCCGGAGCGGCGACCGGCGGCGGAACCGGCGTAGCGAAACCACGGGGTCGTTTACGTCAAGTTGCCACCCAACTCCGGCGTCGTTACAATGCCCGCAATGGAGAGTGATTCGGTTTGAATACCGGCCTGTCGGACCTCACCAACCACCTGCGGGAGCGCTACCACTACGCTTGGCTCGTGGTTGGGATTGGCACCCTGCTCCGGATGACCGCGAATTTCGTCAGCCAGGCCTTCGCCGTCATCCTGGTCGTCCTGCAGACCGATTTCGCCTGGGGCGTCACCGCCATCGTCCTGGCTCAGGTATTCCGCAGCGTTGCCAGCGCCCTCCTTTCACCCGTTTCCGGATGGATCGGCGACCGCTACGGAGCGCGTAAATCCCTGTTTGTCGCGGCCGGCCTCTACGTGGTGGGTATGCTGCTCCTCAGCACCGTGAACCAGGTCTGGCAGCTTTACATCTATTACAGCCTTTTGTTGGGATTGGCCCAAGCCCTGTTCACCGTCAACATCCCCACCACCGTCGCCGCCTGGTTCCAAAGGAGGCTCGGCGTCGCCGTCGGCATCCAGCAATCCATCGGAGGCATGGGATCGTCGGTTACGGCGCCGGCCCTGGCGCTGCTGATCGGCCTTACCGGGTGGCAGGTCGGCTTCTGGATCATCGCCGCCGTGGGCGGAACAATCCTGTTCGCCCTGCTGTTCTTCTTCCACAGCGACCCGGCCGACCGGGGGATGCGGCCTTTGGGAGCAACCGACAACGACCCTCCGCCGGCCCCGGTCAACGCCGAAACTGCCAAGTTGCGCAGCAAGGTCTTTCTGCAGCACGCCCGCCGCACCCGGGCCTTCTGGAACCTTCCCTTCATCCACTTCCTCGGCTGCCTGGGCCATGCCATCGTCATCTGGCATGTCGTCTTCTTCGCTACGGAGCAGGGGTTATCCCTGGCGGCCGCCGCCTGGATCGTCACCATCTACACCATGGCCAGCGTGAGCAGCCGGCTGTTCATTCCCATCCTGGCCGACCGCTTCGGCGCCAAGGCGACGATGATCCTGCCCTACGCCTTGCAGGGCGTTACGGTGATTATGCTCTTCTGGGCCCAGAGCGCGTGGGAGTTCTACCTGTTTGCCGTGCTGTTCGGCATCGGCTTCGGCGGGGAAATGTCCGCCTTTCTCATCGCCAACCGCCAGTACTATGGCATGGGGCCGGTGCGGTCCATCTTCGGATTCCAGCACCTGGGCTCCGGCTTTGGCATGGCCGTGGGCGGACTGGTCGGCGGCGTGGTGTTCGACTACCGCAACGCCGAGATTCCGACGCGATTGCTTGGCTTCATCGACGTCGGAGGCGGTTCCTACGATCTGGCCTGGGTAATCTCCATCGCGGCCAGCCTCGCCGGAGTCGTCTTCATCCTGCTGCTGGAATCATCCTCCCGCGTCCTCATCCCAGACTGGGAGGACTCGCTCCCCCGGGAAAGCCAAACCACCCCCGCCGCCCCGTAACCCGCCGGTGCTATCATTGTCCCAAAGCGAGGTGAGATTATGGCGATCGCTCTGTTGACTCGCGCTGATGAATCCCTAGCGGCAGAATGGGCGGACAGCGCGCCGGTGGAATATGGCTATGAAGTCCTGCTGGTTTGCGACACCAGCGGCGACAGTCCCGGAACTCCGTGGGCGGTTTTCTGCCCGTCCATGGACGTGGTAAGCGCCGGCCGAGACCCGCAGGACGCGCTGGACATGATCGCCGACGCCATCTACGAGGCGCTGGTGGACGGCGTAACTCCGGCGAAAGGCGACGCCTACAATGAAATCGCAGCCTATTGCCGGGAGATTATGGCCGCTGGACTGCCCACAGCGGAGGCGGTGGTGAGACCGGCGCCGTATTACGAGGAGCAGCAATGACGACTACAGACAACAGCAACGACCTCTACGAAGTCATTCTAATCGAATCGGACGACGACTTTGCGGTCATTTGCCCCGGCATCCCCGGCGCCGTGTCGCAAGGCGCCGACAAGGAAGAAGCGCTCAAGATGATTGCCGACGCCATGGCGATGGCCCAAATGTACCCGCTGCCCGGCGACGACGACCCGGCGCGGCAGGCGGAACTGCGCGAGATCGGGAAAGCCAAGATTGCGGAGTTAGTCGCGGAATGCGAGGAAGAAGGTCTGGAGTATCACGTCTGCCAGGTTGCTCCGAAACTGATTCGGCCATGGCTGGCAGTGGGATAACCAATGCCCCCGTACATTCCGGGAGTCACTCGTCGGGAGCTGCTGCGGATTTTGCGCCGACTCAATTTCGCAGAGTCAGAAGGCGGCGACCACACCGTTTTCCGGCATCGCCGGTTGGGGCTGATAACGGAAGTACCGAGACACAGCGGAGAGGTATCTCCCAGAACGGTCGGGAGTATCCTCGTTCAAATCGGCCTGACCCGCGCTGAGTTTGACGAGACCCGCCGGCGTCGCGGGCGGATACCGGAGCGGTTTCGGGAGGAAGAACGCCATCGCCCATGGG
>JAPPCX010000092.1 GCA_028875655.1 Chloroflexota bacterium | reverse complement strand
CCCCATGTCCGACGATGCCCGCGCCAGCGTCCAGGCCATGGCCGACGCCATGGCCCAACTCCACGCCAACCACCGCAACCATGTGTGGGCCTACTACGTCCGCAACATGATCCGCCCCGCCGTCATCGCCGAGGAAAAGGTTGACCGCATCATCGGCAACCCGCCCTGGCTCACCTACGGCCAGAGCGCCGACATCATCCGCGAAGAACTGCGCAGCATGAGCGAATCCCGCTACCAGATCTGGGCCGGCGGGCGAAACTCTGCCAATCAAGATGTTGCCACTCTCTTCTACACCCGCTGCGCCGAACTGTACGCCAAACCCGGCGCGCGCATCGGCATGGTGCTGCCCCACAGCGCCTTGCGCTCCGGCCAGCATCTCAAGTGGCGCAGCGGAGACTATAAGCGTAAGGGAGGACGCAACGCGCCGAGCATCGGCGTGGACTTCCAAGCATTCGCGCCGTGGGATTTGGACAACGTGGTACCCGACTTTTTCCCCATGCCGGCCAGCGTAGTGTTCGGGCAGTACACCGGCGTCGGTCAGGGCGCGGCCCTGGCGCCGGGAACCGTGCAGGTTTGGCGCGGCAACTGGCAGGACGACTACGCCGGCATCAGCCGCAAGAACGAGGCACTGCACCACGACGATGGTACGTTCAAGTCGCCCTATGAAGAACTATCCAAGAGGGGAGCGGACATCATTGACCGCCGACTTTTCTTTGTTGACACCATCCCGCACACGGCGATGCTACCCGCAGCCAACACCGCCAACGTCCGAGTGCGTCAAGGCAGTCAAGACCGCATCAAATACGACAGTCAATTGCACTTGTTGGATGGAGTAATACACAACGACCACCTGTTTGACGTGTATTTGGGCGAGTGCGTCGTGCCTTATGTCGCGCTGACCCCGTTGCAAGCCGTCCTGCCCGTACATCGCCCTACTATGACGCTGCCTTTGCTACCTGACGATGGAGGGCTCGATGTGGCGCGACTGCATCCGACGATGCAAAGGCGCTGGAACAACGCCGCCGCAATGTTCCGCGAGGTCCACGCGAATCAGGCTATCAAAGACTTGTGCAGCAACCTTAATCACCTCAACAAGCTGACCGACCAACTGGAATACTTGCGAGGGTCAATCTCCGGAGATGGGACCGTTAGAGTGGCCTACACGCAGTCAGGACAGCCAACCGCTGCTGTAATCCGCGATAGCAATGCTATCGTGGATCACGTGCTGTTTCAGACGATTTGCGAATCAGAACCCGAAGCTCACTACATACTTGCCATCATCAACAGCAACGAACTTGCGAAGCAGGCCAAGCCGTTTTGCCCTACCAACTGGGCCAAAGAGATACGACATTTCCACAAGCACGGCTGGAAGCTCCCCATCCCGCGCTACGACGCCACCGACCCGCTCCACGTCCGCCTCAGCCAACTGGGCGCAACCGCCGAGCAAGAATGTCAAGCCCTGATCGCCCAGAGCGACATCGCGACCCGTCCCCCCGGCGACCCCCAATCCCGCGCCGCCCGCCGCCTCCTCCGCCACACCTGGCAACCCACCAGCAAAACCGCCCAAGCAATCGAGGCAGCAGTAGCCCAACTCCTCAGCGACCCGGCCCAAGCAGCCCTGGCGGCGCGGCAGATGGGGGTGGCGTGATTGTCAGAATCAAGATTGGCGGGATTATTGGATTTGCCGAGGCAGCAGTAGCGCAACTCCTCAGCGACCCGGCCCAAGCAGCCCTGGCGGCGCGGCAGATGGGGGCGGCGTGATTGTCAGAATCAAGATTGGCGGGATTATTGGATTTGCATGATGTCGCCGTCAACGCCACAAAGGAGCGCGCCTGACATTCCCGCTATCCCCCGTCATTCCCGCCCCCACACCGTCATTCCCGCGAAAGCGGGAATCCCGCCGCTGGAACGGGCCAACCTTGCCCAACTCAACCATCCGCCCCCCACCGTCGTTCCCGCCCCCACACCGTCATTCCCGCGAAAGCGGGAATCCCGCCGCTGGAACGGGCCAACCTCGCCCAATTCAACCATCCGACCACTAAGGAAATTGCCAAATGAAAGCCCCCTGTGTCTATATCCTCGCCAGCCGGCGTAACGGCGCGCTGTATGTCGGCGTCACCGCTGACCTGCCCCAGCGCGTCTGGCAGCATAAGAGCGACTTCGTGAAGGGGTTCACCAGCCGATACAACATCCACAGTCTGGTCTGGTACGAATCTCACGATAGCATGGAGAGCGCGATCGCCAGGGAAAAGGCAATCAAGAAATGGCACCGTCAGTGGAAGATTGAGCTGATAGTGCAGAATAATCCGGACTGGCGCGACTTGTACTCTGACATTGTGTAACCTGGAACCTGGCGACGGCGAGATTCCCGCTTTCGCGGGAATGACGGTTGGGGGTGGGAATGGCGGTGTGAAGCCGGGATTGCCCTGGCTGCCCAAGCCGCCCAGCTGCTCGGGGCGGTGTGGCAGATGCGACCGAAGCCCCGATAGAGCCGCTCAAGAACAAGATAACGGCCAACATCAACGCAGGGCCGCACGCCGCCGGCGGCGAGTGAGCCGGCGGCCGCACGGTAGCGCTGCAATTTAGGTAGTTTATTTTCTCGTCATTCCCGCGAAGGCGGGAATCCAGGAATCCCTCACACTCAAAACCCTGTAAATCCTATGCATCCATGAAAATAGACCACCCGAAACGGAACGCTGCCGCCGGGGAGTAAGTCGGCGGCCACGCCAACATCACGCGCTCCCGCTCCCAACCGCATCGTCGTCAGAATCAGGATTCGCGGGATTACGGGATTGGTAGGATTGAGTTGGCCGACCCTTGCGCCGCGTCATCCTGAAAATCCGATAATCCCGGCAATCCTGATTCTGACAATTCCCATGCCGTCCGCGCCATTGCCCAGGCAGGTTAGAGTTGCTAACCTGACAAAAACCAAGAGGATAACCATGAACCAACTGCTGCAAGACGCCTTCAATCGCGCGGCTGATCTACCTCCCGAAGAACAGGACCGGTTCGCCAGGTTCCTGCTGGCCGAGCTTGACGCTGACCAACAATGGGACCAGCTACTCGCCCGGCCGGAATCGGATGAGTTGCTGAGCCGCCTCGCCAACGAAGCCCTGGCCGACCACCGAGCGGGAGCCACCACTCCGCTGGATCCGGCCGACCTCTAGCCATGCGCTCGTTCACGCGCGTCGGGCGAAGATCCCCCGTCTTCTCAGTGCGTGTCAGCGCCGGCTACCGCGCTCTCGGAGTGATGGAACAAAACGACATCATCTGGTTCTGGATCGGCTCACACCAGGAGTACGACCGACTGCTCCGACGCGGTTAGGCCAAGACAACCGCCGGCCGGATAGCCAACCCACACCCGCCAATCCAGCGCCTGGATGCCCGCAATCCTGCAAATCGGATAATCCTGGCAATCCTGATTTTGACCACTCCCTCCGCGCAAACCGGGTACGCATAAGTGACCATCACCCCTTTGACCCGCCCCGCCGTCCTCCCTAAAATAGAATATATGTCCAGTACGCCGAATATCATCAACCACTTCTGGAAGCTGATCCCCGCCGCGTCCGCAGGTCTGGCCATCGCGGCCATCGTCCGACTCGACCCGGCCAATATCAATCTCAAAAGCCCCGACTGGCGCTACACGGCCTCATTTGCCCAGGAACACGCCTTTGAGTACACTGTGCTTGCCACCGCCGTGATGGTGCTGGCCCACTGGTTCAAGGGCGACATTCACGCCGGGGCCATTGCCATCTCCAACGCCGCCGCAAACGCGCTGGGCGTTCCCCCACTTTCCTACGCCTACGCGCTGCTCACGGAGACGATCAAAATGGTACTGCAAAAAATCAAGCGCGACGTAATCGAATCGATACGTTCCGACGGCCGCAAAGAGGGCCGGGAAGCCGGGCGCGAAGAAGGCCGGGAGGCCGGCCACAAAGAGGGCCGGGAAGCCGGAATCAAATACGTGCTCCGCCAGCAAAATCCTCAAGCCGACGAGCAGGAAATCCAGCGTCGCTACGAAGAAATCATCGCCGCCATGCCCGACGACCCGCAGACCTGATCAAACAGAGGAGAAACGCCATGGGAACCGTAGTAGTCCCCCTGGGCATCGGAGACCCGCAAGGGCGCAGGTTCGAAAACATCGATGCCATCGTGGACACCGGCTCAACCTTCACCGCCATACCCAGAACCATGTTGCAGCGGCTGGGAGTGCCGGTAGAACGCTCAGTACAGTCCGAACTGGCCGACGGAAGCCACGCGCCGGTGGACATCGGAAGAACCATCATCAGACTCGAAGGACAGGAATTCCCCACGCCGGTAATCTTCGCCGAAGCGGGCGAGCCCACTCCGCTCGGCGTGGTCACGCTGGAAGAGGCGCTTCTAGCCGTGGACCCCGTGTCCGGACGCCTTATACCTACCAACGTGCTGCGCCTCTAGCCCTTTCCTACGCCTACGCGCTGCTCACGGAGACGATCAAAATGGTACTGCAAAAAATCAAGCGCGACGTAATCGAATCAATACGTTCCGACGGCCGCAAATAGGGGCGGGAAGCCGGCCACAAAGAAGGCCGCGAAGCCGGCCGCAAATAGGGCCGGGAAGCCGGCCACAAAGAAGGCCGCGAAGCAGGAATCAAATACGTGCTCCGCCAGCAAAATCCCCAAGCCGACGAGCAGGAAATCCAGCGTCGCTACGAAGAAATCATCGCTGCCATGCCCGACGACCCGCAGGCCTGATCGAATGCTGCCGCAACACGTCTGCAATCGAGCGGCTGATCTTCCTCCCGAAGCACAGGACACGAAAGCGACGCTACACCAACTGAGATTTGCCCCCGTCCGCATGAGCCGGCTCGCGCCGGGTTCCCCGGGCGGGGTACTTTTCTGCCAGTGGTGCCCTTGACGGCAAGCCCAAAGCCGTGTACGCTAGACATTGAATTACCCCCCGCCCGCACGAGCTGGTTCGCGCCAGTTTCCCCGGCCGGGGTTTTTTAATTATGGACACCATAGTTTTCATCGACGGCCAGAATCTCTACCACTTGGCGAAAGATGCTTGGCTCTCCGGCGTAACATACCCCACACCACCACACGCCTGGCCGAGTTACGATGTCGAAAAGATTGCCAACGCTCTGGTTACGAGACAACCGGGGCGCACCTCGACTGAAATTCGCTTCTATACTGGCGTCCCTAATCGACCTGAGCATCCTTATTGGCACGATTTTTGGTTAAACAAGCTACGCTACTTGGCCCGCCGTGGCATCTACGTTTATCAAGGCAAGGTCAATCGGGGCGGCCAGGAAAAGGGCGTTGACGTCAGCCTGGCTTTGGATTTGGTGCAGGCGGCGCATGAACGCCGCTACGACGCTGCCATCATCGTCAGCCAGGATTCAGACTTCACCCCGGCGGTCAGTCTGGCGAAGCAAATCGCCGCATCACAGAACCGGACGCTCGCGTTTGAATCCGCATTCCCTGTGGGACCGGGCAGCGCTTCCCGCCGCGGCATCCACGGCACCGCCTGGGTTCGTATCGACCAGGCGATGTACGACGCCTGCCTCGACCCCAGGGATTACCGGCCGGCCCGACGCTGACGCCGACTATTCCCCCCTCGCAAACCGGGTACGCGTAAGTGACCATCCCCTATTGACGCCATCCGCCGCCCCTACCCCGTCGCCCACCACAGGTTCCACAGCAGGAAAAACAGGATCACCGCTACCCAGCCGGTGAGCAGCCCGATGCGGTAGAGGCGGGTGAACCACGGATGCTCCCAGAAAGGAAGCCGGCGCTCCCGGGCCCAGTAGGCTTCGGCGTGACCGCCGGCCCACACCCAGCGGCGAAATTTCCTCACCAATTCCATCTGTACGCTATCCTGCCTCTCACTCGTCATTCCCGCCGTTCACCCGTCATCCTGACCGTGCGCTGTCATTCCCGCCGTTCACCCGTCATTCCCGCGAAAGCGGGAATCCAGAATACCTGTCAATATACGAGCGTTAATAGGGCGAGGATTTTCTGGATTCTGGCTCAAGGCCGGAATGACACAGGGGTAGTTACAAAATCTGCGACAGGAAGTGCTTCACCCGCTCGTGGCGCGGGTTGTTGAAAAACTCGTCCGGCGGCTGGTCCTCCACGATTATGCCCTCGTCGAACATCACGATGCGGTCCGCCACTTCGCGGGCGAACCCCAGCTCGTGGGATACGGCCAGGATGGTCATCTGGGATTCGGCCAGCTCGCGCATCACCTCCAGCACTTCCTTGATCATCTCCGGGTCCAGGGCCGACGTCGGCTCGTCAAAGAGCATGATGTTCGGCTGCATCGCCAGCGCGCGCGCGATGGCCACCCGCTGCTGCTGACCCCCGGACAGCTGCGCCGGATACTTGTCGGACTGCTCGGGGATGCCCACCCGTTCCAGTAGCTCCATGGCGATGTCTTCCGCCTCTTTCGCCGGCAGATGTCGCACCTTGATGGGCGCCAGGGTGATGTTGTTCATCACCGTCAGGTGCGGAAACAGGTTGAACGACTGGAACACCATGCCCACGTCCCTGCGGATCGCGTCAATGTTGCGCACGTCGTTGGTCAGCTCGATGCCGTCCACGGTGATGTCGCCCCGCTGGTGCTGCTCCAGGCGGTTGATACAGCGGATGAAGGTGGATTTGCCGGACCCCGAGGGCCCGATAATCACCACCACCTCCCCCTTCTTCACCGAAGTGGTGACGCCCCGCAGCGCGTGGAAATTGCCGTACCACTTGTGAACGTCGCGGCAGGTGATGATCTCTTCGTCGGTAACGGTGTGTCCGTTGGTAGTCATGGTGGGCGCTCCGTTTCGGTGAATACGTGACCTATTGGCCGTTGTTGCTGAGCCGGCGGCGGCGATGGTCCATCCTCACGCGGTAGATCAATCCGCCGGCAGCGCGAGCGTTGGTTCGCCTTCGGCGTTGTGCCGATGATTCATCAGTGCAACCACAATTTCGTTCGTCCGACGCACCATATCTTTGATTTCCTCCTGTCCTTGCTTCAACTCCCCAACGTCGGATTCCAGCCGGCTCACCCGTTGCCCCAACCGCGCCAGGTACACGGTCAGCCCCACAGCCATGCTTATCAGGATTGCCAGCGTGCTTATCGCAACCGGATCGATGTCAATCGCCAATTCAACCTCCCGAGGCAGTCAACTGAGGCTGCGTTGTATTTTAGCAGAATGCCGAATCTGACGAGTGGGCCTACCGTTCTCCCACTCCCAGGTTTCGCTCGATATGACGGCTGACGTACGACATTCCGTAGCAGAACACCCAGAACACCACCGCGAGAAACACGAACATCTCCCGCGCGCTGGCCAGGTACTCGGGCCGGCTGATGAACACCCGCCCGATCTCCACAATGTCCACCATCCCGATGATGTACACCAGGCTGGTGTCCTTGAACAGCGCGATGAACTGCCCCACGATGGCCGGGATCACGTTGCGTATGGCCTGGGGCAGCGAAATCAGCAACGTCGTCTGCCATCCCGGCAAGCCCAGGGCGCGGGCCGCTTCCGCCTGCCCGGGGTGAAGGGCTTGCAGACCGCCGCGAATGTTCTCCGCCATGTACGCGGAGCTGAACAGCGTAATCACCACGGCGGCGCGGAACAGCGAGTTCTGCGGAAAGTTCTCGGGAAACGCCAACGGCACCAGCGTCTGCGACATGAACAGCAGCGTAATCAGTGGAACTCCCCGGAACACCTCGATGAACACGACGCACAGCAATTTCACCACCGGCAAATTGCTGCGTCGCCCTAGCGCCAGCGCAATGCCTATGGGCAGGCTCAGGCTGATCCCGCCCACGGCCAGTATCAGGTTCAGCGTCAGTCCGCCCCAGTACACCACGGACACCGGTTGCAGGCCCGGCACGTTGGGAAGGCCGCGCTGCAAAACCAGCGTGATCAGGAAGACCGCGACGCCCCAGGCCACCGCCCACCGCGGCTGGCCCAGCGGCGTGTACCTGGCCACCGCCCATCCCAACGCGGTGGACGGCAGGTTGGCCAGCAGCAGAAAGCGGACGTCCCACCCCATGTCGTCCAGGCTGTAGGGCAGGAACGCGAACAGCGCCGCGACCACGGCGGCGAGTATCGCGATGCGCTTGGCGACGCCCCCGCCCATGATGCCCCAGATCATCCCCAATAGCGCCGTCACCAGCAGGAGCGATACCTGGGGTCGCCAGAAGCAGTTCTGTCCGGGGCAGGCCAGTTCGGTGTTGTAGCTGCCGATCAGGAACAAACCGCCCACACGCTCAACCACCGTCCAGTCTGCCGACCAGAAAATCCAGCGCAGCCCGTACCACAGGATCACCAGCAGCAGCGCGCTCGACACCACCGTCAGCGCTGAGTTCAGGCGGCTGCTGAACAGGTTGGCGTGCATCCAGCCGATGACGCCGACCTCCGTTCGGGGAGGAGGCAGTACCTGCGCCGCAGCGTTTTGAGTTGTGTCGGCAGCCATCTGCTAACCGGTGAACCGGATGTGTCGGTTGTACAAATTGCCAATCAAAGACCAGGTCAGGCTCATGGCCAGATATGTGGCCATCAGCATCAAGAAGATGTTTATGGCCGGCGCGGTCTGCGTCATGGTAATCGCCACGTTGGTGAGGTCGGTGTAGCCCACCACACCGCCCAGGCTGCTGTTCTTGGTCAGGTTCAGGCACTGGCTGATCCACGGCGGAATGATGACGCGCAGCGCCTGTGGGAACGTAACCTGCCGTAGCGTGTTCACGGGCGAGAGACCCAGGGCGCGAGCGGCTTCGGTCTGGCCGCGCCCCACGGACTGGATGCCGGCCCGCACGATTTCGGCGATGAACGACGCCGTGTACATCACCAGGCCGATCAGCAGCACCAGCATGCCGGCCCGGATGGTAACCCCGCCGTCGATGCGTCCAAAACGGCCCTGGGGCGCGGGAGTTGAGACGGAGAATGGCGCGTCGCCAAAGATCCCGCTGAGGACGAGCCATGTAATCGCAGCGATTCCCACCGTTGTTACGCAACCGATTACCAACGGGTACGACGGCCGACCGGTCTCGTCCTCGCGCCGGACCAGCCTGTGATGCGCCAGCGCCCCGACGAACACTGCTGCTACTGCCAACACGAGCCACACCACCGCCGGCGTGACGCCGCTACTCACCGGCCCAGGGAAAGATATCCCTGCGTTATTGACGTACAGCAGATCCGCGAGGACGTATCCTTCACGTACTGTGGGCAACTCCAGAATGATGTAAAACCAGAAAAATAACTGTACGAGCAGCGGGACGTTGCGGAAGAACTCAATATAGGCCGTGGCCAGCTTGGACACGATCCAGTTGGGTGAAAGGCGGCACACGCCGATGAAGATGCCCAACAGCGTGGCCAGTATGACGCCGGCGACCGCAACCACGAGGGTGTTGGTAGCGGCCACGATCAGCGCGTAGAGAAAACTGTCCGAGGATTCATAGGGAAGGACGTGCTCACCGATAGGCGTCTGGTATTCGCGCTCCAGGAAACTGAAGCCGAAGGGGATTTCCCGGTCATCAATGGCAAACGCCATATTTCCGAAGAACCACATGACCAACGCCACCACCAGGATCGCGGACGCGATTTGGGCAGCCCACTGGATGATCTGGGCGTGCCGCCAGACCGGTATGCCCTGGTAGGTGAGTATGCGGGGTAATGTCGTGTTGGGATTTAGCATCGTTCGCCAACGCTCCGCGACATTCTAACGCATCGCGCGCGCTTTAAACACTACAGTAGGGGCGGACACAAGGCCCGCCCCTACGTTCGGTGGAACTGCCGGTTGGCTTTGCTTTAGCGCAGCGGCGCGGCGTAAATCTGGCCGCCCTTGGGGCAGTCCTGGCAGGGGGCGTTGGCCCACAGCGCGTTGCGGCCGTTCTCCCGGGGCAGGTTGATGCCTTCGGGGCCAAGGTTGCGGGCGTAAATCTCGCCGTAGTTGCCCACGGCGTTGATCACGTCCTGCGCCACGGTCTCGCTGAGTCCCAGCGGCTCCTGGCCGAATGCGCCCTCCAGGCCCATCAGGCGGTCCACCTTGGTGTCGCCGGTGGCGGCGGTTGGGACGCTGCCGGAGGTTACGCCGTAAGCCTCGGCATAGATGAGGATGCCCATGACGGTCTTTACGATGTCAAACCACTGGTCGTCGCCGTGGGGAACCACCGGCCCCAGGGGTTCCTCGGAAATCGTCTCGGGCAGGATCACGTGGTCGGCGCGGTTTTGCAGCGCGGTGCCCAGCGCGGCCAGCTGCGAGCGGTCGTTGGTGAAAGCGTCGCACTGTTCGCTTTCGTAGGCGGCGACCACGGCGGGCGTGTCCTCAAAGGGCAGCACTTCCAGGTTCAAACCGTTCTGGTTGGAGAAGTCCTGGAGGTTCAGCTCGGTGGTGGTGCCCAGGGTCACGCAGACGCTGGCGCCCTGGAGTTCCAGTGCGCTGCCCACGCCGAGGTCCTTCCGCACCATGAAGCCCTGGCCGTCGTAGAACATGGTCTGGGCGTAGTTGCCCCACTGGGCGTCGCGGGAGGTGGTCCAGGTGACGGTCCGCACCAGCATATCGACTTCACCCGACTGGATGGTCGGGCCGCGCTCGGCGGCGGTGATCAGGCGAATTTCGATCTTGTTGGGGTCGCCGAGAACGGCGGCGGCCAGGGCGCGGCACAGGTCGATGTCAAAGCCGACGTTGTTGCCGTTGTCGTCCAGGAACCCGTAACCGGGAACGTCGTTGCGGCTGGCGCAGATGACCTTGTCCCGGGCACGGACGGTATCGAGACGACTTTCGCCCTGGTTGTTCATGGAAGTGGCTTCATCAGCAGTGGGAGCGGCAGTCGCCTCCATCGCTTGGGTAGGCTCCGCCATGGCGGCAGTGGGTTCGGTTTGGGCGGGCGCAACCGGCGCCGGCGGCTCTTCCTGCCCGCAGGCCATTGCGGCCACCAGCGCGAGAATTACGGCGCCGCCGCCGATATACTTGGTGATTCGTTTCATTTCCTATATTCCTCCTGGATGAATGCTATCGTGGCGTGACCCCCGACTCTCAAACGATAAAATTGTATCACGCTTCCGTCTCTTCACACGCCGGATGTTGGGGCGCGTTCTACGCAATCTGTACCGATTGGAGTCAGCATAACCTGATTACCGCAACGGGGCAGCATAAATCTGTCCGCCCTTGGTGCAATCCGTGCAGGGCGCGTTTGCCCACAGCGCATTGCGGCTGCCCTCCCGTTCCAGACCTAACGGTCTCAGGTGACGGTCGTAAATCTCCCCGTAGTTGCCTACTCCGCGAATCACGTCCTGGGCCACGGCGTCCGGCAAACCCAGGGCTTCCTGTCCAAAGGACCCTTCCAGACCAAAGAGCCGGTCAACCCTCGTGTCCCCGGTGGCGACGGCCGGTACGTTGTTGGAGGTTACACCGTAGGCCTCTGCGTAAATCAGGATGGCCATGACGGTTTTCACGATGTCAAACCATTGGTCATCGCCATGGGGAACCAACGGCCCGAGCGGCTCCTCAGATATGGTGCCGGGCAGGATGACGTGGTCGTCGGGATTTTCAAATCCGGAGCGCGTGCTGACCAGGCCGGAGCGGTCGGTGGTGAGCGAATCGCACTGACCACTCAGGTACGCGTCGTTGCTCGAAACGCCGTCCGGGAACGTCAGGATGTCGAAGTTCATGTTGTTCTGATTGTCGAAATCCTGGATGTTCAATTCCGTGGTCGTGCCCTGCTGCACGCAGATTTTCGCGTCTCTGAGTTCCATCATGGCAGCGACTCCCAGGCTCCTGGGAACCATGAAGCCCTGGCCGTCATAGAACATGGTCTGCGCGAAGTTCCCCCATGTAGCGTCTCGCGTGCTGGTCCACGTGGTGTTGCGGGACATGACGTCGATTTCGCCGGACTGTATCTGCGGCCCGCGTTCGGCGGCGGTCGTCGGTCGAAATTCCACCGCGTTGGGGTTCCCCAGCACCGCAGCGGCCACCGCGCGACACAGGTCAACGTCGAATCCGACAGTGTTGCCGTCGGAGTCCAGGAAGCCGAAGCCGGCCACGCTGTTGATGCTGGCGCACACCAGCGTTCCCCGATCGCGCACCATGTCCAAGCGACTGACGCCCTGGCTATCCATGGCGGTGGCTTCGGTTGCCGCCGGCGCCGCCGTGGATTCCATCGCCTCTGCGGCCGACGGTTGAACGCCAGCAATAGCGGCATCCGGCGCCGCCGGCTCCCGGCCACAAGCCAAAGCGGCCAGCAGCGCCAGCACGCAGGTCCCGAGGACCCAGCGCTTAGAGCCTATCCTAAAAACTGTTGGAAACTTGCAGTGGTGCTGTGGGAAGGGAAGC
>JAPPCX010000047.1 GCA_028875655.1 Chloroflexota bacterium | reverse complement strand
AGGTCCGCTGATACGTGCGGGTGTGATGGGCCTAATAGCGGGTAGAGTTATTTCCATCTGTATGATGAGAGTATTTTTTCAGGCTTCTTTTGTATGACTATTATACAATGCTGCCTGGACAGCGAGAGGGGTCCAGCCAGGCCGGTCGGATCGATGGGCTGGCAGAATCAGTCCATTCCGGGGGCGTTTGTCATCCACCCACGACCGCGCCGGGGCGTGGCGGGAAAGGGCCGCTGCCCGACAATGCAGCGGCCTCACTAGTGACGCTGCCTGGCACCGGGCTATGGACGACACGGCGGAATGGTGACGCCCGCCGGCAGTTCGCGCCGCCCATCTAAAAACGCCCAACGGGGGTTGCTGGGCCAGAAAAATTCGCCGCTGACGCTTCCGCCGCCGCCACTATCCAGGAAGTTGTTGCTGGTCAGCACGGTGAAGGCGTGGCGGGCGCCCGGAACCAGCCGGCGAAGGGTGTATTCGGCGCGGCCGTTCCTCACCGGCACGTTTGGCGCTTTCACGTCAACGTAGGTAAACGCCTGAAGCCAATCATCCGCCTCATTGGTGCAGGTGGACTCCGTGGCGAAGTAGATGTCGACCTCCATGTTGACGTAGCCGATGCGGTAGTGCGTCACGTCCGGCGCCGCGTCCCAGGACAGGGTCGCCTCGCCGGCGCTGGGGCCGACTTGTACAGTCAGGTTGGTTATTGGCAGAGGCGGGGGCAGTTCAATCTCAACCGACGGGTCAGGCAAGACGGCAAAGCCGTGGCCCCAAGTATGGTCTGGGCCGGCCCGACCCCGCTCTTCGGCTCCGAGCGTCATTAACCGAGCCACCTGGCTCGGGCTGAAGTCGGGGGCCTTTTGCCGGATCAACGCAGCCAGGCCTGCAACGTGGGGCGAGGCCTGACTGGTCCCCGCGAACCAGCACGTTACGTCAGGCGCCGAACGGGGAGAGTAAGAAGGGTAAACCGCTGAACGTCCGCACGCAATGCCCGTGATATCAGGTTTGGTGCGCCCGTCGATGGTAGGGCCGCGACTGCTGTAGGATGCGATGGTGTTGGTGTCCCAGTAGTGGGTTGCGGCCACCGCAAGCAAGCCCGGGTTCCGGCTCTCCGCCGGGTTGGTGATATGGTGTCCCGGGGAATAATACTCCAGGCCACGAGCCCCCCAAGTGGTCAGTTGTATCCAGGCAGGGGCATCGGGGCACGTGTGCTTCGTTATGGCCAGATAGTACGTTCCTTCGTGTTCGACACTCTCGGCCCTGGCCCGCACTACTGCGAAAGGTATGTCACTGGCACGGCCACTCTGAAAAGTAGTGTCACTGTCAATCAGTATATCCTTATCCGGCGCTGGTGTGGGTCTCACCAGGTGTAAATCCAAATCGCAATCAGCTCCGCCCCAACTGTCATCCCATCTCATGAAGGCGGTCACGCTGGAGTCGCTGGGCGAGTCTGCAAAGTAACGCAGAAAGAAAGTGTTCTTTTCATCCTGTGGCGCAAAATTGTGCATGCCATCGCCATCCGGATCCGCGAATGTGCCATACCACACACCGCGGGCAGAGTTGCCAGCGGAGTTCACCCAAGTGATTCCATTGGATACCGCGGCATCGACAGTTCTCAGAGGACTGTTGCTAAATGGCGATGTGCCGTCGCCCGGGCCATCGCTAAACCAGCCCAGGGACATATTTATGACCCGCACCCCCTGCTCTGCCATCCAGTGAGCGGCATCCCGGAGGTCGCCGGGGGAGCGAGGGTTTGCTATGTACAATTCGACTTCCGGGGCGACGTCAACCACCGTATCAGAGACGGCCGTGCCGTGGACGCAGGCTGGGTTTGGGCAAAACGCCTGCTCACAGTCCTCCAACCGCGCGCTTGGCTCAAAGGGGCCGCTGAAATAGCAACGGGCCGTTACGTTGGGGGGCAGTTCGCTGCCTTGCAGCTCGCTGAATCCCTGAAAGCCGGTGTCGATGACGCCGACCTTGACGCCCTGGCCCCGGTAGCCCATGCGGTGCCAGGCGTCGGCGTGGTGCAACTCCACGCCCTGGCTGACCACCCGGCCCAAGCTTTGCGGCTGAGGCGGTATGACCGTATCCACGCGCCGGACGCCGGGTTGTTCGGAAGCGGTCGGCAACAGGGACGGCGGGACGTGGGCCTCGATCCAGTCTTCGCCCACGTTGCGGACGAAGACGTCGTTATCTTCCAGGAACTGGCGCACGGCAGCGACCTGTTCCGGCTCGATGTAGAAAGTCACGAGCACGGGTTCGTCCGAAAGCGCGGAGCCGCCGCCGCCCGTGGCATTGGGCTGCTGCCCGGCGGGTTGGGTGTTGGCCTGCTCAACCAGGCGGTTCAAGTTGGAGTCTAGATTGGGATGCTTGGGCGGTACCTTTACAATCGGGGGCAGGTCAATCTCTACCTCGTCGCGGTCATTCTGCTGGGCAGGGACACGCTCCGGGGCCGGCGGAGCCGCCGGGAGTTCGGGAGCGAGGCCGGGGTCCGCAGCGTCGGCGATCGATTCGCCTGCGGCGGACGGCTGGGCTTCGGGCCGTTGCCGCTCGTTGGCGGCGAACAGGGCGCCGGCCGTCAGCGCGACCGCCAGCAGGACAAACACCGCCGATGCTGCCAACCAATGCTTGCGACGGGTGATTACGCTGATGTTCATGGGTCAATCGTCTTCCATATCGTTTGTCGTGTTCTCAGGATTTTCAGGGACCTTGCAGGAGCGAGAGCAACTGGTTCACAACCAGTCAGCTTTCGTCCACCGAGTACACGCGAACTGCCGTGTCGTGGAACATGGCGGCGCGCTCGGCGGCGGAGTAGCCTGACGAGAGGCGCTTGAAGGCGTTGTACATGACGTTGTACGAGTAGGACACCTTGTCCACCGGGAAGTTGCTTTCGAACATGCAGCGGTCGGGGCCGAACTGCTCGACGCAGTAGTGGATCAGCGGCGCCATGTCGTTGGCCAGCTCCTCGGAGCTCGCCGGCACGTCGCGCAGGTGCCAGTCGAATCCCGTGCGGGGCATCCCGATGCCGCCCAGCTTGACGACCACGTTGGGGCACTCGGCCGCCGCCGCAATGCCCTGGCGCCAGGTCGCCAGCGTTTCCTCGCTGTTGGAGTAGGGGCCGACGCGCAGCAGGCCGCCGATGTGATTCAGGATGATGGTCAGGTCGGGAACCGCCTTGGCGAACTCGGCCAGCTCGAACATCTGGGGGAAGTACATCCAGCCTTCCAGGGTCAGGCCCATGCTGGCCAGCACGCGGGCGCCGGCGCGGAAGTTGTCGCTGGACATCTGGTTGGCGGCCCGGTGCGCGGCGGTGTTTTCAATCTCCGGGTGCGGGTCCCAGGTGACGGAGTGGCGGATGCCGCGGAAACGGTTGGGGCTGGCGGCCTGCAACGCTTCCAGCACCGGCTTGACGGCGTCGCCCAGGTTCAGGTTGGCGTGGCCCACGATGGACGCAGCGGCGCGGCCTGGGCCGTACAGTCCGCTGGCCGAAGCCGCCGCCAGACCCTGCACGAATTCCACCTCGCCCACGGGACGCATCTCCTCCGGCCCAGTGGTGCGGTACATGGAACGCGCCTCGACGAATACGGTGGACGTCACGTTGTGGCCGCTGTTCATGTCGGCGGCGAGTTCGTGGAGCAGGTAGCGCTGGTAGGGGATGCGCTCGGTGCGGTAGTCCCAGAAGTGGTGGTGAGGGTCGCAGATGGGGATTTCGGGTTCCAGCGCCTCCTCTTGACGGAGCGCGTGCCAGTCATTGCCTCCGAATGGCATATTCGGGCCTCCTGTATTCAGTGCTCGTGTTCATTAAGATGGCACCGGCAGCGTCGGATGAACCAACCGGCTGCCGACGCCGGAATCATAACACAGGGGCGGCGCATTCCCCTCAGGCCGGAATGATCCGCTCAACCTCCAGCACGATGTCAGGGAAGTGCAGGGGAGCGACGCTGCTGCCGGCTTCAAAATAGCGCACGGTGGCGTATCCATCTTCGGTTGGATCAGTATAGGACTCCAAGCGACGGTCTCGCAGGTTCACGATCCACACCTCGGGGATGCCGGCACGGGCATAGAGAGGCAGCTTCACGTTCCGGTCGAAACTAAGGGTAGAGTCCGCCACCTCAATAAGCAGCAGCACATCGCCCGGACCGGGATGTCCCGTTGCGTAGTAATCATCCCGTCGCCGCAACAACGTCACGTCCGGATGAGGTTCGTTCTCGTCGTCCAGGCGCACCGGTCCCTGGACACGTACATTGGCCCTTCCCTGCAAGCGCAACGTGAACATTTCTCCATTCCCGTCAACGCTGGATTGATGCCGGTTCCCAATGGGCGCCATTACGACTATCTCCCCCTCCAACAATTCCACTCTATCGTTCTCGGTCAGGATGCCGGCTTCAGCCATGGCATAGTACTCCGACACGCTGAACCTGCGGCGCTGGCGCGTCTGCACCGCCTCTGCGGGCGAAACTATCGTCTGGGTAGTCATCTTGCAACAACCCCTTTGCTCGAGGCAGGGTATCCCAGGCTACTCTATGCGTAGCTTGGCAGCGCCATGTTAGCATACCTGTTATCATCCGCCGTGATGTTCAGAGCCAAACGCATTCGAGAGAGTAAAACGCCGTGACTACGCCGACACTGCGCACGTCGCATCCCTACCGGATGTACGACGCCATCGCATCCCAGCCCAACGCCATTGCCTCGGTGATTGACTCGCAGCGCGAGCAGTGCGCCGAGGTTGGGGAAATACTGGCCGGCAAGTGCCGCATCCACGTCGTCGGCATCGGCACGTCGTGGCACGCCGCGCTGGTCGGCGCGTCCATCATGTCCGCCGGTCCGGAGGCATTCGCCCACAACTCCTTCGAGTTCTGCACCGCTACCCCGGCGGTGAGCGCCGATGACGGCGTCATCGTCATCAGCCACCGGGGAACCAAGCGGTCGTCCTACGACGCGCTGGATGTGGCTGTGGCCAAAGGCGCCTACACCGTCGCCATCACGTCCACCGACCCCGGGCCGCGCATCCGGGTGGCCGACGTTGGGATCCGCACCGTGGAGCAGGAAACCTCCGCGGCCTTCACCGTGAGCTACACCACGGCGCTCACCGCGCTGGCCATGCTCAACCTGGCCATGGCCGGAAGCCTGAACGATGCCGACAACGGTTTGACCCAGCTGCCCGGTAATATCGCCGCCGTTCTGGCCCGTGAGGACGACGTGAAATCCGTGGTCGGCGACCACCAGGACAAGCGGCGGTTCGTGTCCGCCGGCTGGGGCGCCAACACTGCCAACGCCTACGAGGTGGCGCTGAAGATCAAGGAGACCAGCCGCGCCGACTGCGAGGGGTTCCAGATTGAGCAACTGCTGCACGGGCCATTCTGCTCGCTGGACCCCGATTGCCTGCTGACCGTGATCGCCACACCGGGCGACGACCGGGGCCGCGCCCTTGATCTCACCAACGCCGCCGCCGCATTAGGCGCTCCGGTGTGGGCCCTCAGCAACCGCCCCGACGACGGGCTGGCGGAGGCCGGCGCGCACGTGTTTCCGTTGCCGGACACTCCATCGTATCTGACGCCCATTGCCAGCGTCGTGCCGCTGCAACTGTTCACCTACCACCTTGCGTTGGCGCGGGGCACGCATCCCGACCTGTTCCAGCAGGACGTTCCCGGCCAGGCCGCCGCCCGCGTCCACTACGACCTGTAAGCAGCCAACCACTACGGTAGGGGCGAGGCATGCCTCGCCCCTACCGGGACAAAACGAGGTGAATCCATGTCCACCAACCAAGACGCTCAACGCCTGATCGACGAAGCCGCCCAGACTCGCGGCTACACCCTGGAGATGCACCGCATCAACGCCCTGGCCGACCCCGAATGGACGCAGAAGTACGGCGAGTTCATCGAGG
Source organism: Chloroflexota bacterium (assembly GCA_028875655.1). GTDB lineage: Bacteria > Chloroflexota > Dehalococcoidia > Lucifugimonadales > UBA3495 > Bin87. The sequence goes on along the minus strand of JAPPCX010000047.1, from coordinate 6,472 downwards.
CCACCTACACCGGCCAGCGCCTCCTCGACCGCAAGACCAAGGAGCTATTGCAGATCGTCGTGGAGGTTGCCCTGCGCGCCGACCAGGAACAGATCCAGGCCCACATGCGCGTCGCCCTGAACGAGGGCGCGACGCCCCGCGAGATACTGGAAGCCATGCAGGCCGTCATCGCCCCCATGGGCGCGCTGGCCTTCCGCCGCGGCGTCCAAGCGTGGGCTGCCGAAACGGGGTTTGAGTACTGACCGGCCCACGCCGGCGCGCCAAGGAGGGCAACCATGGGCCAGATGGACGGAATGGTGGCAATCGTCACCGGCGCCAGCCGGGGACTGGGGCGCGCCATCGCCAGGGAGTACGCTAGGGAGGGCGCGAGCGTAGTGATCTGTGCCCGCAGCCAGTCCCCGACCGGCCTGGCCGGGACCCTTGAAGAGACGGCCCAGGACATCAGAAACGACGGCGGAGTCGTGCTTGCCCTTAATTGCGACGTGACCGACGAGTCCCAAGTTAATGCAATGGTCCGTCAGGCGATGGAACGTTTCGGCAGGATCGACGCGCTTTTCAACAATGCCGGCGCCATGGTGCTGGGAGAGTCGCTATTGGAGATTGACGCCGCCCGCTGGGAGCAGCTGATGCGGGTCAACGTAAACGGCCCCTACCTGTGCAGCCGGGCCGTGGTTCCGATCATGATGGAGCAGCGGCGGGGCAGCATCATCAACATCGGCTCCAGGATGGCAACCGACCCCGGGCAGGGCGGCGGCGTCCTGTACAGCGCCAGCAAGGCGGCGGTCCACATGTTCAGCTACTGCCTGGCCGACGAGGTACGGGAGTACAACATCGCCGTCAACATCCTGAGTCCCGGCGGGCTGCGCAGCGAGGGATCCGCGGCGATCCCGTGGACGCAGCGCGATTGGCACGAAAGGGTGGATCCCAGCACCATCGGCCCCATGGCGGTGTTCCTGGCCCTGCAAGACGCGGGATCCTTTACCGGACAGCTGGCGTCCCGGTTTGACTTCGGCACGACCTGGGGGCCCGGCGTTGCGGAGCGCGCTGCCTCGTCTTGATAGACCCTATCGGCCTCCGGCATACCGAGCGTGCTACAATCTCTACGTTGTGAATTACGCGTATCCTACCCGAAGCCATTCGAGGAGCTTATCATGGTTGTCACTGTAGCAGTGCCAGGAGCAGAACTTCAATACGAACCGGATGTTGTAGATGAAAATGAGGAAGACGATTCGTACCCCATCGACCAGTATGACTTAGTGTCGTCTCCCAACGACTTCAACACCAGAACGCTCGTTGATTTTATCGATTCTGGTGTGGTCACCATTCCGGGGTTTCAGCGCAACTATGTTTGGGACGCCAAACGAGCGTCCCGACTGATTGAGTCCATCATCGTTGGACTGCCAATCCCCCAGGTATTCCTCTACGAACAGGATCGCGACAAGTTTTTGGTAATCGATGGCCAGCAACGGCTGATGTCCATCTACTACTTTGTCAAAGAGCGGTTCCCTCGCAGGGAAAAACTGCTGGAAATCAGCTCGATTTCCGAAGGGCGCAGCCGAAGGGATGCCGATGTCTTAGCCAACGATGAGTACTTCACCGACTTCCAGCTAATTTTACCCGAAAACGCTCCAGGCCAGCCTAATCGCTTCCACCAACATCGGTACTCCGATTTGGATGAGGATTACAAAACACGCTTTGACCTTCGCACCATCAGAAACGTTATCGTGCGGCAGATACGTCCTCACGGGGACGAGGCCATGTACGAGATTTTTAACCGTTTGAACTCGGGAGGTGTCAACCTGACACCTCAAGAGATCCGGCAGTGCATGTACTACTCCGAATTCTACGATATGCTCTACCGGACCAACACGCAGGAGCAGTGGCGAGATCTGGTTGGTGTGGCAATTCCGGACACCCGCATGAAGGATGTAGAGATTCTTCTTCGTGGCTTCGCAATGCTCATCAATGGGAAATCTTACCGACCGTCGATGGTCAAGTTCCTGAACCAGTTTTCCCAAGACGCCAGGTCTTTTGATTCCGAACGTCTCGAACAGCTGGAAGCGTTGTTACAGTCTTTTCTCGACAGTTGCTGCGACTTGTCGACTGATGCTTTTCACAGCACACCGGGGCGTTTCAGTCCAATGATCTTCGAAGCAGTGTTCGTTGCTTTGTGCGCCGGTCCCTACTCAACTGGGAAAACTATCCAAGGCAAAATCAAGCAATCCTCGCTAACGGACTTAAAGGGAGACCCTGACTTTCAACGCGCTACCCGGTTTGCAACCACACAATCCGCCAGTGTACAAACCCGCTTGTCACGTGCCAAAAATCTAATCGCATTGGAATGATACGAATGATGGAGCAAGTTTCTACCGATAGCATAGAAGCGATGCTGGAGGATCATCATCGCCTCATTGAGATTTTGCAATCAACTAATAGCGTGTCTTTACAGGCCACGGTCGAATCTGCCTTTGCCAAGACGTTATTAGTTGCAGTAGCCAGTTACTTTGAGAACAGAATAACGAATGCGGTACTACAGATTTTTCAAGAGGAGACTAATGGGTCTGATGCATTGGTTTCGTTTGTCCGCGACCAAGCCGTTTCGCGTGGCTATAGTAGCTGGTTTAACTGGAACAGCAGGAACGCCAATCAATTTTTCGGCAAATTCGGGCAGGGATTTCGCAGTTTGATGGATGCGAAAATTCGAAATGACAACGTTCTCGCTCAGTCCATACATGCGTTCATGGAAATCGGCAGCATTAGGAATCCGTTGGTTCACCAAAATTATGCCCAATTCAATCTTGATAAAACAGTTGCCGAAGTACACCAATTATATGAAAGCGGGGTAATCTTTGTCGAAGGGTTCCCGTTGTATATTCGTCAACACATAAATGACGAGCAGCTTGATAATACCAATTGATGTTAATCTCAATCCATGATCAACCCAACCCACGGGAGTCGTAAGCCCATGGACGGCGACAGCATCCGCAGTTCTTTCATCCGATTTTTCGAGGAGCGGGAGCATCTGCACATGCCTTCCGCTTCTTTGATTCCCGCCGGCGATCCCACCCTGCTCTTCACCTCCGCCGGCATGGTGCCCTTCAAACCCTTCTTCATGGGCGAGCAGACCCCGCCGCGTCGTCGCCTTACCAGCTGCCAGAAGTCCTTCCGCACCACCGACATTGACGAGGTGGGGGACCACAAGCACCTCACCTTCTTCGAGATGCTGGGCAACTTCAGCATCGGCGACTACTTCAAGCAGGACGCCGTGGCCTTCGCATGGGACCTCTGCACCGGACTGTTCGGCCTGGAGCCGGAGCGCATGTACGTCACCGTTCACCTGGACGACGACCAAGCCTACGACATCTGGCATAAAGAAATCGGCATCCCGCCCGAACGCATCTACCGCTACGGCAACAGCGACAACTGGTGGGGGCCTGCCGGCCTGGAGGGACCAACCGGCCCCTGCTCCGAGCTGCACTACGACGGCGGCGCGGAAAAGGGCATCGGCCAGCACCGCGATACCGACGAGATGATGCCCCCCGACGAGCTGACCGCACTACTGCGCCGCGAGGCCGACGAAGGCATACCCGCCGATCCCGGCGGATGCCATCCCAACTGCGATTGCGAGCGGTTCGTGGAGCTATGGAACCTGGTGTTCATGCAGTTTTACCAGGACCTGGACGGCGTCCGCACACCGCTGCCCGCGCCCAGCGTCGATACCGGCATGGGCCTGGAGCGCGCCGCCGCCGTGCTGCAAAACAAGCCCAACGTCTATGAGACCGACCTGTTTCGCCCCATCATCGACGCCGTGTGCCGTCTCACCGGCCGCGAGTATGGAGCCGACGCGGAGACGGACTATGCCCTCCGCGTGGTGGCCGAGCACGCCCGCGCCGCGTCCGTCCTGATCAGCGACGGCGTGGTGCCGTCCAACAGCGAGCGGGGGTATGTGCTGCGCCGCATCATCCGCCGCGCCATCCGCTACGGCCGGCAGCTGGGACTCGATGGCCCCTTCATGACCGAGGTGGCCAGCGCCGTCATCGACCGCTTCGCCGCCGCGTATCCTGCGCTGGACGAGAACCGCGACTTCATCCGCCGTGTCGTCGGAATCGAAGAGGAACGGTTTGCGGAGACTTTCGAGCGGGGCAACAACATTTTACGTAACATATTGACCACAACTCCACCGGAAGATCTGCAACTCATTTCCGGCAACGACGCTTTTGTCCTCTACGACACCTACGGCTTTCCGCCCGAACTAGTGGACGAGATCGGCCGGCGGGAGTACGGCCTGTCCGTGGACATGGACGGCTTCAACGCCGAGATGGAGGCCAAGCGGGAGCGCGACCGCGCCGGCCACCAGGTCACCGGCAGTATGGAAATCGTCACCGCCTACGAGAACCTGGGCGCCGGCAATACCGCGTTTGACGGCTACTACCAAACTTCCATCGAGTCTCGCATCCTCGGCATCCTGCGCGACGGCGAGGCGGTTGGCCAGGCAACCCGGGGCCAGCAGGTCGAGATCGTGCTGGCCGAGACCTGCTTCTACGCGGAGGGCGGCGGACAGGTCGGCGACACCGGCATCATCACCGGACCCAACGGGCGGGTGCAGGTCGAGGACACCCAGAGCCCAGTGGCCGGCCTAATCGTCCATCGCGGCAAGGTCGTCGAGGGCGACATCGCGCTGGGCGATGCCGTGACCGGCCAGGTGGAGGCCGAACGCCGCCTGGACGCCTCCCGCAACCACAGCGGCACCCACCTGCTCCACGCCGCCCTGCGCTCCATCCTCGGGCCCCACGTGCGGCAGGCCGGCTCGCTGTGCGACACCGGACGGCTGCGCTTCGACTTCAACCACGTGGGCGCGATGACCTCCGACGAGCAACTGGCCGTGCAGAGCCTTGCCAACGGCAAGATCCGCGAGAACCTGGCCGTGACCGCCCACGAGACCACCTACGCCGACGCCGTGCGCGAGGGCGCGCTGGCCTTCTTCGGCGATCGCTACGGCGACGTGGTGCGCGTCGTCCGCATGGCCGACTCCGACTCCGATGCCAATGGGCATGGCCAAGCCGACCCGTTCAGCTTTGAGGTCTGCGGCGGCACCCACGTCCACGCCACCGGGCAGGTGGGCACGCTGGTGGTGCTGGGCGAGTCCAGCATCGGCGGCGGGATGCGGCGCATCGAGGCCATCACCGGACGCGCCGCCGAGGAGTTGGTAGTCCAACAATCGGCCACGTTGCAGGCCATATCCCAAAAGTTGCAGGCCCCCGTCCACGAACTGGAGGCGCGGCTGGACGCCTACATGGCCGACACCGACGCCTTGCGCCGACGCCTGGCCGACACGGAGCGCGTGGGGCTGCGGGCCGAGGCCGAATCCCTGCTGGGCCGCGTCCGCGACGTGGACGGGGTGAAGCTGGTGGCGTCCGTAACGTCCGCCAACAACGTGGAATCAATGCGGGAGATGGGCGACTACCTCAAGCAGAAACTGGACAGCGTGGTCATCGCTCTGGGCGCGGTCATCGACGGCTCCCCCATGATCGTCACCATGGTCACACCCGACCTGGTAGGTCGCGGCCTCCACGCCGGCAACATCGCCCGCGACTCCGCCAAGCTCATGGGCGGCGGCGGCGGCGGACGTCCCGAAACCGCGCAGGCCGGCGGCCGCCAACCCGACCGCCTGGGCGCCGCGTTGGACGCGGTGAGCGGCCTGGTGCGGGATGGGTTGAAGGGTTAGACGACTGCTCCCGGCGGGTGTTTGTCCCGAAATGTCGGCCTTTGACCCGTCAAAGCTGCCCCAAGCCGGCCGCCTGCTCGCCCTCGATGTCGGCGACCGCCGAATCGGGTTGGCCGTCAGCATGCCGCCCGGCTCGCTGATCCTGCCCGCCGGATACATCCAGCGACGCAACCGCCGCGCCGACGTCGCCGCCATCCTGGACGCCGCCAGTAGCCGCGACGTCGTCGCCATCATCGTCGGCATCCCTTACGACGCCCAGGGACGCGCCGGCGAGCAGGCCCGCAAAATCCAGTCGCTGGTCCGCGCGCTGGAACGCGCCGCCGACATCCCCGTGCTCACCGTTGACGAGTCGTACACCTCCCAAGCCGCCGAAACCGAGCTACGCCAGGCTGACCCAAGCGCACCACCCAGTCGGGGCGACATTGACTCCGGTGCAGCCGTAGCCATCCTCCGCCGGTTCATAGCGCAGGCGATTCCGGCTACATAGACCTAAAGGGGTCGCGCGTCCATAGTTCAGGGAAGAGCGAAAAGTCGCGGTCGCGAGTGAGCAGCGTGTCAACATCGTTAGCAACGCAGATTGCAGCGATGCGGGCATCGTGAACTACCCCACCAGCCACACCGGGTCTCTGTGCGAAGCTGCTCAGTATCTCCAAGAAATCCCCCGTTTCTCCAATTAAACGATTGGACGGAGAATTAGGGCCTGTTCACACAAACTATGCGGAGATGGTATCATCCCCACATGGAGAT
>JAPPCX010000021.1 GCA_028875655.1 Chloroflexota bacterium | reverse complement strand
CGCTCTGCCACACCTCGTAGTGGCTCACCGGCCAGCCGTTCAGCGTCTCCACCGGGTCCCACCACACCAGGCCGGTGGGCGGCGACGGGTAGTACTGCACCCGCAGTCCCTTCGGCGTGCCCGGCGCTCCCTCGCCCGTTCCCGGCTGGGCCGTGATCGTTGCCGTGTTGTTGTCATCGATGTAGTCGTAGTAGTGCGTGCTGTGGGTCACGCCGTCGATGACCACCGAGTAGTCCTCGGTGTTGGCGATGGTGGCTGTGATATCCGGCGCGTCAACGCCGGCCGGTGCGATGAGGGTCAGCGTGGGATACTCGGTCTGCCCCCGGGCGGGCCGGGGATCAGAGATCGGCTGCTTGCCCAGTACCCATTCCGCCTCGCAGAGGCCGCCGGCGCAGGACGTTTCCCGGTACGTTCCATCGGTAAGGATGGAGTTCGAACCTTCGGGCACGCCGCTCAGGGTTACCAGCGCGGCCGAGGCCGCGTCCGGCCCGTTGTTGGCCGCGTGGATGGTGTAGGCCGCCTGTCCCGCCGCCAGCGGGCTCGCGGTCCCGCCGTCCATCACCGCCAGCTCTGCTACCGGACCTACGTGGAAAGTGTAGACGCCGGTGTCGGTGAGTTGGCCGGCGGTGTCGTGCGTGCCCCTGATGTCCATGGTCAAAACGTAGGTGCCCATAGTCTCGAAGACCAGTTCAACCGGGTATTCGTAGCCAGTGGTGATGAGGTCTGCGGTTTCCGTGATAGTGTCGTTCGTCACTACGCTAAGTAAGGTCTGCCCCTCGTTGTTGAGGAAGTTCATGGTAAGTGAGCCCGGCGGGTTCAGGCCATCGGATCCGGTCACGGTCAGGTCTTCGAATGGAGCGCTCCACACGCTACTGGGAAGGCGAGTTTGGGAATTTTTCAGTGCTAATTGTCCTCTTGTTGACCAGACTGTCACGCCGCCGCGAGTTATCCTATCATCAGGACCGACGGGGAGAACGAGGTCTTCGGGCTGCAAAAATCTCGTCGGTGATTGCAGCGTCGCAATCAGTTCCAGCGTGTCCGTGCCGGTGCAGGGCCTAGACGTGACGCCGACGCAGGGAAAGAAGTCGAACAGAGTGATCGCGCCTTTGCTTACCACCCGTTTGCCAAGGCAGAACGTGACGACGTCGTTTAACCGCACCTGCTGGTCCAACTCAAAGGCGGGTGTGGCGCCCACCACCGTCGCCGTCAGGCAGCGATGCTCCAAGGGGATGTCAACCCCGGTGACATTGACCGGAATCGACCAAGCTTTGATGGATGCAGGGCCGCTCAATCCACTGAGGATCCCCACACTCCAGATATTGCTTTCAACGTCAAAGGACGTGCCGACTGGCGGAGTCAATCCGGCAGGGAAGGACAAACCCTGCGAAAGATCTATCTTGATCTGCACATCCCATTGTTTAAGGCTCTTGAATCTTGTACTTACTAAGAGTCTGTCTCCGTATTCATAAAATTCATTAACTGAGTGGACATTAAACGTAGTCTGCGTACCCAACGCTGGAATAAGGTTAGTGCTGTAAACACCCACGGATGCATCTACACCTGGCCAACGAAACTGACCACTTGCTAGTCTCACATACCAACCCTCGGTTTCAATACTCCGTTGCTCGCCTGCCAATCTGGTGGGATAACGAGGTTCAACCAATACAGCGTGCAGTCGAACTGGAGTATCCTGGTCGAATCTGGGAAAAAATGCTTCGGGTCTAATGATCAATTCAGCGCTCTCACCCACTTGTATCACAGGAATGGTCCACTCCCCAGAGTCGCCTTCCCAGCGCCCGAGTGAGGGTTCGTCTGTAGCTGAGTGTTGCTGATACTCCTGACCATTGGCCGTGGCGGTAATGCGAACGACCACGTCATACGCTGGCGCAGTCGGGTGACCGGGGACTGGATCGTTGCGCACAATGACCGTCCACCAGGCATTGCCACTTAGACGTGGTATCGGCAGGCTATCCAGGCTGACGTCGCTCGCCGGCGGGGGCGAAGCAAACGCGGGCTTAGCAGCGCCGGTCGCGATGACGACCAGCGCTGCCAATAGACACAGCGAAACCAGCTTGAGGCCCACAGCAACCATCATCCGATGCTACTGGCTGCGCCAAGTAACGGTGACGGGTTCTGCATCAAGCCGATGGATAGGCGCGTTTTCCGTACCGTCCGGAATCACGTAAGTAGCATAAAATTCCACCGTCTCCGTCGTTGGTATGGTGCGCTGGATGGTGTGGCTTGCCGACCCTGCGGAAATACTTTCAGAGTCGACGAAGTGATAGATCACCTCATACCCTTCGCCGAAGTCCGTCACCGTAGCGGTGAGGGTCACTGTCTCGCCTACCACCGGGTTGAGCTTGTCCGCCTGGATAACTGCGCTGGTGGGCACGTCTTCCAGGGCAATCCTGACCAACAGGGTGTCGTCTATGGTGGAGTCGGGATTGCTCTCGTGGTCGATCTTGTTTGTCACCCCTAAGGTGAGGTCGTAGGTGGCCTCGGTCTCGTAGTCCAAGCTGGAGCCCTCGGCCACCTTGATCTGGACGGAGTAGGGATCGGCTTCGGTAGTGGATGCTACGGCGAAGTTCTCGTGGCCGTCGCCGGAGAGGCTGTACTCCAGGTCACTCGCTTCCGAGAAGGCCAGGACCGGGTCGCCGACGTTGGTCCCGGCGGCGGAGTTTTCCGGCACGCTACGGATAACGCCGAACTGGGGCGGCTCCACCTCGGCAAGAGGCCCCACGTGGATGACGTACTTCTTCACCTCGCCGGGTTCGGTGGCGTTTGCGCTTATCGCCTTCCAGTTCACATCGTAACCCTCTTCATCACGTTTGTGAGGATTATGTTGCCGCACGTACCCCACAGGCTGGACATATATTTCGTAGGTTCCGGCCTTGGTGAAGACCCACTGTAGGTCGTCGATGAGTACGCCGGGCGCTATCACCACGGGTGTGACGCCGACCTTAGCGCTGTTCCAGACCAACTTCGCTCCGGGCAGACTCGTCTGGCGTGCTCGATAAGCGAGGAGGTGAGGATGCTCGCCCGGGTCAATGCCGGGGTTGCGCTCAAGCCTGAACTCGTAGTGGACTCCCGTCCAGTACTTCTCGTCGAAGCGCTTCGTCGAGAAACCGAGGGCGAGGTCGGATTTCTGGTCCCCGCCGAGGTCCGGGTCGTCCAGCCGCAGCCACCAGACCCGATCGCCAGCATCTACGTAGTCGCCAACCTCTTCGTACTGGTCCAAACGCAAATGGTGGGTGCTGAGATCGTCCGGGTCGCCCTGCACCACAGTCACCTGACGCGAGTCCTCCACATGGACTATCAGCTCATCGATGTCAACGCGAGATTCGGTCAGTTTGGTGACCGCCACGGTGTCGAGGCCCTGCGTCTCGGTCGTATTCGTCACCAGCGGCGGACACTCGTTGGTGTGCAGCAAGCCGGTGTTCGCTTGTTCATCCCCCAAGCCTGGGGTTTCCGCTTGGTCTGGTTCCGTCTTCTCCCAGTAAGCGTCGAAGAGGGCGTAGTGGCCCGAGGTCTTCTCGTGGGGCTCGGGCATTTCGAATTCCCTGGTGTCAGGCCCGAGACCGCACGGGCGTGGGTCGCCGTAGGGGTTGGGCGGGCTTTGCGCTTGGGCACCGCTCGTCAAGGTCAGCACCAAAGCGGCCACGACCAAGGCGACGATAGCCAGGATGCCGCCATAGATTTTCAGTTGGCCGGTTCTCAAGTTCAGTGTGTGCATTGGGTTCCTTTGTTCTCCGTTCTCGAAATTTCGGTGGGGTTGGCCTCTCGAAGTTTCGTGCCATAGGCGGGTGTGGGTTTGCTTACACTAGCTCGTCTCCGTGCCGGACGGCAGGGTATAAAAGGAGTCCTGCGGCATCAGGCAAGTGCTGCGGCCGGCGGCAATACCGGCGCACGCGAAAAGCGGCCATGCCCGCGACAGTCAACACTGTCTGGACATGACCGCTGTAGCATAGGACGCTCTGATTTGAAGGGCTGGACTGCCTACAAGCGGGTCTGCCCTCGGAAAGGTCGGGGGGGGGGGGCTGAAAGGGGTATGTAACTGCTCAAATTGGCCCTGAATGAACCTTGGGAAGGCACCGGGGAATCCGGCATTCTGGTGTTAGCTACACGCCCAGATGCAGGAGACCCCTCATGCGCCTTCCCCGAGAAACCTACCAGATTCAGAAATCTATTGAAACGCATTTACCTCACCTCTCTCAGCCACAATTGACTGGCTTGGTGCTCTGGGTGTACGGGGCGATCCTGGCCGGCAGCGCCTGTCAGAACGCTGTAGCCTCCGCCCTCTCCACCGGCGGCGGCAACTGGAACCGCTTCCGCCAGTACATTCGCCAGTGGCTCTACGACGGCAGCGACCGGGCGCGGCCCTGCCAGACCCAACTGGACGTAAGCCTCTGCTTCGCGCCACTGCTCAAATGGGTCCTGGCCTGGTGGCACTCCGGACCGTTGGCCCTGGCCATCGACCCCACGCTCAAGGGAGACCGGACCACCGCCATCGTCATCAGCGTGGTGTACCGCAGTTGCGCCATACCCGTGGCCTGGCGCATCCACCCCGCCACTCAGAAAGGCTCCTGGATGGACCCCATCGTGGAACTGCTGCAAGCCCTGGCTCCGGCGGTTCCAGAGGAAATGACCGTCATCGTGCTCTGCGACCGGGGCATAGCCAGCCCCAAGCTGTGGAAACAGATATGCGCCCAGGGCTGGCACCCCTGTATGCGCTACGCCAAGAGCATCACCTTCTGCGCCGACGGCGGCAAACGCCTGCCCGCCCGCGCCTTTGTTTCCCGCCCCGACACCGCCTGGATCGGCCAGGGCACCGCTTTCAGCACCCCCAAGGCCAAACGCCAATGCACCCTGCTGGTGGTCTGGTACGTCGAGCAGGAAGAACCTTGGGTCATCCTCACCGACCTGGCGCCCGATAAGGTGGGACCCAGTTGGTATGCCCTGCGCTTCTGGATCGAGTTGGGCTTCAAGGCCCTCAAGAGCCTCGGCTGGAAGTGGGACAAGACCCGGCGCACCGACCCAACCCGCGTCTCCCGACACTGGCTGGTACTCTCGGTGGCCACCCTGCTGGTACTGGCCTACGGCACCAGGGTCGAGGACGCCCAGGAACGTGGCATCGCCCCAGGCAACCTCAGAAAGCCGCCCAAGGCCCTGGCTCCCAATCATCGCCACTCCCGCAGCCGTCCGGCGCGCACCGTCAGCGTATTCCGCAAAGGCGTCAACTGTCTCCGGCGATTGATGCTCCGGGGCAGGCTCTGGACCAAGGTCTGGCTGCTGCCCGAACCCTGGCCGGAACCCAAGCCTGAACTGGAAATTACCTGCCACGTGCCCCCCTGAATACCCTTTACATACCCCTTTCAGGGGGGGCTTAGAGGGGTAGGTATGGGCCAAATTCAAGCCCAATACGGCAGATGCTTCAGGGACCGGCAAACCCCGGTCCTGACCTCTGGCTAAAGTAGCTATTACTCCGTTCAGGTTCATCTCAATTGCACGGCGTGTGCGGAGACTGCTCAGTTATCGTTAGCGCCCGGTTGGCGGTAGCCAGTACCAAGACATTCGATAAAGTGGCGATAGGTTACACCCCAGTGTCAGCACATCTTGACGAATTCCAGGCTGGCAACGCAAAGGCTGCGTTTCGTGATACGTTATTGATACTGTGTATCTCAGCCAAGATTTTACACCGCCGGCACGGATGCCGTCAACACTGAGGTTGCGCTCAACCTTTGCCAGCCTCTACCCGAGTGCATTCGCCTTGCCTGCACAGGCCGGCGACCAGCAACTGGAGCAATGGCGACGTTTCGGTTGCTGGGCAAAGAGGAAATTGCAATCGCCATCCGCAAAGGTCGTTGTGGCCCGGGACCAATTCCCGCGCGCTGGTTGCCCCGAAGCCCCGGCCGGCCGGAAAGATTGGACAAGGGCATGAAGACGGGCACGGCGATAAACGGCCCCCAAATCCACCACCTAATGGGAGAAAAAGACCTCGTTGGAGCCAGGGGCAAAGCTGGCTATGATGGTTACGGGACAAACACAACCATCACCAACGAGGTGCAGTCATTATGCAACAGGGATTCCTGCCATTCCAGTATGGGACGGAGCATCGCGCTGGGGGCATGACGGGGCTGTCGGGGTTGGCGGTCTATCTGGAAATGGCCGATGCGATGGGGCTGGGCGAGTCGATCCGGCGCTACGTGAAGGTCAAGGAGGGCGGACAGGGATGGACGGACCGGCAGATGGTCACCGCGCTGGTGCTGCTGAATCTGGCCGGTGGAGAAGGAGTGGACGACCTCCGGGTGCTGGAAGGGGACGAGGGTCTGGGCCGGATGTTGGGCCGGGTGGAGACGCACCGGCAGCGGGCTTGTGAGCGCAGGGAGGAGGGCAGCCGGTGGCGGGGCGGGCGGCGCCGCAGCGTCCCGTCTCCGTCGGCGGTGTTCCGGTACCTGGGCCGGTTCCACGACCCGGTTCAGGAGGAGGCCAGGCAGCCCCATACGGCGTTCATACCCGCGCCCAACGGCGCGCTGCGCGGGCTGGGGAAGGTCAACGCCGAGATGATGAGCTTCGTGCGGGACCACCTGGAGCAGGAGCAGGCGACGCTGGACATGGACGCGACGCTGATCGAGACCTACAAGCAGGAGGCGCTGTACTGCTACCAGGGCTACAAGGCCTACCAGCCGATGGTCACCTACTGGGCCGAGGCGGACCTGGTGGTCCATTCGGAGTTCCGGGACGGCAACGTGCCAGCGGGGTTCGAGCAACTGCGGGTGCTGCGGGAGTCGCTGGCCCATCTGCCGGAGGGCGTGGTGAAGGTGATGCTGCGGTCGGACACGGCGGGGTACCAAGTTGAGTTGTTGCGGTACTGCGCCGAGGGGAGGGATGAGCGGTTCGGAGTGATCGAATTTGCGGTGGGGGCGGACGTCACGGAGGGGTTCAAGCGTGCGGCAGCCGAAGTGGAGGAGAGCCAGTGGCGCCGGTTGCCCCGGATGGTGGGGGAGTTGGCGGTGGAGACGGAACAGGAGTGGGCCGAGGTGGACTTCGTGCCCGATAGATTGGCTTATTCCAAGAATGATCCCGACTACCGTTTCATAGCGGTCCGGGAGCCGCTGAGGCGGCCGCCGCTGCCGGGCATGGAGGATGACCTGGAGTTGTCGGTTCCGGCGATGGAGATGCCGGACCGGGGCTGGTACAAGATCCGGGGGATAGTGACTAACCGGGAGCTACCGGGAGATGAGGTGGTGCGGTGGTACCGGGAGAGATGCGGGAAGGGCGAGGAGGTGCATGGTGTGCTGAAGGAGGACTTGGCTGGCGGGAGGCTGCCGTCGGGACAGTTCGGGGCCAACGCGGCCTGGTGGGCGATAGCGGCGCTGGCGTTCAACCTGAACTCGGCGGTCAAGCAGTTGGCCCTGGGCGGTCAGTGGGTGAACAAGCGGCTCAAGGCGGTGCGCTTTGCTCTGATCAATCTGGCCGGACCGGTGGTCTGCCACGCCAGGAAGCTGCTGATCCGGCTGGCAAGGGGCCATCCATCCTTCCCGCTGCTGGCGGGAGCGCACCGGAGAATAGGGGCGCTGGCCCACGGCCCACCCTGACCTGGGACGGTCTGCGCCACTACCGACGGGCACAAGCGACGGGGACTCCCGCCGTAGGGACACTGCGCCCTTCTCCAGGACCGGTTGGCATAGACCTCGCCCTGGCGTCGCCGGCCAACGCCCCAATATCCCCTTCCAGCGCCTACTCCTGCCACGCCAACCCACTGCCAACCTGTCAGCCGTCAGCCGATGCCCCAACCGGCCCAATCAAGGAGCCCCAAAACCATTTTTCTCCCATTAGGTGGTGGATTTGGGGGGCCGTGCCCGCCTTGTCATCAGCCCTGATACGGTCTATCCTCTCTACAGGATCACCTCCCACCGGAAAGTTCGCAGTTCGGTACGCTTAGGCCCACCACTTCCCCATAATCCAGCAGGATTGTGCAATAGCGGAGCAAACCGCTCCTAGGCAGTAGCGAAGTCCGACGCAGGCCCGCATCGGGACCGCGCCGGACTTTGTGTTGTGCTGGTATCTCGCCCGTCAGACTGCTGAGTCTGTCGATATGACTGCGCTTGGCCCGACCTCGGCGCACGACTCTCGCCCTGCGCCTGGGCCGTAAAAGGCCAAACGGGGCGAGGCTATACAGTTTATTTCTATAAATGGAGCAATAAATCATGGGCTTTATGTATGAATAATTTTTGACGAGAGTTAATCCGCGAAGCCGACCTCCATGCGGTAGCCGACCCGGGGCTCGGTGATGATGTACTTCGGATTGTCGGCCGGGTCGCCGAATTTCCGGCGGAGCCGCTTCACCACGTCCCGTACCATCCAAGCTTCGCCCGCCCGCTCCGGCCCCCACACGCGCTGCAGCAGCAGGCTGTGGGTCAGCACGCGAGGGGCGTTGACCGCCAGCTCGTAGAGCACCGCGTACTCCGTGGGAGTCAAGTGCACGGTTTCGTCGGCCAGCGTGACGCGACGTTGGGCGAAGTCGATGGTCAGGTCGTCCGCCGCGAAGGGTCCGGATGCCTCCGCCTGGTAGGGTTCCACTCGCGTCCGCAGCGCCGCCCGGATCCGGGCGGCCAGTTCCGTCGGTGAGAAGGGCTTGACCACGTAGTCGGTGGCCCCCATGTCGAAAGCGCGCGCGATGACGTCGTCCTGGCCGTACACCGAAAGGAAAATGACCGGCACGTCCGAGGTCCGGTGGATGTCGTGCATGAGGGTGACGCCGTCGGTGCCGGGCAACATCAGGTCCAGCAGGACCAGGTGGGGCTTCTCCTCTTCCATCAGGCGGAGTACGTCGGCAGGGTCGCCGGTGGCAATGGGGGCGTAGCCAGCCTTGGTGAGCACGTCGCGAACGTACCTCAGGGCCTGCGGGTCGTCGTCCACGGCCAACACCCGGACGGGCCCCGAGGCCGTCGCCGGCGTCCGTGGGGCGGGCAAAGACGGAGCGGCGGTTGCGGTCTCCTCCACCGTCGGTAGCGTAAAGGTGAACCTGGCTCCCAGGCCCGGGCCGTCGCTCTCGGCCCAGATGCGGCCCCCGTGGGCCTCCACGATGCCCTTGCAGATGGCGAGTCCCAGGCCGGACCCGCCAATTCCGTATCCATCGGCTCCATATCCATCTACGTCGTACCCCGCGTCCGCGGCCTGGGCCCAGGAGAACTTGCGAAACAGCAGCGGCAGCCGGTTGGCCGGTATTCCCCGGCCGTGATCGGTAATGGAGACCTCGACGTGGACCCCTTCCCGGCCGGCGGCAACCAGGATCATCGCGCCGGACGGCGAGGAGCCGGCCGCGTTGGAGAGCAGGTTGCCAATTACCTGGACGATGCGCCGCTTGTCCGCCATGACCAGGGGCAGGTTCGGCTCCAGGTCCAGTTGCAGGTTGTCCATGCCCCTGCCAAAGAACTGGCGGCGGGCCTCGTCCACCAGCGCGTTCAAGTCCGAGGGTTCCGGGTCAACCGGAAGCGCGCCCGTCTCGATGCGTGCCACGTCCAGCAGGCCGCTGATCAGATAGCGCATGTGGTCCGACTGGTCCCGGATGATGCGGAAGAACTGGGTCATCTCAACGGGGTCCAGTTCGGGCGCGGATTCCAGCAGGGTGGTGACCGCGCCCTTGACGGAGGCCAGGGGAGTGCTGAGCTCGTGGCTCACCATGGCGAGAAACTCGGCCCGCAGCTTTTCCAGATCCTCCAGCGGTGTCATGTCCTGCATGGTGACGACGAATGACGCCAGCGTACCGGCCTCGGCGTGAATGGGCGTGGCGTTGATCAGGACGCGAATGCTGCGTCCATCGGCGACGCGCAGCGTCACCTCCTCGGCGCGGACGGTTTCCCCGGCGCTCAGCAGTTCGGACATGGGCAGATCCAGGAGCGAGAGTTCGCGCCCGTCCGCGCGTACGCAGGTGATCACGCCCAGCAGGTCTTCGGGCGACTGTTCCGGCTCCAGTAGGCTGTCCACGATGCGCATGGCCTCGCGGTTGAAGGATACCGGCGCGCCGGTGCGGGCGTCGAACACGACCACGCCCACCGGCGAGGTGTTGACCAGGGTTTCCAGGTCGTTGCGGGCTCGCTGCTCGTCCCGGTGGGTGCGGACGTTGGCGATGACCAGCGCCGCCTGGGAGGCGAACATGACCAGGGTGTCCTCATCGGTCCGGGAAAACTCTGCGCCGCCGTCCTTGTCGGCCAGGAAGATGTTGCCCAGCTGCCGGTCCCGGTGGAACACCGGCGACGCCAGGAACGGAACCGGGTGGTCGGCCGGCAAGGGCGGCTGAAATTCGGCCAGGCCCAAGGACCGGGCCCGGTCCACCAGGTCGGGAATCCGCAACGGCTCGGAGATCCCGGTCAGGTACTCGAAAAGCCGACTTGCGTCCGGCATCGTGCAAAGCCGTTCGGATTCCGCGGCGGTCATCCCGGACGTAAGGAAGTCCTGCACCTGCCCGCCTTGACCGAGCAGGGCCATCACGCCGTACCGGGCGCCCGTGAGCGAGCAGGCCGAGTCCAGGACGCCCTGCATCACGGCGTCGACGTCCAGGCTCTCATTGATGCGCAGACTTGCCTCGCTCAGCAGCGAAAGGCGTTCCCGAAGCGCTGCAATCTCCCGGTCGCGTTGATCTGGTTGGGCCATGCCTGTCTCATCCACCTGCGTCCCGTGCGCGGACGGATGCCGCCAACCTGGCGGCACATCGGATTATACAGAAATTTACATAAAAAAAGAGCAAAAACATACTCCCGTCATAGACGGCGTGCGGTACTATGCCGCGAGCGTTTCACCGGGGCCGGTTCGGTTGTTCCGGCTAGTGAGGGCGAGGAGGAGCAGAACATGACCGACCTACCCTCGCCTCTATGGCGATTTCCATGCCCGCATTGCGGCAGTACGGTGGAAACCGGGGACTGGAGACCCGACAACCCGTGCGCCGTGTGCTGCACGTCGGCGCCGGTAGAACCCGACGCGCATTGCCGGCAAGGCGGGCGCGGCCGTCCGCTGGTCCTCACACGGTTGAAGCACCTGCCGGGCGGGTACTGTCGCTGGGAAGGTCGGTGCCCGCACTGCCGGGAGGCTACCGTGAACTGGTTCTTCGCCACCGACGGCGAGCCTTTCCGATGTCCGCGCTGCGGCGGCGACGGTTACACGGCATTGTTTCCCACTTCTCGGACTCCGCTGAGTTCGTCCGAATCCGGCGCGCATTAACGCCGGCCGCCGTTGTAAAGGGATTGCCACATCGCTACGCTCCTCGCAATGACAGGTTACGCAAAGTGAGCGCGCGTGAGCAGGATTGGCCGGTTGCGGCGCCGTTCGCCGGGGTGTACCGTGCGTCCTGCGTGAAGCGCGCAAGGGGTGAAGGCAATGCCCGTCAAAAGGTCCAGGAAACCCACCAAAGCGACGGAGCCGTCGGCCGGCGGCGAGGTACGGCTCCTTTCCGGCGGCAACCCGCAAATCGCCAAGGCCGACGGGGACGCTCCCGTGCAGGCGTACATCGCGGCCATGCCGGGCTGGAAGAGCGACGTGGGGCGGCGCCTGGACGATCTCATCGTGCGCACCGTGCCCGACGTGCGCAAGGCGGTGCGGTGGAACTCGCCCTGGTACGGAGTCGAGGGCGAGGGCTGGTTCGCGAGCTACCACGTCTTCACCCGGTACGTGAAGGTGACGTTCCTCAGCGGCGCGTCGCTGGACCCGGTCCCGCCCGGCGCGGGCAAAGACCCCGATTCGCGCTGGGTCGATATTTACGAGGGCGAACTGGACGAGGAGCAACTGGCGGAGTGGGTGCGACAGGCGGCGGCGCTGCCGGGCTGGAAGGGGTTCTGAAACCAGGGGTTATTCTTCCACTGATGGGACGTCGGTGAGGAAGTCGGCGTCGGCGAAATCCGCGAAGCGGTCGGGGAGGAACTCGCTCATATCGGAGACGACCCGGGTTGAGCCGCGGCAGATGTAGTCGGCGATGATGCGGCCCGTGATCGGCCCCAGGTGGATGCCCTTGGTGGTGTGGCCGGTGGCGAGGAACACGCCATCTTGACCGGGGACCGGGCCGATGATGGGCTTGCTGTCTGGACTCAAGGGGCGGGAACCGGCAAGCTGCTGGACCAGTTCGGCGCGCTCCAGGTCGGGAAACACGTCGATGGCGCGCCGGAGTAGTTCCAGGCGGGCGGTTTCGGTGGGCTGGCGGTCGAAATCCTCGCCCAGGAACAGCTCTTTCCGGTCGTAATCCCGGCCGCCGGTGCTGCCGACGCTGGTGAGGCCGTCCAGCCGGCTGATCATGTGGCCGCGCTTGGGCGAGCTGATCAGCGCCGGCAGGGGTTCGCCGGGGTAGTTGAGCAAAAGGCGCTCTCCTTTCATGGGGCGAACGGGAACGGGGAAATCCAGCCAGGGGGTGAAGGCCCGGCTCCAGGTTCCGGCGGCCACCACCACCGCGCCTGAGTGCAGGTCGCCGGAGGCGGTCCTGACGCCGGAAGTGGTGGAACCATTGGCGACGAGGCCGGTCACTTGCCGGTTGAGAATGCTTGCGCCCTGGAGTTCCGCGCCCCGGGCCAGCGCCAGGTTGAGGCGGTAGCTGTCCAGCTGGGCGGACTCTTCCTCATACACTCCGCCGATGATGGAGGACGAGAGGCGCGGTTCGATGGCGTGGATTTCCCGGGCATCGATCCAGCGCATACTGACGTGGGGCTGCTGCCAGACCATGAGACTCTTGATCAGATCGGCCTCCTCGTCGTCCAGGGCCAGCCGGAGAGAGGGACGGCGCTGGTAGAGCAGGTCCATGCCGGTGGCGGATTCCAGTTCGGGCACGATCTGCGGAAATTCGGCGTAGGAGGCCCGGGCGAGTTGGAAGGATGCGCCGAGGGAGAACTCGGCTCCCAGCAGGCTGAGGGAGCCGGTGGCGTGAGCCGAGGCCCCGCTGCCAATGGCTTCCCGCTCCAGGAGCGTCACGCTGACGCCTTCCCGGGCCAGATAATAGGCGACCGAGCAGCCGACGACGCCGGCGCCAATCACGACTACTTCGGCAGTTTCAGGCATGTTTACGCCTCCCTGATACGCTTGCGCAGGAGTGATGGGTTGAGGGCATGGCTAGCGCGCCGGGGTGGGCAGGTCCCAGCGGAAGAATGCGCGGTAGCGGTCTTTGCCGGCCCAGGGCAGCAGGTCGAGGACGATGCACTCAGGCTCGGGGACGTCGCCCTGACGTATGGTGTCGTCGAGGTATCGGCGGAGGCGCATGAAGGTGGAGAGGCGGAAGCCGGCTTTGGCGACGCGCTGGATGACGT
>JAPPCX010000018.1 GCA_028875655.1 Chloroflexota bacterium | reverse complement strand
GTGACCGTGACCTCGGTGGCCCCGTCCTCCTCCCCCACGCCGGTGGGGCTGGCGGAGAGGCTGGCGGGGATTCTGGCGATTATGGCAACGCTCAAAGACCCATCAGCGAAGTTATTCTCTTTGTCGGTGGCCCGGATGGTGACCTCGTAGCGGTTGTCCTGGTCCTGGTCTGCCGGGTTGGCGTAGTCCTGACCCGGCAAGGACAGTACGCCCGTGCCGGCGTCAATGGTGAACCGGGCCGCGTCGGCTCCCCCGGCGATGCTCCACACGATGTCGGCCACGCTGTCCACCGGCTCGCCTTCGATGCCGGGGGTATCCGACTGCCAGTCCGTGTCTTCATACACCGTGGCGTCGGCCAGCCCGGTGATGATGAAATCCCCCAGGTGCCAGGTGTTGGTAATGGTACCCTGGGCGCGGTCGCCCCGCAGCGCAAAAACGGCGTTGGACGGGGCGAGCTCCGACAGCTCCACCAAAAAAGTTTCCGGCTCCTCGCGCACCATGTCCCGCAGGGCCTCAACCTCGAAAGTGGCGCTGGTCTTGCCGGCCGGAATGGTTACCGTTTGCGGCGGCGTCACTGCGGTGTAGTCCACGCCGGCCCGGGCGCGGGAAACCGCCGCAACGGTAAAGTCGTCGCCGGTGTTGGCCTTTAGGGTGATGTCCCCGGCGGATTCGGTGACCGTGGTCACGCCGTCAACCGTGGTCTCGGTGTACTGGGACACCGGGCCGCTCACCGCAACGGTGAACTGGACCTTCTCCCCCTCGGCGGCAGTGGCGTCGCTGATGGACACCACCGCGTTGTCGTCGTCGGTAATGGTTACGACCGCGGGGATGTTGATATGAGTTATTCCGGAACGGCTAAGATCGAACGTGTAAATGTCCAATTCGAAAGATTCGTCTTGCTCGTCAATCTGGTCCTCCGTGGTCTGCACCGTAAAGGACCGCTCATAATAGTGGCGCTCGACAGTATCATAACCCTGAAGAAGCTCTCCTTCTACACCCTCCGGCTCAGCCTTGATTTCGGATGGGTCCAGCACCGCAACCTCTTCGTCGGTGAGAAAGTCAATGAATAAAATTTCCACATAATCATGGCCTCGTTGAGTTAAAATTTTACTATCGACAGCCGTGTTGGGACGCGGGGTGTAGTCCTGGCTGGAAGCCGGCGCGCTGCCATAGCCGCCTTTGGTCCGCCAATAAAATTCTGTGATGTTGCTTCTGGGCTTGGGGCGGGCGACGGTCACGGTCACGCTGCCGCCTTCCGTTACCGGGCCAACAGTTACTTGCAGGGTTTTAAAGACGCCGTCGGTGATGGTCACCGCGACTTCCGGAGTGTCAGTCAGGTCGGTATAGTCCGCGCCCACGGGCGTATGGGTGATGGTCACCGACTTGTTGTCGCGGTTCAATGCGCGGACGCTCACGGTTTGTGGGATATCCCAGTTGGCTGGGGTAAAGACCAGGAATCTCTTGTCGGTACCCTCTTTTTCCACTCGCAACGAGCCGGAGGGGGTTTGGCCCAGGGTGACGGTCACGTCCCCGCCATCGGGCTGGGAATTCAGGGAGACTTCGTAGGTTTGCACGCTGCCCGGGAAATTCGGGTCGCTGACCTGCACCACGGTCAGCGCGACCTCTGAAACCTTGATGCCGCGGGTATCGTCGTCGGTGATTAGCACGGGAAGGGGGAACTGCGCGGCGCGAGTGAATCCGCTTCCGCTGGCGGTGTGGATAATGGTCGCGTCGCGCCGGTCGTCCGGGTTGTCCAGGTCATCGTTCACGGGAGTGACCTTCACGGTCTGCTCGAGCATATAGTTGTCGTCATTGAAGGTCAGCGAAGTCTTGTCCAGCTTCAGGGCGTCCGTGTCGCCGTCCAGTGTGAGATGGACCGTCATTGTCCCGCCGGGCGGGTGCTCGATGCGGACGGCGTAGTTGCTGGCGGCACTGGGTTCGCCCACTGTGACCGGATTCTTGGAAAAGATCAGTTCCAGCTTGTTGACGTCGACCCGCGCGGTCTGCGTGGCGGTGTTGCCGTCCTCGTCGGTGGCGCGAAGGGTCGCGACATAGACGTTGTCCTGGTTGTGGTCTTGCGGGTCGTCGTATTCCAGCGCCGGCAGGGACAACACGCCGGTGTCGGGATCGACGCTGAAGACGGCCCCGTCCAATCCTTCCACCGACCAGGTCACCGCGCCGATGCCGCCGGTTGCGACGGGAACGGCGGGCAGCGTAAAGGGCTTGCCCTGCACGGTATGGCTGTCGTCAATCGGGGCAATGGACAGATCGGGCTGGTCGTTGTCGCGGATGGCGACCAGGGGCAAGCGTCCCGTGGTGGAGTCAACCATATAGCCATGGTACTCCAAAGGAAGCGTGGGGTTGCGGAAGTCGGTCGGGCGCGAGGCGACGGCGATTCCGAAGTCCTCGTCACCCTCGTAAACCGAGTCGTCGGTGGTGGGAATCCGAACGGTGATGCGCGGGAAATGCCCCCGGATGTCGCTGCGCTTGTAATCGCGGCCATTTTCCTGATCCTGCGCCGTCAGTGGCTGGTAGTCGTCCATTGGCGTTGCCGCCGCGCCCGACTGCGGCGTCGCTTCCGTCCACAGAACGCGGATATGTTCATTGGTCTGGTCCGGGAGCGGGCTGACCACCTGGAACTCCACCTGGGCCTTCTTGCCTTCGTCCACCACGACGTCGGGAATCAGGAGTTCCGACGCGCTGTGATCGCTGTTTTCAATGGTGATAGTAGCCACGCTGCGGCGAGGGTCGATGTTGATGTCATCTGAAGAGTCCACCAGCGTGACGGTAAAGTGTTCATCCCCTTCGACCAGGCCGTCCTGCACCAGGGGAATATCGATGCTGCTGCTGTCCGATCCTCGCGAAATGGACACGATGCGGCTGTGCAGCGGTTGGCTGCCGGGCAGGTAATCCTGGAAGGCGGTGGTGGTCCCGTCCTCAATGGCAATGGTCACCGTTTCGTCTGTCGTCGGCGGCTTGTGCAGCTTGACGGTGATGGTGGCTTTCCCGTCCTTCTCTCGGAACTTGGCGTCGCTGATGTAAGCGTAAGGCTTGTCGTCGTCCAGGATGGTGAAGGTCTTCGCCGGGCCCCGCTCGGACTCATCGTCAAACCTCCACTCGCCCACCCCGTACGGTTGAGCTCGGTTCCACACAATGAAGGTCTCGTTGGTTTCCGGGCGCGAGTCGGCAACGATGGCCAGCGGGTAGGTAGTTTCATATACGCCCTCGTCCAGGTTTTTCCAGTAAGGGGCAGCCGCGTCGTTTGCGGTATGGCACTGGGCCGGGACGAACCCAATTCTGCCCTTTTCCTGGAAATACACGTCCACGTCAGCCCAGGGAGGGTTATCCGGCGACGGGTGGACTCCGGCGTCGACGGAGATACCCTGGAAAAGACCAAAACTCGGTTCAGTGACAAAGCAGACAATGATTTCGGCATGAGTCTTGTTAGCGTTCGCGGGAAAGCTGTTGTCGTAGGCTGATGAGTCGGTGCGGCGCACTTTGACCTTGGCAATGGTGGGCGCGTCTCCGGTCGCCTCTGGGATGACCAGCGGGCCCGGGCTGTCCAGGTCCAGCTGATATGGATCCTGGCCGGGGACCTCGACGGTAACGGAGTCCACCCAGATGCGAAAGGTTTGCGTGTCCACAATGGTGGTTCTGACGCTGCGTTCCAGGAAAACGAAATCAGAATCGATGCCGCTGATTACGGCCTCAAAATCCTCGTCGGCTTCGTTGTATCCGTCCCACAGCACCGTGGTAGAGACCTGCTTTTGTATCTCCCCAGGCTGGAAGGTGACCGGCGTCGGAGGCACCGGCGTATAGTCCTGCTCGCCATCCGCCAGCGCGCCGCCAGTACGGGCTGAAACGTCCCTGGTCTCCCAGTTTATGGTGACCGGCGACGTCTGGGCGGGATACATACTGATGATGTAGCCAGCCTGCGGCGGGGTAGCCCGGCGGTTGGTTGGCTCGTTCACCCGTCTAACGCCGTGGATGAAGAAGCCGATGCCGTCGTCGTTGGTGATTGTGCCGACGCCGGTGGGGTCGGCGAAAGTGGCGCCGCCGGCGTGAACCAGCTGGACGCGGAACCGCTCGTCATCCTCGGGCACATCGTCGGGTACGGTAGCCACCCGGATGACCTTGCGGGTCTCCCCGCTGACGAAGTTGAGGGGCATCCGTACCAGCGTTCCCTGGTAATCCTGGTTCGCCGTGCTGGCGGTGGCATCTTCGGTCACCCAATAGACGGTGAAGTCCTTCTCGGAGGCCTCCGACAGGGTGACGGGAAATTCCAGGTCCGCGCCCTCTACCGCCGAAGCATCGCCGATGGACATCCGGGGGCGGGGGTCGTCGTCGCGGATGGTGGCTATCGTCACCGCGTTGAGGAGGGTGGCTCCGGTCACCGTCGGTGTCACCATCACCCGGAACTGCTGCTCGTCCTCGTCAATGGTGTCCTGGAGGGTCGTGACCAGCAACAGTGGCGCCGTGGATTCGCCCGCCGGTATGGTGACCGTCTGGGTGGAGACGGCCTGGTAGTCGCTGCCGGCCTTGGCCGTCCGCGCGTCGCTGGTGCTGACGCCGCCGTCTTCGGTTTTCCAGGAAAAGGTCACGTCCTGGGTGGAGACTGGGTGCACTTTCGCCTCGAACTCAAAGACGCCGCCCTCGGTCACCTTGGACCGCAGCGGCGTCACCGACAATGCCGGGCCGTCCACGATGCCCACGCCGGAGTTCATGCTCAAGGGAAACGGGTCGCCTTCGCTGTACCCGGAGCCGAACAGTTCCTTCAGTTCCGCGGCGGTGGCGCCGGTGAAGGACGGGGCGCCGCTGACCGCGATGTTAAAGGTCTCTGTCGGTTCGTCCACCGTGTCGGAAATGGTGGACACGCTGGCGCGGGCGCTGGTCTGCCCGCGGGGGACGTGGAAGGTCAAGGCAGTCTGTTGGAAATCGGCGCCGGCGGTAGCCGCGCCGGTGCCGCTGCCGCCGACGGCATTGGCGGAAAAGGTCACGTCGTAGGGAATTGGCCGGGACATGGACAGGGTAAAGAAAGCGGTTTCACCCTCGCGCACGAAGGGCTGGTCCTTCATGATGGACACGCGGAGCTCTTCGTCGTCGTTGTAAATCATTCCGGTGACTTCGACGTCGCTGCTGGGGCATGATCCGCCGCCGGGGAAGCAGGCATTGACCGGATCGCTGAAGCGCACCGGCACCACCTCGTCGGGCTCCTCGTCGTAGTCGCCCAGAACTTCTACTGACAGGGTGGCCGCCACCGCCCCCGGCGGGATGGTCAGCATACCCGTCCCAAAGTCGGTGAAGTCCAAGCCCGCCCGGGCCGGGACCTCGGTGCGGCCCGGGGTTCCCGGGGCATAGTCAACGGAAATCGTCTTGCCGCTGGGTTTGTCCAGTCTCGCGTGAAAGTCCAGCGAAACGGGTTGGTCGTCGTCGCGCTCCGACACCGCGGGCGCGTTGAAGTACATCGTCGGCGGCTCATCATTGTCCCGGATGGTGACTTTGGAACGGACGACGCCAAAGATATCCAGGGCGCTGACCTGATGGGGGAGGGTATTGGGGTGGTTTTTGAAGTCCAGCCCGTGGATGACCTTGACTCGCAGCCACAGGCATTCGTCGGGTTCGTCTATCTGGTCATCAAAGGTTCGCAGCTTGAACTCTTTGGCCCTCTGTCCCGGCCCCATGCCCTCGCGTACCCGGGGATAAATCTCATAGTCAACATCCTGCGACGCAGTGATGTCATTGCCCCCTTCGCGGCAAGGGGCAATATCCCTGGCCCAGGTTCCGAACTCAAAGGCCACGGATTCATTGTTCTTGAGCAGGCGCTCCATTTCGATCTTGACCTTTGCCTCGCCTCCCTCGGTCACGGTCACGTCAGTGATATACGCCTTCACTGGGGGCTCGTTGTCGGTGATAATTCCCTCTGCCGTCACCTCCGCGACGGCATTGCCGTCGGCATCGACGCCGGAGACTTTCAAGTCGCCGGTGGGGTTGGTCAACTTCAGGATCACCGTCTCGGCGCCTTCCACGAAGCTGTCATCCACCGTGGGCACACGGATCCGGGCGGTTGGGCTGAACTCGCCGTCAAGGGTGAACGTGCCGGAGGTTGCGGTAAAGTCGGCGGCGGCGGCGCTGCCGGCCTCCGCCTCGTAGTCAACGGTGCCGTATCCGTTTCCGTCCACCTCCACTTCGAAAACCAGGTCATTCCCTTCCTCGGCATATCCCACCGGACTAACGATGAGAACGTCCGAGTCCTTGCGGTCCAGGTCCACTATGGTTACGGTCAGGTCGACGACATCGTTCAATTTTCCGTCGGCGTCAGGAAAGACCCTGGTACCGCTCACCAGTCGAATGGTGAATGTTTCCTCCCCTTCGCTGCTGTCGCTGTCCGCAATGATGGGAATCTCTATCGTATGTTCCCATACAGCGTCGTTGAGCTCATTCGGCGGGCCCAGGTCAAGAATGACTCCAGACAATGGAATCCCTTCGAGAAGAATGGTTTCATCGGATGGCAGCCCCTGGTAGTCGGTGCCCCTTGTAGCCGTATCGGTGCCGCGCCCGGTAGCGGCGAGTACGCGGACCTCATCCGTATGCCCCGAGTCCCGGGGGTAGGAGACCGTGACCTTTGCCGAATTAGCGTAGTCATCAGGGACCCTGGGGGTCTCAAGGGTGACGGCCAATACCAGAGGGGTCTCGGAATCAGTGGTTTGGGCGGCGGCTTCCTGGCCGGCCCCGCCAAGGACGGCAAAGACCGCGATAGCCAGGAGGATGGCGCCCGCCCCGATGGCGCGCCGCCGGGAAGCGGTTCGCAGCCAACCGTGGAGTCCTGTAGGAGCGGGTCTCATTGCACTGTCGCCAAATCCAAAATTGACGCGGGAATTCGTGATTTCTTCCACCGGGGCCAGACTGAAAACAGGACTGCAATTCATCGCTTGATCATTGTAAGTCCAATCATTATATAGCAGAATCAAGTATAATCAACGATTACGCCAATCAACGATTGGTTTTGGAATTACATCAGGTCATCTGGAGTGGTATTATGCAGGGGGCAGCGAAGCGAGCGGTCAGCCATCATCGCGAGTTCGCCGGCGAACCATGCGCCGGCGATTAATGGCGGAGCGGACTGCGCCCGCCGCGCGGTGCTGTTCCAGATCCGGACGGTCGGGCCAGCGTCCCGAGCGGAACCAGCTCAACCGGGTGCGTCGCAGTGGTTGGTTCGTCTTTACGGACTGAGGCGAATACGAATAGAGGGCGCCATGGAACAAATTTATCCCGAGGGAGAAGACCTCAGACCGGCGGATCTGCTGGATTCACTGCTGCTGAAGGTGCGGGATCTGGGGGCCGCGGTGGAGAAGTGCATGGAAGCGGAGCTGGACGGCTCCGGGATCTCCTCCGCGGAGATGCGAGTGCTGGCCGTATGCGCGGCGCATCCCGGCTGCACCGCCGTTGAAATCTCCCGCCTGATCCCGCTGGATCCCCCCACCGTGAGCCGGCTGGTGCACCCGATGACTCAGAGGGGGTTGCTATCCCGGCGTCGCTCACGAACCGACCGGCGGGAGGTGCAGTTGCGCGCCACCACCGACGGGCTGGCACTGCTCATGGACGTTCAACTTGCCGTGGAGCAGGCTTCAGTCCAGTTCCTGAGTTCCCTGAGTCGGGTCGAGCAGCGCGGCTTCCAACACGCCGTCGACAAACTGCTCGCCAACAATTCCTGATGGGGAGGGCCGCGTCAATGCCCTCGGGCGCACTCAGGCGAAGCCCAGGACCCTGCCGAAGGCGATGGACGCTATGGCCCCGGGTTGATTGCGCCAATCCTCCAGGGATTTGACCAACCGGTTGAAATCTTCCTCAATCGCGGTCCCGTAGGTCTTCGCTGCCTTCGTCATTTCGTCCGACAGGAACCAACCCTTGACCAACCGGTAGAACGCATCCACGCTCTCCGATCCTGAGTAGGTTTCGAAGGTGGGGGACACTTGCAGGTTGGTGAATCCGGCCTTTTCCAAATGGAATTGGAGTTCTTTGCCAATCTGCGGATGCCCGTCGTCCGCTTGCAGCAGTTCCGAGAATATTTCCCAGCCCCGATTCAGATCCTTGTTCTCCGGAAACACGAAGCTGGAGCCAATTATCATCTCCCGGCAGTGCAAGATGCCGCCCGGCTTCAGCACCCGTCGAGCCTCCGACAATGCGGCGGCGGTGTCGGGAATGTAGGCCAGGATGTCGCAACAGTTGACTATATCGAAGTATCCATCGTCGTAAGGCATGAGCGTAGCGTCTGCAACCTCAAACGTCGCGTTAATCACACCGTGCTCCGCCGCTAGAAGCTGGGCCAATTCCACCTGCGACGGCTCCATGTCTACGCCGTACATCTCCCCAGGGACCACTGACCTAGCCAAGGCTATCGAAATATGTCCCGGTCCGCAGCCCAGGTCAAGGACGCACTGACCCGGAGCCAGAAAAGGCTGCAGCAACACGTTGATTTCATTTTCAGGTGCTTGCAGGAGGAAATCGATGTAATCCCGTCCATACCCCATGGTGTAGTCCGGAGTTGAGTTGTGGTTATTCGTTGATGACATGCGCTGTTTCCTCAATATGGATCTTTTCTTGCTGCCACAGAGCTTGGATTGACAAATCGACAATATGTGTAACGACCGAATCCAACTCGGCGCGGACGCCTCCTGGGACGCTTGAAGGCGAACCCTAGTCTATGCTGGTAGTTTAAGCAATCGCTCCGGCTCAGACTGACCCCAAGTCGGTCCGACACAAACCGCCGTACCACTTTCCAATACCGATTGGCGATTGCCATGCCCGACAACGACAGCGCCGCCGCCGTCAACTCCTCTTGCTGCGGTTGGTCAAGGTCGGGGGGGCTGAAAGGGGTATGTATCGCCGGAAATTGGCTATAGGCTATAAATGAACCTTGGGAAGGCACCGGGATTTCCGGCATTCTGGTGTTAGCTACACGCCCAGATGCAAGAGACCCCAGATACGCCTTCCCTGATAATGCTATCAGATGCAAAATAGGTATCATTGCAGTCGGTGCCAGCTTGGGCTATGCTTGAAAGCGGCGAGAGGCTCCTCCATGCCGTGAGTCGGCACTCTCCTATGGCGCAGAAACCCTGTAAGTGTCGTGGATTGTATCACCGAACTCACTGACTGTGAACAGTGCGTCGCTGCACGGCACAGGGCGTCAATCGGCGCGGTCGCGTTTACGGAGTCCCTTTCCGATAGAAAAGGGTGTCGTACAGTTCTCAAGGGTCGGAACAGCCCTGTCGCCCAATGCGACATTCGGGCGAGGCCCCATCAAGAGATAAACGGATAATCGATGCGCACAGTCCTGGTCTATTCGATCCTCCTGTTTCTGGGATTGGGCTTATCGCAGGGATTGCCCGCCATTCTTGGGGACTTCCCTGACGTTCTGGCCAACGGGATCCGGGTGCTGACGCTGACCGGACTGGCGTTCATCATGATCCGCGTGGGCTTCGAGTTTCACATCGAGAAGTCCAACCTGGGACAGTACGGCTGGGACTACCTGGTAGCCTTCACCGCCGCGTCGTTTCCCTGGATTTTCGTCACCGGATACTTCGTGTTCGTCATGCTGCCGCCGGAGTTCTGGGCATCCAGCGACGCGTGGAAAGAGTCTTTGCTGGCCGGCCGGTTCGCCGCCCCCACCTCCGCCGGCGTGCTGTTCAGCATGCTGGCGGCGGCAGGTCTGGGCGCCACCTGGCTGTTCCGCAAGGCGCGCATCCTCGCCATATTCGACGACCTGGACACGGTTCTGCTGATGATCCCGTTGAAGATGCTGATGGTGGGGATCGCCTGGCAATTGGGCGCGACGGTCGTGGTGATGGCGGTCCTGCTGATCGCCGCGTACATCTGGCTGCACCGGCTGCCCATGCCCGTCACCTGGCGGTGGGTGCTGCTGTACGCCGCTCTGATTGTCGGGGCCAGCGAATTGCTCTACGCCTGGGGCAAGCTGATCGACCCGACCGTGCCGATTCACATCGAGATTCTCCTGCCGGCATTCGTCGTGGGCTGTCTGGCGCGGCCCCGGGGCGAGCAACATGCGGATGATGACGACGCTGCCGCAGTGGAACACGCGCTGCACGAGGCGATGGAGCGGCCCAGCGAGCGACGGGCAGCCTGGGCGGTCTCCGCCACGTTCATGGTGTTGGTTGGATTGAGCATGCCGCTGATTTTTGGCGGACCGGACGCCCAGCACCCGGCCCATTCGGAATCTTCCCTCCATGCCGCAGCGCCGGCCAGCGCCGTGGACGACCCGGCGGTGCATGGCGGCGCGGTTGAGGGCAGGTACACCGACACGATCACCGCCCGACAGCCCAGCCTGAGCTGGACTGCAATGGCAGCGCACGTCCTGGCGCTGACTGTTTTGAGCAACCTGGGCAAGATGTTTCCGGCGTTGTGCTATCGAAGGGAGGCCCACTGGAAGGAACGTTTGGCCCTGGCCATAGGGATGTGGCCGCGAGGAGAGGTCGGCGCCGGAGTTCTGGTCTTGAGCCTGAGCTACGGCATCGGCGGACCCATTGTAACGGTGGCGATGCTGTCGTTGGCGCTGAACCTGGCGTTGACCGGGGTGTTCATCCTGGCGGTCCGTAAACTGATCGAGGGCGTGCCCGATGCTTCGCTGAAATCCATGCCGGATGATCTGCGGCTTCGACCCTGAAGAAGTCTCCGGGTACGCGATAATGCTTGGGAGGTCCACCCAAGGGGTGCCGCTCTCACCGTTTTCCTTGCGCCAACGAGCGCAGGACCGGTTGGGCCCGGCCGTCCCCACTGGAGGCCTGCGAGCGGTTTTGCGGAGGCCTCGCCTTGACTGCCAGGCCGCAATGAACCGGTACAAGCTGCACGGAGGAGGGATCGCGCTGTGCGGGCCCTTTTCGCAAACCAGCCAATAAACTGCCGAATCGCGGAACGGCAGCCAGGTTCGCCAGCCTCCGGCCTAGCCGCAATTGCTGACACCAGCCTGCTGACGACGGCAGCCTCGGGCTGCTACGCTGAAGTCA
Organism: Chloroflexota bacterium; assembly: GCA_028875655.1. GTDB lineage: Bacteria > Chloroflexota > Dehalococcoidia > Lucifugimonadales > UBA3495 > Bin87. The sequence continues at coordinate 2,468 of JAPPCX010000018.1, read as the reverse complement.
TGGTATTCGCGCTCGCGCGAATTCTGGATACCCAAACCCGGTTGCCTTTCGTCTACAGCGGCCAGCTGGTCCTGATATTGGGCGATCCCACGTCGCCATAGCACATTGCCCCGACCGGTTTGCTGAAAAAGGATTAGTGCGCGGCGCGGAACCCGCTCCGACGCCATGCCTTGGAGGTCATAATGTGCAAGCAATTTCTCCTGGACAATGGAATGCCAGTCCCCGACCTCAGGAGGAATTCACTTGCAAACGAAGCAGCCGGCATTGCCGGCGCCTACCAAGAACATCAACCCGGACCAAGCCGATCTCAACCACGCCATCCGCAGTTACGTGCAAGCCCACCAGCGTTTGCACGGGCAGAAGCGGACCGCCGAGGCCTTGGGCGTGTCCCGCCACACCCTGTGGCGTTATTCGGAAAAGGGCCACTCCGGACGCGCCGTGCCCGCCGCCGTCCTGGACACCGTTGGCCGGAGCGTCCGCGACATCGAGGCGGCCACGCTGGAGATCATCATCGACCTGGAGGGGCTGCGTCCTGACCCGGCCCTGCGCCCCCTGCGCCGGAAACTGAAGGACGCGCTATTGCTTCTGTGCGCCGCGCCCCTGGCCACCGTGGACGAACTGGCCCGCTTCGGGCGCCTTCCCGCGTCCACCCTCCGCGAACGGCTGGACAGGCTGGCCAAACGCGGTCTGGTGGATTCAGTGTCCCACCGCCTGGGCGCCCTGGGGTCCCGCCCCCAGCGCCGTTACTTCCCCACGGATAAAGGCGTCACGGCCGCCGGCGCCGCCACCCAAGGCCGCCGGCACATGCTTACAACTTACCCGCTGTCCCGGCAGTGGTTCCGGTTGCTGGCGGAGCGGCTGGACGCCGTGGCCGTGCTCTACCGCGTCGCCGCCATGATCGCCGACGCCGACCCGAAGCGGGACGAGGTGAGGGTGGACCACCACCGCCACGGCCCCTACGATATGCTGGTCACGCTGTCCTGTGGCCTCACCATCGGCATCATCCGCCAGGGACCGATGCTGCCCACGTCCAACCTGCGCTACCGGTTGCGCAGCATCGAGCATCTGTCCAGCAACCAAAGGCCCTTTCTCACCCTGATTCTGACCCACGCCGACCAGGCCACCCGCCGGGCCGTCCGCTCGTTGGGAGACCCGTCGGAGCGCCGCCGGACCTTCGTGGCGACGGAAGGTGAACTGCTGGCCGGGGACCACAAAGGGGTGGTCTGGCAGCAGTGCGGCTACGGCCTGAACCAGGACCCGCCGGTGGAAATCTCCCCCGAAACCAGCTTGGCGGCCATCGTGCCCTGGGCTGACGGACTGCTGGACTCGTCCCGCCGGGACCGGCACGACAAACCGGGGCCCGACGCCGACAACCTCTATTCCTCCAGCGTGCAGGCAGCCATGCCGGAACCCGCTGAGCAGATGACATCAGCCTTGGCAGTGCAGCTATCCAAAGCTGAGAAGGACGCCCTGGACCTGCTGGCCGCCTGGCCTCTGTGCAGCCGGGAGCAACTGGCGGGACTGATGGGCGGCGTCACCCTGCGCCGGGTCAACCAGATACTCCGCCCCCTGCGTGAAAACGAACTAGTGCAGGAGGAGGAATCCCGTCTCATGCTCACCGACCGGGGCTTGACCTGCCTGGCCCGCCGGGACCGGGCCGCCGTGGGCCTCATCCTGGACCGCTGGACTGCCCAGCCCGCCGTCTCCAACCCCAGGGTTTACGCCGGCACCGCCCTTCGCGCCCTGGCATCCCAGCCGCGCCACCACGGCGGCGTAATCAACTTCGCCGCCGCCCTGACCGCCGAGGTAGCTCGCTCCCCGGACCACGACCTGTTCGACCCGCTGCCCACCCACCGTTCCAGCATCGGCTACCGCTGTAATCGCACCAACTACATGATCCATCCCGACGCCTCCTTCACCCTGGAGTACAAAGGCAAGTGGCATCCCTTCCTGCTGGAGTACGAACGCCGGGCCACCACGCCGAAGCGCATCCCCCGGCGCCTGGCGTCCTACCAGCGCTACTTCGCCTCCGGCTGGGCGGAGCGGGACCACGGGGGCCGCCGGCCCGGGGTGCTGTTCGTCTTCGAGACCCCTCAGAGCGAGGCCGCCTTCCTGGACGTGTCCGACGGTATGGAGGGTCTGGACGTGATCACCGCCAACGCGGAAACCCTGAAAACACACGGCATTCTGGGGGAAGCATGGATACTGCCGCCGCCCCACTCGCTGGACCGGGCGCCGCTGGCCGGATTGTACTGATTCCCAATGTACAATCTTTCTGCGCCGGACCTTTCCTGTAGGGGGGCCTCAACAGCCCCGAATGGACAATTTTGCAGCAACTTGCCGCAACCTTGTCCTGTTACGTCCCGCCACTGCAATATGTTGCAGAGCCGACACGTCAGGCCGTCATCGCAACTGAACCACCCGCCCCCCGACAGGTACGCCATTCAGGAACGAATTCCGACGACAAC
>JAPPCX010000001.1 GCA_028875655.1 Chloroflexota bacterium | reverse complement strand
GGGACCGCCTGGATCCCCGGCTGCGGCAGCTGGGATAATCGAGGGCCCAAAATCCCCCTCTCCCTTGACCGGGACAGGGCCGGGGTGAGCGTGAAAGGAAATGACTACCAACACAACAGTCAACGATAATCCGGTGGTTTTGCAGGTCGATGGGCTGAAAACCTATTTCGAGACCCGCTGGGGAACCGTCAAGGCGGTGGACGGGGTCAGCTTCGATTTGAAGAAGGGCGAGACCCTGGGCATCGTGGGGGAATCCGGCTCGGGCAAGTCGGTGACCATGCTGTCATTGATGCGGCTGATCCCCAGTCCCCCGGGTCAAATCGTGGATGGCCGCATCCTGCTGGAGGGCCAGGACCTGGTTCCGCTGTCCGACAAGGAAATGAGCGAGATCCGGGGCAGCCAGATCGCGCTGATCATCCAGGACCCGATGACGTCGCTGAACCCGGTCTTTTCCATCGGCAACCAGGTGGGCGAGGCCATCAAGATTCACCAGGACGTCCCCAAGCGCACGGTGGTCCAGCAGGTGCTGGACGTGCTGCGGAAAGTGAACATTCCCGCCGCCGAGACCCGGGTCCGGGATTACCCCCACCAGATGAGCGGCGGCATGCGTCAGCGCGTGGTGGGCGCCATCGGCATATCCTGCGAGCCCATGGTCCTGATCGCCGACGAGCCGACCACGTCCCTTGACGTGACCATCCAGGCGCAGTACCTGAAACTGTTGAAGGAACTGCAGGAGGCGTCGGACATCGCGCTGATTTTCATCACGCACGACTTCGGCATCGTCGCCAAGATGTGCGACCGGGTGGCGGTGATGTACGCGGGCAAGATCGTGGAGATGGGGGACGTCCGGGACATCTTCAACAACCCCTCCCATCCCTACACCGAAGCGCTGCTGTCGTCGGTTCCCAAGCTGGAGGAGGACGTTGACCGCCTGTATTCCATTGAGGGCCAGCCGCCGACGCTGCACGACCTGCCGCCCGGGTGCCCGTTCGCGCCCCGGTGTCAATACGTGATGGACAAGTGCTCTCAGACCTATCCGCCGGAGTTCAACGTAACGGATGGCCACTACGCCGCTTGCTGGAGGCTGGAATGACCACTTTGGATGCCAGGCCGATGGCAGACACCACAAACGAGGTGCTGCTGGAGGCGGAGGGCCTGAAAAAATACTTCCCGGTCACCAAGGGTCTGCTGATCTCCAAAGTTACCGGGTGGATCAAGGCGGTTGACGGCGTGTCGTTCCAGATCCGCGCCGGCGAAACCCTGGGCATCGTGGGCGAGTCCGGTTGCGGCAAGAGCACCACGGCCAAGATGCTGCTGCAGCTGGAAGACCCGACGGAAGGGACGATACGTTACCAGGGCAAGGAGATTCAGAACGCCACCGCCGACGAGCGCCGGGCGTATCGAAGTTCGGTCCAGGCCGTCTTCCAGGACCCCTGGAGCTCCCTGAACCCCAGGATGCGGGTCCGCGACCTGATCGCCGAGCCCATGGTGATCAACCTCAACCTCAGCCGGCGGGAGATGCAGGACCGCGTCGCCAAGCTGCTGGAAGACGTGGGGCTGAGCAGTTATCACGCCAATCTGTATCCCCACGAGTTCAGCGGGGGACAGCGCCAGCGCCTGGCGATTGCCCGGGCTCTGTCCGTGGAACCGCAAGTCATCGTCCTTGACGAACCCGTATCCGCGCTGGACGTTTCGATTCGCGCCCAGATCATGAACCTGCTGAGAGACCTACAACAGGAGTACAACGTCAGCTACCTGCTGATCGCCCACCACCTGGCAACCGTCCGGTACATGTGCGACTGGGTCGCCGTGATGTACCTGGGACAGATTGTAGAGTTCGGCCCCACCAAGGAACTGTTCGACAACGCCTCGCATCCCTACACCAAGGCGTTGATGAACGCGGCGCTGCCGTCGCACCCGGACATCGAACAGGAAGAGATGATCCTGACCGGGGAGGTGCCCTCGCCGCTGAACCCGCCCGAGGGATGCCGGTTCCACCCCAGGTGCCCGTTCGTGATCGACCAGTGTTCGACGGTCATTCCCCAGGTGCGTGAGTTGGCGCCGGGACACCTGGTATCCTGCCACCTGTACTGACCGGTTTTCTACCGACAAGCCGGGCCCTGATGACACCTCCGGGGCATCAGCGGGCTATTGACTGACGAACGTAAGTTTCGTATTATTGTTCCCGCATAAGCAAGGGCGGCCGCCTGAGCAGCGCCCTGGAGGATGCGACATGAAAGTCGCCTGCATCCTGGCCACCCATCTGCGGGCCAGGGTAGAGATGCGGAGGCAACCTCACCTGAAGGGACGCCCCGTCATCATCGTTGACCGCTCCCGGGGCCGGCCCCTGGTCATCGACCATTTCCCGGCCGCGTCCAACGTGGCCGCCGGAATGACCCTGGAGCAGGCCCTGTCCCGCCAGACCAACGGCGCCGTTCTGGAAGCCGATGAACCGGCCTACCGGCGGGAGTTCCGCCGGATGCTCCTTGCCCTGCAGAGAGTCAGCGACCGGGTGGAAGCGGCGGAACTGGGCACGGCCTACGTGCGCCTGGACGGCCTGGAAGCCATGTACGGCGGCGAGGCCCGGCTGGTAACCACCCTGCTGAACGCGGTGTCTCAGGACCTGGCGCCCCGCGTCGGCGTGGGAGAGTCCAAGTTTCCGGCTTACGTGGCGGCCGTAACCAGCCAGCCCATGGGGTCGGTCAGGGTTCCCCCGGAGGCGGCCCATTTCCTCGCGCCTCACTCCATTGACCTGCTGCCCCTTCCCACCGCGGCCCGGGAGGAGATGCGTCGCTTTGACCTCCACACCCTGGGCGACGTGGCGGCCATGAAGCAGGAAGCCCTCATCAACCGCTTCGGCCCGGAGGGTCAAAGGGCGTGGGAACTGGCCCGGGGCATTGACGACACTCCCCTGGTTCCCCTGGAACACGAGGAACCCGTCGTGGAACACGCTTCCCTGCCCTTCACCTCGGCGTCCCTGGAACTCCTGCTGGCGGCGGTGGACACCCTGCTGCGAAAGACCTACGCCCAACCCCGAATGCGAGGCCGGTACGCGGGCAGCGCGACGCTGGAGTGCGTCCTGCACCAAGCCGCGCCCTGGCAGAAAGGCTTCCACTTCAGGCGGGCCGTGGGCGACTGGCAGCAGGCTTCCCGCATCCTCCGGGGCCAACTGGAAGCGGATCATCCCCAGGCTCCCGTCGAGGAGGTAGCCCTGTCCCTGTCCGGCATCACCGGGGAATCGGGTACGCAGTTGAGCCTGTTGTCCGACCTGCGGGGCGACCGGGAGCGGCAGCTGGCCGAGGCCGAGCGACAGCTCCAGGCCCGCATGGGCAGCCGGCCGGCCCTCTACCGGGTGGTGCCGGTGGCCCCCTGGCACCCGGCCCCCGAACTGCGGGCCATGCAGGTTCCGCTGGACCCTTCCGGCGCCGGCGAAATGAGACCCCTGTCGCTGCCGTCCCCGGTGTCGGTCCGCGAGGATCCCGAAGGCGAACCGGCGGCGGTGCAGTTGGGACAGCGCTGGCAGCGGGTGGCGCGCGTCGAGGACCGGTGGTGCTTCGACCTGTGGTGGATGCCGCAACCCATGACCAGGAACTATTACCGGGTGGGCAGAGAGGACGGCGGGGAGGTTACCCTGTTCCGGGACCAGCGGGAGAACCGCTGGTTCCGGCAGGACCCATAGCGCGGCCGGATGGCTTGCCGTGTCTGCCGGATACGTGGAACTCCACGCCAAGAGCTTCTATTCCTTCGGAATGGGAGCCTCCCACGTCCACGAGCTGCTGGCCCAGGCCGGGGAGTACGGGTATCCCGCCCTGGCCCTGACCGACGCCAACCTGTGCGGCGCCCTGGAGTTCGCCCGTCTGGCCGGCAGCCTGGGCATCAAGCCCATCACCGGCGGCGAGCTTGCCCTGACCGACGGCTCTCGCGTCGTCCTGCTGGCCAGGACCCGGGCGGGCTACGCCAACATCGCCCGCCTGTTCACCCTGGCCAACGCCGCCGACCGCCGGGAACCCCGGCTGGCCCCGGCGTACCTGCCGGAGCACACCGAGGGCGTACTGCTGCTCACCGGCGGCCGCGACGGCCCGCTGTCCAGGCTGATTGAGGAAGGCTGCCGCCAGGACGCTCGCCGGCTGCTGAATGACTACCTGGAATGGTACAGCCCGGAGGGAGCGTACGTGGAACTCCAGCAGAACCTGCTGAAGGGGGATTCCCAGCGCAACCGGGAGTTGGCGGCCCTGGCCCAGGAGACCGGCGCGCCAATCGTTGCCACCAACGACGTCCTCTACCACTGCCCGCAGCGCTACCGGCTGCAGCACGCCCTGGTCGCGGCCCGGCGCAACACCACCATGGAGCAGGCCCTGCCCTGCATCCAGCCCAACCACCACCTCTGCCTGAAGCCCCCGTCGGAGATGGCAGACCTCTTCCGCCAGCGCCCCGACGCCGTCGCCAGCACCGTCAGAATCGCGGAGCAATGCGATTTCAACCTGGCCGACGACCTGGGCTACACCCTGCCCGACGCTGCGGTTCCCGAAGGCTACACGCCGCGCAGCTACCTGGAACGCCTGTGCCTGGAGGCTGCCCAGCACCGCTACGGAGCGGTATCCCGACGGGTGCGGGAACGCCTGGACGAGGAGTTCCGGATGATCGAGCGCCACGGTCTGGCCGGGTTCCTGCTGCTCTACCGGGAAATCGTCCTGCTGGCCCAGCAAATCATGGAGGAAAAGGGCCTGGCCCACCCAGAGATTCCATTGGAGGAGCGTCCCCCGGGCCGGGGCCGGGGTTCCTCGGTGGCCCTGCTGGTGGGCTACCTCACCGGCATCAGCCACGTGGACCCGCTGCGCTGGGGCCTGACCCTGGAGCGGTTCATCTCCGAGGACACTTCCCTGCTGCCCGACATCGACCTGGACTTCCCCCGCGCTCTGCGGGACGAACTTATCCAACGGGTGCATCAACGCTTCGGACCGGAACACGCCGTCCTGGCCGGCGCCATTGGCACCTACTCCGTCAAGGGCATCGTCCAGGACCTGGGCAAGGCCCTGGGGCTGCCTGGAGAAGACCTGAAACGCCTCTCCCGGCAGCTTCGTTCCCGCGACGGGGCCAATCTGCGCGACGAAATGCTGGCCCTGCCCGGCTTCCGCGACCGGGTGGACGCCCCGGGCTGGCGGGAGCTGACGGAACTGGCCCCCCAGCTGATGCACGCGCCCCGCAGCCTGGGCCAGCACGTGGGCGGCATGGTGCTCAGCAGCGAACCCATACCCGAACTGGTCCCGGTACGGGCCGGAGCCACCCCCGGACGTTACATCATGGACTGGAACAAGGACTCCGTGGCCGACGCCAACTTCGCCAAGATCGACCTCCTTTCCCTGCCGGTATTGGACCAGTTGGAAGAGGCTCTTGACCTGATCGAACGGAAGGAAGGCCGTCGTCCCGACCTGAGCCGCATTGACCCGGAGGACCCCGCCGTGTACGACATGATCAACGCCGGGCGGTCCAAGGGAGTGTTCCTGCTCCAGTCGCCGGCCCAGCTGAAAATGGCCCAGCGGCTCAAGTCCCGCAGCCTGCTGGACCTGGCCTACCAGGTGGCCCTCATTCGCCCCGGCGTGGGCGTCCAGGGCAGCGCCGTGAGCCAGTTCGTGGAGCGTTACCGCCACGGCGCCGCCTGGGATTACGACCACCCCCTGGAAAAGCGGGCCCTGGAGCGGGGCTTCGGCGTCATCGTCTGGCAGGAACAGGTGGTGCAGCTCATCAGGGACGTGGCCGGCATGACCGCCGCCCAGGCCGATGAAATCCGGCGCGCCTTCGCCAAACCCAACAACGCGCACCTCATCGTCCGGCACCGGCGCCGCTTCATGGAGGGCGCGGCGGCGAACGGAGTGCCGGAGGACGTCGCCGAGCGGATCTTCGCCAAGATCAACGGCCAGTACATGTTCCCGGAAAGCCATTCCCACGCTTTCGCCGTGACCGCCTACCAGGCCGCCTGGCTGAAACGGTATCACCCCCTGGAGTTCTTCGTCGCCCTGATCAACCAGCAGCCCATGGGATTCTACCCGGTGGAGACGCTGAAGCAGGACGCCCTGCGCTTTGGCATCCCCTTCCTCAACCCCTGCGTCAACCGCAGCGGCGTGGACTGCATCCCCTGCGCCGACTCGCTGCTGTTGGGCTTGCGGTTCATCAAAGACGTGGGCGCAGCCTCGGCAGCGCTTATCGTTGCCGAACGGGAGGGCCACGGCCCCTATGCCGGGGCTGCCGACCTGGTGCGGCGTACCGGCCTGAAACCGCAGGCGGTGGAATCGCTGGTGATGGCCGGGGCCTTCGACGCCCTGGCGCCCAACCGCCGCCGGGTCCTCTGGGACGCCGGCCTGAGCATCCGGCCCGGCAGGAACGGGCAGCGGGCCTTCTCCGGCACCGTGGCCGGAGACGCTCCCAACCTACCCGACTTCACCGCCCGTGAGCAGATGGCCGGCGAGTACCGGGTCCTGGGCATCTACCCCAGAGGGCACCTGATGGAGTTCGTGCGGCCCAGCCTCGACCCCCAGGTTCTGCCCGCCGCCGCCGTTGACTGCGCTGCCGAGGGGGATGAGATCACGGTTGCCGGCTGGCCCATCGCCCGTCAACACCCCCGGGGCGAGGACAGCACGGTGTTCGTCACCATAGAGGACGAGACCGGGGACGCCCAGGTCATCCTGTGGCCCCAGGCCTTCCGGGAAAACCGCCGCCATCTGGGCAGCCAGGTGCTCCTGGTGCGAGGAACCATTTCCCGCTGGGACGGCACTGCCAACCTGATCGCATCCGACGTGCAGGGCATCCACCCCCACGTACCCATGCCCGCCAGCCACGACTGGCACTGAACAATCTGGTGGGACAGAGAAGCGCTACCGCCCGAGGGTCAGCCCCCGGGCGGAGGGATGAAGAACCTTTCTAGCTCAGAGTAGGGGCCGATCCAGGGGACGCTACCATTGCGCGTAACCGCCGCCACCCGGTAGTAGTAGTCAGTCCCCGGCGCGAGGCCCGTTTCCACGTAGGTGTTGCTCTTGCGGTTGCTCTGTCGGGCCACCCAGGATGTGTCAAACTCCTCCGTGCCGTCGCCGCTCCACGCGTTGCGCTCGATCCGGTAGCCGGTGATGGACGCAGCGTCGCGACCCTCCGTAACCTCATCCCACACCAGCTTGAGCCCGCGCTCTCCCTCGGCGGTGATGGTGAGGTTTTGGGGCGCGCCCACTACGAAGTCGGCGGTGGTGACGCTCTTCAGCTGCGACCAACGCCCAGGCAACTGGCGGCCGCCCTCCTCCTGGTATCCCGCCACGCGGTAATACCGGGTGGCGCCGGGCTCCACAGTGGAATCGACGACCTTGGTCTGGTCTGTCCACACCCAGGTAAGACGCTCCCAGCCGTAGAACCCGCCATCCTCGGAATACTCCACCATGTACCCATTGATGCGCTTGTTCTCGCAGTCGCCCTCCTTGTTGTGGTTGCACAAGCTGTTCCAGGACAACAGAACCTCCGTTGAACTGGTGGCGCGAGCCGTAAGGCTGGGCTGCGCTATGTTCGCCGTCGTGCCCTCTTGGATGGTGACCGCGATTGGATACGACCACTCGCTCCAGCCCGCGCTGTTGCGCGCCCGGATCCGGTAGTGCCACGGTTCGTTCACCTTCCGCCCGGTATGCGTGTAGTACCACACCGACGCCCCCGTGCTGGCCAAATTGCTCCAGCTCTCCCCGTCTGACGAGTGCTGCAACTGGTAGCCGGTTACCGGCGCGCCTCCGTCGTAGTACGGCTCAGCCCAGTACAGGGTGATGGCGTTCTGCCCGTCGGCCTCGCCGTCCAGGTACACCCACTCGGGCGGAACTGCGCCCCCGGCGCTGGCCCGGGCCACGTTGCTGAAGGGCCCTTCTCCGGCGCTGTTGATGGCCGAGACCCGGTAGCACCGGTGGGCGCCGGGTTCCAGCCCGATCCATTCGTACTCTCCGGTGTCCAGGAACTGCCGGGTGGGCGGGTCGTTGGAATGTATGCCCGGATCGCCGCCAAGATACTGCCAGTCGGTGCCGCACCGTCCGGCGCTCTGGTCGTAGTCCACGTACTCGACGGCGTAGGCGTAGATGGGGCTGCCGTTGTCGGTGGCCGGCGCGCTCCAGTTCAACCGGATGGCCAGGATGGTTTCGCCGCCAAGATCCTGGGGGGCTCGGCTGGCGCTCAGCCCCCGGGGCGCCGACGGCACGCCGGGGATGGTGGTGGCCACCGCCAGGTCCGACCAGTCACCCAAGCCGCCGGCATAGGCCGCCACCCGGTAGTACCGCGTCTCCCCGGCCGGTATGCCCGTCTGCGTGCAGCTCAGGTCGGAGGGGCCTTCACTGCGGCAGGCGTTGCTCCACCCGCCGGTGCCGCTGCGCGACCACTGCACCTGGTAGTAGGTGATCGGCGATCCCCCGTCGTCCACCGGCAACTCCCAGGACACCACGACCTCTCCGGCGTGGCCGGCCACGGCGGTTACGTTCAGCGGCGGCGACGGCGGCAACGCCTGCCGGTACGTGACCTGGGACGCCGCCCGGGACCAGAAGCCGGGCACGCCGGCCTCGTTCAGCGCCCGCACCCGGTAAGAGGGCTTCGACCTGGCGTCGCTGTCCGCGAAATAAGTCTGGTCACCGGGCACCTCTGCCAGGTCCTGCCAGTTGTCGCCGTTCTGGTACTGCACCTGGTAGCGATGCACCGGCCAGTCGTTCACGTGAGGCACTGCCTCCCAGGTCAGCAAAGGCGTGGCGGCGAAACGCAAGTCAGCCGGCCAGGCGCCGATGTCGGTTCCCTTCACCGCCGTAATCTTGGCCGTGTTGTTGGCGGGTGGGTCGTACACCGTCCCCGTGTGCCAGCCGTCGCATTCCGCTTCGGTGCGGTTGGCTATGACTTTACTGGCGCTGCTGGCGCAGACGTTCGCAGTCCAGGTGTGACCCGTCAGGGCCTCGCACTCAGCCTGAGTGTCGTGGGTCGCCAACGTGTTGACCGTTTGGTCCGAGTCCTGAACGCAGACGGCGGAGTGCCAGGTGTCGGTCGTCTTAGCATCGGCCTTGCAGTCCGCTTGGGTTTCGTGCGCCAGGGTGTTGCGCTTGCTGTCGATGCAGACATTGTACGAATTGTCCGTGAGGCGGATGGTCCCCCCGGCCGGTTCCTTGGGCACGCCGCCATCCTTCAGGATGAGGGTCAGCGTCGCTGCCTCCGGTTTGCCCGAGGATCGTCGGTAGTCCCGCGACTGCAACCCGGTCAGTGTCCACACGCCGTTGGAGTAGGTTCCGTCGCTGGCGACGTGATCCTCCACCAGCGCACCCGATGGCAGCGCGATCTTGACCTCGGCGTCAGCAGTATTGTCCGGCCCGTTGTTGGCGGCGACTATCGTCAGCGCGTTCCGGTCGGCAGCGACGTGAGGGCTTGCGCCGCTGGCAACGCTCAGGTCTGCGAGTGGGCCGACGTGGAAGGTGTATGTCGCTTCGTCTTCGTGGTTTGTTGGAGGGGTGGGATTATTCCCTCCCATAGTGTCGTTGACGTTGGTTTCGTAATCGGCTTTGACCCTGAGGGTCATTTCGTAGGTGCCCAGCTTCGTGAACTCCACCCACATGAGCCCGGTATCGGCCGATGAATAGCCAACCTCAGGCGTTCTTGCCAATATCTCGGCGGTTGCCTCGTGTTTGACACCATCGGCAGAGGTACTCCACAGCAAAAGTGTCGCCCTATCGCTGGAGCGTAACCGATAGGCTGTCATCTTCCCCGAAGCCGGAGCCGAAGCGCTCACCTTCAAGTAACCCGTTTCATAAGCGGCGAATGCTGTGTTCGTATGGGGAGTTCCCCACCGGTCGTCGTCGTTGGTCGACTCCAAGTCCAGCCACGCTGTATTCCTGGCGATGATCACTCCGGGCCTGTCCCTGTCACCAGGCAAGCAATTGGGATTGAGACCCTGACAGCTACCCCAGTTCTCGAAGCCTGTTGACCACACCAAGCCGCCGGTCTTACCCTCGGCCCTTCCGCCCGGGTCAGGGATATGAACCACCACCTGACTGGGCTGGAATATCCCGAAATCTTCCGCAGCTGCGCCCACAAACGCCACCAATTGCAGGTCATCATTCGTGGTCGCGTCGCCATCATCCTTCCGGTCGCAGGGCGGCGCCGACTTTCCGACACAGTCGTACCAGGTGAACAGGTCAGCCGTTCCGCTGACGAGCACTTGCAGCTCCCCGGCCGGCGCCGGGCCCCAGCATTCCTTGGCCGCGTTATCGGTGGCGTCGTCGCGAAACTGACCGATCCCGGTGAACGGTTGGGCCTCAATGGTCGCGGTGACGCATAGACGACCTGTTGAGGACGCGCCGGCGGTCACGCGCACGGGCAGCGTCATCTGGAATTCCACGCCATCCAATGTCTGACCGATGTTGAACACGCCGGCCTCGTAAGACAGGTCGCTCACCTGCTTGACATTGTTCGTGCCGGTTTCGAGCGCAAAGGTGGCATCATCGCCGTCCGCTTGCAAGCCCGGAGAGAACTCCATGACGACCCGGGCATCCATAGCTGACTGGACGCCGGCTGGCACTTGACCGAGGGCAACATCAAACCGCGCGGTCACGATGACGTTGGCGCGCTGAAGCCCGTCGGCAGTGATTGCGTGGTTGCTGGTAGTCATCGACAGTGAATAATTGGGGAATTACCGGGATAAGTTGACAAAGTGGCGTTCCGACGGTAGCATCGCCGCATGGATACCGCTACCCGAAATTTCGCCAATCGTACCCTGTTTCACGGCGACAACCTTGCCTTCCTGCGAGGAATGAACAGTGGCACTGTCAACCTGATCGCCACCGATCCGCCGTTCAACAAGAACAAGGACTTCCATTCCACCCCCAACAGCCTGGCCAGCGGTGCCCGCTTCGTTGACCGCTGGGCCTGGGAGCGGGACGTTCACCAGGAATGGGTTGACGCCATCAAAGACGACTGGCCCGGCGTCTGGCAGGCCATTGAGAACGGGCGGGTCAACCATTCGGAGGGCATGGCGGCGTTCCTGTGCTGGCTGGGCATCCGCCTGATTGAGTGCCGGCGCGTGCTGGCCGACGACGGCAGCCTGTATCTGCATATCGACCACACCGCTCACGCCTATGCCAAGTGCCTGCTGGACGCCATCTTTGGCCGGCGGAACTTCCGCAATGCGATTGCATGGCAGCGCAATGGTGGACGGGGTAAGGGTAGTCAGCACAACCCGAAATCATGGGGGTCGAATACCGACACCCTGCTGTTTTATGCCAAGTCTGAGCGGGGGGGGGGGGGTAAAACCGTTCCGGGAACTCACCGCCGAAGAAGTAGAGGCGAAATTCCCGCGCACGGATGAAAAGGGTCGGCGTTTCTATGCGGGCATCCCCGTGTTTCGTTCGCAGTCAATGGGCGCGCGCCCCAACCTCTGCTTTGAGTGGCGGGGGTTCCGCAATCCGCATCCCAGCGGTTGGCGGTTGAGCAAGGAGCGTCTGGAAGAGGAGTACCAAAAAGGCAACGTCGTAATCCGGCCAGACGGCAATCTGGAACGGCGCAAATATCTTGACGACTATGAGGGCATCCCTGTCGACGATTTTTGGGGAGACATCCCGCGCTTGACGGACGGCAACGAGCGTTCCGGCTACCCGACGCAAAAGCCGCTGGCGTTGTACGAGCGCATCATCCTGGCCAGCAGCAATCCCGGAGACCTGGTGCTGGACCCGTTCGCCGGCTGCGCCACTACGCCGGTAGCGGCGGAACGTCTGGGGCGGCAGTGGGTCGGCATGGACATCTGGGACGGGGCGATTGACGAAGTGCGCCGGCGCATGGCCGACAGCCGCCAGTTGCTCACCGACGCCAACCCTCAGATCGTCTATGCCACCATCCCGCCGGAGCGCACGGACGGCAATGACGACGGGCCGGAGGTTCCCGATCTGGCGCTGCGCCCGCAACGTCAGCCGGAACACTGGGAACGGCTGTCCCACGCCGAAATGCGCGACATCCTGGCCTCTGCCCAGGCCAACGGGGATAGCGTCGTGTGCGCCGGTTGCGGGATACAGCTGCCCGTGCGCTACATGGAGCTGGACCACCGGGAACCGCGCAAGGACGGCGGCCAGAACGTCATCACCAACCGGATACTGCTATGCGGCCCCTGCAATGGGGCGAAGTCCGCCAACCTCACGCTGTCGGGGCTGGTACGGCATAATCGGCGGCTGGGATTTGAAGTAGATAGGGGCTTGGCGGAACTCGCCGCCATCCGAGCGCGGGACGCTGCCCAGCGTTGCCGGGATACGATACGCTGACTACTCTTTGATCTTCTCCACCCACCAAGCGGCGATGTAGGTGTCGCCGCCAATCTTGCCGACGATTTCGCCGTCGGCCATTTTCAGGGTGAAGGCGCTGCCCTCCTGCTCCATATCATCGGCCCTGATACGGATGACGGAAGGCCACTGCCCGGATGATTTTGCGTCCATCTGGAAGCAGTAGAACTTGTTGACGATGGTCATATCCCTACACCCAACCGAATTGTCCTGTGCGGCTCATGCCATTATCGGCCACCAAATCGGCGTAGGTCAACCGCTTGCCGATGCAACCGCGCACCAACGCGGCCATCTGGTCGAGCGTGTCGCTGGGCCGATTGTTGAACCGGCCCTCGAACTCGGTGACGTACCGGTCAAGGTGCTTGACGCTCATCCAGTGATAGATCCCGGTGTAGCCGCGCTTGAGCAAAGCCCAGAACGACTCCATCCCGTTGGTGTGCGCCATGCCCTTGACGAACTCTCCCACCGAGTGCGTAACCGTTTCGTGGCGGCGGTTCAGGCGGTTGAACACCCGCGCCTCATCGGTGAACACCAGGGTAGTCGGCTCAGTGCGCTGGTGGACGAACTGCCGCATGGTGGGGCCGTCCTCATGGTCAATCACTTTGGCATCCACCTTGCCGGTTTCGCGGTCTTTGACGCCAGCCACCGGGGTTTTGCCGACTGCGCCGCGCCCCTGGTGCTTGCGCCTGGATTCGTGCTTGTTCTTCTCAACCCCGCCGATGAATGTCGTATCGGATTCCACCGGGCCGGAGAAGACCGGATCGTCGCCGGCCATCGCCGCGCGGATACGGTGTCCCATGTGCCAGGCGGAACCCTGGTGAATGCCCAGGTCGCGGGCCAGTTTGGTAGAACTGACGCCCTTCAGGTTGGTGCATATCTGATAGAACGCGATAGCCCACTTGCGAAGCGGGATTTTCGAGGACTGCATCACGGTTCCGAACTTCACGGAGAAGTACTTGCGGCAATCGGAGCACCAGTAGGGCATCGGCTCGGCGTTGGGAACTTCGCTGGTGTTTTCGCCGCCACAACGGGCGCAGACGCGGCCATTCGGCCAGCGGATGGACTCAAACCACGTCTGGGCGGCATCATCATCCGGGAACATCTCGAACAGGTCAATTAGGGTAATTCCCTTGCGAAAACTCTTACCGGCCATTGCGATTCACCATCCTTTTGACGTGGGATGATGATAGCAGGTTAGGGCGGGTTTGTCAAGTTATCACGGTAATTCCCTTGAGAACCCATTGCTACGCGGCGGCCCTGTACTTCACGTACTACAATTTCTGCCGCCCGCAC
>JAPPCX010000072.1 GCA_028875655.1 Chloroflexota bacterium | reverse complement strand
GACCCTGCAATCACCGCTATTTCCGCTTGACATCAAAGACAGTTGCTTCTCCCTACCCACGATGTTGGCGTAGTTCAAGATCCGTTGGGCGATGAGCTCGGGATGCTCAATGAAGTTCGTGGTGGTGTCCAGCACTCCAGGTATGAGCGCCTTGCCTTCCGGCAGGCCCACGTCCTCCCACACTTTCCACTCGTGGCCATGCCGGGGGTTCGCGCCCTCTATGGACAGTCCCGACGGCCGCGCCTCAAGCACGATTCCCACGATCTCGCGCAACGGAACGTCGTGGTGGTGCGGGCCCTCGGTGTTGCCCCAGCAGACGTGCAGGCGCATCCGCTCCGGGTCAATATCCTTCAGGGCGTAGTTGATCACCTCAACGTGCATTTCCACAATCTTCTTGAACTCTTCCACCGACAGGTGCGAGAACTGCGACACGCGGGCCATCGCCAGATCGGGGCAATCGATTTGCAGCAGCAGCCCGGCACTGGCGATGGCGTTGTATTCGTCCTTCATCACCTCGGCCAGGGCATACAGGTATTCCTCCTCGGTGGCGTAGTGCTCGTTGGGCAGGAAATTTGCGATGACGCCGGGCGAGGCCGCGGTCATGAATACTTCTTCCACCACCTGGCCGGCGGCGGCCTCTTTCAGGTTCCGTATATCCCGTTCTACCGCCGGCCAGTCCTTCCACGCGATGGGGCCGGTGCAGGCCGGCTGGCGCATATTCCGGGACGAAAGGTGAGTCTGCGCGGCGTGAAACTCCGGGAAGTCGGCGTCGTCTAACCTGATGTGGGATCGCACCAGGCGCTCGCCCTCGAACCCGGTGAGGCGTTCCTTGACGTAGGTGGCGTATTGCGAACGGCCTTGTTCTCCGTCGTTGACCACGTCGATGCCGGTGTCCTGCTGCCGGGCAACGATTTGTCCCACTGCATCGTGAACACTGGCATGGAACTGCGCCTCGTCAATCTCACCCTGATCCTCGCGCTGCCGGAGCAGTTCCTGCAGCTCGGGGGAACGGGGCAGGCTGCCGGTATGGGTGGTGAGGATCCTGGATGTGCTTCTTTTCATGGGTTCTCCTATGATAGAGGCGTAACGCACCGGTCGGGATCGGACTCGGCCAGCACGTGGGGACGGTGCCCAGTGTGCAAGTAATCGGCGATCAGCTTGCCGGCCATGGGGCCGCGCCCAAACCCGGACGATGCCAGCCCGGTAACGATGTACAGGTTTTCCGCTTGAGCTATCTTGCCGATGATCGGCTTGCCATCCAGCGAAAACGGCATCAGACCCGACCAGGTACGGCTGATTGCAACGTCGTTCAAGAAAGGCAGTACTTCGGCAGAATGGGCGAAGTTCGCTTCAACCCCGGTGGCGTCCACTGCTCGGTCATATCCAACCGACTGGCGGTCGCCGCCGAAGATGACTTCGCCGTCCCGGGTCTGCCGCCCGTACAGGTGCCTGGTGATGCGGCGGTCCCCCCTGTGCGTCAACTCCGGAGGCGCGTCCGGCCCGGCGCCGGGATCACCGCTCCAGTAAGCGTAAGACTCCGCGCCGGATAGCCCATGAAACACGCGCGGCGGCAGCGGCTCCGTAGCCCACATCTGGCCGCGCACCGGAACCACAGGGATGCTGACTCCCAACATTTTCCCCAACGGCACGCACCATGCGCCCGCCGCCAACACCAGGTTGCGGGCATGAAACGCCGCCTCATGGCAAACGACTTCGTAAGTCCCATCGGCGGATTGCCTGATTCCGTGAACTTCCTGCTCAGTCAGGATTGAGGCGCCGCGATTGCGGGCGGCGTCCGCAAAGGAGCACGTGGCCTTCACGGGATCCGCCTGGCCGCGCAAGGAAAAATACATCGCCCCCTTCAGCTCCGGACTCAGCTCCGGCTCAATGGCCCGGGCTTCGTTCACCGTCAGCAGTTCCGCCACGTAGCCACGAGACTTGAGGGATAGCACGCGATCCCTGGCAAATTCGTACTGCCCATCCGTCTGTATAGTCTGGAGCCCGCCCGATGCCCGAAACTCGATGTCGTAGCCGAGCTCGAGTTGCAGGCGTTTGAAAATCTGGAGGCTCCCCATGGTCAGGTAGGACTCCAAATCGGGAACATTTCCCCAGCCCAGCGCGCCGATGCCGCCAGCGTTTACACCGGACGCTTCAGACGCGATTGCGCCTCGTTCAAGCAGGGTTACGCTGCGCCCGTGTTCCGCAAGATGTAATGCGGCGGAGGCGCCGGCGATTCCACCGCCTATGATGATGACATCCGCAGTGTCCATGGGAATCTCGTCTGTGTTCCAATGGCGGAGAGAGCGGGATTCGAACCCGCGATACCCCAGAGGGGTATACCGGTTTTCGAGACCGGCGCCTTCAACCACTCGGCCACCTCTCCGTAGCAGCGCAACCGACATTGTATCAGATTGCCGCCCGCCCACTATTGTCCCGCCGTCAATGCGCCGAAATGTGCGTGCTATAATCGCGACGTTATGTCGTTGCAGCCGCAGCTTACCGAGCATGTGTCCGACCGGTCCGGCGGCCCGGCATCGGCTCCTTACTGGGAAGAACCGACCTCATCGCCCTACTGGGACGGATCCGAGCTAGCTGGACATGAGCCAATCGTTGAGCACCCTGCTACCCGAGTGATTTCTGCTTCTCCTGAGATCTTGGCAGGATTGACCTCGGAACAGCAACACGCCGTCCAAGCCACGGAAGGCCCTCTGATAATTGTCGGCACGCCGGGATCCGGAAAAACCCTAGTGATCGTGCGTCGGATTGCGCACTTGGTGAGAGACCTAGACGTTTTACCGTGGCGCATTATGGCAGTCACTTTCACCAACAAGGCAGCGCGGGAAATGCGGGAACGCCTCGATGGGTTTCTGCATGATCAGGGCAGGGACGTCACGATGGGCACATTCCATGCCACTTGTGCACGCATTCTGCGGAGACACGGAGAACGCATCGGTCTCAACCGAAATTTCACGGTTTACGACCAGGACGACCAAATTGCTGCTGTCAGATCAGTGATGCAGCTAGCGGACATCAATCCCCGTACTTACAACCCACGCGCCGTGCTGTCGCGCATCTCAGCCGCCAAGTGCAGCCTCCAGGACTCGCAGCAGATGGCGCAGTCCGCCTACGAAGCTGATGACGAGTATGGTGCGCATTGGATCGACGTATGCGCCCGCGTGTATCGCTATTACGAGGAGGCACTAACTCGCCAGAACGCCCTGGACTTTGACGACCTTCTGATGCGTACGGTTCAGCTTCTCCAAACCTCGGAGGAGGTGCGGATGCAATACCACGACCGCTACCGGTACATCCTTGTCGACGAGTTCCAGGACACCAATGTGGTGCAGTACAGGCTAGCACGGCTGCTAACAGGCCCGCATCAAAACCTTTGCGTCGTTGGTGACCCTGACCAGAGCATTTACTCTTGGCGCGGTGCCAATCTAGAAAATTACGAGAATTTCATAAACGACTTTCCGATGGTCCAATTCTTTCGCTTCAACTTTCGATCGGGCCAGAAAATACTAGATGCAGCTTATGGCGTTATCGATGGAAGACCCGCCCTTGACGATGGACCTATTGGTGGGATAGGCAACGAGAGTCCACAGCAGCAGATGGATAACCGCCAAATGGAAGAGCCTTCATTGTGGCGAAAAGTTGTCGAATGGTTATGGGGTCAAGAAATCCGGGCGCCTGATTCCCTATCCGTTCAGACCCTTACTTCGGCAACGCACTACGAGACTGATGGAACGGACACCAATACAGTTCGTAAGGGGGCATCGTCACGACCTCGACTGGTATCACATCAATCAGTTGGCAATCCAGGTTTTGTCAGCCTTGTCGAGCTACAGAACGCCGAAGAGGAGGCAACTTGGGCTACAAACGAAGTGGTCCGTTTAATACGATCGGGGCAATATCGTTATGGCGATTGTGCGGTCTTATATCGTACAAACGCCCAAAGCAGGGCCTTTGAAGAGCAATGCATGCGCCAAGGCATCCCGTACCGGCTGATCGGCGGGGTCCGCTTCTACCATCGCAAGGAAGTCAAGGACTTGATGTGCTACCTGCGGGTTCTTTACAACCCTGACGACGAGGTGAGCCTGCAACGCATCATCAATACGCCACCCCGAGGCATCGGCGCGAAAACCGTCCAGGTTTTAGCCGCGTACGCGGCTAAACATGACATCACCACACGGGCGGCCATGACCGACATCGCCACCGCCCGAGCCGAGAACCGGCCGTGTCCCATCAACGTCACTACGCGCGCCGCGCGGTTCATCGCCGACCTGTCGGTGACCCTGGACCGTCTCGGCGACGCCGCAAGGGAACTGGCCGTCGCCGACTTAATGGACCGCGTCCTCGATATGTCCGGCCTCGCCAGGCACATCCACGCCCAGGACGATGGCGACGAGCGTTGGGAGAACATCCTGGAACTGCGCGGCCTTGCCGAGGGCTACGGTCCTCCCGGCAATGTTAGCATTGACGGCCTCAGCGCATTTCTCGAGCGGATATCCTTAGTATCCGACATAGACGACTACGAGCAGTCTGAAGGTGCTCTCACACTCATCACTCTGCATCAGACGAAGGGAATGGAGTTCCCGATAGTGATTATGGCTGGCATGGAAGAAGGTCTCCTCCCTCATGCCCGTTCCTTAGACACTGTGGATGAAGTTGATGAAGAACGGCGGCTATGCTACGTCGGCATGACACGGGCCAAAGAACGGCTGTACATGTCATTTGCTTACTATCGCGCCTATGGTGGTGGAATACCTTCCCGATTTCTGAAGGATCTGCCAAATGAATTGCTTTCAGGAACCTCCTTGGCTAACGTTAGCAACACGCGATTCACTGAACGCAGTCCTAGCTCCTCATGGCGTTCTCGGAATCCTAACGCCGTCATCGGCGGTGAATACGCCACCCGCCGCCGCGAGTCCCGCACCCGTTTAGGCGATGGAGAGGGTGCTTCCGGCCGAGCTACGGCCGGCCGGCTCCGGGGTAACATTGACGAAAAACTCACCCAGTGGGACTCCAGCCGCTCCGTTTCCAGAAAAGACCCCACGCGCGCGCCGCTCACCGTGGGGGAAATCGTGCGTCACCAGGTGTTCGGCGAGGGCGTTGTTCAGGAAGTGCAGGGCGAAGGCGAAACGGAACAGGCCACCGTGAACTTCGGCGGCGATGTGGGACTCAAACGTCTGCTTGTATCTCTGGCTCCGCTGGAGCGCGGCTAGCCGCACGGTCGGCGTCGCGCCGGTGGGTTGGCAAGTTCGCCGGAAACTGGTTTTGCGGCAAAATATCGCACCTTTTGACGAAGCGGTTGGCTCGCCGGGGTTTGTTGATGAACGTATCTCATTGGTTTGGTGTGATTTTGCTGGCAGCTTTTCTTCTTGCCTGGGGAGCGTGTCAGACCGCGGCCATCGCTACCAACCAGGTTCCCGGAGTTTCAGAGGACGAAGTGCTGTTTGGGCAATCAGCCGTGCTGAGCGGTCCGTCCCAATACCTGGGAACATCAATGCGTCTTGGCATCGAGACCGCTTTCCATGAAGCGAATCAGAAAGGCGGCGTACATGGTCGCTATTTGTCTCTGGAGTCCATGGACGATTCATACGAAACAGAGTATGCCGTTCACGCGACCACCCATCTGATTGAAAAAGCCCAGGTCTTCGCGCTTATCGGGGCGGTTGGAACTCCGACTTCCTGGGGAGCGTTGCCCATTGCCCAGGCCGGTGGAGTGCCTTTTATCGCGCCCTTCACCGGCGCCGAGTTTTTGAGAGACCCATCGCTGAACAATGTGATAAACCTACGCGCTTCCTACTACCAGGAATCTGAGCGAATCATTGATCACCTGACTGGTGAAGACGGCACTAACCGAATCGGAGTGTTTTACCAGAATGATTCTTTCGGGGCTGCAGGTCTTCAGGGCGTCCGCCGGGCGCTTGAACAGCGTGGGATGGAGATATTTGATACCTGGCAATACGAACGCAATGCCGGCGGCGTTGACGACGCCGCCTCAGAAATCATCGCCGCCAAACCGGATGCGGTGGTGATGTTTGGCACACCGGAGGCAGTAGCCAATCTGGTGAAACTGGTGCGGAAAGAAGCCGACCCCCGGTTCGCCACTGTTTCATTTGCCGGAGGGAAGACGGTGGCAAACAAGCTTGGAGAAAATAGGAAGGACATATACGTTACCCAGGTGGTCCCGTTTTACGACGACCTCCAACTCCCGGTGGTAGCCAGTTACAATGCCGCCTTACGTGCCTATAACCCCAGTGCATCACCTGATTTCGTATCGCTGGAAGGTTATTTGGCGGGCCGGCTTGCCATCTGGTTGCTGGACGCTTGCGGGCCTGATCTGACTCGCCGGTGTTTCGTAGAACCGGCGCTTAGCCATAACGAGATTGTTCTGGACGGGCTCATCCTGGAGTACGGCGTTGGGGACAACCAGGGGCTGGACCAAGTTTATCTGACGGTGCTGGACGAGAATGGGCAATACCGGCAAATCGGAGATTAGTCGGCTCTTCAAAGTCAGGCTGGATAGAATATCAGCAAAAATCTTGGGAGCGACAGTCGGTGCGAAATAGCAACCTGGCATATGAAGCGAACGACGCATCACCGCCCCTTGTGACGCTGGGAGTAGCGGCGCAAGGGGCGGTGATCGCAATATCAAACATCGTCACGATCACAACTGTTTTCGTGCTCGCGGTAAGGGCCGATGCTGATTATTTGTCCTGGGCGGTGTTTGCGTCCTTGATGGTGGCCGGAATCGCAATCATCATTCACGGGGTCCGTTTCGGGCGACTGGGAGCGGGTCATTTGCTGTTGCATGGAGCCACCGTTCCATTTCTGGCAGTATGCGTACTGGCCGTCATTCAGGGCGGTTTGGCTTTGATGTCGATACTGGTGGTCACGGCGTCTTTGGTGCAATTTGGCATGTCCGCATTTCTGGCCAAATTGAGCCGGGTGATCACACCGGTTGTTTCAGGAGTGGCGCTCATGGTGGTGGCGCTTGCCGCGATGCCGGTAGCGGTAGCCAGATTAAACAACATCCCGCCTGACGCCCCGTTTTTCACGGGACCGGCCGTTGGAGCCGTAAGCCTGATTACGGCGACTGTCTTGATGCTCCGCGGTTCCGGATTGCTTCGCGCCATCGCTCTGCCAATTACCATCGTAATCGGGTGTATGGTCAGCTACATCCTGGGGATCTATGATTTCAAACCGGCGCTGGAAAGGTCCTGGTTTGATCTTCCCGAATTTTCCGCATGGCCCGGATTTGCCTCGGCACTCAGCCCTGATTTCTGGGCACTGCTGCCTTCTTTTCTAATCGTCAGCATAGTGGTGGCGCTCAAAGCCAGCGCCGAGAGCGCGGTCATTCAACAGGTGTCGCGCCGGATACCCCGCGCCATCGACTTTCGCAGCGTACAGGGAACACTCAACGCCGGTGGACTTTCAATTTTAGCGTCAGGTCTGCTGGGGATTTTGCCGGTTCTCACGTATTTGCCGTCAACGATTTCTCTGATCAGTTTTACCGGCGTGGCCGCGCGCCGGGTGGCATACGTAGTTGGAGCCATTCTGATTGTCCTGGCCCTGTTTCCCAAAGTAGTCGCCCTGATGATGACCATACCGCCGCCGGTGTCCGGCAGCATTTTGATGGTCATCATGGGTTTGCTCTTCGTGGAGGGGGTTCGCACCGTAGCTCAGGACGGTTTGAATCCACAGAAAGCAGTAATCATGGGTCTTGCCCTGTCCATCTCGGTTGGACTGCAAAGCAGGAACATCCTGGCAGTTGTTTTGGGCGATTTCTGGGGTGTTGTGTTTGGAAACAGCGTGGTGGGCATTCTGTCGGCCTTGTTGATGTCGTTGGTGGTTGACTTTACTATTTCCCGCCGCCGGCGATTGAACACTGAACTGGATCAGGCGGCAGCGCCAACTATCGATGAGTTCCTGCGTCGTGTGGGGACGGACCTGGGTTGGAGCGACGCCTCGGTTGAGCGGTTGTGCGCTGCCGGTGAAGAAACTCTATCCAGCATGCTTGAGCTGCGAGACGATTACGAAGATGACACGCCACCTCGCCTGATCGTTTTGGCAAAGCGCGGCGCCGGGTCTTTGGAAATCGAGTTCATGGCGGTTTTTGCCGAGGAGAACATAGAAGACCGGATTGCGTTCATGAGCGAACAGGCGGAAGCGCCGGATGTTAGCGATATCTCTTTCCGACTGCTGCGTCACTACGCATCATCGGTCCGCCACAGGAAGTATCACGGCATAGACGTGGTCACGGTTCAGGTGGATGCCTAAGCCGATTGCGCTTCGCATCCCGCTCGGTTGAAGCGCCCGGCTTGTATGGAGTATAAGTAACCTGGCAGTCAGCCAAGCCATAAAAGATCAACGCAAGGAGGTATAAGAATGCCGGCTTACGTAATTTTGCACACCACCGAGATCCTGGACGAAGAACTTCATGCGGAATTCCGCAGCCGCGTGGGGCCGCTGTTAGAAGCAAGAGGCGGCAAATATCTGATACGCGGCGACGTGTCCGAAATAATAGGCGAGGATGCGGCTGGTCACACCCGTGTAGCGGTCATGGAATTTGAGACGACCGAGCAGGCTCAGGAATGGGCGAGGGACCCGCAACCTCCGGGGGAATATGCGGATCTCAGGGAACTCCGTAACCGTGCAGCCAGATACGTGTCTTTGATCGTGGAAAGCGCTGACTGAACAGATTCGGATTTGATGCGGCGGAATCTTGGCCGGGTTTGAAGCTCCTTTTTGCAGCGCAGAACCCGGCCAACTGCCGGCTTTGGAGCACAGTGACAGTCCGGCTGCGAGATGCGCAGCCATGGCTAAGATCATCTCCGCCAATTTCAAACCGATACACCAACCAGTCACCGCCAATCGCAGGAAACCGACCTGGTCACCGTACAAGTTGCGGTCGGTACGAAACCATAGGCGTTTTATGATCGCAGTATGCACGATTCAATTGCTGGAACGGTCCCATTGCTTCGAATATCGTTGCCATTTCGACTGTGGTTGCTGTATAACTACTATTGACCTGAACGCATTCTGGCAATATACTGCCTTCCGCTTCGTCGCGCCACATGAGTCGGGGCGACGCTAATGTTAATCGTTCGGAGGTACCAAATTGGTCAAGCCTACGATTCTGGCCGCTCTCGCCGGTGCGCTGCTCCTGGTCATCGGCGCCGCTTGCGGCGGAACCAGTGAAGACACCGGCGCCGCGTCGGCCCCGGCCGCTCAGCCTCAGCAGGCGGCCCAGCAGCAAACGCAACAGCAGCAGCCGGCTACCGGCAGTCAGCAGCAGCAACAGCAGCAATCCGCCGCTCCCGCCGCTGCTACTCCCATCCCGACGGTAATCGCTACCGCCACCCCCAGCCCTACCAACACGCCCACCGCGGCGCAGGAAACCGAGCAGATTGGCGGTCGTCTCCGCATCGCCACCATCCCGCCGGTGCAGCAACTGGTGGGCAGCTGGCTCGGAACCACCACCTCGGCCAACACTCAGGTGCGGCCCTTCACCGACCCGTTGGTGCATACCGACCGGTTTGACGGCTCCTTGGTTCCCGGCATTGCCACCAGTTGGGAAGCCAACGAGGATGGCACACAGTGGACGTTCCATCTGCGCGACGACGTGGAGTTCCACGATGGGACCCCGTTCACGGCCAACGACGTGCCCCACAGCGCTTCCCTCATCATCCGCGAGGACGCCATCGCCACCGATACCGGCCTGTTCCGGGGACTCTTCGGCGACAACGAAGAGGAACTGCTCTCCAACATCGTTGCCCTGGATGACAACACCGTCCAGTTCAATCTGATCACGCCCAACTCCCTGATGGATTTCTTCGCCGGCGCCCAGCAGGGCAACCTGTTCATGTACTCCAAGGCCCAATATGATGCCGGCGGCATCGAAGCCTACGAGAACCCCACTGGCGTCGGTCCCTGGAAGTTTGAAGAGCGCACCATCGACGTGAACCTCGTATATTCGCGTAATGCCGACCACTACCGACGGAGTCCGTTCTTCCAGGAAATGGAGTTCGTCCTGATTCCTGAGGAAACCACGCGCCTGGCTCAGCTCCAGACCCAGGCAGTGCAGATCGGTGAAGTCAGCCGCGAGTTGCACGTGGACGCCCAGAACGCCGGCCTCCAGGTCTTGCAGAGCGAACTCCCGTCCATACAGGTCGCCTTCATCATCGGCGGCGTTTATAACCCCGAAGAAGCCGGCCCCTGCCTGACCGAAGAGTTCCAGAACTGCTTCTACCAACCCGACGAGCCCCATCTGAATCCCATGGTGCGCGAGGCCATCAACCGGGCCATCAATCGCGATGAAATCAACGAGCAGCTATTCGGCGGAATCGGTCGCCAGCACACCGTGTGGGGATACCACCCGGCATTGCCCGGCTACAACCCTCGCTGGACCGAGGAGTTTGACGAAAAGTACGGCTTTGACCCCGACCGCGCCCGCGAGCTTTTGCAGGAATCGGGCTACGAGGGTTACGAACTGACGTTGCTGCTCACCCAGTTGCCTGGCGTGCCGGAAATGATTCCCATGGGCGAGGCCGCTTTCACCTACCTCACCAACGTCGGCATCAACGTTACGTCGGAAGCCATCCAGTGGTCCGACTACCGGGCCAAGTACTACCGACCCGGCAAGACCCACGGCACCATCGCCGCCACCCGAGGGACCTACCGCCCGGCCGACATTACCCTGCGCTTTTACAACCGCAGCGGCGACGCCGGCTTCTGGCGCACGTCCGTTGACCCCATGACTGATGTGCTGTACGACAAGGCGACCCAGAGCGTGGATCCCGAGGTCAAAGCTCAGGCCCTGAGCGATCTGGGCGACCTCAAGTTCGACCTCTACTCGGAAGTCCCCATCGTCTGGCTGCCCGCTCAGATCGTGGTGGACCCCAACGCGGTCGGCGAGATGGTTTGGCCCGGCAACATCAACGCCAGCTTCACCCATACGGAGTACATCACTCCGACCGCTCAATAGCCACACACAATCAGGTGTGTAGGGGCGAATAATCATTCGCCCCTACACATGCAAGGTAATTTGTCGTGCAGCGTTACATCATTTTCAGGGTAGGGCAATCCATCCTTACCTTGCTGGTGCTCACGGTCATCGTGTTCTCGCTAGCTCGTCTCTCCGGCGACCCGCTGGATGTGCTGCTTCCGCTGGAAGCTACTAATGAGGACGCGGAACGTCTCCGGGCGGCGTGGGGTTTGGACCGGCCGCTGTATATCCAGTATTTCACCTTCATCGGCAACGCCATCACCGGTGATTTCGGGGACTCCCTCCGGGTACGCGGACGCACCGCCATGAGCCTGGTACTCGAACGCCTCCCCAACACCGCGGCGCTGGCTGGCGTCGCCGTGGTCGTCGCCATCGTGATCGCCGTGCCCATCGGAGTCCTATCGGCGGTCAAAAAGGACACCGCCTTTGACTACGTGGGCAAGCTGATTGCCCTGTTCGGGCAGTCGCTGCCGGCCTTCTGGCTCGGCCTAATGCTCATGTGGGTGTTCGCCGCGCAATTGGGCTGGTTCCCAGTCTCCGGCAAAGAAGCCGGCGGCATTTCGTACATTCTCCCCGCCATCGCCATCGGCTGGTTCCAGGTGGCCGCCCTTATGCGGCTGGTGCGTTCTTCCATGCTGGACGTGCTGGATACGGAATACGTAAAACTGGCCCGTATCAAGGGCGTTCCGGAATGGAAAGTCGTCTGGAAACACTGCCTGCGCAACGCCGCCATCGCGCCTTTCACGTACTTCGCCCTCATCATCGGGTCTTTGATGGTTGGCTCAGTGTCCATCGAGTTCGTGTTTGCCTGGCCCGGCGTGGGCCGGTTGGCCGTTGACGCCGCCGTTACCAAGGACTTCCCAGTGGTCCAGGCCGTGGTTATCACATTCTGCCTGGTGTACATCATCGCCAACCTGCTGGTTGACATCGTGTACGCTTACGTTGACCCCAGGATTCGCTACAACTAGGAGCATCATAATATGGCTGCGGAAAATCGCGCCGTCGAACCGCAGATGGCCACCGAAGCGATCAGTGCGCCGGCCGAGGCGCAACGTGGACATCTGGGCAGGTTCTGGGCGGAAGCGCGGCGGTATCCTCTGTTCCCCATCTTGCTCTTGCTCATCGTGCTGGTGATTCCCGCGATATTTGCCGACCTGATCGCTCCCCATGACCCGAAATTGGGCACCCTGAGCACTCGCCTGCTCCCGCCGGCCTGGATGGAGGGCGGAGACCCTCAATACATTCTGGGAACCGATAGGGTCGGGCGCGACATTCTCTCCCGCATCATGCACGGAGCGCGGGTATCTGTCATCATCGCCGCCGTCGCCATTTTCATTGCCGGAGTGGTGGGAACTACCCTTGGCATCGCCGCCGGATATTGGGGAGGATGGGTTGATTCGCTGGTGATGCGCCTTGTTGACATCTCCTTATCAATCCCCATCATTCTGCTGGCGCTGGTCATCGTAGCCGCCACCAAGCCAAGCATCACTAACGTGATCCTCGTGCTGGTGCTCCTCCTGTGGTCCCGGTACGCCCGCCTGGTGCGCGGCGAAACGCTGGCGGTCCGGGTGCAGGACTTCATTTCCAGGGCCAGGGTCTCCGGTGCCTCCCACCGCCGCATTATGCTGCGTCACGTGTTCCCCAACGTGTTCAACAGCGTCATCGTGTTGGCCACCCTCAACGTGGGCTTTGTGATTATCCTGGAGGCCACGCTCAGCTTCTTGGCGGTGGGCATTCCTCCGCCACAGCCGGCGTGGGGCCTCATGGTCGCCGACGGCCGCGTGCTGATCGCGTCCGCCCAGGGTTGGTGGGTGTCGCTGTTCCCCGGCCTGGCCATCATGCTGGTGGTGCTCAGCATGAACCTGCTGGGCGACTGGCTGCGCGACCGCCTGGACCCGAAACAGCGTCAGGTGTAGCCACTACACACCACCGACGAAAGCATGGGGGCAGGTTTGAAACCTGCCCCCATGCTCTCCCGTTCGTCCTGAACCTGTCGAAGGACGATTTCTCTTATCGAAACTGCGGAATCACATCCTCCGCAATCGCCTGCATCAGCTCGCCGATGCGCTCAACGTCTCCCGTGTTCAACGCCAGTGCCACGTGTTCAGCGCCGGCGTCCCTATACGCCGCAATCCCCGCAACCATGCCCGCTGGATCGTGACCCGGCAGCCTGGAACGGTCTGCCGCCCGCTCGCTCGACGGGCCGCCGTGCGCCTCCACCTCAACACGCACGGACATCGCCAGCTCATCCGGGTTTCGCCCGGCGGCCTCCGCTAACTCCCGCACCGTCTGCCGGCCAATGGCGAACTCCTCCGCGGTAACGCCCGACGGATGCCAGCCGTCGCCTCGACGGCCCGCTCGCCGCAACGCCCCGGTGCTGTTGCCGCCTACCCACAGCGGGACACTCTGCGTGCCCGACACCGCCTGCGACGGCTTTGGTGAAAACTTCAGGTCTCCGAAATCCCAGCGACTGCTGCTGTAACGCGGGTCCTCGTTTGACCACAGCTCCCGCATTATGTCCATCGACTCGTTGGTCAGGGAACCCCGCTGGCTCAATGGGATGCCCAGAGCTTCAAACTCCGGTGTCATCGCGCCCACGCCAATCCCGAGGACTAAGAGCCTATCCTAAAAACTGTTGGAAACTTGCAGTGGTGCTGTGGGAAGGGAAGC
>JAPPCX010000015.1 GCA_028875655.1 Chloroflexota bacterium | reverse complement strand
ATTGTCTTTCTGCGCCTTCCAGTCTGACGTGACCGAGATCGCGGGGGTGGAGGCTAGCGAAGGCGTAGGGAGAGTGGACGTGCAGGTCGGCGACAAAAGACGCCAACGCGGCCGGGGAAGGGTTCATTGGGCCGCCAGCAACAGCTCTGCCAGTTCCCTGGGTTTTTGCGTGGCGGCCTGGTGTGAAGCCTCCAGCTCAATCACCGTTGCATCCGGGATGCGAGCAGCCATCGCCCGCTGTTGCGACGGCCAAATAAGCCGGTCGCCCCTCAATACAATGTAAGTCACCGGACAGGGCAACGCATCCAGATTCAAGGCGACCGGTTGCGTCAACATGCGGATCGGGAGCGGGCCAAGATGGCCCACCGTTTCCACCCGCTGCATTGGATCCAGTCCCCGGCACACATAGCCGGACACCAGGCTCCTGGGCGCCTGAACGTCGCGCCCGATCAACGAACCCAGGACTTTGCACGCCTTGAGCGCGCAACGGGCAAGGGGCGGGTAAGCCGCAGCCGGCGCTCTGCGATTGGCTGGCACTATCCCCGCCAGCAGCATTACTCGTTTGGGCGCGGCCGGCAGTTCGGTGGCCGCTTGCAGGGCGATGGTGCCGCCCAGTCCATGGCCCGCGATTACGTAATCACTGAACCCTTCCCGCTCCACGACCTTGATAATCGTCTGGACCGCCTCGGATATGTCCACCAACCCGGCGTCGGCATGGGCGTCGGAACCTTGCCCGGGCAGGTCCACGGCGCGGACCCGCACCGCCTGCCTGGGACGGTACAACCGGGGCGGATGCTCCACCGGGGCGGTCATGTGCCCCCAGACTTTTCCCCAGCTCCAGG
The DNA here is from genome assembly GCA_028875655.1 of Chloroflexota bacterium. GTDB lineage: Bacteria > Chloroflexota > Dehalococcoidia > Lucifugimonadales > UBA3495 > Bin87. Next base: position 13,127 of record JAPPCX010000015.1, on the reverse strand, counting down.
CGCCCTGGCCTGCTCCATGCACTAACAAATAATCCGTCACGTTTTCACCAGATAATCCAGAGTCACAAAGCCAGCGCCTCGGCCAGTCCCATCGTTATGTCATCATCCTGCTCGGGCAGGACGGTCCTCGGATCCAGCCGCACCGTGTCGTCCTCAATGCGGGCGATAACCGGTGTTGCACGCCCCCTCAGCGCAGAGAGCAGCGACTCCGGTCTGGAACCCGAGCCTCTCGATGAAATCGACAGGGCCCAGGAGTCCAGCGTTTCACCGGGGAGGCTGCCGCCGCCGATGGCGGACCGGGCCGGCACAACCGCGGTTTCGTAGCCTGAAGGCCCTCCGATGGCCTCACGCCAGCGTTCCGCCCGGGATTTTATCGCTTCGACCCGCGCGGAGATCATGCGCCATACCGGTATTTCGGACTCCGCGTTACCGCTCAGGTAGTGGGTAAGTGTGGCCGTCAGGCTGGCGAGGCTCATCTTGTCGATGCGCACCGCCCGCGCCAACGGATGCCGTTCCAGTCGGCCAACCAGATCCCGTTTCCCGACCACTATGCCGGCCTGCGGCCCGCCCAGCAGCTTGTCGCCGGAGAAAAACACGAGCCCCACGCCCGCGTCGATGGCTTCCTGCGGCGTTGGTTCGTGGGCCAATCCGTACCGCTCGGTGGGGAGCAACGCGCCGCTGCCCACGTCGTGCAGCACCGGTACGCCCGTCCGCTCGCCCAGTTCCACCAGGTCCCGTTCTTCAACGGCGGCAGTGAATCCTTCGACGCGGAAATTGCTGGCGTGGGCCTTGAGAAACGCCGCAGTGTCATCCGTTACTGCGTCGGCGTAGTCGCGCACGTAGGTCCGGTTCGTCGTGCCAACGTCCACCAACGTGCAGCCGCTCTGCCGCAGCACGTCCGGTATGCGGAACCCGCCGCCGATTTCCACCGCCTCGCCCCTTGCTACGATAACCTCCCGCCCGGATGCCAGGGCCGACAGTCCCAGCAGCAAAGCGGAGGCGTTGTTGTTCACCACCAGCGCGGCCTCCGCCCCGGTGATCTGTCTCAACAGCGACTGCAAATGCGCCTGCCGAGAGCCGCGCCTTCCCGTGGCAAGGTCGATTTCAAGGTCGGAATATCCGCGAGCCACCGCGTCGGCGGCGGCGATGGCCGCCTTGCTGAGCGGCGCCCGACCCAAGTTGGTGTGAATCACCACGCCCGTTGCGTTAATCAGCGGCCGGGGCGATGGAGTCACCAGTTCATCAACGGCGCGCTTTACCGCCTCGGCTATATCATCCAGGCACCGGGCCTGCCCGCCGGCCCGGATGTCCCGGCGCGCAGATTCCAGCGCGTCCCGGGTGAGGTCCACCAGCCAGTCGCGGCCGTAGATCGAGACGACATCGGCCAGGGCATCGCTGCTCACGACGCGTTCGACGCTGGGCAAATTGCGTAGCAGTTGGCTGGTCATGGCGCTGGATAAACGGACGACCTGGTTGAAATACTCCGCGTGGGCGGCTGTATTCTATCACCGATTTGGCGCACTCCCGGCGGGTATGCACTATAATTGAAACCGATACTCACCGTGCTCCAACCGGATGCGCAGGAGATTTCCGCAGGAGGCCGACCACATGAACACAAAACTCATTGGCCTCTGCATCGTTACCGTGTTCGCGATTTCCATCATACTGGGCGGCGTGCATTCCGCCATCATGGTGATCGAAGCAACAAACGCCCACGCAGAACCCGCAACCGGCGAATACGTCCCTCGCCTTGCCGCCAACGGAGGGCAGGACCCGGCATTGGCTGCCCTGAGATACGTCTGCCCGTTCCACTGATCCTGCCCTGGGCCACAATCAAACTGCAAAAAAGTCGGAGTAAGAATGACCACAGAGACCGGTTTGCCCCCGGCGCTTGACGCGCTCAAGTCCACGGTTCGCCAGATTGTTCGAGACGAGTGCATACCCCTGGAGCTGGAATACCTGGTGCACCCGCCACAGGAAGGCGAACCGGATAACGGCGCTCCTCGCGGAGTCTTGGAAGCCGTCCCCGGCGTCCTGGGAAGCTTGTCCGCCGACCAGTGGGGTCGCCTGAATCACCTTTCCCAGCAGACCGGCATCTACACGTCATTCGTTCCCGAAGAGTACGGCGGCGGCGGAATGGGCGCGCTCGGACACCTGGTGCTGGAAGAAGAGGTCCACCGCAGCATTGTGCACCTGCCCACCTCTCCGGTGCCCATGTTCATGATCGGCGCCTGCACGCCTGAGCAGGAGGAAAAATACCTCTACCCGGCCATCAACGGTGACCTCTACTACTCATTCGGCCAAACCGAACCCCAGGCCGGTTCCGACCCCGGCGGCATGATGCAGACCCGCGCCGTCCGCGATGGCGACGACTGGATCCTGAACGGCACCAAGATGTTCATCTCCGGCGCTGCATCCGCCGACTTCCTGCTGGTGCAGGCCGTAACCGACCCGGACAAGCGGCAGCGCGGCGGCATCACCATGTTCATTATCGACAACCCCACGCCCGGCGTTACCTTCGAGCCCATCCGGGTCTGGATCGTTCCCACCAAAGCGCAGCAACACTATATCCACCTGGACAACGTGCGGGTGCCCCAAACCCAGGTGCTCGGCGAGGTGGGCGAAGGCTTCAACCTGGGCCAGCAGTGGCTGGTGCACCACGACCGCCTGCTCCGGGGCGCCATGGCGCTGGGCATCCTGACCCGCGCGTTGCAGATGGCGATTGACTGGTCCCAGGAGCGCGTAACCTATGGCCGGCCCATCGCCGACCGCCAGGCCATCCAATGGATGCTGACTGACGTATATACCGACATCATCGCCCTGCGCGCCGTGGCTCGGGAAACCGCCGCCCGCGCCGATGCCGGAGAAGACGTGCGCGTGGAGGCGTCGATGGTGAAATACGCCGCCGGCGAATGGGGCTGGCGCAGCATCGACAAAATCATGCAGATTTTCGGCGGCATCGGCGAAACCCTCGACATGCCAATCCCTCACTGGTACCACATGCTACGCCACGCCAGAATCGGCGGCGGAACCTCGGAGATCCACAAATTCGTCATGGCCCGCGCGCTGCTGGGCGGGCGGGTCAACTTCCAGGGCTAGGAGTATGCAATGGACAAGGTTTCCCATTTCTTCCGTTCCTCCGTTCCCTTCTTTGCCGCAGTTGGGTTGCTGTCTCTGGTGGCCTGCGGAACCGCAGCGCAGGCTCCGTCGCCAACCGACGGCAGCTTGACCCCCGAAGCCGCGCCGGCTCCCGGCCAGGTCGCGAGTGCCTACGACACGCTCCGGGTTTCCGGGGTCGGCAAAGCTACCGGAACGCCGGACTTGACGAACCTCGCGCTCGGGGTGTCCGTAACCGCCGAAACGGTAGCCGAGGCTCGCAACACCGCGGCCCAGTCAATGACAGACGTATTGGCCGCCCTCAAAGAGCAGGGCGTGCTTGACGCCGACATCACCACCAGCCATTTCCGAATACATGAGGAGTACGATTACAGCCTCCAAACCCGCCAAAAGGTGGGATACACGGTCAGCAACGGGGTGACCGTCGTCGTGCGTGAATCTGACACAGTGGCCGCCGTTATTGACGCTGCCGTTGCCGCCGGTGGCGATCATATCGAGTTCAACCACATCAGCTTCTCTTTCTCCGACACCGCCGGAATGGAGAAGGAGGCGCGGCAGGCGGCGGTTGCCGATATGCTGGAGAAAGCCACCCAACTGGCTGGGTTCGCCGGCCGGGAACTGGGAGACCTTAAGTTGCTCAGCGACGTTCCCGTCGATAGCGAAAGATTTTCCGGGAATCAGTTGCTTTCGTTACGTGCTGAGGCCGCAGCATTCGACACCCCAATAGCGGTTGGTGAGGACGACATCGCAGTCGTGGTGTACGGCGTGTACGAGCTGAAGTGACCCCGATGGTACTCAGCGACCGCACTATTCGCCGCGAACTCGATGAGGGCCGGATCGTCGTTGATCCCATCGACTTCGACGACATCCAGCCGGCCAGCATCGACCTGCACCTGGACAACCGGTTCCTGGTCTTCTCCAACTCCCGCCGCCCATACATTGACGTGCGGGAATCCCAGGCTGACTTGACCGAAGAGGTCAAGATCGAGGGCGATGATCGGTTCATCCTGCACCCCGGCGAGTTCGTCCTCGGCAGCACCCTGGAGCATATCGAGTTGCCCGACGACCTGGTGGCCCGCCTGGAGGGCAAGAGCAGCCTGGGACGCATCGGCCTGCTCATCCACAGCACCGCCGGCTTCGTTGATCCTGGCTGGAGCGGTCGTCTGACGCTGGAGCTCAGCAACGTTGCCCGGTTGCCCATCGCCCTCTATCACGGCATGAAAATCGGGCAGATCTCGTTCCTCCGCCTCTCCGAACCCGCCGAACGGCTCTACGGTTCGCCGGAACTGGGCAGCAAATACCAGGGCCAATCCGGCCCCACCGCCAGCCGTTTCCACCAGGATTTCGCGCGCTGAATCCGCCCGCTCCAGCATTCTGATGAACCCTGCAGCTAACCCGATGTCCCGGGCAATCGAACTGGCGCGGTCTGCCCTCGGCAGCACCAGCCCCAACCCTGCCGTCGGCGCGGTCGTCGTCCGAGACGGCGCGGTCGTCGGCGAGGGATACACCCTGCCGCCCGGTCAGCGACACGCCGAAATCGGGGCGTTGACGCAGGCCGGTTCTTCCGCCCAGGGCGCGACCCTGTTCTGCACCCTGGAACCCTGCTGCCACTATGGGCGCACGCCGCCCTGCACCGACGCTATCATCGCCGCGGGCATCAGCCGGGTGGTGTACGCCGTGCGCGACCCGAATCCGAGGGTCTCCGGTGGCGGGGAGTCCGCCCTGCGGGCCGCCGGAATCAACGTGGAGTCGCAGCAAGACGTGGACGCCGATGAACTTTATGAAGCGTTCGCCAAGCACGTCACCACCGGCCGGCCCTTCGTCGTCGCCAAGTTCGCAATGAGCCTGGACGGCAAGATCGCAACCCGCACCGGCGCGTCGCAATGGATCACCGGACCTATAGCCCGCGCGCGCGTCCAGCAGATGCGCAAGGAGTTGGACGGCATCATGGTGGGCATTGGCACGACCTTGACCGACGACCCCCAGCTGACCGCCCGCGATGCCGACGGCGAACCCTTGCCCTCTAACCTGCAACCCGTGCGGGTCGTTGTTGACAGCAGCGGGCGCACCCCTCCGGGCGCCCGTATGTTCAGGCAACCGGGCCGAACCATCGTCGCCACGGGCGCCGGCGTACCCCCCGACCGGTTGAGCGGGCTTGAAGACGCGGGAGCCGACGTGCGCGAGTTCCCCGGCTCCGATGGCCGCGTCAATCTGACCGCTCTCCTGGCACATCTAGGCAGCGACGGTATCGTCAGCGTCCTGGTTGAGGGCGGCGGTCAGGTGCTGGGCGCGCTGCTGGACGCAAAGCTCATTGACCGGGTTGACGTTTTTGTGGCCCCCATGCTCATCGGCGGAGCCGCCGCGCCCTCGCCCATCGCCGGCGTCGGCGCAACCGCCATCGCCGACGCCTTGAGGCTCGAACGCACCAGCATCGAACGCATCGGCCCGGACTGGCTGATTACCGGGTATCCCACCAATGGAGGCGGCTGAATGTTCACCGGAATCGTTGAAGAGGTGGGCCGCGTATCAGGCCTCCACGACTATCGCTTCGTCATCGACGCCAAAAAAGTGCTGTCGGACGTCAAAATCGGCGACAGCATCTCCGTCAACGGGGCCTGCCTCACCGTTGTTGAGTTCGATGACCGCAGCTTTACCGTTGACCTGGCCCCCGAAACCCTCAGACGGACGTCGTTGGGCGAGACCGGGCCCGGATCGGCCGTCAACCTGGAACGCGCGTTGTCCGCCAGCGACCGTATGGGCGGCCACATCGTGCAGGGGCACGTGGACGGAACCGGAGCCATTACCGGCCTCGCTCCCGAAGCCGACTGCTACATCATGGAAATCGAATCCCCTGAAGCGCTAGTCCCGTACATCGTCGAGAAAGGCTTTATCGCGGTTGACGGAATCAGCCTCACGGTGGTACAAAGAACGCAACGCCGCTTCACAATTTCCGTGATCCCCTTCACGATGCAGAATACTAACCTGCATGAAAAATCTGTTGGCGACCGGGTTAATCTGGAAGCGGATATTTTGGCAAAGTACGTGGAAAGCCTCCTCCAATCCAGGTTGGGTTAACTTCCATACCGGTCAACGGAAACTGCTACAAGATGCAACTGGCGAGCATCGAACAGGGTCTTGAGGACCTCAGGGCCGGTAAATTCCTCATCGTAGTTGACGATCAGGATCGCGAAAACGAGGGCGACCTGGTGATGCCGGCGGAGTATGTCACGGCGGAGTCGGTCAATTTCATGGTGACCCACGCTCGCGGTCAACTCTGCATGCCTATGAAGGCGGAACGCCTCGCCGAGTTGGACATCCCCATGCTGCCCAGCCGCAACTCCGACTCCCCGTTGCCCACTGCGTTCACCATGCCGGTGGACTACGCCATCAACACGTCCACGGGCATCTCCGCCAGTGATCGGGCCGCAACCATCCAAGCGCTGATCAACCCGGACTCACGCCCGCAGGATTTCATCCAACCCGGCCATCTATTCCCACTGCGCTACCACGAAGGCGGCGTTCTCGTGCGGCCCGGGCATACCGAGGCTATCGTCGATTTGTGCCGGTTGGCCGGCCTGTACCCAGCCGGCGTGGTGTGTGAAATTATGAAAGCGGACGGTACCATGGCCCGCCTCTCCGACTTGATACCAGTTGCCGAGGATTACTCCCTCAACATCTTGTCCATCGAGGACCTCATTGCCTACCGCCGCCAAAACGACCCGGAGGAATAATGCCCCTATGCAGCCTTGACGAGGCTCTGGAAGACCTTACCTCCGGAAAATTTCTCATCGTAGTGGACGACGAAAGTCGCGAGAACGAAGGCGACCTTTTTCTACTGGCGCAGCACGCGACCCCGGACGCCATTAATTTCATGGTGACCCATGCCCGGGGTCTGGTCTGCGTCCCGATGCTCGGGGAGCGGCTGGAAGAACTCCGCATCCCGCTGCTGCGGAGCCGTAATTCAACGTCGCCCCAACCCACCGCTTTCACCACCTCCGTGGACTACAAGCGCGGCACCTCCACCGGCATCTCCGCCTTTGACCGCAGCGCGACTATTCGCGCCCTCATCGACCCGGATACGCAGCACGAGGACTTCATCCATCCGGGGCATACGTTCCCGCTGCGCGCCGATCCGGGCGGCGTGCTACGCCGGCCTGGCCACACCGAGGCCATCATAGACCTGTGCAATCAGGCGGGAGCCTATCCGGCCGGGGTCATCTGCGAAATCATGAACCCCGACGGCACCATGGCGCGGATGCCCGATCTCGAGCAATTCGCCGGCGAGCACGACCTCAAGATATTCAGCATCGCCCAGCTCATCGCCCACCGGCGCATGAACGAAACCCTGGTTTCTCGCGTCGCCGAAGCGAACCTCCCCACCAAGTATGGCGTCGCCCGCATCATCGGTTATCGCAGCGTCATCGACAGCGGGGAACACGCGGCCCTGACCGTCGGCGATTGGTCTCCCGGTGATGAGGTCTTGGTGCGAGTGCACAGCGAATGTCTCACTGGAGACGCTTTCGGCAGCCTGAAATGCGACTGCGGCGAGCAGCTCGACATGGCTCTGCGCATGATCTTCGACAACGGCTCCGGGGCCCTCATCTACCTACGCCAGGAAGGCCGGGGCATCGGCCTGCACAACAAGATTAAGGCATACTCATTGCAAGACGTTGGCATGGACACCATTGAGGCTAACGTCGCCCTCGGTTTCCAACCCGACGAGCGCAAGTATGACCTGGCCGTGCAGATTATGAAAGACCTGAGCATAACGCGGGTTCAACTGGTCACCAACAACCCGCACAAAATGGCTGGCATCAGCGGTTTAGGTGTCGAGGTCGCCCGACGGGTCAGCCTCACCGTGCCGCCCAACGAGACCAACGAAGGCTACATGCGGACCAAGCGCGAGCACATGGGCCACCTGCTAAGCTCCAGCCCGCCCAATATCGCCGGCTAATCTCCCTCCCCCAGCTTGCTCACCAGGTAGGCTTCTATGAACCCGTCGATCTGCCCGGCCAGCACCGCGTCGGTATTCCCCGTCTGGTGGTCGGTCCTGTGGTCCTTCACCGACTTGTACGGGTGCAGCACGTAGCTGCGAATCTGGTTGCCCCACTCGGCGGACACTCTCTCCCCGCGCAGCGTTGACAGTTCACGCTCCCGTTCCTCCTCTTGCCGCGCCAGCAGTTTGGCCCGCAGAATCCGCATGGCATAGTCCCGATTCTGGTGTTGAGAGCGTTCCGTCTGGCAGGACACCACGATTCCGCTGGGGACGTGGGTCAGCCGCACCGCCGACGCCACCTTCTGCACGTTCTGTCCGCCCGGCCCGCTGGAACGGAAAAAATCCATCTTGATGTCTTCCGGCCTGACCTCCACCTCAGTATCCTCGCCTACCACCGCCGGCAATACTTCAACCCGAGCAAAGGATGTTTGCCGGCGCCGCGCCGGGTCAAAGGGAGACATCCGCACCAGTCGGTGTACGCCCACCTCCGCGTTCAGGTATCCGAAAGCGTGCTCGCCGCCGATTTCCATGGTGCTGGTGCGCAGCCCGGCCTCGTCGCCGTAGGCCGTATCCAGCACTTGGACCGGCCGGCCGTCGGACGTCGCCCACCCGGCGTACATGCCGGTCAACATCTCCACCCAGTCGTGTGAGTCGGTGCCGCCGGCTCCCGAATGTATCGTCAGGATCGCCGGCCGGTCGTCGTATGGCCCGGAAAGCGTCAACTCCATTTCGGCCCGGGCCAGCCGATTGGCCACGGCGACGGTCTCGGCAGTGAGTTCCTCGGCCAGGCTCTCGTCGTCGGTCTCCATGGCAAGCTCGGTCAGCTCCAGCAAATCAGCAACTTGCGCTTGCAGCCCACGCCATCCGCCTACGGTGGACTGCAGCTTGCCCAGTTCCTGCATCTTGCGCTGCGCCGATGCCGGGTCGTCCCAGAAACCGGCGGCGGCTGCCTCTGCCTCCAGTTCACCGATGGATTTCTCTCTGCCGGCAAGGTCAAAGACGCTCCACGACCGCCTCAACCTTGACGGCCATGTCGGTTAGTTGCTGGCGCAGTTCATCCATAGTGCTCGGTTCCTCCTGGGTCGCGGCCCGTTTCCCGCCGCGGCATTGCCGGAATAATTATACATGTGATGGGCTATAATGATTTTGCACCCATACCGCAACTGTAACCTCTTCCCAGGCAGGTAGCCCCAGATGCTCGACCACGGAACCCCCGAACACGCCGTTGACGACCCCGTAGAATCATTGCGCCACCGCATGCGGCACTCGGCCGCCCACGTCATGGCCGACGCCGTTGTGCAACTCTTCCCGGAGGCTAAGGTGGCCATCGGCCCGCCCACTGCCGACGGGTTCTACTACGATTTCGAGGTCGGGCGGCCCTTCACGCCGGAGGATCTGGAGCGCATCGAGGTGCTGATGCTCGACACCATTAAGTCCAACGCGCCCTTCGTGCGGGAAGAGTTGAGCCGCGAGTCCGCGCAGTCCATGTTCTCAACCCAGCCCTTCAAGCAGGAAATCATCGACGACCTGCCGGACGAGACTACCCTGAGCATCTACCGTCACGGCGAGTTCACCGACTTGTGCCAAGGCCCCCACGTCGCCAGCACCGGCGAGATTACCGCTGTCAAGCTGCTCCACACCGCCGGAGCCTACTGGCGCGGCGACGAAAACCGCCCCATGCTCCAGCGCATCTACGGCACCGCCTTCGAGTCCCAGGCCGAGCTGGAAGCGCACCTGGAACGCCTGGCCGAGGCCGAACGCCGCGACCACCGCGCCCTGGGACGCCAGCTCAACCTGTTCACCGTCCACGACGAAATCGGGCCGGGCCTCATCGTCTGGCACCCCAAGGGCGGCGTCATGCGCTCCCTCATCGAGGACTACTGGCGCGACATCCACTACCGCCGGGGCTACAACATCGTCTATTCGCCCCACATCGGGCGCGCGCGCCTCTGGCAGACCAGCGGCCACCTGGATTTCTACCGCGACAGCATGTACGCGCCCATGGAAATCGACGAGCAGGAATACTTCCTCAAGCCGATGAACTGCCCCTTCCACATCCAGATTTACCGCTCCGCCCTGCGCAGCTACCGGGAGTTGCCCCTGCGCATTGCCGAGTTGGGCACCGTGTATCGCTACGAACGCAGCGGCGTCCTGCATGGCTTGATGCGTGTCCGCGGTTTCACCCAGGACGACGCCCATATATTTTGCCTGCCTGACCAGGTGGCTGCCGAAGTGGGCGACGTGCTGGACCTCACTTTCGAGATCATGGCCGCGTTCGGGTTTGAGGACTACGACATTATGTTGTCCACCCGCCCGGAAAAGTACGTCGGCGAGCCGGAAATGTGGGATCACGCCACCGAATCGCTCCGCCAGGCGCTGGTTGAGCGAGGGCTGGAATATGGCATCGACGAGGGCGGTGGAGCGTTTTACGGCCCCAAGATCGACATCAAGATAAAGGACGCCCTGGGCCGGGACTGGCAATGCACCACCGTGCAGTTTGACTTCAACCTGCCCGAACGCTTCGGCCTTGTGTACCAGGACGAGCAGGGCAACCGCGTGCAGCCCTACATGGTGCATCGCGCCATCCTCGGTTCCCTGGAAAGGTTCTTCGGCGTCCTGGTGGAGCACTACGCCGGCGCGTTCCCGCTCTGGCTGTCCCCAGTGCAGGCCGTCGTCATCCCGATCGCCGACCGCCACAACGAGTACGCCGAACACGTCGCCACCCAATTGCGCGATGCCGGTTTCCGCACCGAGGTGGACGACCGCAGCGAGCGTATGAACCAGAAGATCCGGCAGGCCCAGCTCCAGAAAACGCCCTACATGCTCGTCGTCGGCGACCGCGAGGCCGAAGCTAACGCCGCCGCCGTCCGCACCCGCGACGGCGACAACCGCGGCGCAATGCCCGTCTCAGACGTGCAGAAAATGCTCACCGCCGAACTAGCCGGCACCCCCGCTGCCAGGTGACAACCGCCGGGGCGGGTTGTAAACCTGCCCCGGCCATTTTCTACTGCGCCAACTCCCGGTACGCCCCCGCGTAATCCCCGCGTCCGCCATATCCCTTGCGGAAGGTAATCACTCCCTGCGCGTCCAGCCCGATCATCGAGGACTGGCTGGTGATTTTCAGGTCCCGCAGCATTGATCCCACCGGCTGCGTGGCGGTCATGTTTGAGTAGCCGTTGTCATCAATGTAGGTTTCCAGCCGACCGGCGCTCTCGTTGAACGACACCAGGTAAAAATCGATCTGATCGGCGTATTCGGTAACGATGGGGGCCAGCGTCCGCAACTCGGCGCGGCAGGTTGGTCACCAGGTTGCGAAGTACATCATGAACGCCGGCTTGCCCGAAGCCGACAGGTCGGCCAACGCGATCTGCATGCCGTCCGACCTTTCCATCACGAACGCCGGTGGAGTCTCGCCTACGTTCGTTCCCTCCGGCGCAGCCGGGGCGAGCGGAGCCTCCGTTGGAGCCGCAGTCGGCGCTTCCGTAGGCGGCGTCGGCGTGTCGGTAGCGGTCGCGGCGGTAGCCGTTGGCGCTAACGTCGTGGGCGGTTCCGCCGTGCTCGTTGGCGCGGACTCGGCGACTGTGGGAGCAGCCGTCGCCGCCGGCTGTGGCGCCGGAGTATTGGCAGCCGAACTCTCTGTGGCTGGACTTTCCGTGGCGGGCGCTGCCGGTGCTGCGGGTTGAGTGGCGGTAGCAGCCTGCATCGCGGGCGCCTCGGTAGGCGACGACTGGACCGCGGCCGGCGCCGTGGTGGGTTGAGCCGGCGACGTTGCCGGAGACGCCGGCGTTGGCGGCGTCCCGGACGCGCAGGCAGCCAGAGCCGCCAGCAACCCGGCGGCTATCGCTGCCACGGCTAGCGTTCGTATTGTGCTCATCGCTATCGGCCTTTCGGCGTCAACGACGCCGCAGATCATCCTCATCAACTGGGCAGCTGTAAGTCCTGCTGCCTCTGATCTTTCTGTCTCTGAATTTCTACCCCTGCCGGTACTGCGATCGGATCTGCGGCGAGTTCGGTAAAGTAGGGTTCCCACGATGCCGCGCTGCCCATCACCTGCCGGTGGTAGATCATCCCATTCCCGTTGACGACCATCATCGCCATTTGCCGCGTGACCTCCAGGTCCGCCAGCATAGTGCCCACCGGCCCAGCGGGAATTACGTCGGTGTATCCATGCTCCTCGATGTAATCGGCAATGGCTTCAACCGGCTCGTTGTACGAAACGACGTAGAAATCCAGGTCCGGATATTTCGATGCTATAGGATCCAGCGTCCGCAACTCGGCGCGGCATTCCGGTCACCAGGTTGCGAACCAGAAGAGGTGCGTCGGCTGGTTGCTATCCACAATGTCTTTGAGAGACACCTCAGAGCCGTCCGTAAGCGTCATCGCGAACGGCGGAGACGTGTTCCCTACGTCCACACCCTCAACGCCTGTCGCGGGCGCATCTGTAGCCGGCGCGCACGCAGCAACCGCTAAGGTTAGCGCCACCGCTGCCAGCAACACCGGCCAGATTTTTCGAGATGCTGTAGCCATTCCTGGTTTGTCCTTACTCCAACATTACATCTGGTATGCTGGCGAGGACTCAGTTTGATTTTAGCACTCGTTCGGTTGCTTTAGAATACGTGGCGCTCCCGTCGCCGGATTCACCCCTTTTGAGGAGTTCACCTGATGCCCAACCGCCTTGCCAGCGAGACCAGCCCCTACCTGCTGCAACACGCCGAAAACCCGGTGGACTGGTATCCCTGGGGCGAAGAGGCACTCAGCCGCGCCCGCGTCGAGGACCGTCCCATCCTGCTCAGTATCGGCTACTCTGCCTGCCACTGGTGCCACGTCATGGAACGGGAGTCCTTCGAGAACGACGAAATCGCGGCCCTGATGAACGAGCATTTCGTCAACATCAAGGTGGACCGCGAGGAACGCCCCGACCTGGACGCCGTGTACATGGAAGCCATCCAGATGCTCACCGGCAGCGGCGGCTGGCCTATGACCGTCTTCCTGACCCCCGAGGGCCGCCCCTTCT
>JAPPCX010000040.1 GCA_028875655.1 Chloroflexota bacterium | reverse complement strand
CCGTGGGGCTGGCAACGACCAAAGTGAATTCCGGAAACCGACCTCAGGCAGGCTGAAAGTGCGTCTCTGGCGTGCTACCCAACTAACAACAACTCTCCAATTCCCACTAATCCAACTCTCCGACTCCCGCTCATCCTGATCCTGTCGAAGGAAGGAGGCCAACTACAACGAACACCATAAAGACCAACCGCTCAAGCAATCAAAAGCATCTTCACAACCGCATCCTCCGATCCACCGCCACCCTCGCCGCCGCGCCAGAAACCTCGTACGAAACACCGGCACTGGCCGCCCCAAGACACGCCTATGCTAGAATGAACGCAAGGAATGGCCGGGCAACTGGACGCTATTGAACGACTTTATGACCGACGTCCATTACATACGAACGCCCGAAGACCTGCTGCGTCTGCTACGCGACAACGAAGAGTTCCGTGAGGCGGTGCGCCGGCATATTCTGTCGGACGAGTTAATCCGACTACCCGAAAGGTTCGCTGTGTTCGCCGACCGGGTTGAGACCTTCATGGACCGGGTTGAGACCTTCATGGCTGAACAGCATCAAACCAACGCAGAGCAGCGCCAGTTCAACGAGGAGCAGCTACAGTTCAACGCAGAGCAGCGCCAGTTCAACGAGGAACAGCGCCAGGCCACCCGGCGCCTGGAAACCGCCGTCGGCGAGTTGCGTGGCAACGCGGCGCGCGGAGTGGTACGCGACCGCTTCGATGATATAGTCGCCCTCTTCGGCTTCTACCTCAACTCCATCCTGACCCGTGCCGAGCTTTCCAAACTGCTCCCTGCCAAGCCCTGGGAAAGCGACATATCATACGGCGACCGTCAGAGTTTCCTCAGCGCCGACCTGGTGGTGGAAGCCATTGACGACAACGACCGCATTCACTACGTCGCGGTAGAAGCCTCCTATACCGCCGACGAACGCGATACCACGCGGGCTCTGCGCAACTCGGCTCTGCTGGAACGGCTGACCGGGCAGCCCGCCTACGCCGTCGTCGCCAGCGTGCGGAACGTTCACGAAATTCAGAGCCTGATCGACGACGGCCGGGTACGTTGGTATCAGATTGACTCCGACGACTTCACGCCGGATTAGCCGACTTTGCGCCGTCGTAGCCGCGCCGCGCGTTTCTGCGGTCCGGCGGCTTTACATGGCTATGCCATAAACTCTTGCCTTACCCCGGCATGGCGGTGGTAGGCGGCTAGGCCCGGTTGCCATGCTATAATCTGCCGCAATTCTTATCACTGCGGAGCATGGCTTGGATGATTAAGCGGTTTTCGGTTTTGTACGTCGGGCAGATCGACCTGGACAACGTGGGCGCGGACGGCACTCCACCCGACCAGCGTCGTTACACCAACGAGCGGTTGGCGCAGGCTTATGACCACGCTCAGGCGCTGGCCCAACACATGGACGAACGCGGTTTCTACTGCATGTGGATGGCCGAACACCACTTCCAGCATGAGGGCTACGAGTGCATCCCCAATCTCATCCTCATGGGCGTCCACCTGGCCGGCCAGACCAAAAACCTGAAGTTCGGTCAGGCTTTCAACATCATCCCTATGTGGCACCCCCTGCGCATCGCCGAGGATTTCGCCATGGCCGACATCCTCACCGGCGGGCGCATGATTTTCGGCGTGGGACGCGGCTACCATTCCCGCGAGGTCGAAACCTTCGGCTCCCCCGTCATCGACAACGACGCCAACCGCGAGCTGTTCCTGGAGCAGATGGAAGTCATTCTCAAGGCGTTCAACGAAGAGTCCTGGAGCCATCAGGGCAAGTATTACACCATCCCGCCCACCGTTCCCTATCGCGGCTATGACCTGAAAGAGATCACAATGGTGCCGCGACCGGTCAGCCAGCCGGTGGAAATCTGGCAGCCCATCGCCAGCGGGCGCACCCTGAACTACATCGCCGAGCGCGGCATCAAGGCCATGGTGGCCCTCACCGGCGAGTTGTACGCCGAGCAGATGATTACCCAGTATCACTCCGCCGCCGTGTCCGCCGGCCGGGACATCCCGTTGGGCGGCGACATGGCCCTGGGCTTCGGCTTCTACATCGCCGGCAACCGCGAGGAGGCCATCGAGAAGGTGCGCCCCTTCCACGACGAACGCTACAAGTGGTTCGCCCCCTTCGGGTTCGTGCGGTACACCGACGAGCAGGGCCGGCCCTGGGGCACTCCGGGCGCGCCCACACGGGTTCCGCGCATCGAGGACGGCGTTGACCAGAAGGCTTGGTTCTGCGGCAACCCGGGCGACTTCATCGACTTCCTGCGGGGCATCGAGGCCAAGTACCCCGGATTGGAAGACATCGTGCTGCAATGGCCTGAGGGTATGCCCTGGAGCGAGTTCAAGGAGCAGTTGTCCATCTTCTCGTCGGAGGTGATGCCAGCGTTCGCCGGGAGGGAAGCGGCGTTGGCAGCCGGCGATGATTAGTCCGGCCGCACATCCCGGAGCGGAGTAGTGGGTTGGCCAACCCCGAGCATATTGCCATTGCCAGGGGGCGCAGCTTCGCCATCGCCCGCTGGCGTGCCCAATCCTTCCAGCGCCGGCCGCACCTGGACCTTTCGGGTGGATACTTCAGCGGCGTTCGAATGCCGGGAGTCGATCTCGCTTTCGACGACCTGACCGAAATCGACCTTACGTCCGCAGACCTGCGCCACGGCAATTTCAACGGCGCCAGGATGCGTGAGGCCCACTTGACCCGGTGCAACCTGAACCGGGCGAACTTTGAAGATTCCCATGCCTCGGGCGCCGTTTTCACCCGGTCCGACCTGCGCGGCAGCAACCTCAACAACGCCGACCTCAGGGGCGCGAACCTGACCAACTGCGACATCGCGTTCTCCACCCTGGTCGGCGCCAACCTCGCCGGCGCCGATCTCACCGAGGCCGACCTGACCATGTCAGACCTTACCGACGCCAACCTGAGCGGCGCGCGCCTCAACGCCGCCTGTCTGGACGTCGCCAACCTGACCCGCTGCGACCTTCGCCGCACGTCCCTCGTGCGCACCCGCCTGGACCGCACGCTCCTCGAAGACGGCGTGGTGGATATGACGCTTTTCGCCGATTGTGATTTGAGCGCGGCCCTGGGGCTGGACACCCTGCGTCACGAAGGCCCCAGCATGGTCGGAGCGGACACGCTGGCCCGGTCCGGCGCCGGGCTGCCGGAGATTTTCCTGCGCTCCGCCGGCGTGCCCCCTGATTTCATCAACGGGCACGCCCTGCTGCTCCGGCAGGAGACTCCTCACCGCAGGGTTCTGCTCATCGCGTCGGTGGTGGACGCCACCATCGTAGCTTGGCTGGAGGGAGAATTGCGACAAAGGGGCCTGCAATGCTGGAGCCTGCTGGCCGACGACGAGGAAACGATTTATAACTCGCAGGTCATCCCGCCCATGAGCCGGTTCCGCGACTACGACCGGGTGGCCCTGCTGTGCTCACGGGACGCTCTGGAGAGTTCTGCGTGCTGGCGTCTGTACCGCGAGATCATGCAGCGGCAGGTTGATTCCTCTGCACGGCGAGTGTACGTGGCTGCGGTTGAGCTTGACGATTGCCTGGGCAACCCGCCAGCCTCTGACGACGAAGCATTCCAGCGCCTGCACGGCGGCCCGGCGGCCCGGCTGCGTCCCCGCAAGGACGGCAAGGGCGGCTACCGCCGCGACGTCCCCGGAGTATTGGAGACCCTGACCGCCGACGTGAAAGTCGAGCGGGAGCCATGGCCGGACGCGCCCACTGAAAAGCCGTAGGGGCAACCACCAGGGTAGCCCCGTTGCGCTTTTAATGCGGGTGCTGGGAGTAGTCCCAACCCGCCGGCGCGTACTCGATTTCAACGTCGCTGCCCAACATCAGGCAGGCTTCTCCCCACTGGTCAATAGCATCGGCATCCCAGACGGTGGAGTCATCCGCCGGCTTGAGGCGGATGCCGTCCTCGCCGCCATAGATCAGCATGATGACCCCCTCGCCCGAATCCTCGGACAGCGCGGCCATGGCCGGGCAGGGCGCGCCGTTCTCCCATCCGGTCACGTCGCACCACACGTCGTTGCCCATGGGGTCGGGCGCGACGATGCGCAGCACGGATTGGGGGTCCGTAAGCAGGTCGAACACTCGGTTGAGATCCATGGGGCTGTTGCCGTCGGCAACGACTTCGACTTCGTATAGCAATGGTAATGACCTCGGAACTCGGCTGGCGGGTTTGGAATATAGCACAATGCCGCGCTGCATCCGGCCCGCTCACGCCAGCTGCCCGGTGCTACAATGGCCGCATCATCGCAGGAAGGAACGCTGATTTATGGCTGGCATCGCTTTTGAGAAACACACCCTCCCCAACGGTCTCGATGTAATCCTGCACCAGGACCGTTCCATTCCCGTGGCCGCGGTCAACGTCTGGTACCACGTCGGTTCCAAAGACGAAGAAATTGGGCGCACTGGTTTCGCCCACCTCTTCGAGCACATCATGTTCCGCGGCACCCGGCATCACAAGGCCAGCCACTTCGAGCCGCTACAGAAGATCGGCGCGACCCTCAACGGTTCCACCACCGGCGACCGCACCAACTACTGGGAGGACGTGCCGTCCAACTACCTGGAGCTGGCCCTGTGGCTGGAGGCCGACCGCATGGGCTTCCTGCTGGACGCCCTGGACCAGGAGGGCTTCGACACCGAGCGCGACGTGGTCAAGAACGAACGCCGGCAGAGCTACGAAAATCGTCCCTACGGGATGGCCCAGTGGCACATCCAGCAATCCCTGTTCCCGCTACCCCATCCCTACCACTGGATGACCATTGGATCCCAGGAAGACCTGGACGCAGCCAGCCTCGACGACGTCAAAGACTTTTTCCGCCGCTACTACTCCCCATCCAACGCCAGCCTCGCCATCGCCGGCGACATCGACACCGCCGAAGCCCTGGACCTGGCCCAGCGTTACTTCGCCGACCTGGACCCCGGGCCGGCGGTGCGACGCATTGGGAGGGCCGATTCCCCGCTGGCCGGCCGCGTTGACCTGGAGATGACCGACCGCGTGACCCTCCCCCGCCAGTATTCCGTGTGGCTCGCCCCGGCCAACCTGTCGGGAGACGACGACGCCAGCGACATCCTGCGGGCCATCCTGTCCGACGGGCACAGCAGCCGCATGTACCGCTCGCTGGTGTACGAAAAGCAGGTCGCGCAGTCGGCGTCCGTGAGCTATTACGCCGCCGAGATCGCCGGTCAGTTCCGCATGGAACTGACCCCCGCCGAAGGCCACACGCTGGAAGAGGTCGAGCAGGCCGCCGAGGAAGTGCTCGCCAGCATCGCCACGGAGCCGCCCACCGACGAGGAGTTTGAGCGGGCCATCAACCGCATCGAGATGCAGCACTACCGCACCCTGTCCCGCGTCGGCGGATTCGGCGGCCGCGCCGACGCCCTCAACTACTTCAATACCTTCACCGGCGACCCGGACCGCCTCAACACGGTGATGGAAGACTACCGCAAGGTAACGCGGGAGGATGTGCTGCGGGTTCACCAACAGATCTTCAGCGGCGGCCAGGTGCGGATGCGAGTGTATCCCGAACGACCGCTATCCACCGCGTCGATGGCGGTTGATCGCACTTTGCAACCTGCCGGCGGCCCCACGCCGTCGTTCGTACCGCCGACGCCGCAGCGCAGCCGCCTCAGCAACGGCATGGAAGTCATCGTCGCCAACAAGCCGGGTTTGCCGCTGGTGTCCTTCGCGTTGCTGGCGCGGGCCGGCGCCACCGGCGACCCGGCCGATCTGCCGGGCTTGTCGTCCTTCACGGCGGCCATGATGGACGAAGGCACGACCAACCGCACCAGCCAGGAAATTTCCGCCGCTTTCGAGCACATCGGCTCACGCCTGGGCACGGAGGCCCGCAAGGAGCTCACCCTGTTGACCGCGGAGACGCTGGGCCGACACTGGCAACACGCGCTCGGCCTGGCCGCCGACGTGGCCCGCAACGCCAACTTCCCGGAGCACGAGCTGGAGCGGGTGCGCCGTGAACGCCTGACCGACCTGCGCCGGGCCAAAGACGACGCCGGATTCCTCGCCGACTCCAACTTCGGCGCGCTGGTATTCGGCCCCGGATCGCCCTACGCCCATTCCAACCTGGGCAACGAGGCGACGGTATCGACGGTACAGCGTGCAGATTTGGTCGGTCGTCACACCCAAGCCTTGCGCCCCGACCGACTCTGCCTGCTGGTGGCCGGCGACGTTTCTCTTGATGAGGCAGTCGCCGCCGCCGAAAACCACTTTGGGGATTGGGCCGCTCCGTCGGCAGCGGCGGCCAGCATCAATACCGGCGACTTGTCGGACAATGGCGATGGCCCCCGAATCTATCTGATCGACAAGCCCGGCGCGGCGCAGTCGGTGATACGCGCCGGAATGCCGCTGGTGGAACGTAGCCACGCCGATCACATGGCGCTGTCGGTGCTCAACTACGCCTTCGGCGGGCAATTCTCCGCCCGCCTCAACCAGAATCTGCGGCAGGACAAAGGATACTCCTACGGTTACAACTCTGGCATATCCTGGTACAACGCTCCGTCGCTGCTATCGGCCGGCGGCAGCGTGCAAACCGCAGTTACTCGGGAGGCCGTAATCGAGACACTCAAAGAGTTCGCTCACATCAGCGGCGAACTCCCACTCACCTCCGACGAGCTGAACAACGCTCAGAACGGGCTCCGTTTGGGCTATCCCGCCGGATTCGAGCGGCCGGCGCAACTGCTCGGCCAACTGGTAACGCTGGCCCAATTCAACCTCCCCGACGATTACTTCCGCACCTTCGAGGACCGGCTGGCCGCCGTCACCCTAGCCGACACCCACCGCGTCGGCGCCGAATACCTGGCCACCAACCGCCTAACCATCCTGGTAGTAGGCGACCGCCAGCAGGTCGAGGAACCCCTGCGGGCGCTGGGCTACGGCCTGACCGTGCTGGACGCGGAGGGGCAGATCCTAAGTCAGCGGCAATAGTTTTTCTCTCAACGTTGTCTCAAAGTCATTCCGGGATATGGTCCTGGCCGCCAGCAACTTTTCAGTGGCTGCTTCCAAGGTAAGGACTTCCCAATGACCATGGGCCAGCCGATAAGAGCCGTTGGGCTCATCGCGAGTCAACTCCGGCACTAGCCAAATCACGTCGCCATCATTGATATCTTGACTGGCGTTGAGACTGGGGCCGCCAATAGACTCGAAAAATGGACGGTCAACGGCGACGGCTATTTTCGTTTGCCACCGGCGTACAGTCGGAGCCTTGACTTGCAGTTGCGGCATCAGACGCTTGGCGCTGGAGGAACGCCAGTCGGGACGACGTACCCGGTCCGGATAGGGCGGCAAAGGCCCCGTATCGTTCCGAAGCAATTCGAACTGCGATGACATCCCAGGCCCGGAGAAATAGACTGCTTGAATCTCCAATGCGTACCACCGCAATTCATCGTTTCCGACTCTTCCGACGACCAAGTCGATTTTTCCGGCAGGTCTTTCGGTGCTGGTACTCTGCATGAAAGGGATCTCGCGGGCAATCATAGTTTCGGCCGGGGGCAAGCCTACGATTTCCGCTAACCATCGGATGAGCAACCTGTCCTGCTCAAATCGCGCCGGACATATGATTACCGGCGGGTTCTCCGGTGGTTTAATACGCCCGTCCTCTCCTTCTTCATACTGTTGCAATGAGCACACGCCTCCGGCTTTACGACACATCGGCGCGCCTTCCTGGAAAGGACAGGGCGGTGGAGTCCCATTCCCCGACGCCGTGCGCGCTAGCCGTTGCCGGCTTGATACGGCCAGATCAACCAGGGGCTTCCCGTACCACTCTCCGATCCCGTAGCGGCTCATCGAAGGAACACCGGTTGAGGTGTGATTACAAGCTCGGACAGTCGAGCATGGTGCGTGTTTTTCATAATGACGCGAACAGCAGAAAGCCCATGCTTGGCAACCAACGCCAGAATCTCCGGAGATTCGTCATAGGTCATCAGAAAGTCCACTTCACTATCGGCGAGCAGCGCGAAGAGCCGCTGATGGTCAATGGCGTTGTGATTGTACAAGCGGCTGCCTGCTTTTTTGCCGCCTGCCGTGTATGGTGGGTCGGCAAAGACCACAGTCTCCGCCGTTGCACACGATGACAGTATCCCTTCCAGCAACTCCATGCCGTCCGTTTCGTGAAACTCAATCTGCCCGGCGTATTCGGCGATAGCATGAAGCCTCTTCACTAACGTTTCAGGATACCACCGGGAGGCCAGTCCCTTGCCGTTCTCTCCAGATCGCGAAAGGGATGCACCCGCCGCCAGTATCCCCCCTCTGCGTGTGCGATTTAGAGCCAAGGCGCGAAATCCCCGCTCCAACACACTGTTCGGGGTCTGTTCAGTAATTTCCTCGATCCGCTTTCGTGTCGGAGAAAACTGTAGTATCTCGGCAATAAGGGCGTCGCTATGTTCTAAAGCCGCTTTCCAAAATGCTGCCACGTCACGGTCGATTTCTGCCATTACGCACCGTTGCGTTAGTCCTTCCATAACCGCAGTTAACGATACGATGCCACCGCCTGCGAAAGGTTCAACGATCACTTCGGGCCTGGTTGCCTGACTGCCCAGCCAAGCGCGAATATGCGGAACGAGCCACGTCTTGCCACCGGGATACCGCAGCGGGCTACGCTGTGGAACGGTCGCCACGTTAACTGCCGGTATGGAGGACAGCGGAATTGTGGGTATCCTTGCCGAGGAATTTGTAGAATGACTGATGGATAGCATAGTGGCATCGCGTTACTGGCAACGTATCTAAGGTGTGAGAATACCGGCGTATTTTCCGATAACGCCGGTAAACGCGCAACTGCATTTTGTCACCACTACGACGCGCTCTGCATGGGGTTAGCACCCGCATCATCAGCTTGCGCAAGGCAACCCGTCAGGAGGTTAGAGACTATGCCGAAGCTTAAGCCTGGCACGATCTGGCCAACGCCGTAAGAAGACGCCGCAATTAAAGCGGCCATCGCTGCTGACCCTGACACGGAGGAAGTGACTGCCGAAATGTTCAAGCGGGCGCGGCCGGCGATTGAAGTCCATCCCCACCTGGTCGCTCAGATCCTACGCCGCCGGCACAAACAGGAAGGCTTGAGTAAATGGGAAGTCAGCATCGAACTGGACATTGACCTGCTCGCCCACTTCCTGGAAGGTGGCCCCGGCTAGCAGGAACGGCTCAACGATGCTCTGCGGCAGGCTGTGACAGAGTCATAACAAAGCCCCCCGCTGCGCCCCGAATAGCCGCTCCATCCCCCGCGCCGCCAGCGCCAGTGCCTCCCCGACCCGCTGCCTCGGAAACGGCATACCCTCTGCCGTCCCCTGTATCTCCACCAGATCCCCGGCGTCGGTCATCACGATGTTGAAATCGGTGTCGGCGGTGGAGTCCTCCGCGTAGTCCAGATCCAGCAGCAACTCGCCGTCGTGCAGCCCGACGCTGATGGCGGCCACGGCGCAATGCAGAGGAACTCGCTCCAGCCGCCCACTGTCCACCAACCCCTGCATCGCCAGACGCATCGCCACGTATGCGCCCGTGATGGCGGCGGTGCGCGTCCCGCCGTCGGCCTGCAACACGTCGCAGTCCAGGTAGATGGCCCGCTCGCCCAACGCCGGCAGATCCGCGGCGGCGCGCAGGGAACGTCCAATGAGCCGCTGGATTTCCTGGGACCGGCTGGCGGTACGCCCTGAATCCCGGTCCCGCCGCCGGCGTGACGACGTGGCCCGGGGCAGCATGTCGTACTCGGCGGTGACCCAGCCCGTGCCGCGCCCGCGCATCCAGCGTGGCACGTCTTCCTCCACCGACGCCGCGCACAGCACCGCCGTGTCGCCCATCTCGATCATGGCCGAACCTTCGGCGAAAGGCTGACAGCCGGGCGTAATGCGTACCGGGCGCAGTTGGTCGGGCGCGCGTCCGTCGTGGCGAATGATGGAATTGCTCATGTTGGCAGCGTCCTCAACAGTGATGCAAACAGTGTAACCCACGTTTGACACCATTGCCGGCCCGCCCGATAATGCGGACACTCCCGGCCGGCGACTCACCCAGGCATTGCCATCGCCGGCGGCAACGGACTGCCATGGCCAGCCAGAGCGAACAACCCCATCTCCCCGTGCCGGCCGGCGACATCGGCCTGCTCACCGACTTCTACGAGCTGACCATGGCTCAATCCTACTTCGCCGAACGGATGGACGGCGAGGCAACCTTCAGCCTCTACGTGCGTGAATACCCGCCTGATCGCGGATACCTGGTCGCCGCCGGAATTGACGACGCGCTGGATTGCCTGGAAGCGCTGTCCTTCAACGACACCAGCGTGGACTACCTGCGGGACACCGGCGTTTTCACCAAGGAATTTCTGACGTACCTGCGCGACTTCCGGTTCACCGGCACCGTGCGCGCGATGCCCGAGGGCAGCCTCTTCTTCACCGACGAACCCATATTGGAAGTGACCGCGCCCGTCATCGCCGCCCAGCTCGTCGAGACCATCGTCATCAACCAGGTGCAGTACCAGTCCCTGCTCGCCACCAAATCCACCCGCTGCGTGGACGCGGCGGAGGGCCGACCCCTGGCGGACTTCGCCGCCCGCCGCACCCACGGCTCCGAGGCGTCCCTGCGCATGGCCCGCGCATCCTACATCGCCGGATTCGGCGCCACCAGCAACGTGCTGGCCGCCCGGCGCTACGGCATCCCACCCACCGGCACCATGGCCCACTCCTACATCACCGGCTTCGACGACGAAGCGGCGGCCTTCCGCGCCTACGCTCGCCGTTTCCCCGACCGCAGCATCCTCCTGCTGGACACCTACGACACCATCAACGCGGCGCACATCGCCGCTGACGTAGCCAGGGAGATGGAGGCAGACGGCCATCGCCTGACCGGCGTGCGCCTCGACTCCGGCGACTTCGACGACCTCAGCCGCCAGGTGCGCCGCATCCTGGACGACGCCGGCCTGGATTACGTGCGCATCGTCGCCAGCGGCGGCCTGGACGAGTACGAGCTGGAACGGCTGATTCAGGGCGGCGCGCCCATCGACATGTTCGGCGTCGGCACCCGCGTCGGCGTGTCCGCCGACGCCCCGTATTGCGACATGGTCTATAAGATGGTGTGCTACGACGGCCGGCCCGTGATGAAACTCAGCGCCGGCAAGGCGTCCCTGCCCGGCGGCAAGCAGGTATTCCGTCAGTACGACGCCCACGGCAACATGGCCGGCGACGTGATCGCGCTGGAGGACGAGCGCCACGAGTCGGCTGAACCGCTACTCGCCCTCGCAATGTCCGACGGCCGGCGTGTCCTGCCGGCCAGCCCCATCGACGCCGCCCGCCATCGCGTCGCCCACGGCTTGGCCACGCTGCCGGATGAATACAGACAACTCAGAGCGCCGGCCCGCTACCCCGTCTCCGTAAGCGCCGGCGTCCAACGGCTGGAAACTCAAATCCGTGGCGACATATCCGCCGGTCGATCCCAAGGAGCCTGATTCAATGAAAATAGCAGTTTGCGTGAAATACGTCCCCGTAGTTTCCCGCATACAGTTCGACTACGAAAACAAGGTCATCCAACGCGAAGGCGTCCCGTCCGAAATCAACCCCTTCGACCTGCTGGGCATCAACATGGCCGTTGACCTCAAGGACGGCGACGCTGACAGCGTGATCGCCCTGTCCATGGGGCCGCCCAACGCCGCCGAGGGATTGACCCAGTGCTACGCCCTGGGCGCCGATCGCGCCGTGTTGCTGTCCGACCGTGCCCTGGCCGGCAGCGATACTCTCGCCACCGCGCAAGCCCTCTCCCTGGCATTGCAGCGCGAATCTCCCGACCTCATCGTGTGCGGACGCAACAGCAGCGACGCTGAAACCGGACAGGTCGGGCCGGAAGTCGCTGAGCTCATGGGCCTGCCCCACATCAGCAACGTCCGCAAGCTGGAAATCGACCGCGCCGCCAACCGCATCTCGGTGGAACGCGCTACCGACGAAGGCTACCAGGTGCTGGAATGTGACCTGCCCGCCGTCGTCTGCGTAACCGAGGGCGCCGGCCAGGAACGCTATCCCGGCCGCGAAGAAATGGCCGAGGCCGAAACCAAAACCGTCGAGCAACTGACCTGCGCCGACCTCACCGATGACCTCTCCTTGTTCGGCCTGGAAGGATCGCCCACCTGGGTCGAGGACATTCGTCTCGTCGAACCCGACCGCCTCGGCGTGGTCATCCGCGACGAAACGCCTGAAGAAGCGGCCCGCCAGATCGCCGAGCATCTGCGCGAACGCCTGGCGTCCCTCGCTGCCGACGCCGGCGAGGACACCGACGATGCCGAACTGCCCCACCACGACGGCGGCGACCGACCCATCTGGGTTGTTACGGAACTGGCCCGTAACTCTGATGGAATCTTGGGTGTGAGGCAAGTCACCCTGGAAATGCTGGGCAAGGCCCGCGCCCTCACGCCCGTCACGCAGAGCGAAGTCGTCGCGGTGGTAATCAGCGATTCCATCGGAGAACCCGCGAATAGTGCGGGCTTACTGCGCCAACTCGTGAAGGGCGGCGCCGACCGTGTGCTCACCCTGGACACCACCGGGCTGGGCCCGGTCTGCGGGCGCGGCGTCGCCGACAGCCTGTCCGGCGCCATCGCCGCCGATCCCCCCTACGCCGTGCTGTTCGCCGCCACCGCCGACGGACGCGACCTCGCCGCCCGCATCGCCGCGCGCCTGCGCCTCGGTCTCACTGGCGACGCCATCGACCTGGAAATCAACGACGCTGGACAACTCGTGCAGCTCAAGCCGGCCCTTGGCGGCAACGTGGTCGCGCCCATCCTGTCCAAGACTCTGCCCAACCTGGTGACCCTGCGTCCCGGCGTGCTCACGCCGGCCGCGCCCGAGGACGGCGCCAGAGATGCGCGGGTGGATGAGATAACCCCGGCGGCATCATCTGGCGCAGACGTCACGCTCGTCAGCGAACACTTCTCCGAGGAGCACGGCGCGCTTGAATTGACGTCGGCGGAGGTGGTAGTCGGCGTCGGCATGGGCGTCACCGAAGAAGGCGTGCCCACCGCGCAACAGCTCGCCTCCACCATCGGCGCGTCCATCTGCACCACCCGCAACGTGGTGCATTCCGGCTGGCTGCCCCATCACATCCAGGTGGGCATCAGCGGGCGCACCATCGCCCCGCAGGTGTACCTCGCCGTGGGCATACGCGGCGCGTTCAACCACACCGTCGGCATCCAGAAAGCCGGCGTCATCCTCGCCATCAACCGCAACCACCGCGCCGCCATCTTCCGCGCCGCCGACTACGGCATCGTCGGCGACTGGAACGAATACCTGCCGGCAGTAGTGAAAGCCATCAAGCCCGTGCTGGCAGAGCACGGCCTGGCGTAAATCAGACCATTATCACCCGAAGGGGGATTGCCATGATTGACATAGGAAACATTACAGCGCAGCTGACCGAGCGCGACGCACTGCGTGATAGCGATACGATCAAAACGGGCGTAGTCGAGCGCATACAACCACAGCACGCCGACTCTTGGCCGACGCAACTGGACTCCTATGTCCGTGATGCGATGGCATCAGTTGGAATATCCCAGCCTTACCAGCATCAGGCCGATGCTATCGCCCGGTCGTTGGATGGCGTGGACGTGGTTATGGAGTCCCCTACCGCCAGCGGCAAAACGCTCGCGTTCACCGCTCCAATGCTGCACTCTTTGGTGCGCAACGAAGGCGCTCACGCGCTGATGATTTACCCGATGAAAGCGCTGGCCTTCGACCAACGAGAGCAAATCCGGCAGGTGTGTGAGCCGATGTCAGTAGAATCCTGGCCATATGATGGCGATACTCCGGATGACATCAAGAAAATGTTGCGGGATAATCCACCTCACATTTTATTGACCAACCCCGAGTACCTGAATATGTCCTTTTTGGCTTGGGCTGGCCTTTGGGAAAACTTCCTGCGCAATCTGCGGTACGTGGTCATTGATGAAATGCACGAGTACCGCGGGTTTTTCGGCGGCAATATGGCACTGCTGCTGCGTCGCTTCTTTTTGCACCTGAACCGAATCGGCGCAACGCCGCGTGTTTTCCTGTCAACCGCTACCTGCGCCAACCCAGCGGAGCACGCCAAGAATCTCACAGGCCGCGACGTGGAGGTAATCTCCGCCCGAAACGTCCTGCGCCCCAAGCGGCATTTCATGTTCGTAAAGCCGGACATTCCCGACTTTCGCTATCGAGATATTCTGCAACTGCGCGTGGAACAGGCGGCGCTCACCATGCTTTCTGAAGGATTACAAACGCTGATATTCTGCCCATCTAAACGATTCTTGGAAGACGCTTTCCGCAACTGTCAACGCAAAGCGACGGAACTCGGCTTGGATCCGGAGCAACTATCAGCTTTCCACGCTGATCTGAAGAACGACCAGCGGCAGGATATACAAAAGAAAATCAAGGAAAACAATATCGGCGTGGTATTTAGAGCCTATCCTAATAACCCTGCGGCCCTGAGGGTGATGAGGGCGCAAGCGAAAT
>JAPPCX010000059.1 GCA_028875655.1 Chloroflexota bacterium | reverse complement strand
CGATGGCCCCGTAGTAGGCCCGCAGCCGGTCGATGGCCTCCCGCCGCACGTTGCCGGTGAAGAAGGTCCCCTCCAGCTCGTCCAACTGGCCGGCGACGTTGTTTTCCCGGTGGAACTGGTCCTCGTCAAACACGCGCAGGAAGATGTCCTTGGTGAGGATGTGCTGAAGCAGCATCTCCCGCACGTCGGCCTCGGAAACGTCGGGGCCGATGCTCCGGCGGCACAGGGCCAGGAACTCCGCTGCCTTCGCACGGTAGTCGGCGTTGCTCTCTTCCGCCGCCGCCACCGACTGGCGCAGGTTCTCCAGCACCGCCGGCAGGTCGGCCTTGAACTGCGTCTGGGCGTGGCGGAACTCCTCGATGCCGGGCAGTTCATAGTCCAGGAAGCGGCGTATCAGCCGGTGCAGTTCTCCCGGCCGGGACATGTCCACCCTGAGCGCCACGTCGCCGTTCTGCACCAGCACCGCCGTTTCCGAGTCCTCGAAGACGATGTTGTCCCGGGGGTAGCCCCGGTTGAACTTGGCCTGAATCTCCGCGTCCAGGTCGTCGTGGCTGTCCTTGGCCTCCCAGTAGCCCCGGGCCATGCGTAGCGTGTCCTTCACCGTGCCGTCGGGGACCACGTTGCCAGCCGTCTTCAGCTCGGGTATCAGGACCAGCCGTTCCCGATGCTCCCGGCAGTAGGCGTCCAGGCAGTTCTGGAAGGCCGGTCGGATGTTCAGCTCGTTGTCGGAGCCGCCGAACTCCACCAGTTCCCGCCGCCGGGCGTAGTAGTCCTCTATGTGGGGGTAGTTTGGCATCTTGGGAATACCATAACCAACAGCCGTGGCCGGCGCAACCGGGAGGAAGTTGTTAGGGATTGTTCACATGCGAGATGGTCATTTGATAGGCGTATCGGCACACGATATAATCGCTCCGTGATCCGTTCCTTTCGACATAGAGGTCTGCGGCAGCTCTATGAGCGAGACGAACCCCGCCGGATAGCCCCTGACCAATTGGATCGAATCACGCTAGCCTTGGCGGACCTGGACGCTGCAGGCAAGCTAAGCGACCTCGATCTGCCAGGATACAGGCTGCATCCACTCAGAGGAAACAGAAGTGGTCTGTGGAGCCTCTCGATTTCCGGCAACTGGCGGATCACCTTCAGGTTCGAAGCCGGCGACGTGTATGACGTCGATTTGGTCGATTATCATTGATTGAGGAGGAATAGATCGTGCCCATGCTGAATCCGCCCCACCCAGGTCGCAGTGTTCGGGAAAACTGCCTGGACCCTCTTGGCCTGAGCGTTACCGAGGCAGCGGAGGTTCTGGGGGTTGCCCGTCATACCCTTTCTCGGGTTTTGAACGGCCACGCGGCGATCTCACCCGACATGGCCATTCGCCTGGAGAAGGCAGGGTGGTCCAGTGCTGATTTCTGGCTGACCCGTCAGACCGCTTACGACTTGGCCCAGGCCCGTAAGGGATGAAGACAGAATACGGGTTGAGCGCTACCAGCCCTTGCCAACCGGATAGGAATCCACTGCGACAAGGATGGCCACGGCTCCCTTGTGTCGCAGCATCAATGCCAGCCATTGCTGGGACACCGCGTAGGCCCGAACCAGTTCCGAACCCTTGAGGTTCTCTGCCATGTCGATTACCTTGCCTCGGGCGACACATTAGGCGATTGCATTTGGCCCAAAATCATCCCCGTTGCTTTAGCCTGGTTTCTCGAAGCTGCAGAAATACAATTCTTGACTGGTCAAGGGAAAGCGGACCCCCGTTTCCTACGTGAAATCAGGGAAAATGACGCATCGCCGCCTCCCGGCCAACTACCGCAATCGCCACCGAATAGCATACTCGATCTCCCGGACAGCGGGACGGGCAGATAATGCCGTGTCAGCATGATTGACCTGTCTTCACCCGACACATCCCGTCGCCGCAGGATGTCCCGCCCGTTAGGCGTCCGGGTCGCTCAACACCAGGGGCTCACTTCCGCCGCCCCACAGATGGTTCCGGTACCGATGGTTGATGAAGTGGGTGCTGACCGTCGGTTTCGCTGCGTGTAAAGGTATTGTCAACATCAACGGAATCTCCAGATGAGATAGCCGGTCGTCGCGACCAATACCAGAGCCAACAGCAACAACGCCATCACCAGCCAGAACCATTCGCTCAGAAAGCCTGTGAGTCTCGACAGAGCGTCCCGGGCCTGGGGTGCCACATCTCCGATGGGTAGAGAGCTGGCGCCGGCCACCGCCGGCGTATTCCCGCCGCCCGGCAGTGTCAAGGCGACGACCGGCGTTGCGGTGGGCGCAGGCGTCGGAACCAAGGTGGGAGGTATAGTCGGCGCTGGCGTAGCCGTGGGGGTTGGAGTGAGTTTCGCAGTAGGCGTTGGAGTTGGCTGGGAAACGACGGCATTGAAAGCGGGGCCGGTTGCCGCAATCTCAGGCATCGGCGTGGGCGTTGCGGTCGGCGCGAGCGTGGCGGTAGGCGTCGGGGCGGGCGTGGGCGTCGGGGACGACATGGGAGTGGGTGTCGGGGTCGGGGTGGCCGTTGCCACGCGCGTAGGCGTCGGCCGCTCGTGATCTTCATCGTCGTCTTCGACGATTGGCGTCGGCGTAGGAGTTGCGGTAGGGGCGGGAGTTGGCGTCGGCGTAGGAGTTGCGGTAGGGGCGGGAGTTGGCGTCGGCGTAGCGGGTGTGTCGTTGTCTTTCACCTGCACTGAGGACGACGTCTCGGCCGAAGTCGTCAAGTACTTCTCGTCCGGGTCAGGTTCCACCTGAACAATCACCCAGCCGTCGGGTTCGTCGATATCGTCGTTCTCCGTGGCAACGTGGTAGATCTTCTCACTGGAATTGACGGTGATCCGCTGTGGCCCTTCCTGGTCGGAAGCGACGAAATCGCTGCCGTTGAAATCATCTTTCACCATGAGGTAGACCGTGAGATCCGTCGTTGGCGCGGGGTTGGCCGTGACCGTGAACTCCACGCTGTCGCCTTCCGTTACCGGGCCATTGCCCTTGATTGTGATCTGAGGAGTAACTTGTGACGGTTGCATCTCGTCGTTGTCGTCCACCGTTACCGAGGCGGAGTTGGGCGAACCCACATCGTAGCCGGAGCCGCTCTGCACGGTGGCGGTGATCGAACCGCTGGGCTCGTCCGCACGGTCATTATCCGTGCCTACGGTGAAGGTTGCCGTGCCCGAGGACATGGTGACCGCGCGCGGGCCCGTTTGCCCCGACAGGGCAAATCTGCCGCTGTCGGCAACGCTCACGTTGACCATAATGCTCCCCGAGGGCGCAGGGCTGGCGGTGAGCGTGAAGCTCGCGCTGCCACCCTCTGTGACGGCCGAGCCTCCGGAGATGCTCACCACCGGTGTCGGAACAGGGGGCGGGGTCGGGGCGCGGGTGGGTCGGGGCGTGGGCGTCGGGGTTGACGGTGGTGGTTGGTCGCTGCTGGGGATGGTCAGCGTGTGCGCGCTCGGGCTGCCCAGGGTGTAGCCACTGCCCTCATTCAGCGTCAACACAATCGTCTCGCTGCTCTCCCGGGCGCTGTCGTCGATGATGGTCACCGCGATATTCACGTCGGTCGATTCTGCCGAGACCGACACTGAACCCGACAGGGTGGTGTAGTCGCTGCCCGAAGTCGCTGTGCCGGACACGGTGTAGCCCAGCGTGATTGCCGTCTGCGGCGCGGGATCGAGACTAATTCCGATGTTTCGCGTCCCCGCGCTTTCGCTCGCGCCGGAAGACGCCGAAGCGAAGGAGGCGACCGACGGCGTGACGTCGTTGTCGTTCACCGTTATCTTGGCGGTGTTCTGAGAACCCACCACTGTGTAGCCGCTGCCGGACTCAACGATTGCGTAAATGAAGCCATTGGGCTCGTCCGTGCTGTCGTCGTGAGTGGCGACCGTCAAGGTCCCGGCGTCGTCCATGCCCACGGTAACGGTCTTCTTGCCCAGCTGTCCGGCCGCCGCAAACTCGCCGCCTACCGGGGTTACGTTCACGTTGACCGTGATGTCCGCGACCGGCGCCGGATTGGCAGTCAAGGTCAGGGTCGCAGTTTGTCCCTCTGTAATGGTCACTGTCCCCGGGGCGATGCTTACCGCCGGCATGTCGTCGTCGGTGATGGTCAAGGTGGCCGCACCGACGGTTACGCCGGTCAGCGTTCCGTCGATGGTGAGTTCCGTGTTGCCGTTGTTGCCGCTGTCGTTCGTAGGCGTCAGGGTGAAGTCGGCGCTGCCGCTGTCTTCCCCGGCGGGGATGGCGAGGTCAAAGTCACTCACTGCCGTGAAACGGGCGGAATCGTCGCCGCTCACCGACACGCGAACCGTCCGGTCTGCGCCGAAGCGGGTGGCGCCGTTCACCGTCGCCGTGACGGTTACGGTGGTGGCGCCGGCGTTTTCGGCCACCGTCGCCGGCGCGACGGACAGGGCGACCTCTGTGGGCGCATCGTCGTCGTCCACCACCGTTGCCGAGACCGGGGCGACGCCGACCTCGCTGAAATGGGCATCTGTGGATGTCGCCTGGTGGCTGATGGAAACCTGGCCGTCGCCCTGGTCAACGTTGTCGTCCACGCCGGTGACGGTGATGGTTTGCGGTTGATTCCAGTCTTCCGGGGTGAAGGTGACCGCGGCGCTGACGCCCGGTTGGCCGTCGTCGGCGCTGACCTGTGCCCGCTCCGGTTCGCCGGAAGTGGCGGTGACGGTGACGTCGCCGGCGGGCGCGGTTCCCAGGACGACGGTGTAGGTATCGGTGTTGCCGGACCCGGACGCCTCAGTAACCTGGAGGCCGTCGGAGATGTCCAAGTTGACGCCGTCGTCGTTGTCTTTCACCCTGGTACGGGAGTTGCCCTTTGACTCATGGGGAAAGTAGCCGGGGCCTTCCAGCACCCGAGCGATGACCCAACCGTCATCCTCCGCCACGCTGTCGTCGATGGTGCCGACGCCAAAGGTCCCGGAACCGCAGCGGTCGATTGCCACCTCCTTGATGATGGGGGCGCTCTCCAGGAAGTCGCCCTGCTGAGTGATCTCCACGTTGATCAGGCTAAACAAAAATGGACGTTGCGGGTCGCCGCTGCGGTAATTGTTGGCGCAGTAGGAGGGGCGGCGGACGCTGTCGGGGGACCGGTGCAGGCCATGAACCTCGAATATGGGCCTGCCGCCCTCTTCCTTCGCATTGTGAAAAGCCCGGAGCGTTACGCGCCGATCCAATGCGTCGCCGATCACGAAGATCTTGGCCGGCCCGCCGCTTACCGCATAGCCCGCGGGCAAAGCGCCGGCATCAATCGTCACGCGCAATTCGGCGTTGACGTCAATGTGTATCGTTCCCGTACGCTTCTCCTGGTATCCATCGACGACCTCATCCCACTCGACATTGACCTCCTGCCGGTCGCCATTGGCAACCGTTGCAATGGTGAACGTGACGGATGCCGTGTTTGCCGGCACGGTCACTGTCTCCTTTGTCGTATGCGTACGATTTTGCCCAGATGCCAGGAAACTGCTCAACGGGGACGGGGTTGTAGCGACGACCGTGTTCTTCAGCAGCGGGTCTTTATGCTGGGAGACGTTGAAAGTCACCTCAGCCTGCGTCGTGGGAGGCGGGTCGAAGGTGACCGTCACCGTGGCGGTATCGCCTTCGCCGACGTTAGGCTGGTTTGCGGTGACGGTTACCGTCCCGGTCGGATCCTGGGCTTCCGCCGTCATCCCCGGGAACGGGAAAAGGACGAGAGTTATCAGGACTGCGGCTAAAACCAGCGCCGGCATCAGGATCAAACCGCGCGGCGCGGAAAATGGCGAACTAAACATATGCTCTCTTACCGGGTGTCGTGGAAGAAGGAAGGCATTCTGGCGGCTGGCGACACAGGGCAATCGCATCTTATCCGAGGAAGACTTTGAGCAGGTAGTTTTCATCCCAACCGGCGTTGAGGCGTTTGCCCTGGATACCCACTTTCAGGGTGGGCTCGTTTTTCAAGAGGTTGTGTCCGATCTGCCGCAGGATGTTCATATTTTGCGGCCCGTGATCCTTGCGCACCCGGCACTGGTCTTCCCGAAAGGTCACGTCCAGGGTCCAGTGCAGGGAGTTTTCGATGCTCCAGTGGCCTCTGATGGCAGCCAGCAGTTGCTCGGCTGAGCCCGCCAGGCTGCTGATGTAGTAGCGGGGCTGACTGACGCCCCCTTCGGCAGTCTGACGATGCCCCACCACCCTGACGGTGGCTTTCAGTTGGGGCCATATCCCCTGAGGGTCCAGATAGTCCAGGCAGTCTTGATCGGTGATGACCCAGCATTCCCGGTGTTCCACTCGCCCATGTCCCTTGTCCACCGTCTCAGTGCAGTCGTAGGGGACTCCGTCAAAACCCAGTGTCTCGGCACCCTCGAACAGGTCTCGGATGCCCTCATGCAGTTGGCGCTGGTTCTCCTTCACCGCCAGCACGTAGTCAGCCCCGCCCTCGGTGATCTGCTGGGCGATCTCCCGCTGGCAGCCCATAGCGTCGATAGTCACGATGCCGCCATTCAGCTCCAGCATCTCCAGCAGTTGGGGAATGGCGGTGATCTCGTTGGATTTCTCGTCGGTCTTCACCCCGTGTCGGGGCACGGGGCAGGCTCTGCTGGGTGGCCCAGGCGCTGACCATGTGAATGGCCCCCTTCTTCCCAGCACGGTCATAGGACCGTCGGGCCGTCTTGCCGTCAATAGCCACCACCTCGCCAGGCACAACTCGGCGATGGCCTGGGTCCAGGATACGAAGCAATTCTGCAACTGCATTGGGTCCAGGCGGGCGAAAACGGTGCCGAAGGTGTCGTGGGAGGGGATGCCGTGGGGCAGTTCCAGGAAGCTCTGGAACCACTCTCGCTTGCTCTTGCCGAAGAGTTCGATATGAACCCAGGAATCAGCCCCACAGATGGTGGCGCAGATTGCGATGGCCAGGATGTCCACCATCTTGTGATGCCGGGTGCGCTCCACTCGTGGGTCGTCCAAGTCAGCGAAATAATCGAGAATGGTTGCCTTGGGTGGTTGTGCCATCTGCTGCTAACTCCACTCGGTTCAACGTATCACAGCACGTTAGCACATTTCTAAAGATCTTATTAAGATGCGATTGCCCTGGCTGGCGACAAGCCTTTTGGCTCAGGAGTGGCAGATATGATAAGATAACCAACTACAGCCGCGCTTGTTCGCGCATTTTCAAATTTCGACCAATTTCATCATGCGCACCCACCGCGTGGCGGTTGTGTCCCATCCGGTGGCATCATCGGGCGGCGCTTCCGTTCAACCAACGCGGAGGGATTGGTAACGGACCCCAAGGACCTTCGCGGATGGCGATGGCCGTTTCCGATTAATCAGCCGATTTGCTTTCCTAAGAGGGTGTGTGGCAAATGGTTTCAAACAGGTTGCAGGCGTTTGAGCATGAGGTGGATCATGGCGATGTGCACCCAGGCTTCGCTGCTTTCCGTACGCGCCTCATAATCTTTGCTCAACCGTCGACATCGGCTCAACCAGGCCATGGTCCGTTCCACCACCCATCTTCGGGGCAGTACCTCAAAGTGATGGCTGTTGGGTTTGCGTTTCACCACGGTCAGCAGCCATCCGCCCACCGTCTGGGCCCAGTCCACCGGTTGACCGGCGTAGCCAGCATCAGCCCAGATCAACTGCAACCTGGGGAAATTACCCAGCAGCTTGGCCAACACCAACTTGGCGCCATCCCGATCCTGGATGTTGGCAGCGTGAACCACCACCGCCAACAACAAGCCCATGGTGTCCACCACCACATGCCGTTTGCGTCCGGTTACCTTCTTGCCAGCGTCGTAACCTCTGGACCTCCTTTTTCTGTGGTCTTCACCGACTGGCTGTCGATGATGGCCGCGCTGGGAGTAGCCTCCCGTCCCGCCGCTTCCCGAACCCGCTCCCGCAGGGCCCTTTCTACCCGCTCCCAGGTCCCGTCTTCCCGCCACTTGCGGAAATACCACCACACCGTGCCCCAGGGTGGCAGGTCGTGGGGTAGCATCCGCCAGGGAATGCCACCGCGCAGGATGTACAGGATGCCGTTGACCACCTCCCGCAGGTCCGTGGTTCTGGGATGGCCCCTGATAGTATCCGGCGGCAGCAAAGGCTCCAGTTCCTGCCATTGGGCATCGGTCAGGTCCGTGGGGTAAGGTTTTCTACTCATTTCGCCAGCGTAACCGGCACCTCATCCTCATCCCAAGAACAACCCGCGCGCCTTTTGGCAATTGTCACACACCCTCTTAGATTCAAATTAACCTATATTCTTGAGCAGCGTCGTAATTGGAGATTGCCCATCATGCGCCTACTTGAACCGGCCCTTGCATACCCGGCTTGTCAACGCCACAACCGGCGGCGAGTAATCGCGCTAGGGACGCTGCCGCTCTTGATGGCGTTGATATTAGTCGTCCTCTGGAACGTTCACGCGCAGTCGCCGTCCCTGGCCGTCGTCGAAGCAAGCGGCGACGGGAATGAGTCCGCGACGGGGCCGTGCGAGGATGGATGGATTGCGCCGACTCCGGTCGCCGTGGCGGTTGCCGCCGTTCCGGTCGTCGTGAGCTCCACCACCGCTGATTACTTCGTGCTGTACGCGACGATTCCGGCAGGGACGGACACCACGCGGGAACTGCCCATCTCCGTGACGCGCGGCGAGGATGGAACCACCACGCTCACCGACCGCCTGCAGCCGCTGAGCAAGGACAAGTACCGCGTGGAGAAGTACCAGGT
The DNA here is from genome assembly GCA_028875655.1 of Chloroflexota bacterium. Taxonomy (GTDB): domain Bacteria; phylum Chloroflexota; class Dehalococcoidia; order Lucifugimonadales; family UBA3495; genus Bin87. The sequence continues at coordinate 5,829 of JAPPCX010000059.1, read as the reverse complement.
TGCGAGTCCAGGGGATCTGGACGGCGACTGCGTTGACGACATCACCGAGTTGGATGGCATGGGCGAGTACAATCCGCTCAATCCAGGGAAGAAGATCGGCATCGAGGACGGCAGCATTGCCGTCGACTCTGAATATACATTCAATACCCTGAAGTACCGCGGCCATAGTACGGACAAATTCGCCAAGTTTGTGATTTTAGACTTTGACGGTGCCAATCCGTATGTCTACTTCATCAATGTGAACACGTACAACCACCATGATCTGTTTGTGAACGAATGGAACATTCCGCCACGGTCGGGCGGCAGTCACACCATCTATGGGAGTCTAACGTATGGCCCCAACGTGGTTGCCTCTGACGGATCGCTGGGGGTCTACTACTACACCCTCACACGGGGTTACACATACTGGCAAGCGCACCAGGTCAATGAGCTGCTGGCCGCCGCCATGCCGCTGCTTGAGAATAATCTGGCGTACAAGCCACACGTAACGCCGCGCCCGACCTCTCTGGAAGCCAAGCACACTGATGCCAGACTCGTGATTCTGGAAGATAAGGACATTCATCCGGACGTGGCGTTCGTATCGCTGAATCAAGCCGAGGGGTACGGGCTCTTGCGGCTGATGGAGGACGGCGATGAGCCCCGCCCCATCGACATCGCCATCTACAAGTCGCTGCCCAACGACCTCCCGCACGTGGCCGGGACGATCACCACGATACCGCAGACGCCGCTATCCCACGTCAACCTGCGCGCCATCCAGAACAACGTGCCCAACGCGTTCATCCGAGACATCCTCAAGGATGAAAAGTTGACAGCGCTGATCGGCAAGCACGTCTATTATGCCGTGACAAAATGGGGATACACCCTGCGCGAGGCCACGAAGAATGAGGTGGACGACCATCACGCGGCGGCGCGGCCAACGAAGACGCAAACGCCCGAACGTGATCTGACGGTCACCAAGATCACCGCGCTCGCGGACATCTCTTTTGACGATTGGGACGCCTTCGGCGTCAAGGCGGCCAACATGGCGGAGCTCAGCAAGCTGAGCCTGCCCACGGGCACCGTGCCGACGGGCCACGCAGTGCCGTTCTACTTCTACGACGAGTTCATGAAGAATGCCGAGCTGTCAGAGAAGACCCTCTTCGGCAAGAAGAAGTGGCCCGACGCCGACAAGCTCACGCTGCCGGCCGGCACCAAGCTCAGCGCCGTGATGACGCAGATCCTCGCGCACCCCCGATTCCGGGCGGACTACGAGATCCAAGAAGAGATGCTGGATGACCTGCGCGACGCCATCAAGGACGCCGAAAGCCCGGATTGGATCATCACGGCACTGGAAGCGATGCACTCGACGTACCCCGACGGCCAATCGCTGCGCTACCGCTCCAGCACCAACAACGAGGACCTGCCCGCCTTCAACGGCGCCGGCTTGTATTCTTCCAAAACACAGGACCCGGACGAGACGACAAAAGACGGCATCGACAAGTCGATCAAGGCGGTGTGGGCGAGCCTCTGGAACTTCCGCGCCTTCCTGGAGCGGGAGTACTATCGAGTGGACCATACGACCACGGCGATGGGCGTGCTGGTGCATCCCAACTTCAGCGGCGAGTTGGCCAACGGCGTGGCGGTCAGCGCCGACCCCATTCGGTTCCTGGACGACATGTATTACGTCAACACGCAGGTTGGCGAGGACCTGGTAACGAACCCGCAGCCGAACTCATTTCCCGAGGAGCTGCTGCTGGATGCCAACGGCAATGCGATCCTGCTTTCTCGCTCCAGCCTCGCCAAGCAGGGATGGCTCCTGATGACCGACGCCCAGATGGTGCAGCTGCGCAACAATCTCAAGACCATCCACGACCGCTTCAAGACACTCTACAACGTCAAGGAGGGCGACGATTTCGCCATCGAGATCGAGTTCAAGATCACTGCGGACAACAAACTCGCTATCAAGCAGGCCCGCCCGTGGGTCTTCCCTCCTCCCCTGTCGCTCACGCCAGCGGTAACGGTTCCGACCTACTCGGCGACTGCGCCCAGCACGAAAGAGAACCGGTTCATGCGGTTCAAGCTGTTAAAGCTCATTCCGAACGAACGCGTCAAGTGGTCGATGACTGGCCCCGATGCAGACATGTTCATCCTCTGGGCCAGCAACGGTAAACGTGATCTCTATTTCAGAGCGCAAGACTACGAGAACCCTGCAGACGCGGACGGCGACAACGTCTATCGCATCGTCCTGACCGCAACGGACTCGGATGGCGGCAAGACGACCACCATCGATTTCTCCGTGACCGTGTACAACGACCCAGACGATGACTCCGGAAAACTGCCAGTACTGAGCATTCATTCACTCAAAGACATCGGAGAGGGTGGCCCGGCCAGATTTATCATCACCGCAGATCCGGTGCCCGAAGACTGGCTTACTATCGCCCTGGAGGTCACCGAGGACGGAGATTACGCAGCGCGCACGGGATGGGATACGACGCACATTGACATCGGCGACACCAGCTCGCATTTCACAGTGTGGACCATCAATGACGACACCGAAGAACCCGACGGTTCAGTGACAGCAACCCTCGTCCCCGGAACCGGCCACACCATATCCGCCGACAAGGGCGCAGCCACCGTCAACGTGGCGGACAACGACGGCCCAGTGACGCCGGAAGTGAGCGTCACGGCGGGCAGCGGCGTCACCGAGGGCGGCGACGCTCAGTTCACCGTCACCGCCAGCCCGGCGCCCGCCGCGCCACTATCGGTCAACCTGACCGTTGGCCAGGACGGCGACTTCGGCGCAACGACCGGCTCGCAAACCGTCACCATCCCCACGTCGGGCAGCGCGCCGCTAACCGTCGGCACCACCGACGATGACACGGACGAGACTGACGGCTCGGTCAGCGTCACGGTGGACGCCGGAGACGGCTACACCACGTCCACGGCCCAGGGCGCGGCCACGGTCAGCGTGGCCGACAACGACGGTCCACCGACGCCGGAGGTGAGCGTTACGGCGGGCAGCGGGGTCACCGAGGGCGGCAGCGCCAGCTTTACCGTAACCGCCAGCCCGGCGCCCACCGCGCCGCTATCGATCAGCGTGACGGTCACGGCCAGCGGCGACTACGGCGCAACGACCGGCTCGCAAACCGTCACCATCCCCACGGCCGGCAGCGCCACGGTGACCGTCGGCACCACTGACGACGACACGGACGAGACCGACGGTTCGGTGAGCGTGAGCGTGGACGCCGGGGACGGCTACACCGTCTCCGCCAGTCAGGGCACGGCCACGGTGAGCGTGGCCGACAGCGACGACCCGCCGCCGGCGACGCCGGAGATCAGCGTCACGGCGGGCAGCGGGGTCACCGAGGGCGGCGAAGCGACGTTCACGGTCACCGCAACTCCAGCGCCGAGCGAGGCGCTGTCGGTCAGCGTCACGGTCACCCAGGACGGCGACTTCGGCGCAACGACCGGCGCCCAGACGGTGAGCATCCCCACCAGCGGGAGCGCAACGGTCACAATCAGCACCACCGACGATGACACGGACGAGACCGGCGGCTCGGTGAGCGTGACGGTGGACGCCGGAGACGGCTACACCGTCTCCACCACGCAAGGCGCGGCCACGGTCGGCGTGGCGGACAACGACGACCCGCCGCCGGCGAGGCCGGAGGTGAACATCAGCGGGGCGACCAGCGGCGAGGAGGGCCAGGACGTGACCTTCACTCTACTGGCGGCTCCGGCTCCGGCCGCGCCGCTGGCAGTCAGCGTCACGGTCACGGCCAGCGGCGACTTCGGCGTAACGACCGGCTCGCAGAGTGTCACGATCCAAACTTCTGGCGGCGCGACAGTGACCATAGGCACTACGGATGACACCACGTACGAGCCCAACGGGTCGGTGACGCTGACGCTGAGTGCTGGCAGCGGTTACACCGTCGGTTCGCTAGCGACGGAAACCGCGTCGGTGCTCGACAACGACGCCGCGCCGCTGGCGGTGGAACCCGAGATCAGCGTCACGGCGGGCAGCGGGATCACCGAGGGCGGCGACGCCCAGTTCACCATAACCGCCAGCCCGGCCCCGTCCGCTCCGCTCTCGGTCAGCGTGACCGCCACCCAGCAGGGCGACTACGGCGCAACCACGGGAACGCAAACCGTCACTGTCACCACGTCGGGCAGCACAACGGTGACCGTCGGCACCACCGACGACAGCGCCGACGAGCCGAACGGCTCGGTGAGCGTGAGCGTAAACGCCGGGGACGGCTACACCGTGTCCCCCACCCAGGGCGCGGCCACGATGAGCGTGGCGGACAATGACGCCGCGCCTGTGATCGAAACCAAGCCGGGGCTGCCCGCTTTCAGCTCCGGCCACGTCGGCCTGATCTCGGTGAAAGTCGGCGAGCAGATCAAGTACACCCCGCCGACGCTGAATCTGAACGGTGCCGGCGCGTGCACCATCGGCGTCGGGCTGCTCCTTCGGGGCAGCAGCGTTGTGCGGGGGACTGACAACGGATTCAAACTCTCGGTGGTTGGCGGCGTCCCGCGAATGGCGGGCCGGGCGCAAGCCATCGCCTCCACCACTAGGTACACGTTGGAATACGTGTGCGGGGCGCCGCAAGGGTGGCGCGTCTCGTACACGGTCGACGTGCAAGTCATTCCATCAGGTATGACTTTCCGCGCGGCCGCCCTGATCCCCGTGAAACTGGTCAAGGACCAGGAGCTGATCGCCGGCGGACACCACAACCGCCCGATCAACCCGCCGGAACTGCTCTTCGCCCAAGGGAATGTCGCCTATGCGGTCAGTCCGGCCCTGCCAGCAGGGCTCTCGCTGGACGCTTTATCCGGCGTCATCAGCGGTACGCCGACGGCCGTCCAGGGCCAGGCGACGTACACGATCAGGGCGACGGACTCGAAATCGGGCGGCGCGCAAACGGCGTCCTATACCGTCAGCATATCCGTCTTCGATGGTATGCGCTGGGCCGTGTCGAGTCTGCCCGATCAGGTATTCGAGGCCGGCGAAAGAATAGAGATCAACCCGCCGGAATTGCTCGACGCGACTGCATCCGTGATCTACGGCCACAGGTCCTCAGGCCCAAGCGTGCTGCACTTGCACCCGTATTCGGGGCGGCTTCTTGCCAGCAGCGCAGATCCTATGGTCAAAAACACTTACACGGTCACGGCGATGGACGCCGGCGTGAACAGCGGGCTGCAGCAGCAAGCAAGTTTCACAGTCAACGTCGAGGTCATCGAAGCGCACTATCTGGGCGCAGGCCAGGCAGTCAACATCCCGCCGATGGCGCTGCCGAACCTTTCCGGCGTAATCACCTATTCCCTCCCGAGCGCGCCGGCGCTGCCGACCGGACTCAGCTTCGACAGCAGTACCGGCGTGATCAGCGGCACGCTCGACGCTACTGAGACGCAGGCGAAGCAGACCTACACGGTCACCGGTACCGACGAGAACGGCGTCACGGCCGACTACCGTTTCAAAATCGAGGTGCGCAAGCTGGTCCTGTCCGGCACGCAGCCCAGTTACTCGGTGGGCGCTGGCGATCCGCTCTCCGTCACGCCAACCCACAGCGGCCAGATCGACGCGGTCAGCTACAGCATCGCGCCCGCCGCGTCGGAACTGCCCGCCGGCGTCGGCTTCAACACCGAGACCGGCGCGATCAGCGGCACTCCCGCGGTCGAGTTTGCGGAGAAGTCGTTCACCGTGACCGCCACCGACGGCGCGTACCCGCCGCAGACCGTCAGCTACAGCGTTACAATCAAAGTCAATCCGTCCGCGAAGGCGCCGCGAGTGGCGATCACGGCGGGCAGCGGGGTCACCGAGGGCGGCAGCGCCAGCTTCACCGTAACCGC
>JAPPCX010000041.1 GCA_028875655.1 Chloroflexota bacterium | reverse complement strand
TCGCTTGCGCCCTCATCACCCTCAGGGCCGCAGGGTTATTAGGATAGGCTCTTAATCACTGGAACCTCCATAGATTGAGCGCCGTTCCGCCGAATATCTTGTCCAAATCCTCCCGCGGGCACCAGGACCCCATCTCTTGCATGGTGTACCGCAGGGAGTTGCGATACCCTTCCCGGTTGGTGCAGCGCGGCCAGTCGGAACCCCATACCATGCGGTCCGGGCCGAATGCGTCGTAGGCCATCCGTACCCACGGCGGCGTGTTGCGGTACGGAAACGGAGGGTCGCTGATCTCGCCCATGCCGTGAATCTTGATGACGGTGTTGGGATACCCGGCCAGTTTCAACGCCTGCCGGTACGTCGACTCCGGCGGCATTTCCGGCGCGCCGATGGCGTGGATGCCCATGCCGCACAGGTGCTCCAGGATGAACGTCAGGTCAGGCAGCTCCGCCACCAGCGCATCGAACTCCGGCGATGCGAAACCATCCGCCGGACCGCCCACGCTTACCGACATCCCCAGGTTGGCTGCGGCCCGCCAGATGGCCAGCGGATCATTCCCCGGCGAGCGGTGGAAGTTGCGGATGCGCAGCGTCTCCGCGCCGGCCGCGCGCAGGCTGTCCAGGGTGTCCGGCGCCGCCGGATCGTCAACATCTACCCGGCACACCACCGAGAAACGCCCGGGGAATCGGCGGATGCACTCCAGCACGTAGGAATTGTCCAGCGTGGCCGTGGACTGCACCAGCACCGTCTTGGCAACGTCGTTCAACTCCATCTGCGCCAGCAGAATCTCCACCGGCTCGTATTGGTCCTGTCCGATGTGGACGTGGGTATCAACAATGGGCATCGGCAAAAACCCTTCCCGGTCAATACAAAACCGGACGAACTCGTCGCAAAACCTTTGGCGGCGCCAGCATAGCAAATCGGCTGAATAACTGCTACTCTGACCCCGATCAAGAGGAGGTATGCGCCATGATTTCACAGGCAGATAACATTGCGCTGACCCAGGTCGGCCCCGGTACTCCCATGGGCGAGTTGATGCGCCGCTACTGGATGCCCGCCCTGCTCTCATGGGAGCTGGCCGAACCCGACGGCGAGCCGGTCCGCGTCAAGCTCCTGGGTGAACAGCTGGTCGCCTTCCGCGACACCGACGGACGCATCGGCCTGCTGGAAGAGCTGTGTCCCCATCGGCTGGTGTCGCTGTGGCTGGGACGCAACGAGGAGTGCGGCCTGCGCTGCGTGTATCACGGCTGGAAGTTCGACGTCAACGGCCAGTGCACCGACATGATGAACGAGCCGGCCGACAGCGACTTCCCGTCCAAGATGACCACCACCGCCTATCCGACCATGGAACTGGGCGGCGTCATCTGGGCGTACATGGGGCCGAAGGAGCATACGCCGCCGCCGCCCAGGTTCGAGTGGGCCGCCGTGCCGGACACCCACCGCCACGTCACCAAGAACATCCAGGAGTGCAACTGGCTGCAAGCGCTGGAGGGCGGCATCGACTCGGCCCACGCCACCATCCTGCACCGCACCCTGCGTCCCGACACGCCCCACGCCGGCCTGCGTATCGACTCGGCTCACGTGCAGGGCCGGCCGCCGGATCTGGAGGTGGACATCACCGACTACGGCTACCGCTACGCCGGCATCCGTTCGCTGGGCGACGAGGGCAACCACGTGCGGGCCTACCACTTCATCATGCCCTTCCACCAGATTCGCGCCAGTCAGCGCGGGTATCGCGGCCGGCCCGGGCCGGTGGGCTTCCTGGCGTCCGGCCACATGTGGGTCCCCATGGATGACCACAGCGTCATGGTGTGGAACTGGGACTTGTCCTACGACGACCCCATCGAGGCCGAGGAGCGCACGGAGATGGACCGCAGCTACGGGCGCGGCCCCGATCACATGCTGGACAGCTTCCGCACCAGGGTCAACCGCGACAACAACTGGATGATCGACCGCGCCGTGCAGAAGACCGAGACCTTCAGCGGTATCGACGGCGTGAACGCCCAGGACGTGGCTGTGCAGGAGAGCATGGGCCACATCGTGGACCGCACCCGCGAGAACCTCAGCCGCACCGACATGGCCATCATCTACGCCCGCCGGCAGCTATTGCAGGCCACCCGCACCGTGGCCGAGGGCGGCGTTCCGCCCGGCGCCGGCGACAACTATTACATGCTGCGCCCCGCCCAGGCCATCCTGCCCGTAGGCGTCGATTGGCGCGACGCCCTGTGGGACGACCTCTACCCCGACGGCTCCCAGCAACGCAACGGGAAGTAAAGCCTGCCCCGTCATAGCGAGTCCGCCTGAGGCGGACGGTAATCTCGCGGGTTGTCGCTCAATGTAGGGGCGAATAATCATTCGCCCCTGCGAGACGTGAGATAATAGCGTTATGACTTCCGCCGAAACCCACCAGCAGAAGCACGCTCGCTTGGCTCGGCAACTATTGGATCAAGCCGACCACGAGTTGATGGCCGGCGACCTGTTGCAATCCTCGGAAAAGCTTTGGGGCGCGACCAGTCATGCCCTGAAAGCCCTCTGTGAAAGCCGCGGCTGGCGGCATAGCAAGTACGGCCACCGTCAGGAAGCAGTGAAGCGACTATCGGCAGAACGCGATGATGAAAGTATTTCGTTGACGTTCAAAATCGCGGAAGCCTGCCACGCTAATTTTTACAATGACTGGCTAACGGCTGAGGAGTTGGAGGAGAACCGCCACGCCATTCGCGGATTTATCATATCGATCCTCGGAGGACAGGATCATGACGACCAGTGAATCTAAAACCCAAATGCACGCCGGCGCCGCCTGGCAATTGTTGGCTGAAGCCGACCATACCCTGATGACGCACGACTTGCCGCTGACCGGCGAAAAACTGTGGCAAGCTACCGTGAACGCTGTCAAAGCCCTCTGCGCTGATCGAGGCTGGGAATACGCTGGCGACGATCATATCCAGCTACTCCACTTTGCGAAGCGTCTTGCCGTTGAAAGAGAGGATGAGAACATCAAACTGGCTTTCCTGATAGCGAGTCACTGCCATGCCAATTCCAAATACGATTGGATGGAATTTGATGACCTGGACGACAACCGCATCCGTATCCGTCGGCTGGTGGAACAGATACTGGCCGACGTGGAGTGAGTTCGCCAGAGTCGTCAACCGTCCATGCCAAGGTCCCGCCTCACCTCAGCGGATGAATAGACACGTTCCTCGCCGGCGCGAATTTGATCGAGAACCTCTACGGCAAGTCAGTAATCCTCAATGTCGTCAAACCCGCGCTCTATCATCACGAGCAGCAAGGACGCCTTGGAGCGTCCGGTTTGCGAAGCCAAGAATTCAAGCCGTTCCTGTGATTCGGGTGAAAGCGCAATCGTAGCGGTCATCTCATACTCCTGCTTAGCAATCCCCTTGCCTTGGCGGCAATCCGCGCGTAATTCGGGATACGGTCCGACTGGATCACGTTTCGTAGCGCGTCTTCCGCCCTGCCGGACCTTATGATCCTGCGTGCTTGGCTGACACGGGTTCGGCTGCCGTTTTCAGTGTAGCCTTCCTGACGCATCAACAGCTCGGTTACGTCGCTATTGCACAAATTTAGGTCAGCGAACTGACAGAAATACTCAACGAAACATCCTTTCCCAATGCTCCGCAGGCTTCTTTCCAATTGGTCATCGGTCATTTTCGTCGTCTCACACAGATATTGAAAAATCCGGGGCTTACTTTGGTAGCCCCGGATTTTCGCTGATTATGATGGTGACGCCTACCCTTCCTTCAGCGCCGGTATCACCCTCGTCCCCAACAGCTCCACGGAGCGCATTACGTCCTCGTGGGGCATGTGGCCTTCGTTGCCGTAGATGAGGATGTAGCCGGGCTCCAGGTCCTGGCGGATGTGGCGCAGCTTCTCGGTTACCGTCTCGGGGCTGCCGACGATGATGTTGTAGGCGGCCTGGAGGTCTTCGTAGGTCATGCGCCGGCCCATGGTGCCGGTGCCGATCAACGGCCGCGACATCTTGATGCGCAGCGCCTCGCGGGACTGGTAGCCCGGCGGGTCGTTGAACTCCATCGGCCCGCGGTTGCGGTGATTCTCCGTCCACAGGAAGGTGCGGCCGATTTCCTGCGCCCGCTCGTCCGTGTCGGCCACCAGGCAGCGGATCAGGTAGCCGAAGTGCTCGGGGCCAGCCTCGTAGCCTTCCTCGGCGGCGGTTTCGTGGTAAATGCCCTTGAGCTGCTTGGTCAGGTCCAGCAGCGAACCCAGGTTCATGTACGGGTAGCGGTGCTTGGCCGCCCAGATCACCGACTCGGGGCTGCCCGTGCCGGGGAACCACACCGGGGGATGCGGCTTCTGGATCGGCACCACCCAGGGGTTCACCATGCGATGCGGCCAGTATTCACCCTCCCAGCGGAAGGGGCCCGGTTCGGTCCAGCACTTCACGATCAGGTCGTGGGCTTCCTCGAAGCGGGGACGGTTCTCGGTGGGCGGATAGCCGGCGTGGAGCGTCTCCACGGCGGTGCCGCGCACGAAGCCGGAGATGATGCGCCCGCCGCTGATGCAGTCCAGCATGGCGATCTCTTCGGCCATCTTCACGGGATCGTTCACCGCGATGACGTTGCCCAGCATGGCGATCTTGGCGTTCTTTGTGCGCTGGGTGATCACGGCGGCGTCCACGTTCACCGAGGGCTTCATGCACCAGTAGGAGCTGTGGTGCTCGTTGGACATGATGCCGTCGAAGCCGACCTGATCGGCCAGCTCGTACTGGTCGTGGTAGTTGGAGTAGAGGACGTGGGCCTTTTCGGGGTCAAAGTAGGTGTTGGGGAAGTGCATCCGCCCCGATTCGTAGGGCGCCAGGTCATCCTCGGTCACGTGGCCGTAGGGCTGTTCCGAGAACCAGAATACTTCGAGCTCGTGCGCCATAATTTTGCTCCTTGTTCTTTTTCATCCGCTCTGTTCTGTCTATCCGTTCATGGTGAGCCTGTCGAACCATGCGCCGCTCGCAATATCATCCTTCGACAGGCTCAGGATGAGCGGGAAAAGGTAAGGGTAAGTGATGAAGGGGAAATCAGAAGACGGAGATCTGGGGGCTGTCCAGGAAACTGGTGACGGCCTCAACGAACTCACCCCTCTTTTCCACAGCGGGTGAGTGTCCGCAGTTGTCGATGATGCGCAGCTGGCTGCCCCGGATCGCCTGCTGGAAGAGGTGGCCGCACTCCACCGGAATGATGGCGTCTTCGTTGCCCCACACGATGAGCGTGGGAGTATCGACGCGGGAGAGGGTATGCGGCAGGCTGGGGTTGTGCAGGTAGGGCTTCCAGCAGAGTTGCGACGCCATGATGGCGTTGGAGTGGACCACCAACTGTTCTTCGGGCGTCAGCTCGCGGGTGTAGTTCTCGTAGTTCTCAACCTGGCTGGGATCATGGAACCGCTGCTTGAGACGGGTTTCCGAGGAAACCATGAAAATTTCGGCGATTTCCCCCTCCCGGGGCTTGATGCCGGCGGCGTCCACCAGGATCAGGGCATCAACGTTGTGGTCGTCCATGGCCGCCATCTCGGCGGATACCCAGCCGCCCATGGACGAGCCCATGAGCACGATGTCCTGCAGGCCTAGCGCTTCGATGAACATGTGATTGAAGTGGGCCACGTCGCTGATGGTCTTGACCCATGCCGGCGCTTCGGTGCCGTTGAATCCGGGTTGGCTGGGGACAAACACGGTGTACTCGGCGGCCAGGTCCTCATGCCAGGACTGCCAGCCGTTGGATCCGCCGGCGCCGTGAAAGAAAACCAGCGGGGGCCCGTTTCCGCCGGAGTACATTTCGACGGCGGTACCGTTGACATTTACGGTAGTGCGGGAACCGTTCTGAACTGTTGTCATGCTCTCGTTCCTGTGCGGGAGTGGGATTGCGATATTCTGTTACAGGGGTAGTCGTATGTCAAGGCAGCGCAGTTTGCCAGTCGCCCGGGCCCGGGCCGCCTTGCCGCGCCTGCCCGTTTCAATTACGATATAAGTCGTGAGCGTGGCGGCAGCGCCCGCTGAAAAGCCCCCAATCTATGACAGAATCCACCAAAGTCCTCGTCACCGGCGGGGCCGGCTTCATCGGGTCCCATCTGGTGAACGGCCTGCTGGATAACGGTTACTCAGTAACCGTGGTGGATGATCTCAGTTCCGGCCAACTGCGGAATCTCGACCATCGGGCGACCTTCTATCACGCGCCCGTCAACGACCCGAGAATCAGCCAGATCGTCCAGCGCGAAGGGCCTGAGATTATTTTCCACCTGGCCGCACAGAGCAGCGTGCGACAGTCAACCCTGGATCCGGTTGCCGACGCTGATTCCAACGTGCTGGGCACCATCCGGCTGCTTTCCGTCGCCGCCGCCGAGGGCGTGGACAAGATCGTGTTTTCGTCCACCGGCGGCGCAATCTACGGCAATCCCGATACGATCCCCTGCGACGAAGACACGCCGGTCAATCCTTTGACGCCCTACGCGCTGTCCAAGTACGTCAGCGAGTTGTACCTGGAGCTTTTCAACCGGACTTATGGGCTGCAATACACCATCCTGCGTTACGCCAACGTGTACGGGCCAGGCCAGGACCCAAACGGCGAGGCGGGCGTCATCGCCATCTTCGCCGGCATGATGCTCCGGGGCCGCAGCCCCAGCATCTACGGCGACGGATTGCAGGAGCGGGACTTCGTGTACGTGTCCGACGTAGTTGAAGCCAACCTGGCGGCGGCCTACCGGGGCGACGGGCGCACTTACAATATCGGGACCGGTGAACCCGTTACCATCAACCGTATTCACTCCCTGTTGCAGGAGTTTACGGAGTTTCGCCAGGAACCCGTGTATCGTCCCAGGCGGGCCGGCGAAGTGCTGCAGATCGCCCTCGACCCCGGTCGAGCTGCGAAAGAGCTGGGCTGGGAACCAAGAGTTTCCCTCGAAGAGGGCCTGCGCCGTTCCGTTGACTACGTTCGCGAAGCCTCGGTGCGGCGGTCCGCCCGCGCCCGGTTCGGCGCCAATCGCTGACATTTCACCAACACCCCACCGTCATTCCCGCGAAAGCGGGAATCCAGTACCCGACAGGAGGGATCATTTCGATGGCAAAGGATTACGACGTTGTGATTCTGGGCGCCGGGGCCGCCGGTTTGTCCGCCGGACTCTACTCCACCCGCGCCATGCTCAGCACCCTGATGATCGAGAGCATCGGCCCCGGCGGACAACTGCTGATCACCGACGAGATCGAGAACTACCCAGGCTTCCGGGAGGGCGTCAAGGGTCAGGAACTGGCCGACGAAATGTACCAGCAGGCCGGCCGGTTCGGCGCTGAGATGGAATTCGCCGAGGTGGAGTCGGTGGAAAACCTGTACGAAGAGCGCAAGCTGGTCAGAACCTCCGAGGGCGACTTCGCCGCCAAGGCCATCATCATCGCCACCGGCGGCGCCCACAACAAGCTCGGCGTCCCCGGCGAGGATGAGTTCGGCGGTCGCGGCGTGTCCTACTGCGCCGTCTGCGACGGCAACTTCTTCCGCGGGCAGGACGTGGTGGTGGTCGGCGGCGGCGACTCCGCCATGGACGAGAGTTTCTATCTCACCGGAATCTGCAACTCCGTTACCATAATCCACCGGCGCGACGAACTCCGGGCCACCAAGGTGCTCCAGGACCGGGCCTTCGCCAACCCCAAGTACAAGTGGCTGTGGAGCCACGTCGTCGAGGAATTCGTCGGGAACGACGTCCTGGAGGCCGCCCGGGTCAAGGACCTAAAGACCGGCGAGGTGTACGACTACCCCACTGCCGCGGCGTTTGTGTACGTCGGCTTCCACCCCAACACCGAAGCATTCAAAGACCAGTTGGACATGGACGAACTGGGCCACATCTACGCGGACATCCATATGCGCACCAACATTCCCAGGGTGTACGTGTGCGGCGACGCCCGCGCCGATTCCACCCGGCAGCTGGGCGCGGCCGTCGGCGATGGAATCACCGCCGCCCTGTCCGCCTTCCACGATTTGTCGTCCTGACCCCACTTCACAGCCACCGCATCGCCTCTCGCGCCAGCAGCGCCGCGCACCCTCCGATAATCACGAACAGCACAGCGTAGCGGAACACCCGAAGACTCATCCGCCGGGCCAGCCATCCCCCGGCGATAGCGCCCACTATCACCGCCGGCGTCCCGATGCCGATGTTGTAGACTACCTCCCGGGGGATCAGCCCCACCGCCGCGTACAGTACGAGACCCAACGCGCCGGCCAACAGGAAATACACCGCCAGCGTCGCCCGCATCTGTTCCCGCGTCCACTCCTGCTCGATGGCGTAGATGCCCGCCAGGAAACCGCCGATGCTCAAGGTTGTGGTCAGCAGCGTCGTCGTGAATCCGAAACCTACCGCGCCCCCACGGGTCCGCGCCCCCGGCAGCCTGACGTTGAACAGGCTCAGTATGGCAATCACCAGTATCAGGCCGACGATAGCCGTACGCAGGATGGTCGGCGCGGTGGCGCTCAGGAGGATCACCCCCAACGGCACCGGGGGCAGCCCGGCCACCACGAACAGCCACGATTCGCGCCACCGGTAATGTCGCCAGGTCTGCGCCAGTATCATCACGGTCGCCAGCACTATCATCGAGTTGGCCAGCACCACCACCTGCCGCGGCTCCAGTATCAACAGCAGGATCGGGGCCATCGCCAGCGCCATCCCGAAACCCACGGCGCTGAACACGAACGAGCCCAGCAGCAACGCCGCCAGGCCGATTGCCAACTCCCAGCCGGCGAGCATCAGGCCCGGCCAGTTTCAGGCATGCCAGTATCAGACATGATTGAACAGGCCCAGTTGCGCCGCCCTGAGCATGGCCCGCTGCACCTGCACCACCGGCGGCCCGTCCCGCGCCAGCACGATCTCAACTGCGTCATCCGGACTCAATACCAGAGACCGCTCGCCGTCCAGCGCCAGCGTGCAGTAGCGCCGCTCCAGCGCAATCGGCACGCCTTCCTGCAACAAATCCCACGCGTTGATCTTCGCCGCTTCCACCATGCCCGGAGCTACCGGCGCGATTATAGTGGTATGCGTGCCCGAGTCGTTGTCGCGCCCCGCCAGCCGGTAGCGCAGCCCGCCGACGTCCGCCAGCGACAGCGGATGCAGCCGGCCTCCAATGGATGACAGGCCGATGCCGGCGGGTTCGGCGCGGGTCAGGAACACCTCGTACACGGTGTCCAGGTCCCAGATGGCCCGCGTCGCCACGTAACGTTCTCGGGAAACCGCCACGTCTACCAGGGCCAGGTCTTGAGGCTCGCCGTTCACGTGGATGTGCAGCACCTTGCTGACCACCGCCACATCCGCCGCGCTGAGCTGATCCGACGCGATCAGGCCGGCGGCGATGCCGGCCAGCGTGCCCTCCACCATCACGGGAAAGATGTTGTTGGTTCCCGTGGAGATCGCCACCATGGGAATCTGATTCGTGCCCACGGCCACTGCCCGGTTGGTGCCGTCGCCGCCCAGGGTGATGAGGCAGCCTACGCCCATTTCAGCCATCATCGCCGCCGCCCGTGTGGTGTCGCCCTCGGTGTACAGCGGCGACATCGGCAGCATTTCCAGGGGTATGTTGATGCTGGAATCGTCGGCGGCGCGACGGCACAGGTTGCCGCTGTCCGGCATAGCCACCACCTTGTCCACCTCGGTGGATTGCAGCCCGATCAACGCGCGCCGGACGGTGTTCACCTTCTCCCAGTCCGGCACCACCCGACCCTGCGCCACCAGCCGGCGAATATCCTTGCTGGCGGCGGGGTTAGCAATGATTCCAACGATAGCCATACTCAAAACCCGTTGCGCTCGTGGGCGTCCTGACCCGAACGGAGCAACGGTCGCCTACTATACACCATGCCGGAGCCGGTTCCTTTTCTTCATGGAATTGGTGGCGGCGGCGTATAATGACGCCGTTTCCGTAGTATCACCCCCGCCACCGGATGAGGTTTGTCATGGACACTGAACTCGCTTTCACCCCCGCCACCGAAATCCGGCGCATGATTGCCGCCGGCGAAATATCCTCCGTGGAACTCACCGAGCTGTTCTACCGGCGCATTGACGAGTTGAACCCCCAGCTCAGCGCCTATCTCGCCCTCTGCCCGGATCAGGCCCTGGCCGATGCCCGCGCCGCCGATGAGGCCGTCCGGCGCGGCGACACTCTGGGCCCGCTGCACGGCATCCCCATCTCCATCAAGGACCTGGAGTTGACCAGGGACGTAACCACCACCCTGGGTTCCGCCATATTCCGCGATCGCGTGCCGGAGATCGACTCCATCGTCGTCGAGCGCGTCAAGGCCGCCGGCGCCATCATCCTGGGCAAGACCAACACCCCTGAGTTTGGCCAGTCCGGCACCACCGAGAACCTCGTCAGCGAACCCTGCCGCAACCCGTGGAATACCGACTACACCCCCGGCGGCAGCAGCGGCGGCGCGGCGGCGGCGCTGGCTGCCGGCCTCTGCACCCTGGCCACCGGCAGCGACGGCGGCGGCAGCATCCGCATTCCTTCCAGCTTCAGCGGCGTAACCGGCATCAAGCCGTCCCACGGGCGTGTCCCGCGCTACGGAGGATACGGCGGCCCCGCCGTCAACCACTTCTCCCAGTCCGGCCCCATGAGCCGCACCGTCGCCGATACCGCCCTGCTGCTCCAGGTGTTGGCCGGCCCCGACTCCCGCGACCCCAACACCATGACCGACACGCCGCCCGACTACACCGCCGCGCTGGAGGGCGGCGTGGAGGGCTGGCGGGTCGCCTGGAGCGACGATTGGGGCTACGCCGCTGTTGATCCGGAGGTAGTGCAGGTTACGCGCGCCGCCGCCCAGGTGTTCCAGGAAATGGGCGCAATCGTCGAGGAAGCCGCGCCGGAGATTGAGGGCGATCCTTTCCCCGCGTTCTCAACCGTCTTCGGCACTGCCTCCTACACCTCCAACATCGACCTCTACCCCGACCGCCGCGACGAACTCACCCACTACGTCCGCGCCACCTACGACGCGGCATCCGAGTATTCCGCCGCCGACCTTTCCCGCGCCCTGGCCTACGTTGATCGCCACAAGCGACGCTTCGCCGACTTCTTTGACACCTACGACCTGCTGTTGACGCCGGCCATGGCCGTAACCGCCTTCCCCATCGGTGAGCATCCCACGACCATCGCTGGGCGGTCCGTTGATCCCTGGTGGGGCTACCTGCCCTTCACCTTCCCCATCAACATGAGCGGCCAGACCGCGGCCAGCGTGCCCTGTGGGTTCTCCGCGGCCGGCCTCCCCATCGGCCTGCACCTGGTTGGTCCGGCGGGAGCCGAGGGTCGCGTACTGCGAGCCATGGCCGCCTTTGAGGACGCCCAACCCTGGAGCCAGCACCGCCCGCCGGTGTCCTGATTCACCACGTCATTCTCGCATTCACCGCGTCATTCCCGCGTAGGCGGGAATCCGGAACGTCCTGAATTCGCAGGAATGACGGTCACAAGACGGTCACAAAATGCAAAAGCCCCTCTCCCAAGCCGGAGAGGGGCTTTGGTTCGCAGCGATGCGCGGACTTACTTCAGGTGCTCGTTGAAGAACGCCACGGTGCGAGCCTGCGCGTCGGAGGCGGCAGCCTCGTTGTAGCTGTCCCGGTCGTCGCAGTTGAAGCCGTGGCCGGCGTCGGGGTACGACTTGAAGTCGTGGGCCTTGCCGGCGGCCGTCAACGCTTCCGCAATCTTCGCTACGTCGTCGGGTGTTGGGTTCCCGTCAGTATCGCCGAAATTCCCCATCAGCGGGATGCTGATGTTGGCGGTGCCGTCTATGGGGGTGACGCCGTCGCCGTACGGGGCCAGGATGGCGCCGCCGTAGTAGCACACGCCGGCGCTGAGGCCGTCGCACGCGCTGGCGGCCAGATAGACCACGCGGCCGCCCATGCAGTAGCCGACGATCCCAATCTTCTGCCCGCGGGTGCGCGGATAGGTGCGCTGGAGATAGTCAACGGTGGCGTTGATGTCGTCGATGATGCCCTGGCCGGTCAGCTCGGGCATGTAGGTGTTGATGGCGGCGTCAAAATCGTCGGGCGTGTAGCCCAGCATGGGGTTGGGGTTGCGCTCGTTCCTGTGGAACAGGGCGGGCGCGACGGCAACATAGCCCTCAGCGGCGAACTGGTCAGCGACGCGCTGGATGTGCTGGTTGACGCCGAATGCTTCCTGGACGACGATGATGGCGGGCAGGCTGGTTCCTGCGCTGGGCGGCGGGAAGCTGACGTAGGCGGCCATGTCACCGCCCTCGGCGATGTTGGCGCCGGATTCGCGCTCGCCCGTGGGGTCTGGCATTCGGATGTTTTCCCAGAACGACGGCATAGTATCTCCTCCTCCATTGATTAAGCGAACGGTAGCGGTACAGCGGGTGGCCGGCGAATTGCGGCCGGGTTTCCGAGCCGTTCCATTCGTGCGCCGGAATTGTAACAAAGGTTGCCCGGCCAAACAAGCGGCCACCGCGCCGGCGTCAATCAAGCAGAAAATCGGCCACCGCCAGGGACACGTCGGAATTGCGCGCGGTCTAGATCACGCCGTCCAGCCGGTTGATGACCAGTCCGGTAGGAAGCTTGGGGTAGAAGAACGTCGATTTCGGAGGCAATCGATTGCCGGCGCTCACGATCTGGCGGAACGGTTCCAGTGGGAACGGTTTAAGCAGAATCGCCATCTGCTGCTCGCCCAGGTTCACCTGCTGTGTGATGGCGTCGTGGTCAGGGCTGTAGTCAATGCAGCCGGCCAGCGCGTCGCCCAGCGCCGGCGTCAGCACCCGCTCCTGCAGCACCCACGCCTCGGACACGGCCAGTTGTCCCCAGTCCTCCCAGCCTATGCCGTCCCGCAGCGTATGCAGGGTGGGCGGCGCGTCGGTCCAGAATACCCCGAAGCAGTGGGCGCTCTCGCCGACCCGCGCCACCTCGTCCACGGCTTCCGCCGGCGTGATGTCGGGACTCAACGGTCGGGATGCGAACAGCTCGTCCATGCGCGCGCGAACGTCGGCCAACTGCTCGTCCGTCATGCCGCCGGCCACCCGATGATACGGCAGCAGCAGCAGTCCCGGGTCGTCAAATTCCACCAGCGTCATCATCACGTAGTTGCTGGCCGCTTCGCCGTCGCCGGACTGCTCTCGGCTGTAGCGCAGCGCCGCCTCGTAGCGATGGTGTCCGTCGGCCAGGAACACCGGGCGGTTGGCGAAAGTATCGGTGATGGCCGCCTGCGTCGCCGCGTCCGCGATGCGCCACAGCTCGGCGTTGCCGCCGGCCGGAGTCGTTCCGGTGGCATCCGGCGCGTTTTCCAGCACGCCGTCAAAGATGCGTTGCAGGTCGCCGTCCGAGTCGCGGTACAGCGACATAATCGGGCTGAACTGGGCCTGGCAGGCGTCCAGCAGGGCCACCCGGTCCAATACCGCCGGCTCCCGCGTGAACTCGTGGGGCAGCACCGCCCCGGCGTCGTAATCCTCAACCAGCACGTCGGCGAATAGCCCGATGTGCTGCCGGCGCCGGCCGCCGAAGTTGTAAGCATGGCGCATCAGGTAGAAGCATGAGCCGTCGTCCTGGCGCAGCGCGCCGTCCGACAGCCACTGCCGGAACAGGCGGGCCGCCTGCTGGTATCCGGCCTGCGGGTCCACCGGGTCCGGCTGCTCGCCGCCTTCCAAGTGTACGGCGTTGTGCGGACTGCGATCCTGTAGCTCCGCCTTCAGCTCCGGCCCGATCATGTCGTAAGGCGGGCAGATCACGTCGGAAAGGCTGCCCACAACGGTGGGGTCGAAGCGGCAGCCGCGAAAGGGTCTCAAAATTGCCATGGGTGTGGTGACTCCGGGAATTGAATAGCCGCATTATACGACGAGACGCACATTCCAGATCCTGTGCAATGGCAGCGTCGTTGGTTACCCCAGAGTTTCGTTCACCAATGCAAGACCGGTTTCCAGTTTGGCGCGCCAATCAGATTGAGGGTGGCGGATTGTATTGGTGCATATCCTGAACAGGCAAACGGCCTCGCGCAGTGCGAGTTCACTTGCGTTCCACCGAAAACGTTGGAGCGCTTCATCTCTGAACGAGTCGTAGAACGGGGCGCTGGCGTCGTAGTCGCGTTGACGTCCCAGGCGAGACCGCCAACGCAGGTGCGCCAGGAAATTCCCCACATCCAACATTGGATCACCCTGCCCTACTTCTTCGAAGTCCACCAGCGCCATTCTGCCGTCAGGCAAGACCAGCAACTGGTCGTCGTAAAAGTCGTTGTGGGCCAGGGACACGGGGCGCCAGGATTTCACAAACGGGTCCAACACTCGGGTGGCTTCGTCGAGACTCCGCCATGTTGCGTCGCCTTGATGAACTTTGTGCCTGAAGGTGCGCTTGGCGCTGTCGTATGCTCCAGCGAGGTTGAACGGGCGAACTCCTGGTGCTACAAATGTTTGCGCCCATAGCGTTTGCAATCCTTCCAACAGGGGTTCAGCATCAGGTGTGCTGCCCCTTCGAATGTGGCGCCGCAGGTTCTTGCCAGGTATTTCCGACACCCATACCACGCCGCCCTCTGACCAATGTCCGGCCAATCTGGGCAGCACGAAACTCGAGCGCCCGATAGGTTCCCTAGCCGCTAGTAAAGGAGCGACGGTCGACGGTCGCATCACCCGCGCATAAAACCTGATCCTGCCCACACTGTGTCGCAGCACGGCGCGGCTGCCGGGGCGGTACCGAATCACCTCGACCCGGGCACGGCGTGCCCCAACTGCCAGAACGTGCTTGTTGAGGAGCCTGAGAGCCGTCTCCGGATGGGAGGCTTCGCCCAGACCCGGGAGCAGGGGATCGTCCGGGTATTGAAAGACCTGGGCAGGTTCGTTCCGGTCAATCATTACAGTGAAGTGCTGCGTCGGAAGGTAGTCGTCAGGATGCCATTCCACCTCATAGCTGATGATGGCGCTCCTGCCCAGGCTGTGGCTAAACTGGCGAATGCGGATCTGGTGAGGATCGTATTCCGGCCGGCCATACTCCCGACAAAACGTTGCCCAGACCCATTCCGGGGCAAAGAGATTGGGCAGTTCACTCAAACCCGCGTCTTCCGGAAAATCAATCTCCGGGTAGAGCGGCGCGACAGGCAGCGTGACTGTCATGATGGTTCAGCTGCTGGCGTCGCTTTCAAGCGTATCCGGCGTGGGGGTATCCGGCGTGGGGGTATCCGGCGTGGGGGTATCCGGCGTGGGGGTGTCCGGCGTGGGGGTGTCCGGCGTGGGGGTGTCCGGCGTGG
>JAPPCX010000011.1 GCA_028875655.1 Chloroflexota bacterium | reverse complement strand
ACCTCGACGACACCATACGTCAGGGCGACGTCCCCGAGCCTGAGTGCATCGTCCTAGACCTGCTGCCCTGGGCCAGCAAAGACCGCTACCGCGCTTTCTTCCGCTGGGAACTTCCCGCCCCGGCGCGTTAGCCATGCCTCCAACCAGGTTTACACCGCTAATCGAAAGGCCCCGGTTTGCTTTGGCAGTTTGTTGACGCTTGCCGGGCGCGCGGCTAATATCGCGGCACGCATGAAGCGATGCAATCATTGGGAGGGATTGAGCGATGAAAGCAGCAGTTTTGCGCGAGGTCAACCAGCCGGTGGTGGTCGAGGACGTGCAGGTGGACGCGCCGGCGCCCAGGGAGGTTTTGGTGCGAACGGGGGCGTCGGGGGTGTGCCACAGCGACCTGCACTTTGTGGAGGGCCTGTACACCACGCCGATGCCCTGCATATTGGGGCACGAGGCGGCGGGCACGGTGGAGGCGGTGGGGGAGCAGGTCAGCTACGTGCGGCCGGGGGACTCGGTAATCATGTGCCTTTCGGTGTTCTGCGGGACGTGCGAGTTCTGCACGCGGGGGCAGCCGTACCTGTGCGACCGGACGGCGGTGACGCGCAGTCGCAACGAACCGCCCCGCCTGCGCAAAGACGGCGAGGCCATCACGCAGTTCGCTCAATTGGGTTCCTACGCGGCGGAGATGCTGGTGCATGAGAACGCGTTGGTGAGGGTGGAGGACGACATCCCGTTCCCCCAACTGGCGCTGATCGGCTGCGGCGCGACCACGGGCCTGGGCGCGGTGCTGAACACTGCCCGCGTGGAGCCGGGCAGCACGGTGGCAGTGGTTGGCTGCGGCGGCATCGGGATTCACTGTGTGCAGGCGGCGGCGCTGGCCGGCGCATTGCGCATCATCGCGGTGGACACTACCGAGGACAAGTTCGCCTTGGCGCGGGAGTTTGGGGCGACGGACGTCATCGACGCTACTTCGGGCAACGTGGCCGAGCGCATCGTGGAGCTGACCGGCGGAGGCGTGGACTACTCGTTTGAGGCCATCGGGCTGAAGCAGACCGCCGAGGACTGCTACAACATGCTGCGCCCCGGCGGTGTGGCGACCATCATCGGGATGGTGCCTGAGGGCGTGAAGATCGAGCTGGACGCGGGGAACTACCTGCGCCGAGGGCGGGCCATCCAGGGCTGCACGATGGGGTCCAACCGGTTCCGCACCGACATGCCGCGCTACATCGAGTTCTACAAGCAGGGGCGGCTGAAGCTGGACGAATTGGTTACGCAGGAGTTGCCGCTGTCAGAGATCAACCGGGCCTTTGCGGACATGAAGGCGGGCAGCGTGCGACGGAGCGTGATCACGGACTTTGAGAACTAGTTGAACTGCGACGCTGTCATTCGGGAGTGCTGGCTTGCGGCTTTTGCCTGGGCGCTCACGACGGTGGGTCGGCGACGTTTTGATTGTCATCACGGTTGGGGCCGTTCTGGCCCTGGCCGTGAGTGGATTGGCTTACTGGTTGCCGGCGGGTGGCCGGGCGAGCGATGCCGCAGGCTTTGTCCAGATATTCGTTACCGCGTTCGTAGTAGTGGCGGGCGGGATCTTCGCGTACCGGAAATTGCAACTGTTCCGCGATTTCGAGCCGCACTTGACGGTGACGCAATCGGTGACCAGCCGGGCTGTCGGAAGTCAGTACGCGCACATCGCCGTGACGGCGACGCTGCACAACAGCTCGAAGGTACGGGTGGAAGTGCGGGAAAGCCTGTTCCGGGTCCACCAGATTCAGCCGTTGAGCGATGAGGATGTGGAAGACCGTTACGTGGAGGCTTTCCGTGAAGACGGCAACGCGTACATTGAGTGGCCGATCCTGGATGACATTACGCGCCGTCTAGGTCCCAACGAGATCGTGGTCGAACCGGGAGCCGACCACCATGAAACGTGTGAGTTTATTGTGTCCCGAGACGTTGAAACCGTGCTGGTATATTCCTACTTTTTCAATTCGGTATATTCTGAACACGGACAATCTGCCCAGGGCTGGACAGCAACCACGGTCCGCGATATGTTAAAATGGACAGCTCGTCCGCCTGTTGACGGGAGGGGATAATGCCGTCCGACAAGCCAAAATACCTACCGACGCGAGTTATCAAGGGCACTGCTCCCCGTCCGAATACCGGGAAAGCGTGGCCTCCTGGAAAACCCCCCGGTGGCAAGTTGCCGGAGAGCGCAAAGCCGCAGAGCCGGAAGACGGACGGTCAGTAAATCACCTCCGCCTCTTCCAGTTCAGCGATCTCGGCGTCAGTGAGCCCCAGCAACTCGCCGAAGACGTAGGCGTTGTCCTGGCCGATGTTGCTGTAGTTGCCGAAGGCAATGGGGGTGCCGGACATCTTGGCCGGTATTGACCAGGAAACGCTTTCGCCCTCGACCCATTCGGTGGCTTTGACGCCGCGCTCGGCCTCCCAGTATTGGGTGTCCTGGTAAAAGTTCCGGGAATTGAGGTGGGAGCTGCCATTGAGATCGGCGCCCTGGGAGACGATGCCGGCGGGTACGCCGGCCTGCTGCAAGTTTTGCATGACGTCTTCGGATTTCTGCGGGCGTGTCCAGACGGATATTGCGTCGTCAAGAGCGTCCTGGTTGCGCTGCCGTCCTATGCGAGTCTCGTATTCCGGCGCGGATGCCCACTCAGGGTCGCCCGCAGCCTTGCGGAACATGGCCCACTGCTCATCGTCGGCGATGGAGATGGCGATGTAGCGGTCGGCGTCACCGGAGATGGGGTCGGGTGCGCACGGGTACACGCCGTGGGGAGCGGCCCAAGCGTCGCGGTTTCCCCGGCGTTGCGGTCCGCGTCCGTTGACCTGGTAGTCCAGCAGGGCCGGGCCGCAGGTGGCGACGCCGGACTTGAAGATGGACGACTCCAGCGTAGCCGTCTTGCCGGTGAGGTTGCGCCGCATCAACGCGGCGATGATGCCGGCGGGCTGGAATACGCCGGTGTGATAGTCGGAATAGGACGTGTTGACCACGCCGGGCGGTTCGTCGGGAAGGCCTGTCATAAGGGAGACGCCGGAAAGGTGCTGCACCAGGATGCCGAAGGACTTGTAAGTGTAGTACGGGCCGTGTCCGCCGAGGCCGGTCTGCCACATGATGATGGCGTCGCGACGCTGGCGACGGATCTCGGGGAAGTCGATGCCCCAGCGGTCGAGGACGTTGCGGCGGAAGTTGGTCATAAACACGTCACTGATGCGGACCATTTCCAGGATCAGGTCGCGGCCGGCGTCGGTGCGCACGTCCAGGGTGATGCGGCGCTTGCCGCGCTGGTATTCGGGCTGGCCGGCGCCGCGAGACCAGGCGGGGATGAACGCCATTTCATCCAGAACCTTGTTGGTCTCCACCTTGATGACCTCTGCGCCGAGGGAGCCGAGGATGCGGCCGGTAAGTGGGAGCGCGACGTAGGGGCCGAATTCGACGACACGGATGCCGGTGAGGGCCGAGGGAGTGGTCGTTGGGGAATCGGTGGCGACAGAGGTCATGGGGCTGCTCCAACGTAAAGGTCTGGATTCCCGCTTTCGCGGGAATGACGAATTAGGGTGGTGGGAATGACTAAGTACGGCGCTGGGAATGATGGGATATGGCAATGTGGCTAGATTATGCCGTCGTTTTTGAGGGTGGCGAGCTCGGAGGGAGTGAGGCCTAATTCACCCTGATATACGGCGGCGTTGTCCGCGCCGAGCGCCGGGGCGGGACGGCTGCGGGCCTTTACGTCGTCGCTGTGGAAAATGCCCAGGGGGTACTTGACGGCGCCAATGGCTGAGTCGTCATGTTCAATGTCGTACCAGAAGCCGGATTCGGCGAGCTGGGGGTCGGCGAGCAGATCGGCGATCTCGTTGACGGGAAGGAATACCAGGTTGCGGCGTTGGCCCTCATGGAACAGTTCCTGCACCGTAAAATTCTCCGCAAATTCCAAGAACAAGGCGGTGATGATGTCGATGTGCTCGGCGCGATCCTGGTTGCCGCCACGGTACACCTCGCTGAGCACTTCGTCGTTGCCGGTTACCTCGTGGATCCATTCGGCGAGGGCGTCCCACTCGCGGGGGGTGATGACGCCGGCGGCGATCCAGCCGTCCTTGCAAGGGTACGCGCCAAGGGGGATGACCAGCGTGGAGTTGGTGCCGACGCGGGTGACGTTCTGGCCGAGCTTGCGCCAGAGCAGGGCGGGATGAGCGTCGGTGTAGTAGGTGATGAGGGCTTCCTGTGAGGAGACGTCGATGTGCTGCCCAACGCCGCCGCCGAAATCGCGGTGGTAGAGGGCGGCGAGGATGCCGACGGCGGCGTACTGGGCGGCCGGGTAGTGGCTGTGCTCGTTGCCTTGGCGGACGGGTGGCTCGTCGGGTTCGCCGGTAATCTGCATGTAGCCGCTGGCGGCCATGACCACCAGGTCGTCGCCCTGGTAGTCCGCCCACTCGCCAGTGTTGCCGAAGGGAGTTACGGAGGCCATGATGAGGCCGGGATTGTCGGTGCGCAGGGCATCAAATCCGATGCCATGGTCGTACAGGTAGTGGCGGTCGAAACTCTCGACGATAACGTCGGCGTCGGCGGCCAGGCGGCGAAACAGTGAGCGGCCTGACTCGGTTTCCAGGTCCAGGGTGATGGAGCGCTTGTTGGTGTTGTAGAACAGGAAGTCCAGGCTGCGCTCCGGGTCGGACGAGTCCGACGGATATGGCCCCAACCGGCGGGAAGGGTCTCCGGACGGCGGCTCTACTTTGACCACGTCGGCGCCGTAGTCGGCGAGCAGGCGACCACAGAAGGCGGCGCGGCGGTCGGTCAGGTCCAGGATGCGATAGGGCGGGATGAGATGCTCGCCGGTGTATTCGTCGAATCGGGGCATGTACCCAACTCCCGGTAAGGTTGCTGATGGGTTGAATGTATCGCCGTGAACCGGTGATGTCAAAGCGGGTCACCCTAGTTTGCCGTATAGTATAGTCGGCCCAAACGATTTCTGACGTTCCGCGAGATTCACCATGTCCATGATCCACTCTACGATGCACCCCACCGACGTTAACGCCGCCCTGATTAACCTGATACGCAAACGGTCGCCGGCATACTGGCAGTCAACCGCCATCGGTTTGACGCCCGAATTGCGCCCGATCATGGCGTTGCAGGACACTCGGACGTTGCCGTCCTCCGCCGATGATCACCGGCCCTCCGTGTTGCTGGTGGCCGGATTGCGCGGGAATACGACGGACACGCCGCGCATACTGACGGCCTTGGAGCGGTTCACCGGAACAGCAGCGGCCCAGGCATCCGGCGTCGCTCTGTCGGTGATCGTGGCGGCGAACCCCGACGCCCTGTCGGGCGGCGACTGGGAAGAAGCGGCGGTCAACCGGGTTGACCTCACGGGCGGATACCCCCCTGAGGATGGCTACTACTTTGACGAGGCCGCCCCCGAGCGTCGTTATCTGTGGCGGTGGATCTGCTACCAGGCGCCGGACCTGGTGGTGGAGGTAGCGTTGGCGGACAGCGACGATAGCGTCGCGCGGTGGGAGGCGAACGTGGCGGCGGCCGGCGGAGTTGTCGCGAACGCGGTGGGGGCTGTTCCGCTGACGGATGACGACTCGCTGGTGGCGGCGCTGGGACTAGCGGCGGGAGACGCGCCGGGCGCGATACCGGCGGTGCGTTTGACGACCCACTGGACCGGACTTGCTGACGCGCTCAGGGAACTCTGGGCCGTCACCGGAAAGGGCGCTGACGTTCCGGCTTCCCCCGGACGGCTAACGCTGGAGGTCCGACGGGGACGGTCGCCTTTGGAGATCGCGCGGGTCCTGGCGGGACGGTACGGGCACGCGCTGGACCCGGTGAACTATACGCAGGGTGTGGGCATCAGCGGGCGGTTGCGGTTGGCAGAACTGGACCCTGCCGGTCCGGATCCCACAGCGGAGATAGCGGATTTAATCGCGCCGATTGCCGATCATCCGGATGCATACCTGGAGGGTGCAGGAGGGGCGGCCTTGACGGGCGTGGTGTGGGCGGCACGGCTGGCGGACTATACCGGGGACGAGCGATACCGGCGGCTGTTTTTCAACGCGGTTGACCGGTTCGCGCCGCGTCCCCGTCCTGAAGAGGCCCCGTCGCCGTGCGATCCCGATTTCCGAGTTGAGGACATGTTCATGTGCGGCGCGATGTTGGGTCGGGCGTACCGCATATCAGGAGATGCCAAGTACGCAGACCTTCTGGCGCGTTTCCTCATTGACGGGGGCGACGTGCAGGATAGCGGCGGGCTGTTCAAACACGCACGGTCGGCTCCCCATTTCTGGAGCCGGGGCAACGGGTTTGCGGCGCTGGGCTACGCGGAGGCATTGACCTACCTGCCAGCAGAACATCCCGCACTGCCCGAACTGCTGGCGAGGCACCGGAGGCATCTGGACGCGTTGCTGCGACGGCAGCAGCCGTGGGGCACGTTTGGCGAGTTGGTGGACATGCCGGGCGCGTGGGGTGAATTGACCTCCACGTGCATGATTGGCTACGCGCTGGCGCGGGGGCTGCGAGAGGGATGGCTGCCGGATGGCGAAGGCGACGGATACCGGGCCGGCGTGGAGTTGTGCTGGCGAGCGGTGTCGGAGCGCATTGACGACGAGGGCGGCGTGGTGGACGGCTGCATCAGCACGGGAGTGATGCCCGACCTGCGGGCGTACCTGGACCGGGCGGCGTTGAGCGGCCACGACGACCGCACCGGCAGCATGGCGCTGTGGTTCGCCTGCGAGATGGAGCGGCTGCGGCGGGGGTGAAAATAGCGCGTGATAGAATTGCGCTAAACTCCGGCGCCCGCCTTGCGTGGAGGCGATCATGCTCACACGTCTGGAAGTCAATGGATTCAAAAACCTGGTGGATTTTGCGCTTGATTTTGGGCCGTTCACTTGCATCTTCGGCCCCAACGGCGCGGGGAAATCCAACATATTCGACGCGATACGATTTCTATCGTTTCTGACCACATTGACCATTAACGAGGCCGCTTTTCAGGTAAGAAACGGCGGAGACCTGGCCAGTTTGTTTTTTGGCGAATCCGGCCAACGATGCAACCGCATGGCCTTTGGCGTGGAGATGATAGTTGGGCCAAGTATCAAGGACGATTTCGGGCGAGATGCTGAGCCGTCATCTTCATTCCTCCGATATGAGGTTGCGTTCCGCTACGAACCCAGTACCCCGGCCTCAGGACGGTTGGGTGGATTGGTGCTTGAACACGAGGACTTGCGTCCCATCACGGCGGGGAGGTCGGCGCGCCACCTGCGGTTCCCCCATAGCAAGGGCCGATTTCGCGACAGCGTGGTGTATAACAGACGGCACGCCCGGAGCGGGTTTGTATCCACCAGCACCGACCCCGAGACCAATGAGCGGAGCGTGACAGTGCATCAGGACGGAGGCGCGCAGGGCTGGGGACGGTCGGCTCCTGCTGAGGGAGCGGTTCGCACCATCGTTGGTATGGAGAACACCACCGCAACGCCTACAATACTGGCAGCCCGGCGGGAGATGCAAGGCTGGCTGGTACTGGACTTGGACCCGGCAGAGATACGGAAACCGGACCGCTACGTTCAGAAGCCAGGAATCGGAAGGGCAGGAGAGCATGTCCCGGCGACGCTGCAACACACGACTAGAGGGGAAGACTGCGACGAATCGACGTCCGACGATGTTCTGGCGGGATTGTCTGAACGGTTGTCGAGGCTGGCTCCGGTACAAAGCGTCCGGCTGGTGCTGGACGACACCCAAGGGTTGCTCTCGCTCGAGGTGGGAGACGACGATGGGCGGCTTTGGACAGCAGACTTGCTTTCGGATAGCGCGCTGCGGTCGCTTGCGTTGGCCACCCTAGCGTCAGCGCCGAGCGAGGGCAGTTTGATATGCGTGGAGGAGCCGGAGCACGGAATTTATCCCGCGAATCTGGGCGCAGTGAACGACCTCTTGCACGAAATTGCAGTCGATCCCGAGGAACCGGTCAGTGCAGATAACCCACTGCGACAAGTTATCATCACGTCCCACTCTCCATCGTTGATACAACGGCAGGAAAGCGTTGACCTGGTTTGGGTAGAAAGCGCAAACCGGATTTTCGGTTCCGGCGGGTCAGTCGGACGGACGATCCGTTGCGTGCCGCACCGAGGCGCCTGGCGATGCGTCGACGACGGAGACGGATTCGACCTGGATGCTTTGGAACCATTCGGGACACGACAGCAGGACGGGCAAATCGCCTTTCCCAGCGAAGTGTGGGAAACTGCGTAGCCTTGGCTGTTCGCCAACCCCATACCGCTTGAAGACTCAAAGACTCCTGGCTGAATGCACATTCTGATTGCATATCTGTCCCGACGGCTCCCGTTTTACTACGGTTGGCTGGTGCTGGGTTCGGCCGGCAGCAGCATGTTCGTGCGCAATGCGGCCGGCAGCCTGACCTTTGCGGTGTTTGTGCCCCTGATCGCCGACGATACCGGCTGGAGCCGGGCTTTGATCGGCGGCGCGGCAGCGGTGGGAGGGTTGCTCGCAACCGGCGCATCGCCGGCCGTGGGCTGGGCGGTTGACCGTTTCGGCGCGAGGGTGGTGCTGGTGTCGGGTATCATCATCATCGGTCTCAGCACCATGGCGATGGCATGGCTTTCCGTGCATATCGCTATCTTCTACGCGGCGCTGGCGATTGGACGGATCATGTTCAGCAGTCCGCTGAACGTGGGGCCGGCGACGGTGGTGGGTCGCTGGTTCGTGAGGCAGCGAGGGAGAGCAACGGGCCTGCTGTTCCTGTCCCACTCTGGCGGCATGGTTGCATTCCCGTTGGTGGCGACTTGGGTCAGCGTAATCTGGGGATGGGAGACGGCGTGGATCGTGTTGGGCCTGATGGTGTACGCCATCGCGCTGTTGCCGGCGTCGCTGCTGATCGCTCAGCGACCGGAGGACGTCGGCCTGCTGCCGGATGGCGACGACCCGGACGATCCCGTTGAGGCAGTAGAAACCGCGACGGCAACGGAAGAGCAGCCCGCTGACGCTGGCATTGAATGGACCACCCGCGAGGCTCTGAGGACACCGGCGCTGTGGGTGTTGGCGCTGGGCACCGGGTTCCTGTTCCTGCTGCAATCGGGGACCAACAACTACCAGGCCGACCTGCTGCGGTCCAAGGGCATCGAGCTGGCCCTGTCGCAGCTGAGCATCGTGGTCAACGCGGCCGGCACGGGCATCGGCAGCCTGTTGTGGGGCCGGGTGGTGGAGCAAATGCGCGTCTCTTACACCTATGCCATCGTCGCGCTGGTGATGGCGTTGGCCTGCGGGATATTTGTGATCGCAGACACGGTGTGGCTTGCTTTCATTGGGGCCGGGTTGTTCGGAGTTGCGGTTGGCGGGATCCTGGTGGTTCCGCCCGTGGCCTATGCCAACTTCTTCGGCCGGCAGTCGCTGGGAACGATACGGGGTGTTACCGAACCGTTCACGTCGCTGGGGCAGGCCATCGGCGCGGTGGCGTCGGGCCTCGTCTTTCACTTCACGGGCGGGTCTTACGCTATCGCGTTCATCATCTATACGGCGCTGGGCGTGCTGACGGCGGCGGCGCTGTTGCTGGCCCGCCCACCGCAGCATCCGTCCTTGGCGACGAGGGCGGTAGGTGATCCTGCTGATGATTAAGGATCCACCCGGCGTAACAGATAAGCGTCGGATGCCATGATGGCGTCCACGTTGCCGGGGATGTCCTCGAAGGTATCGAGATTCGCGCGGATCAACCGGCCGGATAGAGCGCCGCATTCATCGCTGCCGAGCATGACGGCAAGTTGAGCAGCCCGTTCGATGGATGCGCCGCCGCCGGATGTGACCTGCACACCCTTTTCGTACATCTCCATGTCTCCGGCTTCGTAGGCCATGTCGCGGACTTCCTCCCACATGCGGGTGTGGATGGAGCCGGGGCTGATGGCGTTGACGGTGATGCCGGCGCCGGCCAGTTCGACGCTCAGGTTCTCGGTCAGGTTGACGATGGCGGTCTTGGCGGCGTCGTAGGACGTATCGTTGGGGCCGCCGACGCCGGACATGTTGACGATGCGCCCGCTGCCTCTTTCCAGCATAGGCGGGATGGCGGCGCGGCATCCGTAGTAAGTGCCAAGCACGTGGACGGCGATGGTGTTGGCCCAACGGTCGGGATCGAGGGTCCACAAGGGACCAATCTGTCCCGTGTTGCCGGCGTTGTTGACCATGACTTCGATGACGCCGTAGCGGTCCAGCGTTTGAGCCACCGCGTTCTCGACTTGCGCGCGGTCGGTGACGTCGACAATGATAGTGATGACATCGGCATCGTATTGGTCGCGTATGCTGGCGGCGGTTTCCTGAAGCTCGGCGTCGGTGCGGGCGGCGAGGGCCAGTTTCGCGCCCTCGGCGGCGTAGGCGTGGGCGATGGCCTGGCCGATGCCCCGGCCGCCGCCCGTGATCAGGGCGACCTTGCCGTCCAGTCCCTTAGAGTCTGCCATTGTCCGCCTCCTGCCGGCTGAGTATTGCCGTTATGCGATGGTACAATCCGGCTACATACTACACGATGGGAGAATCCCGATGGTTGACGTGAAGCAGTCCGCAACCGAAACGGTGTCGTTCACCAGCATGGCGGCGGGCACGCGGGAGGATTACGAATTACTGGAGCGGCTGGAAGCGGAATTCGCTGCCAGCACGGCGGACCGGGTATTGGAGCAGCTGCGCGGCTTGGCCGGCTCGCTGGGCGGCTACAAGATTGACCGCCTGGAGCACTCGTTGCAGTCGGCGACCCGGGCGTACCGGGACGATGCGGATGAAGAAATGGTAGTGGCGGCGCTGCTGCACGACATCGGCGATCTGCTGTCGCCGCACAACCACAGCGAGCTGGCGGCGGCGGTGCTGCGGCCTTACGTCTCCGAGCGCACCTACTGGATTGTGCGCCAGCACGGGTTGTTCCAGAGCTACTACTACGCGCACCATTTTGGAAATGACCGCAACGCGCGGGACCGATACATCGACCACCCGTGGTATCAGGATGCGGTGGACTTCTGCCACCGGTGGGACCAGTCGTCCTTTGATCCGGAGTACGAATCGCTGCCCCTGGAGTTTTTCGAGCCGATGGTGCGGCGTCTTTTCGCGCGGGAACCGTTCAGCGCCGGGAGGGAATGATCATGAGTTTGGAAGGTAAGATTGCTTTGATTACCGGAGCTGGCGGGATGCGCGGCGTTGGTCGTGCCACCGCGTTGAAGCTGGCGTCGCTGGGGGCGGACGTAGCGATTACGGACGTGCGCCGTCAGGTGGACGACCTGCCACCCGGCGAGGTACGGGCGGAATGGCAGTCCATTGACAGTGTAGCCGAAGAGGTGCGTGAACTGGGAAGGAACGTACTGCCGATTTACGCCGACCTGTCCAAGCCCGACGAGATTGAGGGATTGGTGGCCGAAACGGTGAATCATTACGGCCGGCTGGACATAATGGTGAACAACGCCCGGGCCATCATCGGGCGGGACAAGGTGCCGGTGACGGAGCTTGAGGAGGAGGTTTGGCAGCATTTCCTGGCCATCAACACGACTGCGGTGTTCCTGTGCACCAAGCACGCGGGGCGGGAGATGGTGCGCCTGGGCAACGGCGGCCGCGTGGTGAACATCGCCAGCAACGCGGGCAAGCAGGCCAGCGCGGACGGAGCGGCGTATTCGGCCAGCAAGTTCGCCGTGATCGGATTGACCCAAGCGTCGGCGATGGACCTGGCCCCATACGGAATCACGGTCAACGCGGTGTGTCCCGGCCCTATCAACACGGACCGGATGAGCTACTGGGAGCGGGCGCAGGCGGCCGAGCGCGGAATGACCCAGGAGGAGTTTCGGGCGCAGATCGTGGCGGCGTCATCCGACCGCACGCCACTGGGTCGCATCGCCGAGCCGGAGGACGTGGCGAACCTGGTGGCGTTCCTGTCGGGGCCGGACTCGGAGCTGATCACCGGGCAGTCCTACAACGTAAATGGGGGAATATTGTTCCACTGAAGAAACGGGTCGGCTAGCAGCAATACAGGAGTTACAAAGATGCAATACGGAATCACCCTTCCCGGACGCGGGCCGCTGGCTACGCCGGACAACATGGCGACCATCGCGCAGAAGGCTGAGGAATTGGGCTTCGATTCGATAGCCCTGGGCGATCACATCCTGGTGCCCAAGAGCATCGAATCCGATTACCCGTACACGGAGACGGGCGAATTCCCCGGGTCGGCATCGGGGCAGGCGATGGAACAGATCACGGCGCTGGCGTACATGGCGGGAGCGACCAAGCGGATCCGGCTGGCGACTTCGGTGCTGATCGTGCCGCACCGCAATCCGTTGGTGGCGGCCAAGGCGCTGGCTACCCTGGACGTCCTATCCGGCGGCAGGCTGATCGTGGGCGTCGGCGTGGGCTGGTGCCGAGAGGAGTTTGAGGCCGTGGGGTGCGAGCCGTTCGACGAGCGGGGTGCGGTAACCGACGAATACATTCGGGCCTTCAAGGAATTGTGGACTTCGGACGACCCGCATTTTGAGGGGAAGTACGTCAGCTTCTCCGACATCTGGTTCCTGCCCAAGCCCGTGCAGAAACCGCATCCCCCGTTCTGGGTCGGTGGCGAGAGCCGGCCGGCGATCCGTCGAGCGGCCACGCTGTGCGACGGATGGTATCCCATTGGCAATAACCCCGCCTTCCCGGTGGGAACGCCGGAGGCATTGCGGAACGGCATGGAACGACTGCGGCGCACGGCGGAACGGGCCGGACGCAACCCCGACGAAATCCAGATCATCTACCGTTCCCACGACTACCGCATCACCGGAACCGATACGAGCGATGACCGAACGCGCTTCACCGGCAGCGGCGAGCAGATCGCGGGCGACATCCGAGAATACGAGGACATGGGGGTAAGCTACCTGGTGCTGGACATTGCGCGGCTCAGTGCCGACGGGAACCTTGAGGAAACGCTGGGGTACCTGGAGGACTTCACCACGCAGGTGGCGGCAAGGGTTTAGGCTGGAAACAGCGGCGGGATCGTCGTTCTCACTGGGGTAAAGTGTTTGTACTTTCGGAAGGAAACGCCGTCCAGTACCTGGTCGATCAGGGAGTCATCTCGCCCGATGATAGCCGACGCGCGCGGGCGGAATTCCTGGGCGGCGGCATTTCCAATATCGTGATCAGGGTGAGTCTGGGCACTGATCGTGGTGGCCTGGTGCTCAAACAATCACTGCCCAAGCTGCGGGTGCAAGAGGACTGGTTCGCGGACCAGTCCCGCATTCACCGAGAGCGGGCCGGGCTTGATTTCGTGCGCGGGCTGGCGTCCGATAGCGCTACGGGGCAACAAATCGCGCAAGAGGTTCCCGAAGTCGTACACGAAGACCGGGACAATTTTGTCTTCGTGATGACTGCGGCTCCAGCGGACGGCGCCAACTGGAAAGAGCAACTCCTCGCCGGCCACATCGATGTGAGCGTTGCCGAACGGGTAGGCCGGATGCTGGGCGCCATCCACCAACAATCGCGCGTCGTCGGCAGCAGCGTGCCTGAGAATCTTGACGAGTTCGCAGACCTGGATTGTTTTGTGCAGCTGAGGATTGATCCTTACCATCGGGCTACGGCGGCTGCGCATCCTGACCTTGCGGAGATTATTGAGGGCGAGGCCCAGAGGATGCTGCCCACCGCCCACGAGCGGCGGGCGCTGGTGCATGGCGATTTCAGCCCCAAGAACATCATCGTGAGTGGCACCGGTGACAATGCACGGGTGCTGTTGCTGGATTTCGAGGTGGTGCATCTGGGGAACCCGGTTTTCGACGTCGCTTTCATGCTCAATCATTTCACCCTCAAAGCGATCTACAACCCAGCGCTGGCGGATCGGTACTGCGAGGCCGGTAGATCGTTCTGGTCCGCATACCTTGACGTTCTTGGGACCTCAATGGGAGACCGGAATTCGCTGGAACTCGATACGGTTCGGCAGCTGGGGGCGCTGCTGCTGGCGCGGATCGATGGGAAGTCGCCGGCCGAATACATCACCGCTGATGAACAGAAAGAGTACGCACGGCGATTGGCGCGGGACATATTGACCGGCGCGGTTGTCACTTTGTCTGAGATTCACAACAGACTTGCCGGCGCCAGGTAGGGAGCGTTCGGGTGACACCGTCGGCGGCTGCGTAGTACACTTGGCGACGGGACGCCGCATCTGATGGGCGGCCCTACTCCGAGCTACGGGAGATGAGAATTTGCCGCAAGAATTAAACGGTGGAATTGACGGCGCCGGGCTGAGGGTGGCGGTGGTGGCGGCCCGTTTTAACCACGTGATTACCAAGAACCTGATGGAAGGGGCGGTCGGCACACTGGCGCATTACGGCGTGCGAGACAGCGATATCTCCACCGCTTGGGTGCCCGGCTCGTTCGAGTTGCCAGTCGCCGCCAAGACGCTTGCCGAATCGGGGCGGTACGACGCGGTAATCTGCCTGGGGGCGGTGATTCGAGGCGAGACGAGCCATTACGACATGGTGTGCAACCAGGCGGCGTCCGGAATTGCCGCGGTGGGGCGCGAGACGGGCATCCCCACTATGTTCGGGGTGCTGACGACCGAAAACCTGGAGCAGGCGATCAACCGGTCCGGCGGCAAAGTGGGCAACCTGGGGTCCGACTGCGCGGTGGGGGCCATTGAGTCGGCCCGGCTGCTGCAAGCGATCAAGACGGGATAAGCGAAAACCGATTCGGCGCCGACCCACGTATGCAATTCACGGAGGTAGCCTGAACAGGAGGCGATTATGCGTACAAGTATCGAATTTGATCCGAGCTATTCGCTGCTGACCGTCGAGTTGGATCCTGGCGAGTCTATCAAGGCGGAGACGGGCGCAATGGTGGCCCAGGCCGGTGTGAACATGAAAACCGGAATGGGCGGAGGCGGGTTGTTCGGCGGGATCCGCAGAATGATCGGCGGCGAGTCGTTCTTCCTGAACACCTTCACCGGTGAAGGATCGGGTGGTTGGGTAAGCCTGGCGCCGCCGTCACCCGGCGACATCGGCTCGTTTGACCTTCAGCCGGGCGCCAACCTTTTCATCCAGTCGAGTTCGTTCCTGGCCTGCACCGAGAACGTGCAGACCGACACGCAGTTCCAGGGGTTTCGTGGGTTTTTCAGTGGCGAGAGCCTGTTTTTCATCAGGGCATACGCCGAGCGGGGATTGGGAACCGTGTTTTACAACTCATACGGAGCTATCAAGCAAGTGCCCGTTACACCGGGCCAGGAACTGGTAGTGGACACCGGTCACCTGGTGGCGTTCAGCGACGACGTGGAGTATTCGATTGGGAAAGTGGGAGGTATCGGCTCGCTGATTGCCGGGGGCGAGGGTCTCGTAATGAGATTCCGGGGCAACGGCGACGTGTGGGTCCAGTCGCGCAACCTGGCGTCGCTGGCCGACAAGTTGGTGCCGTTCCTGCCGAAGACGGGCGGAAACTAGGAAGCGAGGGTTAAGCCATGGAATTCGGCGTTACCGTACCCAACAACTGGGGAATCGAGGACCCGCAGGCGGTCATCAGGTTCGGCGTCCTGGCAGAGGAGATGGGGTACGACTCGATTTGGGTTATGGACCATCTCTTTAACAACGGGTACATCCGGGAACGCCTGGACGACAAGCCGTACTACCACCCGATGGCGACCCTGTCTCACATCTCGGCGTTGACGTCGCGGATAATGTTGGGAACCTCAGTGCTGGTTCTGCCGTATCACAACCCGGTGGAGTTGGCGAAGTACGCGGCGACGCTGGACCAGATGTCGGGCGGCCGCTTAGAGCCTATCCTAATAACCCTGCGGCCCTGAGGGTGATGAGGGCGCAAGCGAAAT
>JAPPCX010000064.1 GCA_028875655.1 Chloroflexota bacterium | reverse complement strand
AACCACCAGCGTAAGAAGGTCGCCGGCAAATACGACGCCCAGCGATCCGCTTCCCAGGAACAACACGGCAGCCTGCTGGTGTCGGTCGCGCATATGCAGCGCGTAAACACTGCCGAGCAGGCCGATAATGGCGAAGACGCTGCCGAACGCCAGGCTCAACGCATCGACGCGCAGCGGCA
Organism: Chloroflexota bacterium; assembly: GCA_028875655.1. Classification (GTDB taxonomy): domain Bacteria; phylum Chloroflexota; class Dehalococcoidia; order Lucifugimonadales; family UBA3495; genus Bin87. The sequence goes on along the minus strand of JAPPCX010000064.1, from coordinate 15,796 downwards.
TGAGGTCGAAACCGAGCCACTGCGCCTCCCACGTCGCATCCAGATCCAGGAAGACGACCAGCTGAAGCACGGCGAGGCCGAAGGCGGCCACCATCATCACCGGTCGTATGCGGGCCGGCAGCACGAGCATGGTCGCGCCGCCCAGCGCCAGGACCAGGCCGGGCAGGAAGCTACTCATCGCCGTCCTGCTCCTGCTCCTGTTCCTCCTCCTCATGGTGGTCCCGCTGAAGGAGGAGCGCGCCCAACCACTTGGCGCCGTAGATGATCGCGAAATCCGATACCACCGCGAAAGCCGGCCAGTAATCCACGAAATCCGATCCCACCAGAGGCCGGTCCTGGTGCCCGATTAAGATGAGAATCAGGTCCGCCACCGTCGCGACGACCGTCGCGACGGTGAAGACGATGACCAGCCGGCGCGTGAGCCGCATCAGGCGCCTCCTCCTGCCCGGTCAGCCACCTGGGAGGCCAGGGAAAGGAAGCTGAAGGGCAGGTTCGGCACGAGACCCCAAATCAGCGCAAGCAGTCCGGTTACCGCAAGCGGCACGACCATCTTCAGCGACGCTTCCCCGGGCCAACCCGACCAGGTGAAGGACGGCGAGCTCTGCCAGAATGCGCGCGCCACGATAGGGAACAGATACCCCGCGCTCAGGACTCCGCTCACAATGTACACGAACAGGAATGGCGTCGCTGATGCATCGACCGCTCCGGCGCCCAGGTACCACTTGCTGGCAAAGAGCACAAACGGCGGTATCCCCGCCATGCTCAGCGAAGCCAGCGCAAACGCGGCCATGGTCACGGGCATTTGCTTGCCGATGCCGTCCAGTTCACTGACGTTCTCGCGGTGGGTCCGGACGTGGATTGCTCCGGCGCAGAAGAACAGCGTTATCTTGGTGACGCCGTGCCCGACGAGGTGCAACAGCGCCCCGGTCAACGCGAGCGGCCCCAGCAACGCCACTCCAAGCACGATGTAGGACAGATGGCTCACGGTCGAGTAGGCGAGTCGCCGCTTGAGGTTGTCGTGGCGCAGCGCCAGCAGAGAGGCCAGGACAACGGTTGCCGCCGCGCCGATCGCCAGTACCTGCCACGCGCCCGTGTCGCGCAGCAGATCGACGCCAAAGACGAAGATGAGCACGCGCACGACACCAAAGACCCCTGCTTTTACGACTGCGACAGCGTGCAGCAAGGCGCTGACCGGCGTTGGCGCCACCATGGCGGCGGGCAGCCACGAGTGGAGCGGCATCACCGCCGCCTTTACGACGACGCCGACGGTGAGCAGCACGAACAATGCCCAAACCGTGCCGTCGCGTCCCGCAAGCGATCCCAGCACGCCGGCTTCGGAGAAAGTCGTGTCGATCCCCAGCAGGGCGAGCCACGCCGTTCCACCAATGAGCGCCAGCCCTCCGCCCAGCGTGTATAGCAGGTACTTCCGGCCGGCGCGAACCGCCTCGTCGGACTCGCGATGTATCACCAGGGGGTAGGTGAACAGCGTCAGCAATTCGTAGAAGAGCACGAACGTCAGCAGGTTGGCCGCCAACGCAACGCCCAGCGTCGCGCCGACGCTCAGAGCGAACGCGGCGAAAAAGCGAGTCTGCTTCTCCTCCTCCAGCCCGCGCATGTACCCGATGGAGTACACCGCAGTGGGCACCCACAGAAACGAGGCCAGCGTTGCGAACAGCATGCCCGCAGGGTCGGCCCGCAGAGCGATGTTGATGCCGGGAGACAGTTCGAGAAGCGTCGTCGATGCAACGCGCCCGTCCGTTGTCCCGGGCAGCATCGAGGCGACCAGCCCCAACGTGGCCAACGCCAGCGCAACGGACACGCATTCGCGCAGGTTGGGCTTGCTGCCCAGAGCGGCGATCAGCGCCGCGCCGAGCAAGGGGACGGCGATGGCGAGTGCGGGCAGCGGCGAGGATTCAATCATTACGTCCCCGGCTCCAGCACGTGTCGCACCACCACCACGTTGAGGACTCCGAGCACAATGGTCGCCGCTGCCAGCAGGACAAGAGGCAACAGGACGTCAACCCTGGGCTCCCAGGTCGCTCCCAACAGCGGGAGCCTGGTTCGTCGCGCTTCTCCTTCCGGCTGGTCGTGTGGGCCGTCCGGGGCGGCCGGCGGAGGCGCGAAGTATGCTCGTTCCAGCACCCGGAAGAGATACGCAGCAGACAGCAGGCTGCTGACCAGCACGACGGCGAGAATCACCCAAAGGTCCTGTTCCACCGCAGCGATGGACAGATACCACTTACTGAAGAATCCGACCGTTGGCGGCACTCCCACCATCGCGATTGCGCCGACCGTGAAAGCGGCGGCAGTGACCGGCAGGTGGCGGCCAAGTCCCGCCAGCGCGGGCACCTCCGAAACGCCGGTCTGCAAGCGAATGGCCATGACGGCGAGGAACAGCGTTCCCTTCATAAGCGCGTGGTTCATGATGTGCAACAGCGCGGCTACAAACCCCAGCGGTGTCGCCAATCCGATGCCGATGGCGATGAATCCCAGCTGGCTAATGGACGAATAGGCCAGCAGCCGCCGTATGTCCTGCTGCCTGAAGGCTACCACTGCCCCAACCAGGACGCCAATCGCCCCAAGCACGATGAGCGCCTGCCCGATGGGAACCTCGTCAATCAGATAGCCCTCGGGGAAGACGCTCAGGAACATTCGCAGCATCGCGTAGGCTCCGACCTTGGTCATGATGGGCGCGATCAGGGTGTTCACCGACGATGGCGCGAACGTGTAAGCGTCGGGCAGCCACAGGTGCAACGGCACCAGCGCCATCTTCAGGCCCAGTCCAATGAAGATGAACACCGCCCCCGCGCTGACCGGCGCCGTGGCCTCAGAGGCCGACAGTATGGCCAGCGTGTGCGCCATGTTGAGCGTACCCGTTTCAAAGTAGAGGAAAGCTACCCCCAGCAAGTAGAAGGCGCCACCGAGCGTTCCCAGGATGAGGTAGCGGTATCCGGCAAGCATCCCCTTGCGGCCGCCGTGAAACACCAGCGCGTATCCTGCCAGCGACGATATTTCGAGGAACACGAACAGGTTGAACAGATCGGCGGTGACGACTATTCCCGTCAGGCCGGCCAGCAGCAGGAGCACCAGTGAGTAGTACAACCCCTGCCGCCCCTGCATCTCCTGCTCGGCCATGCGTCGCGTCGCAACAACTACTGCGAGCGCCACGACCATGACGATGAGCGAAACGAACGCCGCCACGTGGTCAACGACGTACTCGATGCCGAGAGGCGGCTCCCAACCGCCGAACTCGTAGGACATCGGGCCGTGGGCGATGACGTGGGCCAGCGCCCATGCCGACATCGCGGTGCTGAACGCGATGGTCGCCACAGCAAGCCAGAAGGCGATCCCCTGGCGCCACATGCCGGCAACAGGCGCCAGTATGGACAGCGCCAGCAGCGGCAAAGGAATCAGGGCGGGTAGTTGGGCTGTCACGTGCTAGGACTGGCTCTCCATCTCGCTCAAGATTTCTGCCTCGTCAACGGTCCCGAATTCGCGGTGGATGCGTTTCAGGAAGGCGAGGGCGACGGCAGTGACGGCAACGGAGACAACGATGGCCGTCAGCATCAGCACGTGCGGCAGCGGGTTCACGAAGTCCTCGGCCTTGCCGTGTTCGCCAGGGAACAGGATGGGCACGGTACCCCCGTCGCGGAGTGAGCCGCTGATGAAAAACAGGATAATGGCCGACTGCAGCACGTTCAGTCCGATGAGTTTCTTGACCAGGTTGCGCTTGCCGACCATGCCCCACACGCCTACGGCCAGCAGGATGGCAATCATGAAGTAGGGGAAGCGGGCGGCCAGTTCGTCCAATGCTACCCCTCCGTCTCTTCCGGCTCGTGGGGCTCGCCCAGGTAATCGACGGCGAGCGCCAGCGTCCCGAACACAGCCAGCGTCACACCTACTTCGATGGCGAATACGCCGATATGCCTTCGCCCCAGGTCGCCCGGCACAATGCGGTCGATCCACTCGAATGGGATAACCCCGTAGTCGAGGTAGTTGCCGCCGGAAAACATCGCCGCGATTCCCGTGCCCGCGTACAGGAGCATGCCGAGCACGGTGATCACGACCAGCCGGGGCCGCGAGAACAGCCTGCGCCCCTCGTCGCTGCTGATCGACATGCGCGAGAGTATGAGGCCGGCGGCGAGTATCGCTCCGGCCTGGAACCCGCCTCCAGGCGACACTTCCCCATGAACCAGGACGTAGAGGCCGAACAACAGGATTGCCGGCACCATGACCACTTTGACGACAAAGTGAAGCAGGACGCTGTCATGTCTGTTGGTCATCACGCCCTCTCCGTATGAGCACGAATAGTACGGCGACACCCCCCGTGAAGATGACAAAGGTTTCTCCCAGCGTGTCGTAGCTTCGATAGTCGGCCAGGACGGCGGAGACGACGTTCTCGATGCCGATGTCCTGCTCCGTCCGCTCGACGTACTCCGGCCCTACACCGACGTTCGCCGGCGCGTGGGGATCGCCACGGTCGGGCAAGTGCCACGACGCCGCGATAAAGAGCGCGGCAGTCGCGATGGCGAGCAAGACGCACAGTGCCCTCAATCCGACGACCTCCGTCGTATCGAACTGATGCCTCCGATAAGCAGCACGCCGGTAACGCCGGCGCCCAGCGCGATCTCCGTCAGCGCCACGTCAACAGCGCCCATGAGCGCCATCAGCGTCGCCGCGACAAAGCTGTACACTGTCAGCGAGGCCACGGCGCCCAGCAGGTCGCGTACCTCCAGCGCGATGAGCGACGTCAGCACAAGCAGCCCGTACAGCGCGAATTCCAGTTGCCAGACCATAGCTAGCGCTCCCCTGTCGAGTCCCGGCGCGTCCATGGCATTATGCCGACTTGCAGCGCCGAGCGCGCAAGGACGTGGGCAGCCACGGGGTTGGCGATGAAGATGAACAGCAGGCCGAGCACGATCTTCAGGCTGACCAGCGTCGCTCCCTCATGCAGCACCAGCCCACCAAGCAGGAGCCCGATACCGAGCGTTTCCGTCTTCGAGACGGCGTGGGTTCGCGCGTAGAAGTCGGGCAGGCGAATCAGGCCGATGGCCGTCACTGCCATGAAGAAGAGGCCCATGCCTATCAGCACTGTCCCGGCGATGGCCACTATACGCCGTCCTCAGGATGGCGCGCAAGGTATCTCGCGGCGGCCACCGTCCCGATGAAGTTCAATAGCGCGTAGGTCAACGCCAGGTCCACGAACATATCCGGACGCTGGAAAACGAACCCGATAACCACCAACAGCCCCACGGTGTTGGTCCCGACGACGCCCGCCGCCAACAGCCGGTCATAGATGGTGCGGCCCACCGCCAGGCGCCACATGCAGAGCGCACTGATGAAGAGAATGGCCGACGCCGTCGCTACGAAGGCAGCGCTCACCACTCCACCTCTTCCGCCGAGGTCACATCACGCAGTTCCGGCACTTCGATTGTTTCGTCAAAAGCGCGGGCAACACGCCTGAGCAACGCCCCATCCTGGATGCCTTGCCTGGAGGTCTCCGATATGCAGTGGATGATGAAGCGGTGCGCCGACATATCGACGGTCACGGTGCCCGGCGTCAGCGTAATGGAGTTGGCCAGCACTGCATTCGATGCCTCCGTGCGCAGCGGCGATTCGAACTCAACGAGAGAAGGTTTGATAGGCATCCGTGGATCCAGCACCAGCCGCGCCACATGAATGTTCGCCATGGCGATTTCCCAGAGGAGCAGCGGAAGGTAGATCGCCAGGCGGAACATCGTTCCAACCAGCCAGCTGAACCGCGCCGGCGGACGCTCGAACCCCAAAAGGTCGCTGGGGTGGAATATCGCTTCCTTCACGAACAACACGACCGCCACCGAGATAATGCCTCCCGTCAGGAACTCGCCCTTCAGCAGGCCCGATAGCCCGAACCACAGGCCGATCAGCAGCGCGCTGTAACCTAGCCAACGAAACAGCGGACGGCCCCAGCCCCGTGAATTGCCGTCGTGCCACCTCGTACGAAAGGCGACACGAAGAGCTTCCATTTTCGCATGGAGCATACCATCTCCAGTCCATCAGCGAGAGACTACCCGAAAATCGGCTTTTCTTGTCAATGGGCTCCGCGCGATTATCACGGGTTTTTGGGAAAAGTCGGCGTACTCATGCGCACGGCAGTCTATCACTTGTGGGAGTGTCCAATCAAGATAAAGAGAAGGCCGCACCGTAATGAGACAGCCCGCGCGCGGGTTAGTCGTCGGCGACTACCGCCTCTGCCGGGATGTCGGCGGGGCCGTTGACCTGGGCCACATAGGGCTTGCCAGTGGCGGGATCGACCTCGAAGGGGCCGGGAAGATCCAACTCGTCGGCGATTTCGCGGACGGCGGGGAGCACTTCCTGTCCCATTAGGCGCAGGCTGCGCATGGCGTCGTCGTGGGTCATCGCGCCGTCGCCGTCCCAGAAGAAGATGCTGCCGGGGCGGATGGTCTCCAGCACGTGGCGGATCTTGGGAATGACGGTCTTGGGGGTGCCGGAGATGATGGTGTAGTCGGCGATCTGCTGCTCGTAGGGACGGGAAAGGACGCCGCCGGGTCCGGCGCTGCCGCCGCGGGCCGCGGTGGCTACGTCCCGGGTGGGCAGGACGCGCCGGCGGGAGGTGAGGCCGGGCAGTTGGAGCAGGGCCTGGTTGGTGGTGCCCTCGTTGCCGGCGAGGAAGGGGTTGCTGGGGCCCTGGACGTACTTGCGGCCGGTCTGTTCGGCCAACTCCTCGGTCTCGTCCACGTGGACCTTCCACAGGTAACCGATGTTCTGGGGGCCGGACTCGTAGCCCAGCTCGGCGGCCCGGTCGTGGTAGAGCTGGAACGCCTGCCGGGTGGGTTCCATCTCGGTGGCCAGCATGATGTAGGGGATGCGTTCCTCGGCGGCCCACATCAGGGAGTCGCGGCTGACGACGCCGGGCAGCCAGATGGGAGGGTGCGGTTTCTGGTAGGGGCGAACCCAGGGGTTGACGTGGCGGAAGTGGTAGTGCTTGCCCTCCCAGCGGAAGGGGCCGGGGGTAGTCCACGCCTTGACGATGAGCTCGTGGGCTTCCTTGAAGCGCTCCCAGTTGTAGTGGGGCTCCACGTTGTGGGCGACGCTCTCGCGGCCGGTGCCGCGCACCCAGCCGGATACCAGGCGACCGCGGGAGATCATGTCGATCATGGCGAGCTGTTCGACCAGCCAGAGAGGGTCGTCCCAGATGGGGATGATGTTGCCCAGCAGCACGATCTTGGCGCGCTGGGTAATGCGGGCCAGGATGGATGCCTCGACGTTCATCGCGCCGCCCATGCAGAAGGGGGTGCTGTGGTGCTCGTTGAGCATGAGGCCGTCGAATCCCATCTCCTCGGCATAGATTTTCTCGTCGAGGTAGCGGTTGTAGAGGTCGGAGCCGAGCTGAGCGTCATAGATTTCGTTGCTGACGTTCAGGTCCATGATGGACTTGCCGGTGGCCCCGAAGTATCCGGACTTGGGGTCCTGGTACGGCCTTTCGGTGAAGTATCCGATGAACATATTGGGTCTCCTTGTGGCTCCGGGTACGGGCGGATTTTAGCACAGAGGGTGAAGCTGAGTTGCCTACCAGGGTCTGACGCCTTCCGGCCAGACGTCCGCAGGCGTGGTGCCGCTGCGCTGGTGAACCAGCGCCACTATCGCTGATACGGCGATGTTCAGCAGTTCTTTGAACTCAGCGCGTTCCGCCGCAGTCATGGCGTAGGACACTCCGGCGTAGCGGTAGTCCACTGCATACTTGGTCAACCAGTCGAGTTGGACGTTGGGAAGCTCCGGCGTTTCGTAGCGCGTGTAAGCGAAAAGGTCATCTACCGCCGCGACCACTGTCGCCGCGCCTGGAGCGGACGTTTCCGGCAGGGTGAGGATTTCATCCCACAAAGGCATGAGATCATGTCCGTAGTTTCGTTGCAGGTTATGGGTGGACAACCAGGCTTTGAGCGCGTTTTCAACAGCCTGTTGAGCGCCGAACCCCATAACCCGCTGAGGGCCAGATTCCCGGTCCAGCATATCGTTGACGTGGTACAGCCATTCCTCGACCGTTTGTAATCGCCGCACCGTTTCGGGCCAATGGTCGGGATAACCGTCCGGTTCAGGGTCGGCCCAATCGAGGTTGTCGTTGCACATGGTAATTCCCTGGTTGAAAGCCTGGCCGGCGACGTGTTGTTTGGCCAGCCGGGCACGGTTGAATTCCCGGCAGGACATGGCAACCACATCGACACCCAAATCGCTTTTCAGTGCGGTGAGATATTCGCGGGCCGCGAACCTGGCGCCCAGTTCCGGGCCCGCAGTGTTGCCATTGGTTGAGATGACCAAGAGGTCGATGTCAGAATCGGGCCGGTGGTCGCCGCGGGCGCGAGAGCCGAACAGGATGACCCGCGCCGGCGCCACGGATCGCTGCACGACCTCGGCTACCGCAAACGCCAGCGGGTCGGCTTTGTGGGGTTCCGGTCGGTTCGCGATATTGTTGTTCAACGCTGTAGTCATACCGGCGCACGCTACGACGTGAGGAAGGATTTGACGGTGGTGAGGAACTGGTCGGTCTTTTCGACGTGGGGGTTGTGGCCGCAGTTGTCGAATATGGTGAGGCCGGAGCCGGGAATGGAGTCGTTGAAGACCTGGGCGGCGCTGACGGGGACGATTTCGTCCTCCCTGCCCCAGATAATTTGCGTGGGCAGACGCTTGAGGCGGTGCAGCAGGTTGGGCAGGGCTGGGTAGTGCATGTAGGGACGCCAGCTGAGGCGGCAGGCTTCCTCACGTGCGATCTCCCAGGCCTCGGCCAGCTCCGGGGAAACTTCGTCGGGGCAGATGTCCAGGAACTCCGGAGCGCTGGCGGTGTCGTAGAAGCCGGCGGTGAGGAACTCCTTGGCGACGGCGAGGAACATATCGTAAATCTCGCCCTCCGGCGGTCGGATGCCGGCGGGACTGACCAATACCAGCTTGTTGAACGTGTCCGGCGACATCGCGGCCATTTCGGCGGCGAGCCATCCGCCCAGGGAGAAGCCCATGAGGTTGGATCCGTGGAGGCCGAGGTCGTCGATGGCTTCCAGGTACCAGCCGGCGAGGTCGCGCATGTTCATGATCCACTCCTGGCGTTCGGTTGCGCCGAAGCCGGGATGGGACGGGATGTGGAGGGTGTAGTCCTGGGCGAGGGCCTCGTGGCAGCGCAGCCAGCCCTGGTGTCCCAGCTCGCCGTGCAGGATGAGCAGGGGCGCGCCGCTGCCGCCCTTGACCATCTGGAGGCTGACGCCGGCCGCCTCTACTGATTGTTCCGTCCATGCTTGCGCGCCCGTCGCCATGTGGTGTGACCTCCTCGTCTGCGGTTGGATGGTGCTGTTGGGGCTTACGTGGCAATCATAACATGGCGCGGAAAGGTGGATTTCCCGCTCATTTCCGCTCACTCCCGCTAATGCAGGCAGACATTGGGCGCGTCGTGGGGCTGGATGGGCGGAGGGAGGGGCGGTTTTTGTGGTTTTGGCAGGCAGACGAGCGGTTTTGGGGGAGCGACGTTTGCGGTGTTTGAACGTGGGCATGGGACGGACCGAGGCTTGGGTGGCGGGTTGTATTTGGGGCGCTGGTTAACATGGTAAGGATGGGTGAAGGGCGTGGGCAAGGGGGAGGCGTCACTCGGCGGCGCGGGGCCGATGGTACAATTTTGATACTCGCCTGGCCCGACTACGGAGGCCCGCCATGCCCACCGCCAAACCGGAAACGCTCGAAAGAATCGTCAACATTATCAAGGATGAGTTGCCCAAGCGTCTGTCCCCCGAATTCCGCATCAACGATGTGAGGGCGGAAAACTGGGCCGGCCCGGAAGCCGAGGACTTTGTTCATGTCTTCGTAATTCTTGAAGACGACCATCCAAAACTCGACACGCAAATGAGGATAGATTTCAGGAGAAAGATGCGTGATCATTTCTATGAGGTCGGAATCGATGACCCTCCGGTCATTTCCCTTGCAGACCGGAGCGACTTCATCCGATGACCACGCCCGATAGCGCGCCGCCAACCCCGGTTGACTGGCGAAACCTCATCCAGGCGGGTCGGGACCTCCTCAACCCGCAACAGTTGGGGCGGCTTCCCACCGACGAACACGTCCGCCGAGCCGTCAGCAACATCTACTACGCTCTGTTCCACGCGCTGGCCGAAAGCAACGCCAGCGCGCTCATCGGCTCACCGCACGACGCGCTAACTGCCATCGCCTGGTCGCGGGTGTACCGCGGCTTGGACCACACCACAGCGCGCCGGGAACTACTGAGGCATCGGCAGGAATTTTCTGTCCAGGCACGGGATTTCGCGGACGCATTCGCCGATATGCAGCAGTTCCGCCACACGGCCGACTACGACCACAACGCTGTCATTCCCATCAACCAGGTCAGCGCCAGGCTTGACGATACAGAAGGTACAATCCTCAACTACTTGCAGGCAGCATTGAGCGAGCGGATCTACATCGCTACCCTGACGCTCATCAGGCCACGCTAGGCAAGACCTCCGAACCACCCAAAGTGGAACGCTGACGTGTCAGTGGCGCGGTTGCCAAGAAGAAAAAGACTTAACTAGGTATCTTGCGGCGACCCTGACTTCGGTAACTACGCCTGGTCGAAATCTTGTCGTGAGATGCCCAGGTTTCTGCGGATGCGGTGGATCGTTCCGGCGGCCAGGTCACGGTTTCCGTGCCTGGGGACGGGCGTCACACGCCCGTTTGCCGGGTTCGCCCATATTTCGTGGGAGCCTCGGCCTTGCCGCTGAAAGACGCAGTCCAGGTTCTCCAGCTTGTGCCGCAGTTCCCCGTAGGTCATACGGCTAAGGTCAGGCTGCCCCTGGGAGCGCCCGGCGCAAGCAGTTCTGCCGGAATAGGCTCTCCCCACTCCTTGCGGAGCTCGATGATCATGCGGGCCACGTCCAGAAGTTCCAGTAGGGTCTCTTCCGGCGTGTCACCCCAAGCCATGCAGCCCTGCAAGGCCGGCGCTTCGGCCAAATACATCCGCCCTTCGCTCTCTTCAGGTTCGTGAAGGATGTAGTCCAACTGATAGATGGCCATCTCGCTCTCGTATCCCTTAAGTTTCGCCGATATTAACAGTTGCGCCGGCGCGGACGCAAGATGGACAGAAGTGTCATCGCGCGGTTGCCAAGTGGGGGGGATTCGTGCCAGAATCGGCGAAACTCAGCAGGGGATGGAATGATTATGCAGTTGCGAATTATGTCGCCCGCCGCGGCGCGGGTGGATTTCAAGGTTCCGCCGGCTCCGCGCCTGGACACGCTGGAGGGCAAGACCATTGGCCTGTACGACAACATGACCGGCGGCGCCGGCGTGGCGGTGGACCGGGTTGCCGAGCACATCGCCCGACGCTACTCCGGCGTGAAGTTTGAGAGCTATGGCGGCCCCCGGCGTGAGGGCCGGCCGGCGCTCAGTCGCGGCGTACACATCGACGAGGCCGAGGCGGCAATCATCGCCAACGAGGTGGACGCGATGGTTGGTGCGGCGGCCCATTGAGGGGGCTGCACGTCGTGGCTTGCCCACGACATGGTAGCGATGGAGAAGGCTGGGATTCCCGCCGTTGGGATCGCCGCGCGCAGTTTCGCGCGGGCCTGGCAGTCGTGTGTGGACGGTTGGGGACAGCCGGCGACGGCGTTCGCGACGATTCCCCATGCTTGCACCGGGCAGCAGTCCGATTACATCCACAGTATGGTGGATGAGCAGATTGACAACATCATCCTGGGGTTGACCCGGATGTCCACCACTGCCGACCTTACGAGCATGACCAACGGGCACAGCGAGACCGACGTGTTCACGGTGACGCTGGACGATTCGCCTTGGGGTATTGACGCCGTGAATCGCTTCATGGAGGAGCGGGATTGGAGCGACGGGATGCCCGTGGTGCCGCCCACGCCGGAGTTGGTGGAGGCCATGCTGAAGGGCACCCGCCGCGCCCCGCAGGACGTGGTGATGGTGATGGAACCGGGGTTTGGCCTGGCGACGGTAGAGAAGATCGCCATCAACGCGGTGATGGCGGGCTGCCGTCCGGAGCAGTTCCCCATCCTGCTGGCGGCCATCGAGTGCATCGCGCAGCCGGAGAGCAACCACCGGGACATGCAGGTGTCGGGACACACCGAAGCGCCGCTGATCCTGGTGAACGGCCCGATTGCCGACCGGGCCGGCATCAACTACGGCACGTCGGCCATGGGGCCGGGCGTGGTCAACAAGGCCAACACCGCCATCGGGCGGGCGCTGCGGCTGTGCCTGATCAACATCGGCTACTGCAAGGCGGGCGCCGGCGACCCCAACTTCATCGGACTGCCCACCAAGTTCGGTATGTGCATCGCCGAGAACGAAGAGGTCAGTCCCTGGCAGCCGTATCACGTGGACAAGGGGTTCCGGGCCGACGAGAGCGCGGTAACGGTGGTGACGGTAACCGGGCCGACGGACGTGCTGGACAACGCTTCGAAGAACCACCTGGACACGCTGAACAACATCGCGTCCATGATGTTCTACCGGCACGCCGGCGGCGGAGCCTGGATCAAGGGCCGGCAGTCGGCGCAGGTGGGACACTCCAACCAGCGGGTGCCCTTCCAGGGACCGTACCATCCCATCATGCTCAGTCCGTCGCGCGCGGTGATCCTGCACAATGCGGGGTTCAGCAAGCGGGACGCGCAGGAATGGCTGCACGAGCGTTGCCGCGCGTCGGTGCAGGACGCCATCCGCAACGGCGTGCCGACGGACGAAAATGGCAAGTGGCTGGCGCATCCGGAGCTGCAGCATCTGGCGGACGACCCGGACGCGACGATTCCCGCGCTGGAGGATCCGGAGCAGTACCTGCTGTGGGTTACCGGGGGATCGACGCACTACGCCAACTTCTTCTACGGTACGTATGGCATTGCGACGGTGCCGGTGGAGGACGTAGGGTAGCGATCCCCGATTCTCCGGGTTCAGCAACGCGAAAGAGGCTGCCGTCAAGGCAGCCTCTTTTCGTTTGGTCGGAGCAGGCGGTTTGCCCGTTGTCTTGCCGTTCCATGTGGCGTATGGTAATTTGAGCGGGCAAAATTTGCGCCGACAGCGCACTGCCGGTGATTTATTGCACTCACGCAACCAGAGGAAGGAGCCGCTGCCGTGGACCCGCTGCTTGAAGTTAAGAATCTGCAAACGTATTTCTTTACCTACGAGGGCGTTGTCAAGGCCGTTGACGACATTACCTACGAAGTGATGCCGGGCGAAACGCTGGGTCTGGTGGGCGAGAGCGGATGCGGCAAAAGCGTGAGCGCGCTGTCGCTGATGCGCCTGATTCCCGACCCGCCCGGCAAGACCATTGGCGGTGAGGTGCTGTTCGACGGGGAAAACATTCTCGACGTTGACATGGACGACATGCGCCGCATCCGTGGAGCCAAGATGGCCATGGTGTTCCAGGAGCCGATGACTTCGCTGAACCCGGTGCTGACGCTGGACCGGCAGTTGACCGAGACCATCCAGCTGCACATGGGGAAATCGCGCGAGGAGGCCCGCCAGGACGCGGTGAACCTGCTGGCGCAGGTGGGCATCCCCGACCCCGAGCGTCGGATTCGCCAGTACCCGCACCAGTTCAGCGGCGGAATGCGCCAGCGCGTGATGATCGCCATGGCGTTGAGTTGCAACCCGAAGCTGATCATCGCGGACGAGCCGACCACGGCGCTGGACGTTACCATTCAGGCGCAGATCCTGGAGCTGATGAAGTCGCTGACGGATACCCTGGGCGTGGCGCTGATAATCATCACGCACAACCTGGGCGTGGTGGCGCGTTACGCCGACCGGGTGAACGTGATGTACGCCGGCAAGATCATCGAACGCGGCTCGGCGCTGGAGATATACACGAACCCGAGGCATCCCTACACGGTGGGGCTGCTGGACTCGGTGCCGCGCCTGGACCAGCGGCTGGTGGACGAAGAGGGCAACGCGGCCAAGCTGGTGCCCATTGAAGGCCAACCGCCGGACTTGGTGAACCTGCCCCAAGGCTGTTCTTTCCGCGCCCGGTGCCGTTGGGCCGTGGACAAGTGCGCCACCGAAACGCCGCCATTGATGCCGGTGGAAAGCAACAATAGTGAAGAACCCCACGTCTCAGCCTGCTGGCGCTCCGAGGTGCTGGGCGTAGAGGCGCTGAGCTACGCCATGGGAACCGCGTAGGAGGGCGTAACCGAAGCCTTTTCCGGATTCCCGCTTGCGCGGGAATGACGGGAGTGAGGCGGGAATGACGGACACTACGCCGGAATGACGGTTATGGAAATGGAGTTTCAACGATGACGACTGCCGAAATGCCGCAGACCGCCGCCACACAGCCGGCCCAGAGGGACGTACTGCTGGACGTTCGCGGGCTGAAAATGCACTTCCCGGTTACGTCCGGGATCCTGTTCCAGCGGGCGGTGGCCCACATCAAAGCTATTGACGGCGTGGATTTCACGGTGCTGCGGGGCGAGACGCTGGGACTGGTGGGAGAGTCGGGCTGCGGCAAGACCACCACGGGCCGATGCATCCTGCGCCTGTACAAGCCCACCGACGGCGAGATCTGGTTTGACGGCACGGAAATTGCCAGCGCGCGCACCAACCAGATGCGGGCGATGCGCCGGCAGATGCAGATCATCTTCCAGGACCCGTACAGTTCGCTGAACCCGCGCATGACCGCCGGCAACATCATCGGCGAGCCGTTGGCGGTGCACGGGCTGGTGAACAATAAGCGTGAGTACCGGGAGCGGGTAGCCGAGCTTCTGAACAACGTAGGCCTGAACCCGTACATGGCCGACCGGTTCCCCCACGAGTTCAGCGGCGGACAGCGGCAGAGGATCGGCGTGGCGCGGGCCTTGTCGGTGGACCCGTCGTTCATCGTGTGCGACGAGCCGGTGTCGGCGCTGGACGTGTCCATCCAGGCGCAGATCATCAACCTGCTGGAGGACCTGCAGGAACGTTACGACCTGACCTACCTGTTCATCGCCCACGACCTGTCGGTGGTGCGGCACATCAGCGACCGCGTGGCGGTGATGTACCTGGGCAAGATCGTGGAGATCGCCGACCGTAACGCCATTTACGAGAACCCGCAGCATCCCTACACGCGGGCGCTGCTGTCGGCGGTTCCGATTCCCGACCCGGTGCTGGACGCTCAGCGCGAGCGCATCATCCTGTCGGGCGAGGTGCCCAGCCCGCTGAATCCGCCGAGCGGCTGCGTGTTCCATCCCCGCTGCCCGCTGGCGACGGACGACTGCATGCGGGTTACCCCGGAGGCGCGGGAGGTGCTGCCGGACCACATCGCGGCGTGCATCAACGTGCCGGGGTACGGGGCGTACTGACGCGCCGACACATTGCCGTTTATGCAGCCCGGGGCGACAGATGTCGGCCCCGGGCTTTTTTGACAAGCACACTTGGCGCACATACCATGCTATTTGTAAAGGTGCACGAGAGGTAGCGTTATGTGGGATCGTATCTTCATCTTGTCGCTGGTCGTGTTCTTCATCGGTATGCTTGCTGTCATGGCAGGGGAATTTGTGATGCCCAGTTGGTCGCCGGTGACTTCAGTTGTCGGCGGTTCGGTTGCCGGCCTGGGAGGACTTGTCGGATCGGTGTCAGGCATAGTTCTGGTCTTTACTACTGATTTCAGCCGCGGCTGATGGAGTTTTACTCGCTCGTCGGCAAGGCGGTGTTGGCTACTATCAGCTTGGTTGCGGCTGCATTGGCTTTGTCGCTCCTGGTAGTGATTGCCACCCGCATCGAGATAAACATTGACTTAGAGCCTATCCTAAAAACTGTTGGAAACTTGCAGTGGTGCTGTGGGAAGGGAAGC
>JAPPCX010000044.1 GCA_028875655.1 Chloroflexota bacterium | reverse complement strand
AGGGGCGCGACTTGCTGCATGATGTCGCCACGGCCCCCGTAAGCGCCCACCGGCCGCCCGCCACCGATGATTTTGCCCATGGTGGTGATGTCAGGCGTAACGCCGAACAGCGTCTGTGCGCCGCCATAAGCTACGCGAAATCCGGTGATGACCTCATCGAATATCAGCAGCGCGCCGTTGGCCTCTGTCACACGGCGCAGTCCCTCCAGGAAGCCGTCCGACGGCAGCACCACGCCCATGTTGCCGGCCACCGGCTCTACGATGACGGCGGCGATACCATCGGGCCAGGCGTCAAACAGGTCCTCCACCGACGATATGTCATTGTAGGTGGCGAGCAAGGTCTCGGCGGCGTAGGCTTCAGGCACGCCGGCGCTGGTGGGAACGCCGTGAGTCAACGCGCCGGAACCGGCCGCAACCAGCAGGCCATCCGCGTGGCCGTGATAGTTGCCGGCGAACTTGACGATCTTGGAGCGCCCGGTGTACGCGCGGGCCAGCCGCAACGCCGTCATGCAAGCCTCGGTGCCCGAGTTCACCAGGCGCACCGAATCCACCGACGGCAGCGCCGCGCAGATCATTTCCGCGAGTTCCACTTCCTGCTCGACGGGAGCGCCGAAGGACGTCCCGTCCGACGCCGCCCGCCGCACCGCTTCCACCACAGCGGGATGGGCGTGGCCCAACGCCAACGGCCCCCAGGATCCCAAGTAGTCGATGTATTCGTTGCCGTCCACATCCCAAACGCGGGATCCGCTGCCCCGCGCGATGAAGGGCGGCGTACCCTCTACGGCGCGGAACGACCGCACCGGGCTGTTAACGCCGCCCGGAATCACCCGCTGCGCCTGCTCGAAAAGCTGCTGGGATTTACCTTGCTCCATACTGTGTGCCCTCCTCGGCGGCCAGTATTACGCCTCTCCCCGCAACCAGCGGGCTACTTCCTTGGCGTGGTAGGAAATTATGATGTCGGCTCCGGACCGGCGGATGGCGGTCAGCAGTTCCATAGTCACCGGCTGCTCGTCAATCCAACCGGCTCGCGACGCGGCCTTGACCATGGAGTATTCGCCGCTCACGTTGTACGCTGCCAACGGGTAGTCGTAACGGTCCCGCGCCTCTTTGATCACGTCCATGTACGCCATGGCCGGCTTGACCATTACGATGTCGGCGCCCTCGGCGATGTCCGATTCGATCTCGCGCATGGCCATGCGGCGGTTCGCCGGGTCCATTTGGTAGCTGCGGCGGTCCCCGAACTGCGGTGTGGAGTCGGCAGCCACGCGGAACGGGCCGTAGAACGATGAGGCGTACTTGGCCGCATAGCCCATGATGGGCGTGTCCTCATAGCCGTGCGCGTCCAGCGTTTCGCGGATGGCACGGACTTGTCCGTCCATCATGGACGACGGCGCGACCATATCGGCGCCGGCCTGCACCTGGGTCAACGCTGACCGCGCCAGCAATTCCAGGGTCACGTCGTTGTCGATTTTCTCACCGTTAATGACGCCGCAATGGCCGTGATCCGTGTACTCGCACAGGCACACGTCGCCAATCACCATGAGTCCCGGGGCCATCTCCTTGATGGTGCGGGTCGCTTCCTGGATTATGCCCTCGGGATCGTAGGCACCGCTGCCCACTGCATCCTTTTCCGGCGGCAGGCCGAACAGCAGCACCGATGGGATTCCCAACTCCACCACCTCGTCAATTTCCTCGCTGAGGCGGTCGATGGACGTGTGGAAGCACCCGGGCATCGGCTCGATTTCCTCGCGGATATTCTCGCCGCAGGTGACGAACATGGGGTAGATGAAATTGGCGGCGCTGATGCGCGTTTCGCGCACCATGTCGCGCACCGGCGCTTTCTCGCGCAGGCGGCGCATACGCAGGTCAGGATGCTTCAGCATGACGTCCCTCCATTCGGTTGGCCGGCGACTCGTGACACGCTCAGGCGAAATGGCTCACCAAAGCGCCGGCCAGTCCCTCAACGTTGTGCTCGGCGGCTACTATGTCCACCGCAAGGCCCAACTCATTTGCGGTAGCGGCGGTGATGGGCCCGATACAGGCAATCAGGCTTTCGTCCAGCAGGCGCCTGTCGTTCTCCAGGATGTCCATTAGATTGCGTACGGTCGATGAGCTGGTGAACGTTACCACATCTATGCCGACTTTGAATGCCTCCCGGGCCCGTTCCTCAACGTCAACCGGCCTGGTGTTGGTATATGCGGCAACCCGACGCACGTCGGCTCCCAGATTCTCCAATCCATACGCCAGCGCGTCGCGCCCGATGGCCGATCCGGGCAACAGAACCTGCTGACCCGTCCAATCCAACCCGGACAGTTCGGCGATCACTTCCTCGGAAACGGAGCGTGTCGGCACAAAGTCAGGCTCGATGCCCCGCTCGCGCAACGCTCGACCCGTCGCTGGCCCGATGGCCCCCACCGTCGCGCCGGCAAAATAGCGGGCGTCCATGTCCATCGAACGGAGGCGTTGCCATACGTATTCAACAGAGTTTACGCTGCTGAAAATCACCCAGCGATCCGACGCGCTGGCAGTCTCTTTCAGCGCTCGGTCAAGATCTGCGTAATCGTCCAGGGGTCCGATTTCGATAGCCGGCAGCTCGACCGCATCCGCGCCCAACCCGGTCAGCAATTCGATCAATCGTGATGCCTGGGTGCGCGAACGTGTCACGAGCACGCGCTTGCCCCAAAGCGGCCGTCGGTCAAACCACCCGATTTCCTCGCGTAACCCATTGACTTCGCCAATTACCACTATCACCGGCGCGCCTATGCCGGCCTCCCTGCCGCGTGCAACTATGTCGGAAAGCTTGCCAACCACTGTGCGCTGGCGGCTCCAGGTGCCCCATTGCACTAATGCTACAGGCATGTCTGCGGACATTCCGTTGGCGCCCAGCGTTTCAACAATCCCCGGCAGAGTCGCCCAACCCATCAATGCAACCAGGGTTCCGCCGGTTTTGGCCAGGGACGCCCAATCGGTGCTGGTCGGGCCCTTGGTGGGGTCTTCGCTGCCGGTAACGATGGTAACGGAGGTGGAAATCCCACGGTGGGTTACGGGGATGCCCGCGTAAGCAGCGGCGGCGACTGCCGAGGTTACGCCCGGCACGACCTCAAAGGGGACGCCGGCGGCGGCCAGCGCCTGCGCTTCCTCTCCCCCGCGCCCGAACACGAACGGATCACCGCCTTTAAGCCGCACGACGGTTTTGCCAGCCAAACCCTCGGACACCAGCAGGTCGTTGATTTCGGATTGCAGGAACGCCTGCCGACCCCGTTCTTTCCCAACGAAAACCCTTTCAGCGTTGAGTGCTAATTCCAGCAACGACGGGTCCAACAGGCGGTCATAGACCACGACATCGGCCAAGCCCAACACCTGCTCGCCCTTGCGCGTGAGCAACCCGGGATCACCAGGGCCGGCGCCGATGAGATAGACTATGCCCGCAGTCGCCATAGAACTTACTTACCCGCCAGCAGTCCCGCCGCGCCCTGTTCGCGCAGCCGCTCCCAAGCCGTCGCCGCCAGGCTGGACGCATCGAACCCCGATCCAACCACGCTGTCCCGGTACGTCGCCGACCCGTCCGGCGCGCCCATGAACACCGTCAGCCTCAGCGAGTCTCCACCGTCGCCGCCCTCCGCGTAAGCCCCCACCGGCACCTGGCAGCCGCCGCCCAATGCCTCAAGAAACGCTCGCTCTGCGGTAACTGCCGCGTTGGTGGCGCAGTGATCAATGGCCGACAGCGTCCCGGCCAGCCAGGCATCGTCGGCGCGGATTTCCACCGCCATTGCGCCCTGACCCGGTGGCGGCACGAATTCTTCCGGCGCGAGGTATTCCGTGATGACGTTTTCCAATCCCATGCGGAGCAGGCCGGCGGCGGCGAGGATGGCGCCGTCGCATTCGTCCCCGGCCGCTTTCCGCAAGCGGGTATCCACGTTGCCACGGAGCGGTACGATTTTCAGGTCGGGCCGCTTTTCGGCGACTTGCGCGACCCGCCGGGGGCTGCTGGTGCCAATTCGCCCTCCCTTGGGAAACTCGTCCAGGGTAACCCCCAGGTAAGACACCAAGGCGTCCCTGGGGTCGGCTCGCTCCAGTACGGCGCCAATGGCCATTCCACCGGGCAGCGCCGTCGGCATATCCTTCAGGCTATGCACCGCCATATCGATCTTGCCGGTTTCGAGGCGACGCTCGATCTCCTTCACGAACACCCCTAGACCCATGCCGGCCAGCGGCGCGGTCCGGTTAGCGTCGCCCTGAGTGGTAACAGTTACGACCTCAAACTGCAAATCGGGGTGCGCCTCCCGCAGCGCAGCCAGCGTGAGCTCGGTTTGTATCAGCGCCAGCCGGCTCCCGCGGGTGCCGACCCGCACGACATGCCTCCCGCCGTTAGCGTCGGCCACGGCCCCTACCGCCCGGAGGATCGTCGCCAAACATCCGCAATGCAGCGGGAAAGATTGTCGCGCTGTCTGCGGAGCGCAATTCTGCCGTCGCTTGATGCAGCAACTTTTTCACCAAGGCGTTGGTCATGGCATCCAGCCGACTCGCCAGTTCGCCGTCGTCGCCGGCACCTAACAGTTTCAACGTGCGCGCCACTTCCTGCTTGCGCACCGCCTCCGCCCGTCGCCGCATCGCTACCGCCAACTCCATCGTGTCGGAGGAGTTCCACCACTCCACGAACCGGCCTACTTCGGACTCGACGACGTCCTCCGCCCTGCGTACTTCGCTTTCCAGCCCGTCAAGGTCGATCTCGGCAACCTGGCCCAAGGCATCTATGTCGAACAGTTGCACACCGTCAAAGTCGGTAACCACGGGATCGATGTCCCTGGGCACGGCAATGTCGATCATCAATACCGGTTCCATGCCGGGGCGGCGGGCTGTCGCCTCCGATACCGTCGCTGCATCTACAACGTACCCCGGCGACCCGGTGCTGCTGATGACCAGATCCGACTGCACCAGAGCCTGGGGCAGATCTTCAAACGGAACGGCGACGCCGCCCAGATCCCTGGCCAGTTCCTCAGCCCGCCACTGGGTGCGGTTCGTGACGGTAATCTGCCTCACACCCGCGTCGGCCAGGGCACGCGCCACCATGCGGCCGGCGTCGCCCGCGCCGATGACCAGGGCGCGGCGGTCATCCAGGCGTTCGAACATGCCTCGGGCCAACTGCACCGCAGCGCGGCTTACCGACCGGGAATGCTGGCCGATGCTGGTCTCCCGATGAACCCGTCGTCCGGCCCGCAGCGCGGAATGGAACACGCGAGTGAGCGGGCTCTTGGTGTATCCGCCCCGGCTGGCCGCGCTGAACGCCGCGCGCACCTGCCCGAGGATCTGACGCTCGCCAACGATCATGGACTCCAGGCCGCCGGCCACCCGGAAAAGATGGGCCACGCAGTCGGTTTCCCATAGCTGGTACACATGCCTTTCCAACTCAGGGCCGGGCACGCCGGAGTAGCCGATCATAAAGTCCCCGACGCGGCCCACCAAGCCAATATCGTCGGGGTCGTACACGTACACCTCGGTACGGTTGCACGTGGAAAGGATTGCCGATTGGGGCACGTATTCGGACAGTTGCCGGAGCGCGTCGGGCAGTTGTTCACGCTCTACGCTCAGCCGCTCCCGCAGATCCACCGGGGCGGTACGATGATCCAGTCCGAGAACAAGGAGGCTCAACTGACCGCCTCCGCCGCCCGCAACGCGGCTCGCTTTACGCAGCCCCCGGTTTTGCATCGGGTCAAGTCGCCGCACATCTCGGGGATGGTGTCGTCCTGCAGCTGGGAGAGGATTATGTCCACCGCCTGGTCTTCGTGTCCCTTCTGGACCAACTCCAGCAGGTCCTCGGTGATCACGCATTGCCAACGGGATGGGTCGATGACCGTGCGCTGCTCCTTGATGACGCGGCGGGCGCGGCCCAGAGCGCCGGCCAGGTCGGCCCACTTCAACGCCGGCGCTTCGGCCAGGGTCTCGCGCATTTTTCTGGCCAGGGCGGGGCTGGCTCCGCCGGTGGAAACGGCCAGGGTGATCGGATCCCGGCGCACGATGGACGGCGCGATGAACGTGCATTGGTCGGGGTCGTCCACCACGTTGAGCAGCACTCCCAGCTCCTCCGCCTCCTCGTAGATCTGGCGGTTCACGTGCCAGACGTTGGTGGCGGCCACCGCGATAAATGCGCCTTCCAGGTCGCCGTGTTCGTACTCGCGCTGCTCAAAAATTATGTCGCCCCGCTGGGCCGCCCGTTTGATGCCGTCGGTGGCCTCCGGGCTGATCACGGTGATTTTGGCTCCGGCGTCGCGCAGCGCGGCGATTTTGCCCTGGGCGATGGTGCCGCCGCCCAGGATTACGCAATGCTTGCCGGCGAGGTTGAGATAGACGGGGTAATACTCAGGCATCGTTAGACCAGCGCCTCCGCCATAGCCTCGGCTTCCTCGGCAGTATCCCAGAACCGCTCGTAGTCCTCGACGAAGTAGCGCACCCTGGTTTTCTTGTACTCGCGGGTGCTGTAGAGCAGTAGATTATCGCTGATGCCCGTCGCCTGGGCGATGTCGCGGCCGATTTCTTCACACTCCTCGCGGCTGGGCGCGTGGACCATGGTGAAGTGGCTGTACTCCCAGTCGGGGAACGTCGGCCGCTCGTAGCAGTGGGTGACCGCCGAGTTCTCCGCCATGATCATCCCGACTTCTTCGGACCTTTCCGGCGGAACCTTCCACACGATCATGGCGTTGGCGCGGAACCCGGAACGCCGGTGGTACAGCACGGCGCTGTAGCGGCGCATCAGCTTGCGCTCCTGATAGACCGCCAATTGGTCAAACAGTTCCTGGGTAGTCAGTCCGAGCCGTTCCGCCATGGGATCAAAGGGACGGGATACCAACGGGAGGTCTTCCTGGGCTTCACGGATGACGTCCTTGTCCCACTCGGTGATTTCCTGGGCCTGGTTCCAATCGCTGGCCGGGACCCGGCTTTGCCCATTGTTCGCGCCGTTGGGCTGGCCAGCGTCGGGATTATAGTTGTAAGCGTCGCTGCGCCGCTTCACCATGTCAAAGTTGACGCCGATCTTGAAGAACCGGATGGTGGGCATGATGCGGTACTCGATGGCGCCGGTTTTTTCGGCCATCCACTTGACCGTTGCTTCCAGGTCGCCATCGGGTGGCACGGCCAGGGTGAACCAGAGGTTGTAGTACGAACCCTCGCGGGCGTAGTTGTGGCTGACGCCGGGGTGCCGGTTGATGTAGATTGCTCCGTCGTGCAGATCCCCCTCACCATAGGCGAATGCGACCAGGGTAGTCTTGTATCCGAGCCGCCTGGTATCAAAGATCGCGCTGATCTGCCGTACCACGTTCTGCCGTTTCAATTCGGCGAGCCGCGCCAGAACCTCATCTTCCTCAACGCCCAGGTCGCCGGCGATGGCCTTGTAAGGTTCCTCCATGACCGGGAAATTGCTCTGCACGATGTTCAGCAGCTTGCGGTCGGTAATATCGATTGTGTCGGTAGTCATCGGTTTTCACCTACGGTGGCAGCAGTCCGAGCCGGCGGGCCCGGGTCCTCCTCAATCAATGCCAGGCGTGAGCTGTACGCGTCCACTAATCCAAGCAGCACGCGGTCGGAGATCTCCACCACCTGCTGCAGTTGGTCGGGCTGCACGGACTCCACCACGGCCTGGCGGAAAAACAGGAATGCCTGAACGCTGTCGGTCAGCGGCACGCCCCTGGCGGCCATTTCCGAACCATACTCGTGGCCGAGCATGTGGGTTTCGGAAAGCGTCTCGCCACGCCGCCGGCTGCTCCCATTCAGGCGACTCTGCAAGAGCAGCGACAGCAAGCGCCGGCCGAACAGCCGCATCCGGTCGCGGCCCTCGGCCTGGAAACTCTCCATCCACGATTGCTGCGACAGGTCGATCTGGCTCAATTTGCGCCTGATGCGGCGCAACACTGGCGCCTCGGGGTCGTCACCGTGGGGGGCGCCGGCGCCGGAAACGTTGGAACGTTCCTGCATCAGGGCTTCAACATCCTCACGCAGGAATCTCCGATGTCCTCCGGGCGTACGATAAACGGGCAAGCGACCCCGGTCGGCCCACTGCCTCAAGGTCGCGTCATTTATTCCCAAAGCCCGGCTGACTGCCCCCAGAGACATCCACCGGGCTTCATTTGCGGTGTCGGTAGCCACGGAAATCTGTAGAAATCTCTATATTCTGCGAAATGTTGGGGTTTTCGCGGCAGAATCTTACCATAGCCCAGGTTCAAAATCAACGTTGACCGTGGCGCTTCGGCGTTTTAAACTACCCGCCCGTGGAATACTGTAGCGACATTGTGATTGCTTCGGCTGTGCGCGAGGGCGGGTGTTCCGCTCTTTTTTTGTGCACGGGTGTGGGATTCGCGCTGTCGACGGAAACATGGTTAGACAGGCTCACCATGAGCGGAGATTTTGTATGCCCTCGCTAGTGCAGCGGTTGGCGGCGGAGGCGGTGGGGACGGCGTTCCTGCTGATGGCGGTGGTGGGCAGCGGCATCGCGGCGCAGCGGTTGAGTCCCGGCGACGTTGGGTTGCAGCTGTTCGAGAACGCGGTGGCGACGGCCTTTGCGCTGATGGCGCTAATCTGGGCGTTCGGGCCGATTTCGGGAGCGCACTTCAACCCGGCAGTCACCCTGGCCGACGTGGTACTGAAAGGGCGGCCGGTTAGTGAGGGTATTGCCTACGTGGTGGCGCAAGTGGTCGGAGGCATTGCCGGAACGATCCTGGCCAATCTGATGTTCTCGCTGGACCCGGTAGTGTGGTCAACGAAAGAGCGCGCTGGTTCCGGCCAGTGGCTCGGCGAGGTCATCGCTACGTTGGGCCTGCTCATGGTGATATTCCTGATACCACGCAGTCGAGGCGCGGTAATAGCGGTCGCGGTGGGCGCCTATATCGGAGCGGCGTACTTTTTCACGTCATCGACGAGTTTCGCCAACCCGGCGGTCACGGTGGCGCGGATGTTTTCCGACACGTTCGCCGGGATACAGCCTGCGTCCGCGCCGCTGTTCATTCTGATGCAACTGGTGGGAGCAGCCCTGGCGATAGGGCTGGTGTGGTTCCTGGTGGGACGGCAGCGGGACTAGGCAGGCTTGGGGACGTAGATCCAGCCTTCCAGTTGGGCATCGGACAATTCATCGTCGGCAGGATGGCGGAAGCGGTCAGGGTTTTGCGCCCACATCGCCGCTCCTACCGCGGCAACCACCGAGTCCAAGCAGTCGTCGTTAGCAATACAACCCTTGTACACGGCTTTCAAGTTGGGTAATTGGATGCCGGATTTGCTGGAAAGGCTGTCAAGGATCTGAGTTCGGCGTTGGATGGAATCGCGGCCGCGTTTGTAGCCCTTGTAGGGCAAACCCAGGGACTTGAGCAACGCGCCAGGCATCAGCTCCAGCAGAGTCACAACAGCGTCGGCGGCGGTAGCAAGCGGAAGCGGTGGAACCCTCCAGCGATATCGTTGTTCTTCATGCCAACGACGCAGCAGCCGGATGCCCCGGTAGGTCATGGGCAGCATATTAGGGTTGACGGCGTGCAGCGGAGAGTAGCTTTCGGGATGGTACTTCTGGTCGCCCGCGCGCTTTGGCTCGCCGTGCTGGATTACGAAACGGTTGCGCTCGCGGATAAACTCGTCGGCGATGATTGAATCTATAACTTTCCAAAGGTCGGGCATATCGCTCGGCAGCCGGCGCGGTGAAAGAAAGGCGGCGAATTTGGCCGGCACTCCGAAGGGAAAATCTAGGGCGGCCACGGCCGGAACAGGAATTTCGGCCAGCAGACGGTAAAGGTCCTCCCGGCGGGTGGACTGGACGCTTTCCAACACCAGGGAGCCGTCGCTGTCCAGTAGGCCCCTCGCTGCCCAGGTGTTTTTATCCGCACGGGCGCCGCTGAAATCGACGCCGATGATAGTGGTCATGGTGCATGGATTGGGTTGCGGCGAGTAGCAATTCGGTTAGAATAAACGCCAGCGTATGTTAGCACGCTGTCGATCTATTGACGGAACAAAGGAGCCAGGAAGACATGGATTACACCAAGCGACGGGAGAATTATCGGGCGGTTCTGGCCGGCGATGTGTGCGTGCATCCCGGTTCGGTTTTTGACCCGATTTCGGCGCGCATCGCCGAGGACTTGGGCTTTGAGGTCGGCATGTTCGCCGGCTCCATCGCCAGCGGCACGGTGCTGGGCGCGCCGGACTACGTGGTGCTGACGCTGAGCGAGTTCGCCGAGCAGATCTACCGCATCTGCCGGGCCGGCGAGCTGAGCCTCATGGTGGACGCCGACCACGGTTACGGCAACGCGCTGAGCGTGAAGCGCACGGTGGAGGAGCTGGAAGCCTCCGGCGTGGCCGCGCTGACCATTGAGGATACGGTGCTGCCCATGGCGTTCGGCGGCGGCGCGCGGTTCATCTCTCTCGAAGAAGGCGTCGGCAAGATGAAAGCCGCGCTGTCGGGCCGCACTGACCCCAACCTGGTCGTGGCCGGCCGCACCAGCAGCCTGGCCGAGGGATTGGACGAGTGCATTCGCCGCGTCAAAGCCTACGAGGCAGCGGGTGTGGACGCTATCTTTCTTGCCGGCGCCAGCACCAGGGAGCAGGTGGCTGCTGTGAACGCGGAGCTGAACATACCGCTGCTGCTGGGCGGCGCCGGCGGCGAGCTTTCGGATAAGGAATGGCTGGGCCAGAACGGTGTGCGCGTGGCGTTGCAGGGTCACCTGCCATTCCAGGCGGCCATCAAGGCGGTGTACGACACGCTCAAGGCCCTGCGCGACGGCGTAGCGCCGTCCGATCTGCGCGACTCGCTGGCATCGGCAGACCTGATCGCCCAGGTGACCCGCAAGGCCGATTACGACCAGCAGATTGCGGATTACCTGGGGTAATCCAGCATGTAGGGGCGAGGCATGTCTTGCCCCTACGCCAGAATCGCATCTAACCACAAGCACAACGGAGGAATTATCATGGCATTCGTCTGCAACCACCTGCATTTGCGGAGCGAGGACCCGGACAACGCGGCCAAGTTTTACGTTGACAACTTTGGCGCGGAAATCGTGTCGACGCGGCCGCTGTCCAACACGGTGTCGCACCAGCTGGAGCTGAACGGACAGCCGCTGCTCACCGTATCCGGCGAGGCCGAGGGCGAGAACGCGGTGCCCGGCTCGACTCATCCGCGCTTCGGCTTGGACCACTTTGGGTTTGAGACCGACGACATCCAAGGCGCGTTTGAGAGGTTTAAGTCCACCGGGGCCAACATCATCTGCGAGCCGTGGACCATGCCGTCCGGCTCCCAGGTCATGTTCGTGGAAGCGCCCGACAAGGTCAGCCTGGAGATAATCCAGCGACCGGCGTAGTTTCTGCGCACCGAACCCAATAGATTGTAGGGGCAGGGTTCGGACCTGCCCCTACTCGTTTCAACTGGATAAAGCGTGGCACTAGAGCCCGTCGAAGAAGTCCTGAGGTACGGTTTCGCCGGGAACCACCGTCGGCTCGGCGCGAATGAAGTGCTCGATGCCGATGGTGGAGGCCGCGACTTCGCGGGGGACGCGCTCGTAAGGCCAGTCGGGTTGCAGTTGGGTGAAGTGACGCTTGATGCAAGCCATCTTGGCGTCAAGGCCGTCGGACACGTCCGCCGTGATATGGATGGTATCCAGGTCAACGCCGTCATTGACGCGGTCAGGCGCCGGCATGGGGAAATCCACGCCGGCGGCCCGCAGGGTTTCGGCCATGTGGACGCGGAAACCGCGCGGCCGCACGCTGTAAAAGAGGCGATCGGTCCGGTGGGGCCGGATGCCGATGGCCATGTGGTGCGGGAAGGCGGTATGGTCTGCAGCCAGCTGGAAAGCGGTTGTAGCGTGGTTGCAGATTGCAATATGGTCGGGGTGGCCGTACAGCCCGTCCTTGCCGAAGGTGAGGATGACCTGGGGACGGAATCTGCGAATTTCAAAGACCAGGCGTGCGACGACCTCGTGCTCATCGGCCTGCACGAAAGCCCGGGGATGATGGTTGTCGTCCCAACCGGCCATGCCGGAATCGCGGTACTGCAGAACCTCGTGGGACTCGATGCCCAACTCCTTGATCGCCTCGGCCAGTTCAGCGCGGCGCACTTCGCCGATCGTCTCCCGAGTGGCGGAACCCGGCTGTCGTATCTCGCCGAGTTCGCCGGATGTCGTGGTTATCAGACGGGCGGTTACCCCGCGTGCGGTGTGCATCGCGATAGTCCCCCCGACAGGAAAAGCCTCGTCGTCAGGATGCGCGAAAAGGATCAGAAGGCGATGGTCGGGCATGGGTGAGCTTCCGCTATTCAGGCAGGGGCGAAAGATCATTCGCCCCTGCGGTGGTGTTGTATGCTGGCTGAGGGCTAGTTGTCGAGGACTTCCAGGACTTCCAGGATGATGCCCTGCGGCCCCTCGAAGAACATGACGCGGCGGCCGCCGCCGACGGTGGTCTCTTCCAGAACCTTGGCGCCGCTGTTTTTGAGGTCTTCCACAGTGCCTTCGATGTCGGTGGTGTCGATGGCGATGTGTTCGAAGCCGTAGTTCTGCGGGTGCGTCTGCGTGGCGATATGGTCGGTTACGTTGAGGGGCAGGCCGTGGAGGTCCAGGCGGAAGCCGCCGGCTGGCGTCTCTGCGGTTACGGTGGCGCCCAGATTCTGGATGTACCAATCGGCAGTGGCCTTGGGGTCGGGAGTCTTGAGGTGGACGTGATTGAGCGAGAATGCCATGATGAACCCTCCTTGTGAACGGTGCGGTCAAATGAGCGGTGAATCAGGCCGATTGTAACATAAGGGTCGGGAAGAGCCCGCCGCCGGGTGATATACTTCTCGCGCTGCCCGCCCAGGCGGATGCGCGACAACTACTCACGGAGGCGATATAGATGCTGGCATTTCTGGGAGGAACCGGACCGGAAGGCAAAGGGTTGGCGCTACGCCTGGCGATGGCCGGCGAGGCCGTAGTCATCGGTTCGCGGGACGCCGGGCGCGCTCAGGAAGCAGCCGACGAACTGCTGGGGCTGGCCCCGGGAAAGGCCATTTCGGGAGCAGTCAACGGCGACGCGGCGGCGCAGTCCGACGTGGTGTTCCTCACCATGCCGTACAACGGGATGTCCCCGACCATCTCCGGTGTCGGCGACGCGCTGGCGGGCAAGATCGTGGTGACGGTAATAGCGCCGATGCGGTTCGAGCGCGGGGTCGGCGCGATTGCCGAGGAAGTGGACGCGGGGTCGGCGGCACAAGAGGCGCAGGCTGCGGCTCCGGACTCCCGAGTAGTCGCCGCGTTTCAGAATGTTTCCGCTGAGGAACTGTTGAAGCCGGACGCGACCCTGGATGAGGACGTGGTAATCTGCGGCGACGACGCGGACGCGAAGGCGCGCATCGTCGAGTTGACCCGCCTGATCCCGAATCTGCGTCCGGTGGACGGCGGCGCGCTCTACAACGCCAAGTACGTTGAACAGATTACGCCGTTGCTGGTGAACATCAACCGGATCTATCGCACCCATTCCGGCGTGCGTATCACCGGAGTTTAGAAAGACTTACCACCGATTGAGCATGGACCAGGAGGAACTACGATGCCACGAGCGACACTTGATTTGCAGAATGCCGACGATCTGGCGGCCGTAGGGGGACAGTGGAAGTGCGCCCACGGATTTGTGCCGGGCGAACCCAACGAGGGCGTGGTCAGCGAAGCCGAAGGATCGCCGTGCCGGCTGCCCGACTTCGACGACTCCGGCTGGGAGGCCTGCGACGACCTGGCCGCCTGGCGGCGTCGGGGTGTCTCGTTCGTCTGGTATCGGATCAAGGCGACGCTGCCGGAAACGGTGGGCGGCCGGCCGCTGGAGGGCGCGCGCTGCCTGTTCGAGTCCTGCATCGACGACTACGGCGAAATCTGGATCAACGGCGAGTGCGACCGGGAACGGGCGACGGTGCAGGGCTTCAACGTGCCGCAGCGAGTGGTAGTATCGGCGGAGCCAAAGGCGGGCGACGAAGTAACCATCGCGATACTGGCGATGAACGGCCCGCTGGCCGGACCGGGCGGCGCGGTGTTCGTAAGGTATGCAACACTGGCGTTTGAGTGGCGGGAGCCAGGATACTAGAAGCAGAAGTAGGGGCGAATGATTATTCGCCCCTACAAATTGTTAATCAGGACAGCCAGTCGTCATCGTCCTCATCACCGGAGTCGGCGTCGCTCTCGTTAGCGACAACCTGCCCGGGATTGTGAACATAGCCCCGAGCCTCAAGCTCTGACCGGATGGTGGAAGCAAATTCCGCCGGCGACCGCGTGGCAGGCAGCGTAATCTCGACGGCGCCACGATCCGTGATGTTGACCTCGCCCGGGTCCTCCCGCGCCAGTTCGACGCTCACCGACTCTCGGTGAATGGCAAAGTCGTCGGTGACCGAGAAGACCACGGCCATGTCGTCCATGGTGATGAGGGTGAAGGTTTCGTTGTCGTCGGGCATTGTGTATCAGTCCTGTGGCGGCCACTGGGTCCCGCCTTCTGCCGGGCGCGACTCGGCGGGAAGGGCGAATCCATCGGCGACGGTCTGCTGAAACTCGTTGAGGATGACCGCGCCCCATTCGGCGGCCTTGCTGACTCGGTGGGCAGTGCGCCGCCCCCGGGCCTGCTGACGACTCTCGGCCTCATCGGACACGGATGCGGCGGCTTGGGCGACCATTTCGTCCATGGCGTCTATGGCGGGCACCAGCGAGCGGGCAGTCTCGATGAAACGCGCGATTTCGCCCATGTTTTCGTCGAGCGCCACGAATACCGGTACGGTGCCGGCCCGGTGCTCCGGCAGGAAGCTGTTGGTCAAATCCAGCTCGTCGTCGCGGTTGAAGACGCTGAGGTTGATCTTGTCGGAAGCGTCGGCCAGGCGGAGGATGGCCGGCGTGGTGGACATGGCGTCGCCGCACCAGTCGGATGTGAACACGGCCAGGTTGACGGCTTGGTCCAGGGAATCGAAGTAGTTGAGGACGTTTTGGGGAATCTCAACGCCGGAATGAATCTGGAGAAACGGGTCCTTGTTGACCTTGATGATGTCGATGTACTGGTCGGTAGTCATACCCTGATTGAATTTATCGGCAGTCAATGACATGGTCAGACCTCCTGGTAGTAGTCATGCGCTTTTGCCGTTTGCGGGGGGCCAGTGCTAAAATCGCGGTGACCATACCGCCCGCCGCCGGCTGGGCCGCAGGGAGCCACTCCTTGACTACTGCTACTGACCGAACCGGAGTGTACCTTAAATACGCCCTGTTTTGCCGCGAAACCGAGGAAGGCGAAGGGGACAACCTCAGTTTCAACGGCATCATTGACCTGGTAGACATACCAATGCCGGACAGCCCGCCCAGCGACGACGGGCCGCGAGTGCTGACCGAGGTGGACGCGCACCTCGCCTTCTGCATCGCCGGCGCCAACGCCGGCAGCCACACCCTGGAAGTGACCATACGCGCGCCGGGGGCCAGCCTGTCCAGTCCGCCGCCCCAGGAAGTGGAGTGGGAGGAAGGCATCTTCTTCCAGCGCTGGATCAAGCCGTTCCGAATCCCGGTAACCCGCCTCGGCCGCCACGTAGCAGCCATAGCCTTTGACGGTATGCCGCTGGGCGAAGCAAGCTTCCTGGTCCGCCTGGAACCGTAAGTGGAATCAAGCACATCGAGAACACCATACGAGTAGGGGCGGGTTTGAAACCCGCCCCTCAGATTTATTATTCGCGAGCGAACGGCGAAACTACCCGCCGTTCTGCCCCCACAACGCTTCCAGCACTGCGCCGGGATTCATGGGCAGGCTCTCCATGCGCGCCCCGGTGGCGTTGGTGATGGCGTTGCCGATTGCGGCCATGGGGGGAACCAGGGAAACCTCGCCGACTCCACGCACTCCCAGCGGATGCCCCGGGTTGGGCACTTCCACGATGACCGTGTCGATCATGGGTAAGTCCAGGGCCGTGGGCATCCGGTAGTCCAAGAACGACGAGTTGAGCATCTGACCATCGTTGTCGAAGAAGTATTCCTCGTTGAGCGCCCAGCCGATGCCCTGCACTGCGCCGCCCTGGATCTGGCCCTCCACGTAGCTGGGATGGATGGCCTTGCCGCAGTCCTGGATGGCGGTGAAGCGGAGCAGGTCAACCTTGCCCGTGTCGGGGTCAACCTCCACGTCGGCGATGTTGATGGCGAAGGCGTTGCCCACGCCGGCGGGGTTGGCGGTGCCTCGCCCGACAATGGGGCCACCGGTTCCGTTGAGCCGGCGGGCCAGTTGGTCAAAGGTCATGCGCAGCGCGTCGTCGGACTTGTGAGTCAGCGTGCCATCTTCCTGGTACTCCACGTCCTCCACGGGAACGTCCCAGATGCGGGCGGCCCGTTCGCTCCGTTGGCGGCGCACGTCCTCGCCGGCTTGGT
>JAPPCX010000013.1 GCA_028875655.1 Chloroflexota bacterium | reverse complement strand
GCCGCATCCTGTCCACTGGCTGACGTGATCATTACACGCCAATGCCAAGATACAAGGTGATGGTCTTTCTGCGTGGCGGCATGGTCTCTCTTTTTGCCTGCTGTGATAAGGGTTTGTCTTACACTTGATTATCGGACACACGGCCCGCCCCGTCAAGACGCGGCGGTCACCGCCCTAGTGACGAAGCTGGGATAGGGCCGGCTCTGGCGGCCCAACTGCGGCTCCAGGGCTTGGCGATGTTCCCAGGGAACGGCAACGACTATCACCTTTGCCAGCAGTCCCTTCCATAAGACGGGTTTGGCGATGGCGGCCAAGCCATCCCCCTCGGCGTACTCTATCTCTCCGCTGTGGACTGCCCGCTCCGCCAGGGAACCGTAGGGAAGGGCCTTGTCCCTGCGGGGCAATCCTCCGCGACGGCCACAGATAAGCCGGGATGAGCTTGCCCCAAACCCCGCCGTCCGCTTCACCACCCTGGCCCGCAGCACGGCCGGCCCGGTCCAGCCCGTCGGGTCTCCCTCCTCCTCTCTCTCGTACAGGACCGCCATCAGGGGCGGGTCCCGCACCACCTCGGCCAGCCGCAAAGCCGCCGAGGAGTAGGCGCAGCCGAAGGCGTTGTGGAGGGCAACCACGTCCAGCCCGCTGGCGTGGGCGTAGGAAAGGAAAATATCGGCCTGCATCAGCGCCGCCGCAGCAAAGCGTTCCGCCTGCTGGCAGATCACGGGGTGCGGACCGGAGGGGACGGGCATTCCCGGCGAGTGAATCTCGGCCATGCGCTCCAGGATGATCTCGTACAACTCGTGGAGTACGGTCTGGGCCTTGGAACCTTCCCACAGATCATCCCGGTGGTAGATGTGGTACTCGCCGCCGGGCTGGCCGACGTGGGCTCCCTTCAGACCCTCCATCTTGCCTTCCCGCACCGTGCCGAACCCGGCCCGCTCCGCCAGGTCGGTCAGTTCTACCAGATTAGGGCGGGCCGACAGCCCGAAGTGGTCCACGAAACGGGCGGCCAACCGCTCCGGGTCAATTGCCTGTCCATAAGGGTCGTCGTCCACAAGGTCGCGGCAGAAACCGCCCAGGGTATTCTCTGTCATTCCAGCAACCTCTTGCCGGTGAACTTCTCGTACATCTCCACAATGAACCGCTTGGCGTTGATGGTCATGGGCCCGTCGGGCCGGGTGCCCACCCGGAAGGCCGGGTCGTCCAGCACGAAGCGGTAGGCCCGCTCCACGTCCATCGCCTCGTCGCCGTAGGGGTCGGGCTGCGGCCCGTGGCCGGCCCGATTGAGCAACTGCTGGGCGTCCACGTTGTAGAGCTCGGCCAGCTTGCGGATCACGTTGGCCCCGGGCTGGCTCATTCCCCTCTCGATCTGGGACAGGTAGGAAGTGGACACTCCGGTGCGCCGGGTCACCTCCCGCAGGCTGACCCGGCCCCGCAGCCGCTTGAGCAGGGCGCCGATGTCCTCGTAGCCCTCATCTCCTTCCCGCCGGTCCTGCGGTTCCAGGTTGTCGTCGTGCTGGTCCATGATTGCCACCCCGTTGGTCGGTGTTGCGGCCCGAACAGGCGTTGTCTTTCTGCGGATTGATTGTTACACCAGAGTAAACACTTTGTCAAAAAGGCGGCTGATAGACGTTCCAACCATTGTACCGTCAGATGTTCGGTTGCTACACTCACCCATACAGAACGGAATTTCTAAAACCTAGCCGAAGTATAACCCACCCGCCCCTTCCAGGCTACCCCCGGAAGTAAGGCCGGATTATTTCGAGAGAGACGACCTTGAGCAAGAAGCGAAGACTCACCGAGGACCAGGAGCGCCAGCGCATGGAAGGGCTGCGCATCCTGGCCCGCATCATCGCCCGCCACTACCTGGCCCACCCGGAGCTGTACCCCCAGCCGGTTGATACCGTCGATGGCAGCCCCAAGCGAGGCAGCAGGGAGAAGCGGAAGGAGGCGTCGGAATGAAGCGCAGAAAGCCCGCCTTCCGCGCCCGGCTGGACCCGAACAAGGCGTGGGAACGGCTCAACGTGCTCAACATGAGCCAGCACGAACTGGCCCGGCGCATCGGGCGGTCCCGGAGCTTCGTATCCGACCTGTTCCACGGCCGGCGCTGCGCCGCCGGCGAGACCCGCCGCCGCCTGATGGAGGTGTTGCAGGTCACCCGCTTCGAGGACCTGTTCGTCATGGAGGAGACCGATGACTAACGACCGCGAAGCCTCCGGCCACCGGCGGTTCCCGCCGGGCGTCGCCCTGATGCCCGAGGACTTTCCCCGGAAGCTGGCGGCGCTCAAGGCGCTGACCGGCCTCACCTGGGAGGGTATGGCCGACGCCCTGGGAGTGGACCCCCGGCAGCTCTTGCGCTGGCGCAACGAGGACGGCGAACCCAACGCCGGGGCCACGCTTTCATTGGCGCGCCTGGCGGTCCGGGTGCCGGGCGGCCTGGCCCTGCTCCTGGACGAAGACGTGACCGTGATCCACCGACCGAGGAGGTAACTGCATGACGTTGGCCAAACGCAACCTGTTGGAGGACTACCGGCCCCCGCCCTGGCCCGAGGACTTCGGGCGGAGGCTGGAGGGCCTGAAGGTGCTGGCGGGAGTGAAGTGGCGGGAGATGGCCGGGCTGCTGGGCGTCACCGACCGGGCCATCCTGCTGTGGCGCCGGGGCGAGCGCCGTCCCTCCGGGGCCAACATCCTGGCCATCACCGAGCTGGCCCGCAGCATCCCCGGCGGCATCGACGTGCTGTGCCAGGGCGACGCCGGGGCCTTGTCCCTGTGGACCAGCGGCAATGACTCCGACGGTGATGACCTTGAGTAACGGCGTAAATCGGGAGGCGCGGGAGCGGCACTTGCGGTTCCCCGCTCCGTCTCTGCCCCAGGACTTTTCGGTGCGGCTGGGACGGTTGGAGGACCGTTCCGGCGTCTCCTTGGAAGAGATTGCGTTGTCCTCCGGCCTGCCCGCCCGCCTGGGCCGCTTGTGGCGTGTGGGACGGCCACCCAGCGAGGACGAGCTGCGGGCCATCGTGGGTTTCGCCTGCGAAGTGCCCGGTGGCATCGCCGTGCTGCTGCTGGACGCTTCCCAGCCCTGGCCGGTCCGGGAGTAGTTGGTCCTATGAGTCGCCGCCAGCAATGTGTCTATCACATTGAGCCGGAGGAGTTCCCGCCGGACTTCCCGGAGCGGCTGGACGCCTTCCGGCAGGCTGCCGGGTTGAGTTGCCGGGGCCTGGCCCGGCTGTTGAAGGTCAACGCCCGCACGGTGTTCCGCTGGAATGCGGGGGCCGCTCCAGGCTCCGGCCACCTGGTTGCCCTTTTCGGGCTGGCCGCCGGAATGGGGCTGCTCCACCTGCTGCTGCCGGAAGCGGGGGGACGAGAGGGTTGTCATGGCACGCCGGAGTAATTGGTGCCATTTCTCACTGTCCCCGGCATCGTAGGGCCGGATGGTACATTCCGTCCGGCTCTAGCATTTTGGGCTTTTCTGAAAGACGGAACATCGGCTTCCTGTTTGGAGTAAGGATACAAAATGGTGTGCATCCACAGTCTATTTCAGGCGAATTACAAGCACGCTGTACTAGGCGGGATTGCCCTTCATCTTCTCCCCCAAGACCCGTTTCATTTCAGCAGCCTTAGCAGGAGCCACAAAATAGAGGTCGAATAGCATATCCAATACGTCCAGACACCATGATGCTTCTTCGGGGTCAACAGGAACGATCTCTCCTGTGTTTGTATTCCTTATCGGATGGGCCGCGGTATTCCCCAATTGCCGAAACGTATTCAGCACCTCCGAAACATGCGGCGGTAAAGCACCGCTGTTGATTGCTTCCTGTATCTCCGTGTAGAGGGTTCCATGCTTCACATTGGCTACTTGCCTGAGAATATTCTGCAAACATCTTCGACTCAACGCTGCACTCGCCTTGGGGCTGACCGCGAGAACAGCAACCGCTTCTGCGTAGTCCTCACTGTATTCACGAGGCACAAACCATGACGCTAGACGCCCCCCGCCGGAAGGAGGGTAAATGTAAACGTAGTTGTGGTATCCCAGGTCACCGTGGTTTTGAAAGTTCAAGGACCGCATAATGAGCCTGCCGCACAGGGGACATATTGCGAAATGGAAATTCCAATTGCTGCCGCGGTCTTCTACCAAATAGGTTATGCCGCTGGTTCGGCCCTCCGTGCGATACCCCAACGTAGTGAAAGCCAGGTTGGCATCCCTGCGACAGTGAGGGCACTGAAATCGTACGGTTTCCCTCACCTCACGCTTGCCCATCTCGTCACGCTCCTTCAGAATAGTGTTGGACCATTGTTAATCTAGGATTCCGGTCGGAAATGAACCGTTCGGCCTTTCCCTAATATCTTCGACCTTTATCAATTCGCGGGCTTGGATACAACTCCCTGAGTGTCCGACAGGGTGTCGGGAAACAGGCTGGCGCTCAGGGGACCTTGCCGCAGGGGGCTGTGTTATGAGTCCGCTCCGTGCAGTTCGAAGCTCTTGCGGCGGCCGGGGTCGAAGACGCCAACCTACTTTCCTAGTCGCTCCCGGATTATCTCTATGGGCTGGATCAGGTCTGAGTCGATTGAACCCGTCTCTCTCGGCCGCCTGTAGATGCCCCGATCGGATCAGGCGCCTCCAGCGTCCGGCAAGGAATCGCGCACCTGTCGCCCCAACTCTGTCAGCTGGTATCGTTGCGTCCTGCTCCGGGGACTGTCCGGCTGAGTCATGTCCACCAGGCCGGTAGCAAGGCTGGGCCGCAGGTAGGTCCTGGTGAAGTGCTGACGATCCGTCAACTCCAGGGCGTCCATTAGCTCCGCTCGGCTCATTTCCCCCTGCAAGACGGTAATGACCCGTCCCACATGGGGGGTTACATGAGGGGTTTCATGGGGGGTTACATGAGGGGTAGTCGCCTCCACCGAACGCGGGAAAGTCACCGTCACCCAGTCGGGGGAAACTTCGATGCTCGGCTCCTCAACGCCGTGTTCCCGGCAGGCGTCGCGTATCCGGCGGATGCCGCTGCCAATCTGCTCCACCAGCCTCATCCGGTAGAGCATACTAAACAGGAGAGGATTGCGGGGGACGCTCCTGCTACCCAAATCTTCCTCTCGCATCCCGGCGGGCAATCCTCCTGGCGTTACGATTTCCACCCTGTCGCGGAAAATATACACCTGCACGTTGGCGGTGCTGCGGTAGTCGCGGTGGGCGATGGCGTTGACCAATGCCTCCCGCAGGGCCCTCTCGGGCAGTTCCAGCCGCTCGTCGCGCCCGGCGGCGTTGGGAATGAGGGCGGAGTTCAGCTTGGCCTGAAAGTAGGCCATTACCTCCTGGTAGATGGCGTATAGGTTCCCGTGAAATTCCTTGCGGTCCAGAATGTGGGTCTTGGAGTTGCCCCGGAAGACGGCGCAGGTCACGCCGGCCTGGAGGGTGAAACGAGTGATGTCGTCGGCCAATAGCCAGGCTCCGGCGTAGGTCATACTGGTGTCCTTGACCAAGTGGAGGTTCTCCAGCACCTTCATCGGGTCCAGCCCGGGATCGATGCCGGCCCGTTCCGCGAACTCGGCCCAGCGGCCGGGAGTGATTTCCACGGACGGGTCGAAGGCGTTGCAGGGCGTTTCGTCAAGCCGGATGAGACCTTCCTTGAAGAAGAACTCTCTAATTTCATCGCGGGACAACTGTTGACAGGTTGCTCCCTCCCGGATGAAGAAACGGCCCCCGAAGGAGTAGGGCTTGCCATATTGTTCCGGGACTGTGACGCGCAGCACATCCCCCTCGCTTTCCACCTCCACGGCTACAGGCGGGTCCGCCGAACGGGCGACGCTCTGCACCTGGGATTTCAGCCGGTTATGGTCTGGCACGCCCATGATGGTTCCGGCGTCGTCAACCCCGATGAGGATTACGCCACCGGTGGCGTTGGCGAAGGCACAAATCTCCCTGCCGAGGTCAGAGGGCAGAGACCGCTTGAACTCGGTGGTGAAACCCTCGCCCAGGGCTATCAGGTCAGCTAGGGTTGGACTACTCATGCTTCGCACCGGTTCTCATGCGTTGGATGGCGTTTCATACCCTTCGTCCACGGGCAGGTCCTTCTTGTGGGCGGCCTGCACCGCCAAATGGTCGCAACGCTCGTTCTCAACGTCTCCCGCATGGCCGCGCACCCATAGAAACTCGACCGCGTGGGTTTCGCACAGGTCAAGGAGTTGGCTCCATAGGTCGGGATTGATCGCCCGCTCCCGCTTGTTACGCATCCAGCCGTTGCTCCGCCAACGCTTGGCCCAGCCTTTCTCAATGCCCTCCACCACGTACTGTGAATCGCTGTGCACCGTAACACGGCAACTTTGGTTCAAGGCTTCCAGGCCCTTTATCGGCCCCATCAGCTCCATACGGTTGTTGGTGGTAAGGCGATAGCCGCCGCTGAGCTCGCGGCGGTGCTCGCCGTAAAGCAACACGACGCCGTACCCGCCCGGACCGGGATTTCCGGTGCAGGCCCCGTCAGTGTAGATAGTGACGTGTTTCTTTGACGTCATCAGATGGACGCCCTGGCGATAGCATCGGGACTGAGGTCGAACCCGGCCTCGCCAAGCCGCTGGCAGAGTCTCGGCGCAGTTTCTCTTACGTGGGTATTGAAGCCCAAGTAGATGATGCCTTTGGCGTCCGAAGGAACCTCGACGTGGCCTTTCTTGAGTATAGCCACGCGGTCCCTGCCGAAGGCGGCGATCAGCATCCCCATTTCCATGACAACATTCTGGCGGGCGCGGGGTTCGGCATTTTCTGGACCGTCCTCTTTCTTGTACCCCATGTCGTCGGGTGTCAGCAATACGATGCCGAACCGCTTACCTCGGTTGGGCGACAGAATTTCCTTCTCCAAGGCTTCGATAATAGTGAGACCGCTGCCCGATGTGTTGCCAAGGACGAAAGGGTCCAGGTCCAGACGGTGAAGAAGCAACTCAAGCTGTTCGCAGGCGGCTTCATCGTGGCCGTACACGACGAAAATCCTTTCCGACACCTCTTCAGCAACACTTGTGGAAGAGATGGGCGGCGACGGCTTTTCAACTACGGCGGCCGGTGCGGTTGACGCAGCAACGACCGGCTCCGGCGGGTCGCCGGAGAGTGCCTGCGCCACAGCATCTTCGAGCTGTTTGCGTGGAGTTGTCGGCCCCTGAACTTGTAAGGTGCCGGTCGAAGGCCACCAGTTGAGGACGGCCTTGTCGTCACTCCGGAAGACCTTCTTGCCGTTGTCATCTTTCCACTCACCTTTGTAGCCCAACTCTGATACAAGGGTTTCGAGTTCACCGAACTCGCCGCGAAATTTTTCCATGCAACCTCCGTCAATCGGCTCTGCAAACGCCTTTCTCTTACGTCTATTATATCCCCCGTGTATATCCCAGCTGCTCTTCCATTGAGGCTGCCTACTGGAACCTCAGAGGGTTGCCGGCGTGGATAATCAAGGAGGGCGACGATGTGGCTCTTGTCAAGGTGGTGGATCACAGCAGCCGCGATAGTTGCGGTTTTGGTATTCCTTCAAGCTAGGACCGAAGGAAAGGCAACGACCGCAGCACGAAAGCAACGTGGGCAATCAAGGAGGACGACTATGTTGAAGGCGACAATGTGGCTCTTGGCTAGATGGTGGATCGCAGCAGCCGCGATAATTGCTGTTTTGGCATTCCTTCAGGCAGGGATCGAGCAAGAGGTAACGATGCAAGACGGCTTGGTTGCGTTGTGCGTGGCAACTGTCTTTTTGATCGAGGCCATCAGGGAGCGCCGGGGGTTGATGATCTTAGGCGGCGTTGGAGGCATCGCCAGTTCGTATCTGTGGGTTGCCAATGGCGCTATGGCGTCACCTTTCGACCTTCAGTTGTTGGCGCTATTGGGACTGCTCTTTATCATGGCAATGATAGCAGGCTTCGGGCTGATGCTCCCGTTAATCGGGTCCAGTCAAAACTGGTCTGGCCTTGTGATGATAGCGGTGTTCGTCCTGCTGATGGTGGCAGTTTGGGGGCTTTTTGAGTTCCTATTGTCATAGCCGCCCACCAGCGGAGGCGTTCCGCATCCCTCTTGCCCCGAATAATTTTAGCGAACAATCGTCCCCTCCCCGACAAAGACAGAGACCGCCCTTGCAGACGGTCTTGACCCTATCGACGAGAGGACAGTGGGTGGACAAAAACCTACCATTGGTCGCAATTGCCACAAACCGGGGTTTCAGGTTTAGCCGGATAGAAATGCGTGGCTGGGATGGTCACGTCTTCTTTTTTCCGAGTTTCGCGTTCACTTTCTGACCACCCCCCCGTGGGTCGTTCCTTGACGCCCGGCGGTTCAGGGCGCGGTCCAAGACAGCGAAGGCGTCGGCGTCTTCACTGGTGCCAGGTTCCTCTCGCCGCAGCAGGGCGTGAGCCACCAGCCCAGCGGCCTGGAGCAGGCAGTCGGCGTCGGGGCTGCGGAAGACCGGGCCTACGATCACCCGGTCGATGGGCAGGTTCCGGGTGTGCCAGCCGTCGCCGCAGGCGCCGGCGCGCACGGGAACCGGGTTGTGGCTGCGTAGTCTTTCATAGGTGCGGACCACCGTATCGTCGGGTTCCTGCCCGAAGATCAGGAGGGCGTAGCCGCCCTCACGGTCGGCGGTGGCGTTGACGCGGTTGAAGAGACGGTCAAGGGCGACCCGGCGGTGGTGGGACACATCGTCCATGTTCAGGCAGACGTTGATCACCTGGACGCCGCCGGTCTCCACCGCAAAGTCCTCGACGACGCGCAACCCCTGGTCCACCACCTGCATTCCTTTGAACAACGCGGGTTGCGTGTGGCAGCCACAACCGCAATGTGGGTCAGAAAGGCGCAGTTCCTCGTTGGCCGGAATTCCGTGGCGCTGTTCCAGGCGCCTGCGCCATTCGCGGACCCGACGGTCAAGCCGGCTCCAGGCCCGGACGTCCACGCCCAGGGCGGAAAGCACGTGGCAGCGGCGGCCCCGGGCCTCCATCACGTAGTAGATTCTCATGGGTTCCTCCTTGCCAGTGGGGGTTGCGGGTTAATGTTCAGCGG
This sequence comes from Chloroflexota bacterium, assembly GCA_028875655.1. Classification (GTDB taxonomy): domain Bacteria; phylum Chloroflexota; class Dehalococcoidia; order Lucifugimonadales; family UBA3495; genus Bin87. Next base: position 7,778 of record JAPPCX010000013.1, on the reverse strand, counting down.
GGTTGAAAGGCGTAGTCCGGCGGGTCGCCGCTGCGGGAGGTCCAGGCCCGGCCCAGCGGCCCGGCGCCCTCCACTAGCTCCCGGTGGGAGGCCAGCAACGGCACCCGCACCCGGGCGCGGCCCATCTCCCGGGCGGCGACCGCCAGGAAGTGGGTCAGGGCGATGCCGTCGTCGAAGACCACCAGGACCAGGGGCTGATTGCCGTGGTCGTCGGTGGGCCTGGGGCCGGCGTAGTAGCGTAGGTAGGGAGCGACGCGGGCGGCCATGGTGGCCGGCCGCACGGCGCGGCGCTCCCACTCCAGGAAGAAGGGCCAAGTATTCTCACCGCGCCGCAGGACGCCGAAGGCGTCGGGGTGGACCGAGCGCAGCTTTCCCTGGTGGCGGAAATAGCGGGACGCCCGGCGGGGAGGATCCAGTTGCACGACCTCCCGGGAGCGGGAACGGGCCTGGCGGCACAGGGCGGCGATAAAGGCGTGGACGGCGGCGGTGTGCTCGACGTTGCGGAGCAACTGGCGGGTCCGGGTTCCGGCGACGTTCCGCCAGTCCAGGGTAGCGTCGGCGTCCAAAGGCAGGGCGCTCCACCGCTTCCTTGCGTCTCCCACCGAAGTCCGGTCCCGGCGGGCCAGCATAACCAACCCCCTGTCGGAGAGGGCCAGGCGGCGCCGGCCGTCCACGGCAACGTCCAGCAGCAGGTCCAACTCGGCCAACCGCATCGTGATCTGCGACAGTCTTGACCGCTTCACGCCCAGCATTGCGCCCAGGTGTTGAGGCGAGAGCCAGGACCAGTCGGCCAGCTGGTCCACGGCGCGCTTCTCCACCGGCTTGAGCAACGACGGCAGCAGGCAGTCGGCGTCGGGGTCCAGGGCGTCGGGCATCGCGGCCCGCTGGGGCGGCTTCCGCAGGGGCCAGGACCGGGGCGGCCCGGAGTGGTTCAACGCCGTTGCCAAGTCAAGGGGCGCTGCGCCGGAGGGAGTGCGCCAGACAGCGGCCCCGGCTCCGGCGCAAGCGGCCTCGCTTTCCAGGGCCAGGAACACCGGGCCGGGCAACGCCGCCGCCAGCCTCCGGGCCTGGCGCAGCCGCACCTCGTCGGGCAGCAGCATCAGCACGGCGCTGGCGGGCGGCAACTGGCCCAGCCGCCAGAGGCGCTTGGCGAAGGCGGTGCGGTCGCTGGTATTGCCCTGGCGCACTACCGCCACGCTCCTGCCGCCGGGCAGGACCAGGGCGGCGTCCAGGGGCATGGCCCGATACCAGCGGAAGACCAGGGGGTGATGGACCTGGTTGATGGCCGAGGCCAGGCGGTAGATGATGGCCACGGCGTCCAGGCGTTCCAGCAGCCCACGCCGCCACTGCTTCGAGACGGGCAGCAGGAAAAGCGCTTCCTCCAGGGATACGGCGTCCAGCTCGGCCAGCCGCTCCACCCCGGCGGCGGTGAGAGCGTGGCGGCGGGTGGGGGCCACCAGGGGCGTGGCGTGGGGGACGGCCTCCACCATTCCCCGTTCTTCCAGCCGGGCAACGGCATCGTATACCGCGCCCCGGGACCAGCCGGTGAGGGCGGCCAGCTCCAGCCGGTCCAGGAAGGGCATATCGGCCAAACGGCGCAGCGCGTCGGCTTCGCAAAGGTTGAATCTCATGTTCACCCCTCCTCGGTCGTGGTGTTCTGCCGCTCATTGAGCAACTGACGGTAGTCGTTGAGGCCGCCGGCTTCGGTTTCATCCTCGCCTTTCTCCGCTTCCTCGGACTGCGGCCCTCCGGTGGGCGGCTGGAAGTGCTTGCTGCGCTGGTCGTTGCGACCCAGGTTCTTGGACGCTTCCCCCTGCTTCGGATCCGGCGGCGGGTTCTGGCTCCGGCGGATGCGCTCCACCTCCCGGCGCCACTCCTGGACCCGCTGGCGGCCCCGCTCCTGCTGGGCGGCGATCTCCGTCTCCGGCGTGAGGTAGGCCGAAGCGCCGTCGCGGATGCGCTGGGCCACGGTCAGGCTGCCCGGCTCCGGCTTCCGCACCATCATCGAGAAGGGCGGCATCCGCTCCGTTCCCACGGTGGCCCGCACGTAGCAGTGATGCACGTCCAGGGAAACCACGTCGTCCTCGGATACGTGGTCCTTGCCCAGTTCCCACACCAGTTGCCGGGCGTCGCTGCCCGCCACTTGAAACACCGCCAGGCACCCCACGTTGGCCAGGATGGTGTCGCGCATGGTCAGCGAGAGATCGTTCAGCTTGGCCAGGCTCTGGGTGGCGAGGATGAAACTAGCCCCGAACTTGCCCAGCTCCGACAGCATGGACTCGTAATCGACGCCAGGCATGGACTGCATCTCGTCCACCACTACCAGCGCGCCCCTTCGTTCCTGCGGCGGCAGGCTGCCCTGCTCCCGGATCACCGCGTCCACCAGGTTGAGCAGGGACGCGCCCACCAGAGCGGCCACGTCCCTACCCACCGCGCCCTGGGCGGTGGACACCAGCAGCACGCCGCCCTCCCGTATCGTCTGGCGCAGGTCGATGGTGGAGCGGGGCTGGCCCAGGATGGCCCTTGCCTTCTCCGAGGAGGCGTAGTAGGAGAGGCGGGTCTGCACCGGGGCCAGGGCGTCGCCCTGGTAGTCCCGCCGCCAACTGGCGAAGATGCCGCCCCACCAGTCCAGCAGGAAGGGGTCGGAGACGCGGGTCAGGACGCCGGTGCGGTAGTTGTCGTCGGACAAGAGGGGCAGCCCGTCCAGCAGGGTGAACTGCTCGTCGTCGCTGGTGGCCGGGTGGCGGTTGGCCTCGTGGAGGCTCTTGACGGTGTGCTCCAGGATGGATTGCATCCTCGGCCCCCACTGGTCCCACAGGCCGTGGGCGACGCGCACCACGGAGTCGGCGGTGCGGTCGCGGTCGGCGAAGATGCGGGCGTCCAGCAGGTTGATGCCCGGCGCGCCCCGGGGGTCGGCCAGGTCTATCAATTTCACCTTGTCGGCGATGGCCTCCGGCACCTGCTCCAGCAGCCCGGCCACCAGGTCGGCGTGGGGGTCGATGACCACGATGGCGTCGCCGTCCCTTCCTTCGGCCTTCTCTTTCAGCTTGTGGCTGACGACGTGGTGCATCAGGGTGGACTTGCCCATGCGGGTGCGGGCCACGTAGAGGTGGTGGCGGCGCAGCAGGTCCTCGGGGAAGTGGATTTCTCTCGACCGGCCCGCCGTGGTGTCGCCCACCAATGCGCCGCCCCGCACGCCCTTGGCCGAGGGCAGAAGGGCGCGGGACCCGGAGCGTTCCAGCAGGGGCGTCTCGTCCCGGGCGCCGGGCGGGTGCCACAGGGCCGCCGCCTCGCGGACGCCCAGGACGCTGCGCTTGCCGAACAAGCCCGGTCCGGCGGGGTGCAGGTTCATCACGGGGACGATGGGCCTTACTTTGGTGACCTTGAAGCGCGCTCCGGCGGGGTGGTCGTAGTGGCGGTAGGCGGCGGCCACCGGCTCCAGGACCTCCCTGGCCCGCCGGAGACCGTCCTTCGGCTCATTGGCCTCGGGCAGCACGGTGATGAGTTCCAGTTCGCCGTCGAAGGCGATGCGGCCCACCTTCTCCTTGATGATCAGGGGGTCGTAAACGCGGCTCCTGGCCTGCTTCCAGCGCCACCAGCCCCAGCCAGCCACGGCCAGGCCCAGGGCGCTGCCCAATCCCAGCAGGGTGGCCTTGAGGATTTCCCCCTGCTGCACCCACAGGTAGCCCCTGAGCGCGACCAGCGCCGCCACGCCCAGGACGGCCATGGTCACGCCGTCCAGTTGCAGGGGCCGGGTCTGGTAGGTGTAGGAGGGGTCGGGGCGCTGGTAGCCGGGGTTGTTGAAAGCCTTCTGCTGGTGGGCCTGGGACCAGTCGGGACCCAGGGAGCGCAGCAGCAGCCGGGCCAGCACCCGCTCGCCGTCCTTCAGGTTGGACAGGGCGCCGATGATGGCGATGAGGGGGTCGGAGCCGGGGTCCAGCAGGTCGTCGTCGCGGAAGGTGCGGAGCGGCACGTACTCCGGGCCGGAGGCCCTGAGCGTCATGCCCCACGCCTGCTCGCCCCGGTGGACGAAGATGGGGTCCTCGTCCACCGACACCTCCAGGATGCGGGCCTGGGGGTAGTGGGCGGCGAGCTGGCCTCTAACCACCTCCCGGTCCAGGCAGCGGGCCAGCAGGGTGACGCCATCGGGGGTGCCGGCCAGTTCCAGGGAAAAGGGTTCGGGGACGGCGATGGACTGGAGCAGGTTCTCCACGCCCAGCATGGTGCGCTCGCCGGTGCGGGGCGGCGTCACCGCCAGCAGCACCGGGGCGCTGGGCTGGCGGTTGCCGAGTAGGATTTTCTTGGGGTTCAGGTTCATATGGTCCTTCCTTTCGTCGGTTATGGTTGCCAGTGTTGGTATGGGCATTGCGCCGATTCGGTGGGGGCGGATTTTCGCCGTCCCCTAACGGCTAGTGCCTGGGTCCGGGCCGCCACTCGATTACCTCGGTTTCCTCCGGCGTGGCCTCGATGCGGACGGGAAAGCGTTGGCCTCTCGCCAGCAGCAGCCCGTCGCCCCGGGGACAGGACAAAAGCCAGCGTTGCAGTTCCTCGGGCAGGTCGAAGGCTTCCCCAACGGTGCTGACGGCGGCGGCGTCCTGCTGCAACAGCAGCTTGAAGGCGGCGTTCTGCAAGAGCGCCCTCCCCGAATGGCCGGTGATGGCCCGAGAAGAGTCCTCGGAGAGGAGGTCCTGCACGTCCTGGGTGATGAACTGGAGCCCCAGCCGGTGCTTGCGGGCGCGCTTCGCCATGCTGACCATGAACGCGGCGCCCTCGGGGTGCTGCATGATCGACCACACCTCGTCCACCACCAGCAGGCGGGGCCGGGGGTCCTGGGCCGCCGCTGCCCATACCGTCTCGGTGCAGACCATGGCGGCGGCCGGTCTGAGCTCCGGCTCCAGCAGGTGCAGGTCGAACACCGTGACCAGCGCTTCGCGGGCCAGCAGGTCGTCGCCCTCGTCGGAGAGCAGGTCCCGCAGGCTGCCGGTGGCGAAGGGGCGCAGCAGGTGGGCGATCTCCGGCGTCTCCCCTTCCAGGTAGGCGTAGAAATCCCGAAAACCGGTGCGCTCCCGCCTCTCGGAGTAGTAACCGGCCAGGGCGTGGTCCAGGGAGGAGCGCCGCTCGGCGGACAGCCTTTCCCCCACCATCACTTCAATCAGCCGCCGCAGGCTGCCGATGCGCTGGAGCAGTTCTTCGGAATCGCCCCGGTCGATGACGAAGGGGTTCATCCCCTGGCCGGGGACGCCTGGGGAAAGCACCCGCCCCCCGGCAGCACGGGCCATGTCGGTGTACTCGCCCTCGGGGTCGATGACGTAGGCCCGCACGCCCCGGCACAGCCCCCGCAGCACGCCCAGCTTGGTGGCGAAACTCTTGCCGCTGCCGGAACGGGCCAGGACGGCCGTGTTGGCGTTCAGGTGGGTCCCGTCGAAGGGGTCGTAGACGATGGGGGCGCAGGCCCGCAGGTCGATGCCGTAGAGGGTGCCGGAACGGGTGTCCAGGTCCGGCGGCGAGAAGGGAAACAACCTTGCCAGGCTGGAGGTGTCCAGGGTCCGCCACACCGCCACGGCGTTCAGTCCCAGGGGAAGCGTCGAAAGCAGTCCCTCCCTTTGCCGGAAGGCCAGGTTGTCCAGCTTGCCCAGGGTGGCGGCGAAGTGGGCCCGGGCCTTCTGGGTCAGGTCCTTCAGGGTGTCCTGGTCGCCGGCGTGGAGGGTGACGGACAATGAGGCGTGGAACAGCCTCTCCCGTCCCCGCTGCACCTCGTCCCTGAGACGGCTCACGTCCTCCAGGGCGATCTCCGCCTCGGGGGACATGGAACGGCCCCGCTTGAAGGACAGGCTTTGGGCCGATTCAAACCTGACCTTCTGCCATTCCAGGGTGCGAGCCGCCTGCTCCGTGGGGATGGCCCCCAAATGCACCGACAGGTCCATGGGCGCTCCGGCGGCCATCAAGCCTTGCAGGAAACCGGGAGCCAGCGACCTGGGCCACTTGCCCAGGTGCAACGAGCGGGTCAGTTTCCCGCCGATGCGGATGTCGCGGCGGTTGACCTCCACCTCCATCTCGGCGTCGTCGTCGCGCTCCTGGGGTGAGCCGCCCAGAGCGCACGCCAACAGCAGCAGCTTGAGCGACTTGCCGGAGAGGGGGAACACGCCGAGCCCGGCCCGCACCAGCAGCGCCCGCAGCTCGTCGGCGCGGGCGTGCTCGCACACGGCGTAGAACCGCCGGTCCAGGATGCCCTCCCGGCTCTCCAGGGTGATCAGCAGCCTTCCCAGGGATTCCGCCGCTTCCTTCGTTTGGGCGGGCAGGTCCCCGGGCTGGGCCTCGGTCAACTTGTCCCTCAAGCCCTGCAACACCGGCGGGTGCTGGCGCACCAGCAACTGCACCGGGAAGTCCACGGCGTTGAGCGATCCGGCGAAGGCACCCAGCTTGGGTTCGTCCAGCTCCAGCCCCATCACTTCCATGACTGCCAGCTTCACCCCGTCCAGCCGCACCGGGCCGTCGTCCTCCAGGTGAGACAGCATGAAAAATAGGGGCAGGGGCGGCGGTGGCTTGGGTTCGGCGGCGGGTTCAATCTCCGCCGCTTCAATTTCTTCCGGTTGGGACCGGCCCGGCGGCCAGCGCCGGGCCAGGTCCTTCGGGTTGGGTAACGTCAGTTTCACCATTCATAACTCCTTTCCGGTTTCAGGCTTGGGGCAGGACCTCGATGATCCGGCCGACGATGCCGGCGGCGATGCCCTTGGCCAGCAGCACCACCACCAGGCCGACCACGGCCATGATTACGGCGTTCCTGGCCCGGCCCCGGTTCTCCCCCTCGGCGCCCTCGGCCATCAGCAGGAACCCGGCCCAGACGATGCCGAAGAAGCACAGCCCCGCCCCCACGTAGGCCATGCCGGTGAGCACCTGGTCGAAGGCGGCCTGCATCGCGGCCGCCCTGTCCTCCGGCGCCTGGGCGGCGACGGACAGCAGCATGGCGCTCAGTCGCGGCGCCATAGCCAGCTCCACCAGTTGGAACCGCCCACCGGCGTCTGCTCCGCTTTTGGCGGGGGTGGCTGGGGCGGGGGCACGTAGAGGGCCTGGTAGGGGGCGTCGGCCCCGAGGTTCACGGCCGGCGCCGTGTTCGACGCTTGGACCAGGGACAGGCTCTCCGTCCGGGTGCGGGTCACGGGACCGCGCTGGTTCTCCACGGCCCGCACGTGCTCCGGGTGATGCACGTAGATGCGCACCGTCTTGACGGTCCGGCTCTCGCCGCAGGTGCAGGTCACCCGCCGGGTATAGACGTCGGTGCGGGCCGGGTGGTGGACGGTCTGCAACATGGGCGGGCGGGGCACGTTCAGCGTCGCCGTCAGGTCCGCCGTGATTTGCAGGTCGTTGACCGCCCGGCTGTTGGCGACGGGCAGGGTGAAGGCGGTATCTCCGTCCGGTACGAAAGCCGCGCTGGTGGAGTGGCCGCCCCAGGTGACGCTGACCGCGCCGGCAATGCCGGTAACGTCGGCGTCCAGCAGGGCCGGCACCGACTGGCTGAAGTGACCGCCGTAGACCGGCAGGTCCTCCTCGTGCCGGGTCTCGGCGATGCACTCCGAGGCGATGACGCCGGTGATGCGCCCCGGCGTCCACTCCAGGGAGGTGACCTCCAGGTCGCACAGCTCGCCCTCGGCGGTGGGCAGGGGATATGGGATTTGATGGCTCTTCAGCGACGCCGCGCCGGAGAATCCCAACGCGTCCTGCCAGGAGAAGCAACTGTCTTTGATGTCAAGCGGAAATAGCGGTGATTGCAGGGTCCATGT
>JAPPCX010000019.1 GCA_028875655.1 Chloroflexota bacterium | reverse complement strand
CCATAGGCATTCACCACTCCTTGCGGGTCGTACACGGGTTTTCTGGGACAGGCTCAGGAGCGACGTACCAGTTCAGTCGAGTCCAAAAACCTACATCGTGCATACTCGACCGCAACACCCGACCGGTAACGAATTTTTCCTGCACCGGGAGATTGCCAACGGTTCGCTAATTGTGAACACTCACGGCAGCGCGATTCAAATGCGGAGAAACAGTCGAACACTGCTGGAACACTGTGGGGTGAACCCGGCCACTGTTTGGTTACAGCTGGGTCAGTAAGCGAAACTACCCCCGTGCTATAATCCCGCCACCCACCCCACCCCGGCAGGTTCGTCCCCATGAAATCCCTGCGCGTTGCCATGCTGCACCTGTCCCCCGTCGTTGCCGACGTGGAGCACAACCGGGGGTTGGCAGAGCTGGGGCTGACCAAAGCCGCCGAGATGGGCGCGCAGTGGGTCATCACGCCGGAGCTGTTCATCACCGGGTATAAGTTTGCCGAGGTTATCGGGACGGACTGGATTTTGCCGCAGCCGGACGAGTGGATGCAGCGGTTCTGCGGCCAGGTGGCCGACTACGGCGTGACAGTGTTCCTCTCCCACCCGGAACGCGACCTCGACGCCGGCCTGATGTACAACACCGTGTTCGTCATCGGGCCGGACGGCAGCATCATCGGGCGACACCGCAAGGTCAAGGCCTTGCGTGGGCCGGAGGCGTGGTCGTCGCCGGGCGCGGAGATCGCGCCGATCCCCGTGCCAGCCGGCGACGTGGACGGCCAGGTGCCCGTGGGCGTCATCATCTGCGCCGACGCCTACCGCAACGACGTGGCCGGCATTTTGCAGGAACAGGGCGCGAAACTGCTGGTGTCGCCGGCGTCCTGGGGCCCCGGAGACTGCGGGCCGCTGGGCGAGTGGGAGCAGCGCACGCTGGACACCGGCCTGCCCATCATGGTCTGCAACCGCTCGGGCTGGGAGGCCGACGACCTGGACTTCAACGAGGCGGTCAGCATCGTCGCCCGCGACGGCAAGCGCGTGCTGGAAGCCTACTGCGGCGAGGAATCCGCCGTCCTCACCTTCGACTGGGACCTGGACAGTATGGCGCCCATTTCGGCGGACTACGAAGTGGCCTGGCTGTGATTTCGCCGCGCTGCTCCACTTGGCCTTGAAATGGCTCTGTCGCGGTACGCCGGCTTGTTGACACGTCAAATTGAATGTGATAATTTTCACCAGCCCAAAACGGGGTCTGATTTTTACGACGGGTAGAAATCGGAAATCGCCAGGGCACGCGACCAGCAACCAAAAGCTTTCCGCGCAGGTTCAGTAACCAAATGCCGCCCGATCCCAACGCAATGAACGCCATGCTCTGGCAGAACGTTCACCTGTGGCTGACCTACCTGTGGATTTACTTTCCGCTGATCATCATCTTTGCGTTCAGCATGCTGATCGCCCACGGGCTGATTCCCTCGGGCGTGCAGACGGGCACCTACCCCGCCGTTTTCAGCCGCTTGCGCATCCCCATCACCGTTATCGGCCTCGCCGCGTTGGGCGGCGCAGTGGCGATGATGGTGCTCACCATCATGCAGTCTCCCATGACGCTGCAAGGCGTCTGGCATCGCCTGTTCGTCTAACGGTTCGCCAAACAGACCGAAGCTGACGCCGCCCGCCGGCGTAGCCAATCAACCATTGCCTGAAGCATCACGATAGCCACCCATGCCGCCTCTGCCGCCAACCCGACAACTCATTCCCCTGGCCCTGGCAGGGCTGCTGGCAACAGCAATCGTAGCCTTCATCGTGGTAGTGCTGTTCATGTCCTGGTTTTCCAACCCGCCCTTCGGCTGGGGCAACGCGCCCGACCAGCCGATACCCTTCCCGCACACCGTACACGCGGGGGCCGTTGAGGACGGCGGCCACGCCATCCAGTGCGAGTTCTGCCACCGCAACGTAACCACCGGAGCGGCGGCAACCGTACCCGCGGTTGAAGTCTGCGTCATCTGCCACAAGCAGATCAACGGCGCCAACGCCAAGGCCGACGTCGCCGAACCGGAAACCCTGATCAACATCCAGCGCGTGATCGACAAGCACGCCGACGGACGCCCCATAGACTGGGAGCGGGTCCACCGGATGCCCGACCACGTGCGGTTCGTCCACGAAGCCCACCTGCGCTTCCTGACCCAGGGCGAGGAGCGCGTCGTAACCCTCCCCGTGGGCAACGAAGAACCGATGACTCTGCCCGTCCCGGTGCAGGAAGCCTGTACCGTCTGCCACGGCGACGTAGCCCACATGGAAGAAGTGCAGCCCCAGGATGGCCAGTCGCTTAAGATGGGCACCTGCCTGGACTGCCACCGCGAAAACAACGTAAGCACCGACTGTACCGTCTGTCACAAATAGGCGCCCGCCGACAACGGAAAACGCCGCAACCCCGAAATTATCTGACTGACCCCCGAACTCCTCTGAAACAATGAAACTTAGCCGCCGCAACTTCCTGGCCTGGGCCGGTATCGCCGCCACCGGCGCGATTGCCTGCAACCTCTTCGACGATGAGTTGAGGGTGCAGAGCCCGGCGCTCATTCCCGAAGACCTGGTCAGCGGCCGGGACAACTGGTACGCCACCTACGACATCTCCACGCCCGGCGGCCAGGGCCTCCTGGTGCGGGTCATGGAAGGCCGCGCCAAGAAGGTGCGGGGCAACCCCCGGTTCCCCACCAACCAGGGCAAGCAATCCGCCGCCGCCGACGCGATGCTGCAATCCCTTTACCACCCGGACCGTATCGCCGGCCCCATGCTGCGCACCGGCCCTCGTGGTTCCGGACAGTTCCGCCCCATCACTTGGGAAGAAGCCCTGAGCCGCTTCAATGCCGCGGTGGACACCAATGGCAATCGCATGCTGTTGCTGACCGACGGTCGCTGCGCCAGTTTCGCGCGAATCTGCGGCGCTTTTGCCGAAGCTTTCGGCGGCCGGCACGTGGCTTTCGGCGGCGCGGCGGACGATGCCGCCTATCGCGCAGCAGTCCAGGACGTAATGGGCAGCGGCAACCTTCCCTACCACGACATCGCCCACGCCGATTCGCTGATCAGTTTCGGCTCCGACTTCCTGTCCACCTGGGGCAGCCCGACGGCTTATCAAGTAGGTTACGGCCAGTTCCGTTCGAGCGATTACACGCACAGACGGGAAACGACGCACGTCCACTTCGGGGCGCGCTATTCCATGACGGCGGCCAACGCCGACAAGTGGGTGCCCATCGCGCCCGGCGCCGAGGGCTACGCGGCAATGGCACTGGCGTGGGGCATCGCCGAATCTCACCCCGAATCGTCCTACGTGCAAGCCATCACCGGAGAGGCCGGGCCAGGGGCGCTCAGCCAATTCGCTCCCGACGCCAACGCCGGCATCCTGGGGATCCCTGCCGAAGTGCTGGACGGAAAGTCCCTCAACGACTTCTTCTACGGCATGGCCCACGACTACGCGGCCCATGGCGGGCTTGCCATTGGCGGCGGCGGAGAGGCCGCCGCCTACAGCAACGGCAGGTTCAACGCCTCGGCTGTTCTGATGCTGAACCACCTGATGGGTAACGTGGGACACGAGGGCGGCCTGCTGCCCAATCCCGCCCCCCCGATCACGAACCCCTCCCCGGTCCCGTTGGTTTCCCTGGATGAGTGGCGATTGATCGCCGGCGACATCGGCAGCGGCGCTACGGGTCTGGTCATCATCCACAGCGGCGACCCGGTACACGGTCTGCCGGCCGGCGTGGGCATGGCCGACGCCTTGCGCAACGAAAACGTCGCCGTCATCAGCGCCAGCCCGTTCATCGACGATACCACGGTGATGGCCGATCTGCTGATCCCCGACCGCGTAGCGTTGGAGGACTGGGGCGACGACACCCTTAGCCCCGCGCCCGGTTACCAGGTGTACGCGGTGCAGCAGCCGGTGGTGAACCCCCTGCCCGACCTGGACCCGCGCAGCTTCCCCGACGTTTTGATCAACGCCGCCACCGCTCTGGGTCGCGCCGACGCCATGCCGTCCGATAGTTACGAAGCCGCGATCCGGGCCAACGTGGAAGAGGCGCTGGGCGCGGACTTCACCGACACCCTGAAAAACGGCGGCTGGTGGGACGAAGGCGCTACCGGCAGCGCCCCGTCGCCTTCCGCCAACCTGCTCAACGACATCGTCAGCATGGCGGCGCCCGCCCAGATGCACGGTTCCGGCGATTTCCAACTGCTGCCCTTCGCGCACAACACCGTGCTGGATGGCCGCAACGCTCACCTGCCCTGGGCGCAGAACGCGCCGGACCCGATCACTACGGTGGCCTGGCAGACCTGGGTGGAGATCAACGAGAAACAGGCGCGGGACATGGGGTTGCGAGAGGGAGACGTGGTCAACATTACCACTTCATCCGGAACCATCCAGGCGCTGGCCTATCTCAACCCCGGTATGCCTCCCGGCATCGCCGCCGTGCCCATGGGCGGCGGACGCGCCGCCGGTTCCGAATTTGCGACGGGCCGCGACTCCCGCGAGAGCAGCAACGTCGTGTCCATCCTCGCCGTCGCCGCCAACGACGCCGGCGGGGTCACCTGGAGCGGCAACCGCTGCACCATCACGCCCACGGGCGACAGCATGGCCGTTTCCAAGCTGGAGGGTGGCTACACCAGCCGCGAGATCGGCGAGCATCCTGCCGAGCAGGTATTCAAGACCGTCAGCGCAGAGGGAGGAGGCCACTAGGGACGACTGGATTCCCGCTTTCGCGGGAATGACTAACCAGAACCAGGAATGACAACCTCGGAACCCTCGGGATAATTAGAAGATGCCGAACGCCCAATTTGAACATAAATGGGGAATGGTCGCCGACTTGGACAAGTGCACGGGCTGCCAGGCCTGTGTCATCGCTTGCCAGGCCGAGAACAACATCCCCATCAACACCAAGGACTACTTCCTTCAGCGCCGGGCCTACGAGTGGATCCGCATCGAACGCTACTGGGAGGGCGAGTACCCCAACGTCAAGGCGCGGTTCATGCCCGTGCTCTGCCAGCACTGCGAAAACGCCCCCTGCGAGCCGGTCTGCCCGGTGTTCGCCACCTACCACAACGAGGAAGGACTCAACGTCCAGGTCTATAACCGCTGCGTCGGCACCCGCTACTGTATCAACAACTGCCCCTACCAGGTGCGGATGTTCAACTACTGGCATCCCAACTGGCCGGCCCGCATGGAGAACCAACTGAACCCCGACGTAACCGTGCGCACTCGCGGCATCACCGAAAAGTGTACTTTCTGCGTCCAGCGCATCCGACGGGGCGAGCTCAAGGTGGAATCCCAGGGCGGCAACCGCCTGAACGACGAGACCATCGCCGGCGGCAACTACGATCCCGCCTGCGTCCAGGCCTGTCCCACCAACGCCCTGATGTTCGGCGACCTGATGGACGACAACGCTGCCATCAAGCCCTACTTCGACGACGTGAACGCGCACCCCGGCCACGGCGAGCATGACCGCGAGACCCGGGGCTACCGGCTGCTGGAGGAAATGGCCACTAAGCCCAGCGTCATCTACCTCAAGAAAGTCGATCAATATCCGCTGCCGGGTAAGGGTGGACACTGATGGCCAGCGAAACCCAGGCGCATCCGCCCGCGGCAGGCCACGGCCACGACTCTCACGAGCACGGCCATTTTGGGCCGGAGATGTGGGTCATCCCCGAAGGCCCGGGGCTGGTGGCCGACGTCAACGAACGGCAGCGCACCACGCCGGGCATCTGGCGCGTGGTGTTCTACGCCGGCGCGATTCTCACCATCCTGGGCATCGTCGGCTTCCTGCTCAAGGCTTTCACCGCCGGCTTCTCCGACCACCGCGCCTGGGGATTCTACGTCGCGGCCTTCGCCTTCGTCTTCACGCTGACCGCCTCCGCGCCGCTGGCCGCCTGCGCCTTCCGGTTCACCAAGAGCCACTGGCGCCGGCCCCTGTCCCGCATCGCCGAGATCTTCTCCCTGGTCAGCATCGTCAACATCCTGCTGTTCATCCCGGCCCTCATCGCCTTGCCCGACATCGGCGTGATGCACGAAAGCGGCGAGCAGTTGGTGCGTCGGTCCATCTGGTTCCAGGAACTGGTCAACCCCTCCGGCTGGCTCCTCGCCGGCATGATCGGCCTGTCCTTCTGCTCCGTAGCGATCCTGTGGCTGGCCGCGCTGCCCGACATGGCGCAGAGCCGGCACCTGGTGACCGGGTTCCGCGCGTCGCTGTACGGACGGCTGGCCGGCGGCTGGTACGGCACCAAGCGCCAGTGGCAGATCCAGAAAGGCGGTCTCGCCATCCTCGGCGCGCTGTACTTCATGATGGTCGTGTTCGTCCAGTTCCTCGTGGTCAGCGACTTCGCCATGGCCATGATCCCCGGCTGGAAGGACTCCATCCTGCCCCCGTTCTACACCGTCATCAGCTTCCAGGGCGGCCTCGCCAGCATCCTGCTGGTGGCCTACGTCATGCGGCGCTGGGGCGGCTACCGCTACCTCATCGGCCAGGCTCCCTTCTGGGCCGCCAGCAAAGTGCTGCTGGGCCTCACCCTCCTGCACACCTACCACCTGTTCGCGTTCTTCATCACCTACTGGTATGGCCGGCTTGAGGTCGAGCAGGCGATCCTGAACTACCTGATGTTCGATTCCTACATCGGCATCTTCTGGGCGCAGCTCTTCTTCACCTTCTTCATACCCTTCCCCATCCTGGTGTCCAACCACGCCCGGCGCGAGGGTTGGGGCGCGCCCCTGGCCGCCATCTTCATCGTCATCGGTCTGATGCTGTGGCACATCCGCATCTTCGCGGCGGCTTTCGCAGCGGCTCCGGCGGTGGAAGGCGGACTGTACTACCTGCCGTCCGACGCCTTCTCCTTCCCGGCCCTGCTGCTGCCGGTTCCCGGCGCAACCTTCCCCGATCTTTGGGACATCTTCATGATCCTGGGCGGCGTGGGCATCGTGCTGCTGGTGTTCCGCATCGGCATGATGCTGCTGCCTCCCCTGTCCCTCTGGGAAATGAAAGAAGGCTCCATGTACCAGCGGGTTGACACTCTCATTCGTGGGCGCTACCTGGTGCTGGCCAAGCCTGAGTAAAATGAGCCAACACAGCCACATCCGTCATTCCCGCGAAAGCGGGAATCCAGAAGCCTGAAGAGTAAGACACTATGCAGGAAGGCAAAGTCCTACCCGCAGCGCAGATCAACCGGGACCTGCTGCGGTCCATACTGGAAACGCCCCGCTGGTTCTGGCCGGTGGTGTCGCTGCTGGGCGCGATCGTGCTGGCTGCGTCCATCACCGTCGGCATCATGATCAACACCGGCCTGGGCATCACCGGGTTGAACTACAAGGTGGTGTGGGGCTTCTTCATCACCAACTTCGTCTTCTGGATCGGTATCAGCCATGCCGGCGTGATGCTCTCTGCCATCCTGCGCCTGGCCAAGGCCGAGTGGCGTCGCCCCGCCACCCGCGCCGCCGAGGTGCTGACTATCTTCTCGCTGATGACGGCGATGATTATGCCCATCATCCACACGGGACGCCCCTGGCGCATCCTGTACTGGGCTTTCCCCTACGACTTCGCCCGCGGCATCTGGCCCAACATCCGCACCCCGCTGGTCTGGGACCCGTCCGCCATTCTGACCTACCTCACCTCTTCTACCCTGTTCGTCATCATCGCGCTGGTGCCCGACTTCGCCGTGCTGCGTGACCGTACCACCGGCTGGCCCAAGCTGGTGTACACCCTGCTGGCCATGGGCTGGGAGGGCAATCCGCGCCAGTGGAAACTCCAGATCATCGCCGGCGTGCTGCTCTCCGCGCTGATCCTGCCTGTGTTCGTCTCCGTGCACTCCATCGTGTCCTGGGACTTCGGCATGGCGGTGGCCATCAAGTCGTGGCACAGCACTGTCTTCGCCCCCTACTTCGTGGTCGGCGCGGTCCACTCCGGCGTCTCCGCCGTCGTCTTCGCCATGATCCTGCTGCGCTGGGCCTACGGCTGGCAGGACTACATCCGCCACGAGCACATCGACGCGCTGGGCCGCCTGCTCATCGTCGTCGCCACCGGCTGGTTCTACTTCCTGGTCATGGAGATTATCTTCGGCATTTACGGACTGGAAGGCGACGAGCTGGCCGTGCGCGCCTTGCAATTCCTCCCCGGCGACTACGGCGTCGCCTACAACGTCTGGATGATTGTATTCGTCGGCATCACCTACTTCCTGCCGGTCATCCTGTGGCTGCCCAAGGCGTGGCGACGCAACCTGTGGATTATGTCCGCAGCGTGTATTTCCGTGAACGTGGGTATGTGGCTGGAACGCTACCTGTTATTCGTGCCCGGCCAGGCCAATAAGCAGTTCCAGACCTTCACCTGGAACGACTACCTGCCACAGTGGCCGGAGGCTCTAATCGTCGGCGCGACCTTCGCCTTCGTATCCATGCTGATGCTGCTGTTCAGCCGCGTGTTTCCGCTGGTGCCCCTGTACGACATCAAGGAAGGCGACATCCTCCGCACTGAAATGCAGGTTGGCCGCCGCACTTTGACCGCCACCTTCAGAGAGGACTAGAGAGTTACCGTCATGGCGATGCCAGGATTTTTGCAGCAGTTGCGGGACGCGATGTACCCGCCCAGCCGGAAGCAGGCCATCCTGGGCCTGTTCCAGGACGCCGAGTCCGCCGCCACCGCCGGCGACGCGCTCAAAGATGCCGGCGTTCCCGACACCGACTATGACTTCCTCACCGATTCGCCCTACCCTGAGGGGTCCCTGGGCGAGCGCGAGGAAAAGCATCGCCTCTACCTGTATCCCTTCATCGGCGCGCTGCTGGGCCTCTCCTCCGGCATCATGATCACCGCCATGTCCCAGGTGGCCTACCCGCTGGTTACGGGCGGTAAGCCCGTGCTGTCCCTGCCGCCCATGGCCATTGTCTGCTATGAAGGCACCATGCTGGGCGCGATTCTGTTCACCGTCATCGGCATCGTCTTCGAGTCCCGCCTGCCCAAGTTCGTGTTGGGACTCTACGACGAGCGCATCACCCAGGGATTCCTCGGCCTGCGAGTCAACGCCGAACCCGAGCAACGCTACGAGGTAATCCAGATCATGAACTCCGCCGGCGCGGTGGAAGTCAAAACGGACCAGTAACGCAACGAGCGGATTTATCCCATGGCAACACAAGCAATTCTGGGACTGTTCGACGACGCTTCGGCCGCCGCTGACGCCGGCGACGCGCTCAAGTCGGCCGGCATCCCGGAATCCGACTACAATTTCCTCACCGACGTGCCCTATCCCGAGGGCGCGCTGGGCGAGGGCATGGAACGCCACCGACTCTACGTGTGGCCCCTGCTCGGCGGTCTCATCGGCCTCATCGTCTCGCTGGTAATCGGCGGCATCACCCCCATGGCCGTCCCCATGACCATCGCGGAGAAGCCCATCCTAGCCATGCCGCCGCTGGCTGTCATCTGCTACACCGGCGCGTTGTTGGGCGCGATCCTGTTCACGGTGGTGGGAGTCATCATGGCTATTCGCCCCAACGTGCGCAACCCCATGTCCGACGACCGCATCAGCCAGGGCCTCATCGGCCTGCTGGTCAACGCCGGCGCAGACCAGAGCCCTCGAGTCACCGCGATACTCAACGAAGCCGGCGCAGTGGACGTTACCGCCCGCTGACCTCAAATATCCGGCGGCTATCTGCAATCATCATCACCAAGATCGGAAATGAGAACTTTGATGACACGAACTAAACTGATGCGCGGGCGACTGCTGCCGTTGGTCGGATTGGCCATCGTGGCCAGTATGCTGGCCGTTGGGTGTTCCCAAGGTTCGTATCCGCTGGACATCTTCTACGAGATGCACTACCAGCCGTCCTACAAGGTCCACGAGCCGCCGCGGCTCAGCCCGCCGGCCTCCGCGGTGCCCTGGTACGGCTCCACGCCGCCGCAGCCCACCTCCTTCGCCGGCTCCGGCAAGCACATCTTCGAGACCAACTGCGCCATGTGCCACGGCGTCACCGGCGAGGGCGATGGCCAGGTGCTGGGCCGCATGATCGTCGATTACGGCTACCAGACCACCGACGCCGCGCTCCTGAACCCCAACCTGACGTCTGAGGCCGCCAAGAGCGTCGATCGCGACGGATTGCGAAACGCAGTCGCCAACGGGGTGAACCTGATGCCTCCGTTCGCCAAGCTGCTCACCGAAGACCAGATCGAGCTGGTGCTCGACTACGTAGAAGGCTGCATCCAGGACGGCAACGCGGCAGCCTGCCAGTAACTGGAACCCCAACAATGTCCGGGTAACCATGATCCGCGATAAGGACAAAGTCGCCCCGGCGTACCGGGGCGCTTTTCTTATGCTGGCCACCACCATCACGGCGTTGCTGGCGGTATTGACGCTGAGCAACGTCGCCTACGCCCAATCCGGCGAGAACGCCGGCGTGTATGACGAGGCGGAGGCGCAGGCCATCGACCGTATGCTGATGTGTCCCGTCTGCCCCGCGCAGACCATCGACCAGACCGAGGTTCCCCTGGCCAAGCAGATGCGGGCGCAGGTACGCGAGTTGCTCGCCGGCGGCGCCACCCGAAAGGAAGTCCTCGACTGGTTCGCCGCGCCTGAACGCTACGGTCCCAGCGTCCTGGCCGAACCGCCCCGCTCGGGATTCTATCTGATCGCATGGATCGTCCCCGGCGTCATCGTCGTAGCCGGGCTTGTCGGCGGCCTGCTGACCCTGCGCGCCATGCGCCGACGCGCCGACGACAACCCATCCGAACCGACCGGCGAGACCGACGACCTGCAACCCTACCTTGCCGCCGTGGACCGGGACTTGGCGTTAGACAAGGATGATGCAAATGCAGAGTAAAACTAGTCCGTCATTCCAGCGACACCTCTCGTCATTCCGGCGAAAGCCGGAATCCAGGAATCTATACCAGATAAACCTTCTGGATTCCCGCCTACGCGGGAATGACGGTTTCGGGTTGGAATAATGGCTGACCTGGGAGCCGCCTGCCTCTGGATGGCGTTGGCCTTGGCGACGTACTCTTTCGCCGCATCGATAGCCGGGCAACTGCGCGGTTCACCGGGCTTGCTGGACAGCAGCCGCAAGGCATCCTACGTGCTCGTAGTGGTGCTGCTGGTGTCCACCCTGTCGCTGGTGCAGTCCTTCATCACCCGCGATTTCTCGCTGGCCTACGTCGCCGCCCACAGCAACATCGCGATGGACAACATCTACACGTGGGTAGCATTCTACGCCGGCAACGAGGGGTCGCTGCTCTACATCGCCTTTGCCCTCTCCGTCATGGCGGCGCTGGCAATCTGGCTGGCCCCGGCGTCCACCCGGCCCACGCTGCCGTGGACGGTGGCCATCCTCATGCTCATCGAGGTTTTCTTCCTGGCCGTAATGGGGTTCATGGCCAACCCCTTCCAGAAGTTGCCCTTCCCGGTGCCCGACGGCCAGGGCATCAATCCGCTGCTCACGCATTTCGGGATGTTCTTCCACCCACCGGCGCTGATGGCCGGGCTGGTCGGCATCAGCATCCCCATGGCCTTCTCCCTGGGTAGTCTAATTGGAGGCAAGGGGGGCGACGAATGGATTGACGCCGGCCGGGCCTGGGGCGTGGGAATCTGGGCATTGCTGGCCTCCGGCCTGCTGCTGGGGTCCTGGTGGGCCTACACCATCCTCGGCTGGGGCGGCTTCTGGTTCTGGGACCCAGTGGAAAACGCCGCCTTCATGCCCTGGATCGCGCTGACCGCCTTCATTCACTCCATCATGGTGCAGAAGCGCCGGGGCATGTTCCGCATGTGGAACATCGTGCTGATCAACGTCGCCTTCGGATTCGCGCTCTACGGGATGTTCATGAACCGGGGCGGGCCGGTTCCGTCGGTCCATTCCTTCGGCGCGTCCACCCTGGGCTGGGTGTTCCTGCTGTTCCTCGCGTTCGGCGTCATCGTGCCCATGGCCATATTCTTCTGGCGCTACGACCTGGTGCGCAGCGCGCAGCGCCTGGACTCCATGCTGTCCCGGGAAGCCGCGTTCCTCATCAACAACCTGCTGCTGCTGGGCATCGCCGTAGCAACCTTGTGGGGCACTGTGTACCCGCTGCTGTCCCGCCTGTTCGCTGAGCAGGAAATCACCGTCGCCCGACCCTTCTACGACCAGGTCAACGGCCCCCTGATGCTCGTCCTGGTGCTGCTCATGGGCGTGGGGCCGCTGCTGCCCTGGCGTCGCGCCAACCTGCAATCGCTGCGCCGCGCCCTGCTGCTGCCGGGAACCGCTGCCGTGATAACTGCCGTCGCGCTGCTGGTGTTGGGCATCCGCCAACCCTACGCCGTAATCGGTTTCGCCTTGTGCGCCCTCGTCACCACCAGCATCCTCACCGAGTGGACGCGGGGAACCCTGGCCCGCCGGCGCAGCGTCGGCGACAACCCTGCCGTCGGTTTCGTCCGCTTGATCATCGCCAACCGTCCCCGCTACGGCGGCTACGTGGTGCATCTGGCCGTGGTGATGGTCGCCCTGGGCGTGGTCGGCCAGTCCTTCTACGGGATACAAAAAGACGTGGTGCTGTTCCCCGGCGATGAGGTCACCGTCGGCGACTACCGCATGACCTACGTGGACACCACCACGCTGGCCTACGCCGACCGCACCGAGTTCCGCACCACCGTCGAAGTGTACCGCAACGGCGAGTTCCTCGACGTGATGCACCCCCGGCGCACTTTCCACCCTGACCACAACATGGCGTCCACCCTGGCTGCCATACGCTCCACGCCCGTAGAGGACTTCTACGTGGTGCCCAGCGAAAACCGCGAGGACGGCGCCGTCGGATTCCGCATCCTGGTCAACCCGCTGGTGTGGTGGATGTGGGTCGCCGGCCCGGTGCTGATTCTGGGCACGGTGATCGCCCTCTGGCCGGCCCGCGCGCCGGTGCGCCGCCCGGTGGCTGCGACGGCAACGGCTGCCGGCTCCGCCGATTAGCGATCCAGCCATGCAACTCGGCCTGGCCATCGCCGTTGCGCTGCTGATAGTTGCCGTAGTGGCCTGGCCTCTGCTGACGCGACGGCGGAACGCGTCACCCCCTCCGGATTCGTCGGAAACTCCAGGCAGCGACCACGCCGCCGCCCTCAACGCCGTGTACGACGCCATCCGCACCCTGCAAACCGACCACGGCCTGGGCCGCGTCAACGACGACGATTACCAAGAGCAGTTGGACGAATACCGACGGCAGGCGGCAATGTTGCTGCGGGAGATGGAACGGCAAACCGGAGGCGAGCGGGATGATTGATCCTACCGAACTCGCAACCGACTCGGAGCAGCGTACCGTCACGACATCATCGAGGTGGCGTGGCTGCCGGCGCTGCTCGCCCTGACCACTGCGGCGTCAACGTGGCTCATCTGGTACTATACCCATACGGTTTGCACGCCCGAAATCGCTGCGTTGACCGGTTGCAACCCAGGCTCCGTTGCTCAATATGTCAACGTTGACGTTTTCGGCAGAATGCTAACCTACGGCGGGCTGGTCGGTGGAATCGGAGGTTTCTGGCGGTACGACATGATCAAAAAGGAGCGGGCCGCGCGCATCGCGGCGCAAAATGAGGCAGTCGAACTGCGTAAACAGTTGCAGGAAGAGCGGGTGAAGAACGCCGCCAGACGCGAAGAGGAACGCCTGCGCATAATGTCGGCGCTGGTCGAAGAACGCGAACGCGCGGCTGAGGATCGTCAGCAGGCCGCAGAAGACCGCCGCGCATTTCTTGCAGTTCTGACCGAACTCACCACCGAACTCGCCCACCTGCGCCAGCAGCGCAACGGCAACGGCCAGAGCGGTCAGTAAGTAACCCCGCCTTGCTTATCCGGTTGCCCATACTGGCCGCGTTGGTGGCCATCACTCTGCTGGCTACCACGCCGGCAGCGCTCTATTCCCAGTCGTCCGCCACGTCCCCGGTGTCCGGCGTATTGGTCAACGGAACACAGCGCGGAGCAATCCCGGCCAACGCCACCGTCCTGCTCCACCAGTTCGGCGCTGACGCCGGCTCCGTGGACACCTACGAAACCACCACCGACGCTGACGGCGCGTTCCGTTTTGACGACGTGCCGCCCACTCCGGAGAACGGCAGCATGGCCGTGGTCGCAATCTACGGCGGCACCCGGTACAGCGAGGTGCTTTCGCCATCGGAAACGTCCAACCCGGTCTCCCTCACGGTGTACGAGCTGACCCGAGATGTCGGTGTCGTCGCAACCACCGAGCAGTCCATCATCGTCGCCGGCATCGACACCGCCACGCGGCTCATGGCGGCCGTCCAGCTCTTCACCCTGGAAAACCGCAGCGACACCACGCTGGTGCCCGACCTGTCGGCCCCGCCCATAATCGGACAGTTCAGCTTCCTGCGTTTCTCCCTGCCCGCCGATGCGACCAATCTGGACGTGTCCACCGACCTAGTCGGCGGCGAGGTGATTCCCGTAGGCACCGGTTTCGCCATCACCGCGCCGGTGCAACCGGGCCGCCACCAGGTCAGTTTCACCTTCACCGTTCCCTACGATGGCGACACCCTGGCCTGGCGCGACAACACGCTACAGGGCGCGGAATCGCTGCGCCTGCTGATCCCTGACGAGTTCGGCAACATCGGCGTGGGCGGCCTACCCGCTCAGGAATCGCTGACCCTGGGCGAGATAACCTACCGCGTCTGGGGAACCGAAAACCTGGCCCCCGGCGCCGGCGTTGACCTTCAGCTGTCCGGCCTGCCCGAACCCTCGTGGATCACCAAGTTGGGCAATCCGCTGTCGGAAGCCCGGTTCTGGTACGGCGCGATGCCCATCATCGTGGCCGTCGCGCTGGCGGCCTTGCTGGTCTGGGGCGTTTGGTGCCGCCCGACGGAAACCGCCGCCTGATGTCCCGCCGCAACTGGATTATCCTGGGGACTGCCGCCGCGCTCATCCCCCTGTTCGCCCTGCTGGCCTGGGCGGCGACTCAACAGCGCGGACAACCCGCCGGCGCCGGCATCAACCAGCAATTCGGCGAGATCAAGGTCGAACGCTCCCCAGCCGCTGACTTTGAGCTCCAACTGCTGAACGGCGATTCCGTCCGACTGTCCGACCTGCGCGGCAAGGTTGTAATGGTTGATTTCTGGGCCTCCTGGTGCGGCCCCTGCCGCCAGGAGTCGGCAGCGTTGAACCGAGCCTACACTGCCTACGCCGACCGCCCCGTGGAGTTTGTCGGCGTCAACGTATGGGACACCGAGAACGCGGCAGAGCTGTTCCTGGTGGAGTTCGGCGTCGAATACCCAGCCGGAGTGGATTCCGACGGCGACATCGCCCTCAACTACGGCGTTCGCGGCATCCCCGAAAAATTCTTCATCGACGCCAACGGCATCATCCGACACAAGTACGTCGGCCCCATGCCCGAGGACATACTGCGCGCCGCCCTGGACGAGCTGCTGGCGGAGGCCGAATCAAGCGGCGGATAAAGTGCGATTGGTGATGATACAATCCGTTCCACCATGACCGCCAACCGCTCTGACACCAACGTTGCCAACTCCCCAGTGGCCCTGGCCATGGACTGGGGCGGAACCTGGGCGCGCGCCGCCGTCATTGATCGCGCGGGGCGGATACTCTGGCAGGACCGCATCGCCAACCGGCCTGAGGCGCTCCAGGACGAATTGGCCGCAACCGCCGGCGCTCTGCTCCGCCAGGCCAGGTACAACGCCTTTGGCCATCCCATCGCCGGCGCCGGCATCGCGCTGGCCGGTTCAATTGACGCCGACACCAACATGTTGCTGTCATCGCCCAACCTGCCCGCGCTCAACGGCGTGACCCTGCCCGACCTCTGGCAGCCCATGCTGGACCTGCCCGTGTGGGTGGGCAACGACGCCAACCTGGCCGCCCTCGGCGAGTGTTATTACGGAGCTGGGCGTCCCGCCACTCCACGGGACCGGCCGGCCCGCACCCTGGTGTTCGTCACCTTCAGCACCGGCGTTGGCGCCGGAGTCGTCGATGGTGGCGAGCTGTTCATCGGAGCCGCAGGCGCCGCCGCCGAGGTGGGCCACATGACCATCGACTGCCGCGCCGACGCCCCGGCCTGCGCCTGCGGCAACAGCGGATGCCTGGAAGCCCTGGCCTCTGGCACCGCCATCGGACGCGCCGCTCAGGCCCGGCTCGGCGATGCGACCCCGGGCGCACCGCTGCAACTGGCCTACGAAGCCAACGCCGTCATCACCGGCGAGGACGTGTTCAACGCCGCGGAGCGAGGCGACTCGGTGGCTGTTGAGGTGGTCAACGACGCCGTCGCGGCCATCATCGTGGGCATGGGCAACGTCCTCAACCTGTTCAACCCCGACGTGGTAGTCCTGGGCGGCGGTGTAACCCTGGGCCTGCTGCAACTGGACCTGCTGGGCCGCATCGAGGACGGTATGCGCCGCCGCGCCATGAGTTCCGGCCACCGGCAGTTTCGCCTGGCTCCGGCAACCCTGGGCGACAGCCAGGGGCTGGTGGGAGCAGCCAGCCTCGTCTGGTCCAAAACCGAGCGAGTCTAACCCCCTCTCCCTTGATGGGAGAGAGCTGGGGTGAGGGTGGGCATTCGTGCGAGATACGGCGCCTTAAACGATGTACCGCCCGCCCACCACGTTCATCCGGTCGCCGGTGATGTAGGACGACTCGTCGCTGGCGTAGAATAGGCACGCGTTGGCGATGTCCTGCACCGTGCCCTGCCTACCCATCGGAATCGAGTTCAGATGCTGCGCGGAGTTCCGCTCCATTTCCTGGAACTCCGGATACCATTCCGGGTGCGCTCGGAAGGTGTCCGTGGAGCCGGGGTTCACTAGGTTGGCCCGCACGCCCTGTCCCGCATATTCGGCGGCCACGGCGCGGATCAGCCCCAGCAGCCCTGTCTTGGCGGTGGTCACCACGGCGGTTTCCGGCCGGCCGGTGATGGCGGCCTGCCCGCCCAATCCGATGATGCTGCCCGAGCCCTGCGCCAGCATCCCCGGCAGCACGGCCCGCATCAGGTAGAACGATGCGTGCAGGTTGGTGGCAATCACGTCCTGCCACTCCTCCACCGACACCTCCAGCAGCGGCTTGTGCGGGCGCACCGCCACGTTGCTCACCAGCACGTCCACCGTGCCCAGGGCGTCAATTCCTTCGGACACCATCACCGACACGCGGTTGGGATCGGACACGTCGCCGATGACAGTGTGGGTTTTGACACCCAGTTCCCGGCACTCGGCAGCCACCGACTCCAGTTCTTCAGCGGATTGCCGCGTGTTGAGAATCAGGTCCGCGCCCTCGCGAGCAAAGGTGCGAGCAATCTCGGCGCCAATGTTCCGGCTGGCGCCGGTAATCAAAGCGGTTTTGTTTTCAAGACGCATTTTTCAGTTCTTCTCCATTCATTTCCTTGGCCACCTACGATGCAGCGTCCATCTAATCAGCCCCACTCCGGCGCTGCCGATGGTAATGAATGCTGCCAAAACGTAGAGAACGCCCAGTAAGAGCCTATCCTAATAACCCTGCGGCCCTGAGGGTGATGAGGGCGCAAGCGAAAT
>JAPPCX010000039.1 GCA_028875655.1 Chloroflexota bacterium | reverse complement strand
TCGCTTGCGCCCTCATCACCCTCAGGGCCGCAGGGTTATTAGGATAGGCTCTAATTGGCAATGCCCTCCTTACCAATTGCTTGCTGTCAATTGATTTCCGGGAGGGTGGCTCGGTTACGATTCAGCCCCACTGGAAAAACCAGCCCGTAGCAACCGCTCACGAATAAGTCACCGGGTTGTAGCAGGCAGCGTAGTGGCTTGCCGACTGTTCGTGCAGGGTTGGCGTCGGCTCCACGCGGCACTGGCTGAGGGCTTTGGGACAGCGAGGCAGGAACGGGCACTCTTCGGACATGTTAATCAGGTCCGGCGGAGTCCCGCGCAACGCTTGCAGCCGGCGGCCGGCGGCGTCCAGCCTGGGCAGAGTTTGCAGCAGCGACCACGTGTAGGGATGCCGGGGCTGCTGGAATATCGGCAGCAGTCCAGCGTACTCGACCAGGTGGCCGGCGTACATGACCCCGACGCGGCGGGCCATGTTGGCGACGACGCCCATGTCGTGGGTAATCAGCAGAATCGCCGACTTGGAATCCCGGCTCAATTCTTTGAGTCGCTCCAGTATCTCCGCTTGCAAGGTGACGTCCACGCTTGAGGTTACTTCATCGGCGATCAGCAGACGGGGCCGCATGACCAGCGCCATGGCCAGCATCACTCGCTGGCACTGGCCGCCACTCAGGGTGAACGGGTATGCGGACATAATCCGGCGCGGGTCGGGCACGCCCAGCTCCCGCAGCATTTCCTGGCACACCCGCCCGGCGGCGCGCCGGTTGAGTTGCGAGTGGGTGATGATAACTTCGGTAAGCTGCGCGCCGATGGTCTGGACCGGGTTCAGAGCGGATTGAGCATCCTGGAACACCATGGACATGGCCTTGCCGCGCAGGTCGCGCCGGTGGTCTTCGGGCGCCGAGACCAGGTCGATGCCGTCGAACAGGATTTTGCCGCCCTTGATCTCCCCGTTGTCGGGCAGGAGGCCCATCAGGGTGAGCGCCAGCGCGCTCTTGCCGGCGCCGCTCTCGCCCACGATGCAGAGTATCTCTTCCTCCTCCTGGGAAAAGGAAACGCCGTTAATTGCGTGCACCGCGCCGTTGGGTACGCGAAACTCGACGTGCAGGTCCTGGACTTCAAGCAGTGGGGGCATCTCACACAGTCGTCGCGAGGGATCCTGCGGAGGCGGCGGCCAGGCTAACCGGGGTTGTCCGTCCCGCCCGAATTTCGGCAATCAGGTCTTCCAGAGACGTAATGCGCCGTTCGAACCGGGTTGCGGCAGTTCCGATCTGCTGGATCCGGTGGGCGTCGCTGCCTCCGACCCCGGGCCGGCCAAGGACCTGGTTCAGGTCATGGGCGAACCGATTCTCGTTGAGTGAGCCCCGCCCGTTGAATGATTCGACGGCGTCGAACAGGCGCAGTTGGGGGTCGGCGATGGCCCGGTCCAGCATCTCCGCGCGAACCGCCGGGTCGCTGGCCGGGTCTTCAAGGTATCGGCGACGGTACGGATGGGCCGCGATGAGGACTGCGCCCAGGCTGTCGGCCTCGGCTCGCAGAAAACTTGGCTTGTGCATGCCGAAGCGATAACGATTGAGGCCGAAGACCAGGACGTGGCCGGCGTCGGTATTGATCTCAGCGCCGGGCAGCACGAGGATGCCGTGCCGTCTGGTCAAGGCGGCGGTGTCTTCCGGCGACCAGAAGCTGTCGTGTTCCGTAATGCAGATTCCATCCAGTCCGGCCAACCGGGCGGTGTCCACCAGTTCGTCGGCCGACAGAAAGCTGTCATCGGATTTGGGGTAGGTATGGTTGTGGAGATCGATCAGCACTGGAACACCATCGGTTCAAGACGCCTTAGCATCATACCACCGATGGAACCCCAGCGGAGACTCCGACGGTTAGCCGATGACCAGCCCCTCGGCCTTTAAATCTTCCATGATCTCATCGGCTACAGACTTGCGGATTTTGAACCGCCGTTCCAGCATGGCGGACGTCACGCGAGGGTTGCGCAGGGCGATGTCCCGGGCTTGGTCAAGGTAGTTGCCGTTGTAGGCCGGGTCGCCGCCGGAACTGAGTTCCCCGGCATCGCTGCCAAGCTCTTCGTCCTCTTCGTCAAGGTTGATGCGAGGCAAAGGCGGTCCCTGCTGGGCGCGCCAGAACTCAATCAACCGGTCCATCTCTTCGTCGTACACCAGGGTGCCCTGGCCCCGGCGTGCCTTGGGGAAATCGTTGTTGAGCAGCAGCAAGTCGCCTTTGCCCATCAACGCCTCCGCGCCGCCGGAGTCGAGAATGACCCGGGAGTCCACCTGCGATGCGACGGCGAAAGCGACGCGGGCCGGCACGTTGGCCTTGAGCAGGCCGGTGACGACCTTCACGGATGGGCGTTGCGTGGCCAGTACCATGTGGATGCCGGCGGCGCGGCCCAGCTGGGCCAACCGCACCAGTTGCTGTTCAACCTCCAAGCCGCCGGTCATCATCAGGTCAGCCAGTTCATCTACAATCAGCACCAGGAACGACATCGGCTCTTCCGATTTGGCGTTGTAGCCGGCGATGTTGCGGACGCCCAGATCCTCCATCATCTTGTACCGGCGGGCCATTTCGTTGATCAGGCCGCGCAGGGCCGGCTGAACCTCATCCGGTTCGACGATGACGGGCATCACCAGGTGGGGGATGCCGTTGAACGGCGTCAGTTCCACCCGCTTGGGGTCAACCATGATCATGCGCAACTGGTCCGGCGGACGGGTCATCAGCAAAGACGCCACCAGGGAGTTGATGCACACGCTCTTGCCCGATCCGGTAGCGCCAGCGATGAGCAGGTGAGGCATCGCCGCCAAGTCAAGAACCAGCGAAGCGCCGCCGGCGTCTTCGCCGAGCGCGAACGCCAAGCCGCCCTTCTGCACGATTTTGCCGAAATCCGGGCCTTCCACTATTGACCGCATCAACACCTTGCCGGGCGTCGGGTTGGGCACTTCCAGGCCTACCAGGCCCTCGCCGGGTTCGGGAGTTTCGATGATGCGGATGTAAGGGCTCTTGAGGGCCAGCGCCAGGTCTTTCTGCTGCTTGGTGATATCGCTGACCCGGACCCGGCTGGGGCGCGGTTTTGCGGCGCCCTCCCGTCCCGGCTGCTGCGGCATGTAACCCGGCACCAGGCCGAAGCGGATTACCCGGGGGCCGGCCTTCACGTCTTCGACGTCCACATATACGCGGTGTTCGGCCAGCGCTTCCTTGATCTCTTCCGACATTTCGGCGATGGCGGCGTGGTCCATCTGGTGAGCTTCGGCCGGGGACAGCAGGTCCAGGGGCGGCAGTTGCCAGCCGCTTCCTGATATTGTGGCGGGCAGCGTGGCCGGCTCGGTTTGGGGTTCGGCGGCTTCCGCTTTGTTTTTATTCGGTTTGCCGGGTTTTGGTTGCTTTGGAATCGAGCCGGTTTGCCTCCGGCTGCCAACGATATTGACTGCGCCGCGAACTGCGGCGGCCGTTGTCGCGAACAGCCACGTTCCGGCGATTCGCAGACCTACCGCGGCGGCGGCAAACGCCATCCACACGGCGATGCCAGCGTATTTGAGCGCGGCCAGGTACCAATGCGCGCCGTTTGGAATCAGCAGCAATCCGAGCAGGACGACGACTGCGCTGAGTTCAAGGACGGCAACGCCAATGCTGCCGTCGGTCAGGGCGTAGCCCCATTCGCCCGACATGCCGTGGGTGTAGAACGTGCCGGTGTCGCCGCGGACGAACGCCGCGCCGCCAATGATTGCACCGGAGACCAATGCCCCTGCCAGCCACCAGCGCCACACCTTGAACAGGCCGGCGGGCCGGTGCAGTAGCGCGAGCAAAGTCGCCACAGCAAACACTCCCACGATGGCCCAGCCAAAGCCCAGCGTATCCGTCAACCATCCGCGAACATCGGGCATCAGCCAGGCCAAAGCCGCCACCACGAACGCCGCCGCCAGCAGGACGCTGAACTCGATCAACCACCGGAGCCAGCCGAAACCGGGGCCTTCGGTCACTGCGAACGTGGACATAACGCCCCTCCTGTCCCGAGGGCTTTTGACGGCTCCGCAAACGCATCCGCCGATACCAGTAGGGGCGAATAATTATTCGCCCCTACGTCATAACCTCTTGGATTGCAAAGCTGCCGGCCGCCGTCAAGTATCGAGAATCACCGGGATAATCATAGGGCGTTTGTTGAGATTGCTGCGCAGGAACTGGCGAGCGACTTTGCGGATTTTTGCCTGTGCCGACTCGCGGTTGTTCTGCATCAAAAGGCCGGCGACTTCCATTTCAACCGCTTCGGCCAACCCGCGCAGGGCGTCCGGCAGGTCGTGCTGCTCCACGAACCCGCTGGCTGCGACTTGCACCGGCCCCAGTATATTTCCATCGCCATCGAGCCCGGCGCACACCACAACCACGCCGTCCCTGGCCAGGGAGCGCCGTTCCCGCAGGATGTCGCTGTCGGTGTCGATGACGGTCAGGCCGTCCAGGTAGATGGGCCCCGCCGGGATCGAGTCAACTACGCTCGCGCCATCGCTGTTGATTTCCAGGATGTCGCCATCTTCCAGGACGAAAATGCCGTCGGGCGCAACGTCCAGATCCCACGCGAGTTGGGCGTGGGCGCGCAGGTGCCGGTACTCGCCATGCACCGGCACGAAGTACCGGGGCCTGGTGATGTTGAGCATCAGCTTGAGTTCTTCCTGGCTGGCGTGCCCGTGGACGTGAACCGGGGCAATGCGGTCGTAAAGCACGTTGGCGCCCTGGCGAAGCAGGTTGTCGATGGTCTGGCTCACCGCGCGTTCGTTGCCCGGAATCGGCGTTGCGGAAATGATGACGGTATCGCCTTCCACCAGCTCAACGTCGCGGCTCTCGCCGTTGGCGATGCGCACCAAAGCCGACGTGGGTTCCCCCTGGCTGCCGGTGGTCATCAGCACCACGCGATTGGCAGGCCAATTGTCGGCCTCGCGGACGGGTATGATGGTGCCGGGCCGGGCGTCCAGGTAGTCCATTTCCGTGGCCATGTTCACGTTGGCCACCATACTGCGGCCGACGAAGGCGACTTTGCGCCCGTGCTTTTCAGCCGCGGTGATTACCTGCTGGATGCGGCTGATCAGCGAGGCGAATGTGGCGATGATGACCCTGCCGGAGGCATCCGCCATTGCCCGGTCCAGCGCAGATCCCATTATCTGCTCGGACGGAGTGTAACCGGGCAATTCCGCGTAGGTGGAATCGGAGCAGAGCAGCAGGACTCCATCGGCCCCCCTGCCGGCCAACGCGGGCAGATCGATGGTGTGGCCGTCCACCGGGGTGTGGTCGATTTTGAAATCGCCGGTGTGAATGATGGTTCCCAAGGGCGTTTCCACGCAGATGCCCATGGCGTCGGGGATGCTGTGGCAGACCCGAAACCAGGTGGCGCGAAAGTTCTCGCCGAAATCCATCGGCACTTCGGGTTCAATGGCGTGGACGGCCATGTCGCGGGTTCGCCGGCGCTCGCGCAGTTTCACCTGGATCAGCCCATGGGCCAGCCGGGGCGCATATACGGGTACTTCCAGGTCGGGAAGCACCCAGGGCAGGGCGCCGATGTGGTCTTCGTGACCGTGGGTGATGAGGATGCCGCGCACTCGATGCGACCGAGCCGCCAGGTAAGACACGTCGGGGATAATGAGGTCAACTCCCGGCATATCCTCGGAGGGGAATTGGATACCGCAGTCGATGACGATAATGTCCTCGCCGCACTCCAGCGCCATCATGTTCTTGCCGATTTCGCCCAGGCCGCCCAGGGGCACCAGGCGCAAGGTCGTGCCGGCGACACCATTTGTCGGGAAACTGCTGACCAATTCAACCTCCGTCAGAAGAGACGTTGCTGGCCGGGCGGCGGCTCATCCACCGGTGGCTCGGCCGGTTCTTCCGGCCTTTCCGGTGGCTGGGAACGCGCATCGACAGCAGGGGGTTCGCCGGACATCATATCCCACAAGGAGGGCGTCGGGGGCTCTGCCCGGTATTCGGCCGGCTCGTCGCGCACCGCCGGCGCCGAGGCCGGGTCGGCCTGCATCCGCAGGACGTCCAGCAAACCCGGCACTTTGGCGAAATCCTGCTCGATGGCGTCCCGCATTTCCTGGCGGCGGAGACCCGCGGCCGGGTGCATGATGGGGAAAATGTGGCGTCCCCCCACCGGTCGAAGGCGTCCCCGGGCGCGGCTGATGCTCTGTCCCGGCAGGAATCTGGACATGGAAAAACGGCCTAGAGTGACAATCAACAAGGGGTTAATCAACTCTATTTGCCGGTCCAGGTATTTGCTGCACGCTGAGATCTCACCAGGGGCCGGGTCGCGATTGTTGGGAGGCCGGCACTTGACCATGTTGGCGATGTACACCTGATCGCGGGACATTCCGATTGACTGGAGTAATTCTTCCAGGAAGTTCCCGGCGGGACCGACAAAAGGCCGGCCCTGTCGGTCTTCGTGGAATCCCGGTCCTTCGCCGATGAAAAGGATTTCAGCGTTGGCCGGACCCTCTCCCGGCACGGCATTGGTCCGCGAGCCGTGCAGCGGACAATCGGTGCAATTCCTGACCAGTTCGGCTAAATCTTCCAGCGTTTCCATGGTCATCCCGCCCACAGCCGGCGCAGTTGCGGGTCACGACGCGACCGACAGGCAGAAGTCCGGCTATTCGTCCTGAACGCCTTTGCCCTTGAGGTACTCTACTGCGTCGGCGACTGTGTGAATCTCGCCGGCATCCTCGTCGGGAATTTCTATGGTGTTGCCGTCGGAACTGAACTCTTCCTCGAAGGCCATGATCAATTCCACCAGATCAAGGGAATCGGCTCCCAGGTCGTCCTGGAAGGATGATT
Organism: Chloroflexota bacterium; assembly: GCA_028875655.1. Lineage (GTDB taxonomy): Bacteria > Chloroflexota > Dehalococcoidia > Lucifugimonadales > UBA3495 > Bin87. The sequence goes on along the minus strand of JAPPCX010000039.1, from coordinate 105,217 downwards.
CCGCTGTGACGTCGCCGGCGTCCACGCCGAGTTTATCCACCACTATGTCGGTGATGCGCTCAAGAACGGTACTCAAAGGTTCATCTCCATGAAAGGGCGGCGTGCCGACGCCGCGAGGTTTGTAGTCTATTGTTACGGGTCAAGCCTTGCCAGGGTGTCGGCGCCTGGATTCGGGGAGTCGTTCAGTACGGAGCCCAGTACGCCGTTCACGAAACGTGCGCTGCTTTCACTGCCAAAATTTGACGCCAGTTCGGTGGCTTCGTTGATGATGACCCGGTTGGGCGTTTGCTCCCTTTTGGCCATTTCATAGATTGCCACACGCAATATGTTCCGGTCAACGATGGCCAGCAATTCTACCGGGAGGGCCGGGGCGTATTTTTGGATAACGGCGTCCAGCCGATCGACGTCGTCAAGTATGCCCGCAACCAGGTGTTCGGCATTCCGCCGCACCGCGCCCGAGACTGGATCATCGGCGCACAGCCAATCGACGATTGCGGTGTCAAAGGAGCCGCGCACGTCGCGCACGTACAGGCACTGCAAAGCCAGGATACGAGCCTGGCGCCCCACTGGGGTGCGCCGCCGACCGGGTGGTCCACGTTTGATAGCCATCAGACCGAACAACCGCTGACCGAGTCACGGCCGGCGTGTCACCGCCTTATTGCGGGTCGGAGGCGACCTTGCGTATCGAGTCCGGGTCCGATAGCGTCAGGGCTTCGACACCGGGATCGATGCGCCGCACCAGGCTGGACAGGACACGCGCCGGTCCAAACTCGACGAATCGGTTGACGCCGGAATCCAGCATGAAACGCACCGAGTGCTTCCAGAGGACGCAGTTGCAGAGGCCGGTCAGCAGTTCCTGCCGGGCCTGCGCCGCGCTTACGATGGGAACGCCGGTGGAGTTTGCGATGACGGGAAACTGCGGGTCGCGCAGCGTAATGCCGTCAATTGCGTCGGTAAGGCCTTCCTGGGCCAGCGCCATCAGACGGGAGTGGAAAGCCCCGCTCACCGCCAGCGGAACGACCTTTTTGGCGCCGCGAGCGGAGGCCAGGTCCATGGCTCGGGCCAGCGCCATCTTGTCGCCGCTGACCACTATCTGGTCGTCAGAGTTGATATTGGCCATCTCAACGCCGGCGTCCCGGGCCACTTGAGCCACCACTACCTCATCCAGCCCGATGATGGCAGCCATGGAACCGGGTCGCGCTTCCGAGGCTTCGTGCATCAGGCGGCCGCGCTCCCGCACCAGCCTTATGCCGTCGCTGAAGTCCATGACGCCGCCAACCACCATGGAGGTATATTCTCCCAGGCTGTGGCCGGCGACCGAAGCCGGCTGCGGCGCGTTTGCGCCCAAGAATTCCTGCCACGCTCGCCAGATGGCGATGCTGACGGTCATGATGGCAGGCTGGGTGAAAGCGGTGTCCTGGAGCGTTTCCGAAGGTCCTTCGAACATCACCCTGGAGAGGCTGACCCCCAGGCTATCATCGGCTTCATCGAATACCGAACGGGCCGCCGCGGACGCTTCGTACAGGGATTGCCCCATGCCGACTTTCTGGGCGCCCTGCCCGGGGAAGATGTAAGAATAGATGGGAGCTCGTTCGATGTCAGTCATGCGACTGCCCTCCAATAGCTCAGACGGCAACCGAGCGCCCCCGGTAGTAGCCACAGGCGGGACAAGCAGCGTGGGGAAGCTTGGCTTGTCCGCATCGGGGACAACGCGCTGGGCTCATCGCGCGGAGTCGGTAGGCTGGCGAGGAAAGCCGGCGGCCCTTGCGAGCTCGGGTCAGTTTTTTCTTTGGTAGTGCACCCATTTCATTTCCGGATTGGGACGCCCCACGCCTTCGTCAAGGTACAGGGTCGTCGAAGGTATCAAGTTTGGGGTTCGACCATCAGTGAACGCAAGGCGGCCCACCTGGGGTCGATATTTTCAGAGTAGCAGTAACATTCGTGTAGGTTGCGGTCAAGGCCGCAGCGGTCGCAAATGCCGATGCAGTCCGGTTTGCAAAGCGGTTTGAGTGGCAGTCTGGAGAGAGCGGATTGCCGGATTGCTTCCGCGAGGTCCAGCGTGTGATTGGCCGAGATGTAGAAGCCTTCCCAGTCTGTGGGCAGGGTCGCACGGTGGCCGGTTTTGACGTCGATCTCAGGCAGGTATTCCTCGTCGATCTCCAATTCCAGCGAGTGGCTGGAATCCGCCAGGCAGCGACTGCAATCCTGATCGACCAGCACGGTAAGCCAGGCCTGGGTCCAGATTCCCTGGTGGGTACGAACCAACTTGACCGGGCCCACGGCGTTCTGCACGGGATTGAGGGTTTGGTTGGAATCTCCTTCAGCTATCGTAAAAACCCGCTCGGAACCGATGGGCTCCTTCAACAACTGCGATACGTTGTATTTCATTTTGGCACCGCCATCGGCGAGCACACAGAATATCATTGTAGCGATTATAGGTTGGAGTTGACGCTATCGCAAGGGATGATTCCGCTAATTGTTAGAATTCTTCAAGATTGCCCTTCAGTTCGTCACCACGTTGGCATTGATGTACTCGACAATATCGTTGGTCGAAGTGCCGGGGCCGAACACGGCGGACACGCCGATCCGGGCCAGTGACTCGCGGTCCGTTTCCGGCACGATTCCACCCAGCACCACCAGCACGTCGTCCATCCCCTGTTGCCGGAGCAGCCGCATGATTTCGGGCAGCAATTCCATGTGAGCGCCGGAGAGGATGCTCAATCCCAGCACGGCGACATCTTCCTGGGCCGCTGCCTGCACCACCATTTGCGGGGTCTGGCGAATGCCGGTGTAGATGACCTCCATACCGGCGTCCCGCAGCGCCCGGGCGATGACTTTCGCGCCGCGGTCGTGGCCGTCCAACCCCGGTTTGGCAACGAGGACGCGAATCGGGTTGCTGACTTCTGTGACCATTTCCTGTATGCCTGCTCCGTGGCAAAAAATAGCTGTTGGCGTGGCAATCGCCAGTGACGATTTTCGCAGATGCCATTACCCGGCGCAATAGACCGACGAACTGAGACCGTTGACAGTTTCGGCGTGTTTTACCTATCCTAAAACTGGCGCGTCCCAGTAGCTCAGTGGACAGAGCGGCTGCCTTCTAAGCAGCTGGCCGCGGGTTCGAATCCTGCCTGGGACGCCATTTTCACGTTAAAGAAAGATGGAGCGTCAACAATGAAATTCGGCATCATGGCAATGCCTCAACACCCGGCCACCGATTCCGCAACCCAGCGGTTCCATGAAACCGTCGAACTCACCCGCCTGGCCCGGGATGCCGGGTTCAGCTCAATAGCCTGCGGACAGCACTTTCTCTCGCCGCCTTACCAGAACCTGCAAAGCATTCCCTTGCTGGCCCGGCTGGCCGCGGATTCGGGCGACATGAAACTGGTGCTGTCCATCCTGCTGCTGCCGCTGTACTCGCCGGCGGACGTGGCGGAGACCGTGGCTACGCTGGACGTGATCAGCGATGGCCGCGTGGTTTTGGGCGTGGGCCTGGGTTACCGGGACATCGAATACCAGGCGTTCAACGTGGAGCGCAGACACCGCGTGGGCCGGTTCCTCGAATCCCTGGAGCTGGTGCAGCGCCTGTGGACTGAGGACGAAGTCACGTTCCATGGCCGGCACTTCAACCTGGACAACGCGACCTGCGCCATTCGCCCGGTACAGAAGCCGCATCCCCCCGTATGGGTAGCAGCGAATTTCGATACGGTGGTGCGACGAGCCGGCGAACTGGGCCTGCCGTGGTTCGTGAATCCCCACGCAACGCTGGAAACGCTGGAACGCCAGACGGCCATCTACCAGGAGGGGCTGGCGGCGGGCGGCAAGGAAATGCCCGCCGAAATGCCCATCATTAAGGAGATGCACATCGCTCCCACCCATGAGGAAGCGGTGCGGAACGCCCAGCCCTACATGGAGGCCAAGTATCAGGCCTATGCGGATTGGGGGCAGGATAAAGCCCTTCCCGGCGAAGAGGACTTTCGGATTCCGTTTGAAGAATTGGCGCGCGACCGCTTTATCCTGGGCAGCAGTGAGGAAGTGATCCAGCAAATTGAGGATCACCACCGCCGGGTTGGCGCCAATCACTTCATGTTCCGCATCTGGTACCCGGGCATGGACGCCCGCATGGCCATGCGGGTGGTGGAGCAGATGGGAGACAGCGTGATACCCTATTTTGAAAGCCGGTACGGGGATGAGGGATAGATTGTCAATTTGACACCCTTCCCACGTTCTCAATATACTGCGCCAGGGTTCCTCCGGCTCGATTTTGCGGTTGCAGGAGACTGTACAAACCGCTTGGGCCGAACCGATTGGCCCCGTCCTAAACCCATGCCAAGAAAGAATATTGTTGTCGTCGGCGGCGGCACCGGCAATCACACCACGCTGAGCGGACTGCGCGCCCTTGACTGTAGCCTGACCGCCGTCGTGGCCATGACCGACAGCGGCGGCAGCAGCGGTCGCCTCCGTGAAGAACTTGGTCATCTCCCGCCCGGAGACCTGCGACGGTGCCTGATGGCGCTCGCGGGAGACGAAGCGACCTCGGGATTGATGCGCCGGCTTTTCGACTACCGGTTCTCGGCCGGCAACGGCCTCAGCGGCCACAATTTCGGGAACCTGCTGCTGGCCGCTCTGACCGAAGTAACCGGCGACACGGTCACGGCGATTGAGCAGGCCGGGCGCATCCTCGGCATCAAGGGCGCGGTTTTGCCGGTCACCTTAACCAACGCTACGTTGCGCGCCCGGCTGGACGACGGTTCGGAACTGGTTGGTGAGTCCACCATTGATTCCCGCCGCGAGAACCTCGACGTATCCATTGACTACATTTATCTCGACCCCAAGGCGTACGCTTATCCGCCGGTGCTTGACGCCATCCGCCGCGCCGACGCCATTGTGCTGGGCCCGGGGGACATCTACACCAGCGTGCTGCCCAATCTTCTGGTGGAAGACGTCGCCGAGGCCATTAACGAGTCTCCCGCCGTAAAAATCCACGTCTGCAACCTGATGACCAAGCCCAATGAGAGCGCCGGATTCCGCACCTCGAATTTCCTCGCGCTGCTCACCGAGTACCTGGGCACGCGCCAGCCCCTGGATTTCCTGCTGTTCAACAACACGCCGATTTCGCAGCGCTTGATTTCCCGTTATGCAGCGGAGGATCAGCACCCGGTGCTGCTGGACGAGGCGGAATCGCTGACCATGGTTGGACGCATCGTCCAGCGCCCCCTGCTGGCGCCCGGCGTATTCGTGCGTCATGATCCGGTGGCGCTGGCGGCGGCAGTCATGGAAATCGCGGCTGAGGCTCCGGTGGCCACTTCCGATGCGCCGGCGGCGCCGTTGGTTCTGGACTGCGACGATTGGAGCGGACCTCTGCTGCCGGCCGGGTCTTACCGGGTTCGCCCCGACCTTGAAGACGAGGGGCCGGGACACCCTGACGCTACCCTGACCGCGCGCAGCGACGACCCCGACAGCGGCTAGCCTGGCATGTGTGGAATAGTTGGCTACGTCGGAGACCGGCAGGCCTGGCCCATCGTGGTGGAAGGGCTGCGCCGGCTGGAATACCGGGGCTACGACAGCGCGGGCGTGGCGGTTATCGAGCCGGAGGGCGGGCTGCATCTGCGCAAGACCGTTGGCCGCGTGGTGGGGCTGCTGCACGACTCCACCTGCCCGGCGCCCGAGGGGTCCGCAGCGTTGGGGCACACACGCTGGGCGACCCACGGACGTCCCACCGAGGCCAATTCCCATCCCCACACCGATTGCTCCGGCAGCATCGCCGTGGCCCACAACGGCATCGTCGAGAACTACCTCGCCCTCAAAACGGAACTGCAACGCCGGGGGCACCGGTTCACGTCGGAAACCGACACCGAGGTGATACCGCACCTCATCGAAGAGGGGATGAACGACGGGTTGAGCCTGCCCAAAGCGGTGCTGCGCATGGGCTCCATGGTGCAGGGGCCTCAGGCTATCGTGGCAGTGCGGGAAGGGGACGACGACAGCATCTGCGCTATGCGCCTGGGCCATGCCGGCGGCGTGGCAGTGGCCCATCATGCGGGACAGGGGATCGTGTCCAGCGATCTGCCGGCCCTGCTCCCCATTATCGGCGAGCGAGGCTATCTGCCCGTAGGGTTCCTGGACGACGGCGAAGCGGCGGTGGTGGCCCGGTCCGGTATCACGTTCCTGGACCGTTCCGGAGCGCGGGTTGACAAGCAGTTGCGGCCCATCTCCCTCAACGACGTGCTGGTGGACCGCGCCGGCTACCGCCACTTCATGCTCAAGGAGATTATGGAGCAGCCCCAGGCCGTCGTTGCGGCCATGCGGGACCGGGTGAACTTCACCGGCGGCAAGGTCACGTTGCCCGAATTGGGCGTGTCGGATGTGGAACTGGCAAGGCTAAATCGGGTAGTTCTAATCGGATGCGGCACGAGCCTGAACGCGGCGCAGGTGGGCCGGCATTTGGTGGAGCGGTTGGCCGGCGTCCCTGCGGAGGCTGAATCGGCGTCCGAATTCCGCTACCGGGAGCCCATGCTGGACGACAAGACGCTGGTGGTGGCCATCGGCCAGTCGGGAGAGACCGCCGACACGGTGGCCGCCATGGAGCAGGTGCGCCGCAGCCGCGCGAAACTGGTAACGATTTGCAATTCTCCGGATAGCCAGGCGACCCGTTTGGCGGATTCCGCCCTGCTGATGCGTTCCGGCATCGAAGTGGGCGTGGCCAGCAGCAAGACGTTCATCGCGTCGCTGACCATCCTGAACCTGCTGGCGATGCGTCTCGCCACGGCCCGCGAACGGGTCGGCCAGGCCGTCGCCCAGGGATGGGTGGACCACCTGGCCCGCATTCCCGGTCACATCGCGAATCTCATCAGCAAGACCACCGAGGTGGACGAACTGGCCGGCCGCTATTACAACTGCCGCAACTTCATCTACCTTGGCCGGGGCATCAACGCTCCCATAGCAACCGAGGGCGCTCTCAAGCTCAAGGAAATCAGCTACATCCACGCCGAAGCCTACCCCGCCGGCGAGATGAAACACGGTCCCATCGCCCTCATCGACCACCGGATGCCCACCATGGCGGTTGCGCCCAGTGACGCCCTGTACGACAAAATGGTGAACAACGTGCAGGAAGTGAAAGCGCGAGGAGGGGCGACGCTCGGCGTGCTGACCGACGGAGACGAGAGGTTGTCCGGTCTGGTGGACGGGGCCATGTTCATTCCCAACGTTCCCGACCACCTCACGCCCATTGTGGCGACGGTTCCGTTGCAACTTTTCGCCTACTACATCGCGGTGAGGAGAGGATGCGACGTTGATCAGCCCCGGAATCTGGCGAAATCCGTAACGGTTGAATGACGCTTGCAATCCATGTCTATACTATATTGGCCACGCTATTCATTTGGGAGGGACAGCGAGGTTGATCGACATCATTGAGTACCCCACCACCGACGCGAATCTCTACCTGGACCTGCTGGATCCAGACGATGCGCGTCAACTGGCCGGGCGCGTTGACCATTTCAAGGGAAGCAGCGTAATACACATCAACAGCACCGCCTATGGCGGCGGCGTCGCTGAGATCCTTCACTCGCTGGTGCCGCTCAGCAACGCCCTCGGCGTTGAAACCCAGCGCGCCGTGATTACGCCCAGGGACTCCCGCTTTTTCGACGCCACCAAGCGCATTCACAATATGCTGCAGGGCGCTGAGGGCGAACTGACCGACGAGGAACTGGCGATTTACTACGGGTGCCTGGACGACATCGCTGAGGACATTGAGCAGGCCGGTTTGTCCGCAGACGTCTGGTTTTTCCACGACCCTCAACTCCTCCCACTGGGCCGTCTGCTGGATCGGCGCACCGCGCCCATCAAGGTATGGGTGGTGCATATTGACCTCACAGAACCCAACCCGTGGCTGATGGAACGGCTGCTGCCCTTGACCGAGGCTTACGATCTGCTCATCTGCTCCCTGGACGACTACGCTCCCCGGCAGGCGCCGGAGGACGTGGGGATCTTCGTCGCTCCGCCGGCCATCGACCCGTTCGCGCCCAAGAATTGCGAAATGCCCCGCCACAAGGCGGCGGACATCGCCAAAGCCCTGGGCATTGACGTGTCCCGCCCTCTGGTAACCCAGGTGTCCCGGTTCGACTTCTGGAAAGACCCGTGGGGCGTCATCGACGCCTACCGGTTTGCCAAGCGGTCGCATCCCGACCTGCAACTGGCCTTGCTCGGTTTGAGCCAGGCCAACGACGACCCGGAAGGAGAGCAAGTGTTGCGCTCGGTTGCCGAGCATGCCGAAAGCGATCCCGATATCCACCTGTTCTTTTCGCCGTACGACCTACCCGCTACCAACGATGAAATCGTCAACGCCCTGCAAACCCATTCGCGCGTGCTGGTGCAGAAATCCACCCGGGAAGGCTTCGGGTTGACGGTTTCGGAAGGTATGTGGAAAGGCAAGCCGATGATCGGCGGCAACGTCGGCGGCATCCGCCTGCAAATCGTTGACGGTGAGTCGGGATACCTGGTTGACAACGCAGAACAGGCCGGCCAACGTATGACGCAGTTGCTGGCCGATGCTGAGCTGTGCGCCGAAATCGGCCGCAACGCCAGGGACCGGGTGCGCCAGCGGTTCCTCATTCCCCGGCTGCTCAACGACTATCTGAGGGCCGCGCAGCAGGCCCGCTCCGCCGCACCCCAACCCGTGTGTTAACGCCATGGCAACGACGGTTCTAGTGATGATCGACGGGCTTGACCCGGAGTACCTGGAAGTGTGCCCGGCACCGAACCTGCGACGGTTCGCTACCGACGGTTTCCACGTTACCGCCGGGGGCATGATGCCCAGCGTCACCAACGTGAACAACACGTCCATGGTGACCGGCCATTACCCGGCCCAGCACGGCATCGTCTCCAACTACTGGCTCGACCGCAGGGCCGGCATCGAGCAGTACGTCGAATCGGGCGAATTCATAACCTCGGATACCATCTTCGACCTGTGCCGCCGCAACGGAGGCCGCTCCCTGCTGGCGGCGTCCAAGGACAAACTGCGTCGCCTGCTGGGAACCGGCGCGAACCTCGCCTTCTCGTCCGAACAGCCCACCGAGCAAGCCGTTTCCGCGGCCGGGGAGCCGCCGCACATCTACTCGGCGGACGTGAACGGCTGGACGATTGAGGCCGCCCGGCGCGCATTGCTTGACGAACACTACGATCTGGCCTTCATCGCCACCACCGACTACGCCATGCACATGCACGGCCCCCGGCATCCCGAATCCGCGCGGCACCTGAAAATCCTCGACGACGCCCTGGGACGTCTGTACAACGACGTCCCCGACGTGCAGATCCTCATCACCGCCGACCACGGCATGTCCGACAAGCGCCGGATGCTGCACCTGCCCGCGATCCTGGCAAGACATAACATCGCTTCACAAGCCGTTCCCGTGATCAAGGACCTGTACGTGGTGCATCATTCCAACCTGGGCGGGTGCATCTACGTCCACCTGGAAGACCCGGCAGCCACGCAGGATGCCATCGGCGTGCTGCGGGAAACCGACGGAGTCGAAAATGCTTTCGGGCGAGATGACGCCGCCCAACGGTTTTCGCTGATGCCGGAACGCCTCGGCGACATACTGGTAACCGCCGATTCCGACGTGGTGTTCGGCGACCCTGCGGAAGTGTCCCTGCCGCCGGGCTTGCGCTCCCACGGTTCCGCTCACGAAACCAGCGTGCCGATAATCGGCTACGGCGGCGACTTCGGCGGCTTTGAGTTCCGCGAAAACCGTGACCTGGGCCGTTACGTCAGCCAGAGAGTCCTGGCTTGAACTGTGGGACCCAGCGGAGACAGCCGTGCCAACCGTTGAAGTGCGCGCCCCGGCGACCACCGCCAACCTGGGCCCTGGGTACGACTGCCTGGGTATGGCCCTCGACCTGTGGAATCACCTCACGGTCAGCCCCCGGCCGGCCGGGGAAGCCCCATCGGTGGAGGTAGTGGGTGAGGGAGAAGGCGAACTCGCCACGGACACCGAAAATCTGACCTACCGGGCCATGGAATTTCTGTACGGCGAGGCCGACGCGGAGATGCCGCCCCTGCGTATGCGCTGCCACAACACCATTCCCCTCAGTCGTGGCATGGGCAGCAGCGCGGCCGCAATTTCCGGCGGACTCGTCGCCGCCAACGCCCTCCTGGACAGTCCCTTCACCCCAAATGACCTGCTGGAGATGGCCGCCACCATCGAGGGCCACCCTGACAACGTCGCGGCTGCGGTCCACGGCGGTCTCCAGTTGGTGATTACCGACGACCAGCAGCTTTACACCGCGCCGATCGCTGTGCCGGCGGAATTGCAGGCGGTATTGTTTATACCGGATCGCCGCATTGCCACGGTGGACGCGCGCCGGGTGCTGCCCTCCGAAGTGTCGGTAGCGGACGCGGTGTACAATATGAGCCGGGCCGCCCTGCTGGTGGCCGGCATGCAATCCAACCACCCTGAGTACCTGGGAATCGCCACGCAGGACCGGCTGCACCAGCCCTATCGGCAGACCATATTCCCTCCCATGAAAGTGATTTTCGAAGCGGCCCGCAATGCCGGAGCCCTGGGCGTGTTCCTTTCCGGCAGCGGCAGCACCATCCTGGCCCTGACCCAGGAACGCTCCATGACGGTGGCTTACGAAATGTTTGACGCCGCTCGACTCGCGGGCGTGGACGGTCGTGTTGAGGTCACCAGACCCACCGGCCAGGGCGCGCACGTCGTGTCCGTATCCGAGTCATAGCGCATGGGACTGTTCGTCCACAAATACGGCGGGAGTTCGGTTGCGGACGCGGGTAAAATCGTCAGCGTTGCCAGGCGCATCGCCGGCGTTCACGATGCCGGCCACCAGGTGGTCACCGTGGTGTCCGCAATGGGTGATACCACCGATGAACTTATCGACCTGGCGCGGACGGTCACCCCCGAACCCGACCCACGAGAACTCGACCTGTTGCTGTCCACCGGGGAACTGGTCTCGATCACGCTCTTGTCCATGGCGCTGCGCAGTCTCGGCTACGACGCCATCAGCCTGAGTGGGCCGCAAGCCGGTATCCGCACCGACAATGCCTACGGCCGCGCGCGCATCAGCGAGGTGGACCCGGCCCGCTTGCAGCACGAACTGGCCAAGGGAAGGCTCGTGATCGTAGCCGGCTTCCAGGGCCTGACCCCGGACGAGGACATTACCACGCTGGGCCGCGGTGGTTCGGATACCACCGCCGTCGCCTTGGCAGCCGCCCTTGAAGCTGACCGGTGCGATATCTACACCGACGTGGAGGGGATTTACACCGCCGACCCGCGTGTGGTGAGCAAGGCGGCCAAGCTATCTGAAGTCGCATACGATGAAATGCTGGAATTGGCCGCCGCCGGCGCGAAAATGCACCCCCGGTCAATAGAGTTGGGCGCGGTGTATAAGGTGCCCATTTACGTCGCGTCCAGTTTCACCGACGCCCCCGGCACAATGATCCAACAACCTTCGGATGAGGCGCTCATGGAAGACCGCATCAAAGTAACAGGAATCGCCTATCAGACCAACGTGGCCAAAGTCACCGTCTGCGGCGTGGAGGACAAGCCGGGCGTCGCGGCGGCGCTGTTCGAGCCGCTGGCCGCCTCCGGCATCAGCGTGGACACCATCGTACAGAATACCAGCGCCGACCGGACCACCACCGACATCAGCTTCACGGTCACCACCGACGACCTGCCCCAAACCCTGCGCCGGCTGTCGTCCATGGCGCCCGCCTTGAGCGCGGCCCAGGTGATCAGCGACAGCTCGCTGGCATCCGTGAGCGTGGTGGGTTCCGGGATGCAGAACACGCCGGGCTACGCATCCCGGATGTTTCGGATCCTCGCCGACGGTGGCATCAACATCGACATGATTACCACCTCGGAGATTCGCATATCGTGCATCATCGGCCGGGAGCAGGCCCACGAGGCCGTCCGCCTGCTGCACCGGGGTTTTGAGCTGGACGAAGGTTAGCCGTTCCGTGGCCTCCCGCAATGTCGTCCTGTTACCTTTCGGTGGTGATCCCCGCCTATAACGAAGCGGGGAGGCTGCCGCAAACCCTGACCACGCTGAACGACTACCTCGGTAGCCGCCCCTACACCTGGGAAGTCATCGTAGCCGATGACGGCAGCGAGGACGACACGCCGGCCATCGTCCGGGACTTTGGGCGGACACACCCGGGTTTCGACGTGCATACCTACTTGCACCGGGGCAAGGGCGCGGCGGTGAAACAGGGCATGCTCGCCGCGCACGGCGAATTTCGTTTCCTTTGCGACGCCGATTTGTCCATGCCCATCGAACTGCTGGGCCGGCTGCTGCCACCCGACGCGCCGGATGCCGACATAGTGATCGGCTCCCGGGAGGCCCCCGGAGCGCGGCGCATTGGCGAACCGCATGGCCGGCGGTTAATGGGCCGGGTTTTCAATGTCTTTACCCGGTTGCTGGCTACCCCGGGCATAGCTGACACCCAGTGCGGGTTCAAGATATTTACGGAGCCGGCGGCAGAGGGGCTGTTTCCAGCGCAAACGCTGGATGGGTTCGCCTTTGACGCGGAGATTCTGTTCCTGGCCCGCAAGCGCAACTTCACCACCGCCGAGGTCGGCATTGACTGGCATTACCGGGCGGAGAGCAAGGTGCGACCATTTCGTGACGGGTGGCGAACGCTCCGGGATTTGTTTCTCATCCGATGGCGATGGTTTACCGGTAAATACGGATAGGCCATTTGGCACTTTGACTTCAACTCGGCATTCCCGGGAAAGCGGGAATCCAGTATCGGAATTCGCAGCTGTGGCTGAAAAGCCTGGCAAGTTGCTAAATTTCAATAATTTGCCCAAATCTGCCCATCGTTTCATTGACGCCCGCGCCCGCGCCTGTGTAATGCTATGGCCTACGGTATGGAATATAACTTACGAGAACCGGATTCGATTGAAGGGAATAGCCATGATGGTCCAACACAGAGCGAGTTCGGGGACGAATTCAAGCCAGAGAACGATGACGGCAAGCCGATTTCGTATCAACCTGGGCAAAGACGCGGTCAAACTCGCCCTCGACGGCCAGTGGGCTAGAGCGGCGGAACTGAACCGTGCAATCCTTGAGCTTTATCCGGACGATTGCGAGACCGCCAACCGTTTGGCCAAGGCCCTGATGGAGTTGGCGGACTATGCGACGGCGCGAACGGTCCTGAATGACCTGCGCGTCAAGCACCCCAACAACAACATTGCCCGCAAGAATCTGGCTCGCCTCGAAAAACTGGAATCCGCCGGCGCATCTCGTCAGTCCCCGCCCGCCAGCGTCGCGGAACTGTCGCCCCTGTTCATCGGGGAGGGCGGCAAGTCCTGCACCACGACGCTGCGGCCAACGGGCGACGCCTCCGCTCTGGCCGGCATTGTTGCCGGAGGCACGGCAACCCTTTCGATACGCGGCGACTCGGTGGTGGCGTATTCCGTCGATAACCAGCGGTTAGGATCGGTGGAGCCTCGCCTGGCTCGACGCCTGCGCAAGCTGATGGACGGAGGGAACCGTTACGGCGCGGCCATCGTCAGCATCGACGGGGAGGCAGTCTCCATCGTCATCCGGGAGACCCGTCAACACCCGTCTTTGCGCAACGTGGTGTCCTTTCCTCCCGTCCGCCGCAGCGACGGCGAACCGGACGGCCGCGATCTTGACTACACCGGCGACGACCTCGCAGAGAGCGCCGAAACCCTGGGCTTGGTCATCGACCCTGCCGCCGAACCGGAACCGGAGGACGCGCTGCCGGCGCTCGCCACCGACGAAATCGATGATGACGCCGATGACTCCAGCGTCGAGGTCCCCGTATTGGACACCGACGACGTTGACGGCGACCCCGTTCTCCAGATTGTTACGCCGCCGCAAGAGGATGATTGGGAATAGCCGCTACCCTTCCTGCCCGGCGCCCCGTGCGCGGGAGTCCAGGCTGACGGCGATCTGCGAGCGGAACGGGCGCACACGGTTGGGCCTGGCCGGAACGCCCATGGGGACGACGAACACCGCCGACCGACCCGCCGCGTGCGGCGAGAAAAACTCCACCACGCTGTCATCGTAAAATGTCAGGCCGGTAGCGCCCAGCCCCAGCGCGTGCATACCCAGATACAGCCGCCCGCCAATGATGCCGGCGACGGTTTGAACCATCCGGTAGCCCCTCGGCCCAAGGTCGCGGTCAATCTCCTGCAGGTCGGCGGTGATAAACGCGACCGCGGCGGCGTCCGCTGGCAACGCCTGCTCGAATCCCAAGTGTCCGGCCATCTCGCGGAAATCGCCGGCTTTCAGGAGCCGGAGGCCGTTGTAAAAGGGGTTGTAGTAATACGCGCCGGGTTCCAACCCCTCGACCGCGTTGACTATGAAGTACAGCCCCAAGTTCGGGCTGAAACCGCTTTCCAGGCCCGGCGCGTTGATCGCGCTGCCCGCCGCATCCACCACGCTGCGGAACGCTTCCCACGGGATAGCCTCCCGTGAGAATCTACGAGTGGATCCGCGGGATCTGATGCAATCGGCCAGCGGCGTGGACGCAAGCGCGCTTAAATCAACGTTGCCGTCGAACGCGCCGTCGTTTCCGGAACGCAGAGGCCGGAACGTGTCGCCGGTGCCGTCGAGCTCGTCTTTTTCGGATTGAGACAGTCCGGCTGCAGCCTCGTTCCAGTTCGACAGATCGTCGTGGGTCTGCAAGAACACCGCGGCATGGACCTGGGCGCTCATGGGGTAGTCAATTGCGCCGGCGGTCAGGTCGTTGCTCTCCTGAGGCAGTGCGCCCGGCACGTCGCCGGGACCATCGGGCAACATACCGTCGGGAGCGCCCACAGAAGCCACCAGGGACGGGGCTTCGGTGATTCCGTCAATCCCGAAATACCCGGTCAGCATTCGATCTACGAATCCGAAGTTCAGTTTGACCGGAACCGCTTCCGCGTTGGCCGCAGCCAGCAGGTTGGAGGACACCGTCCCCAGGTCCCAGTAGCAGTATCGATAGCCGCGCTCCCGGTACTTCCACGCGCTGCGCCAGAAAACCGTCGTGAACACCAGGGTGGCGGGATACGCCGCGTGGTCGCCAACAGCGCTGGCCACCCACCGCCGCAGATCGCCGTTGCGCAACCGGGCTAGCGTGCAATCACGGGGGTTGAAATGATAGACGCCGGCCCGCAAGCCTTCGAGGTCGCCGCATACTACGTAGATTTCCGTGGGGTACAGGGCGCCGGCGGACGCCGCGGCCCGGTAGTGCACTTCGCCATCGCTGAGTTGGCGGCGGCGGATTACGGCGGCGGAGTGGTACAACAGGCTGGTCAACTTTTCCAGCGTCAGCGGCCCGGTTTGATCGCCGGCATCGTCGCCTCGAATGGCAGCCAGGGTTGGCGTCTGAGGGCCCGGTTGATCGGAGACATCAGGCAGGCCGATGGCGCGGAGGCCAGGGTAAACCTTGTAGAGCGGGGGCTTGTTGTCCAGGTTGATGTACTGGAGCTTGGTGGCCTCGTTGAACCGCAAGGCTACGCTCGCATTGTCCGCCGTCGTCATGGCAATCAACTCCCTTATCGTCTCCGGTATAGCTCAACCGCCGCGGACTCAATGACGGAACCCCTGATCGGCGGCCGGGGTTTGCTCACCCGCACGCGCACGGCGGCAACCGGCGGCTGTTGGATGAATACGCTGTCCACGATTTTCGTCGCTGCCGCTTCCAGCAGGTGGTACGGTTCGCCTTCCATCACGTCCCGAACTACCCGATACAGGTGGGTGTAGCTGACCGTATCGGCCAGGTTATCCGATGCGCCGGCCGGCTCCAAATCCAACTCGGCTTCCAGGTCAACCACGAATGGCTGTCCCAGCGTGCGCTCCTCCGCGTTCACCCCGTGAAACCCGTAGAACTGCATCCCGTTCAGGATGATCCGGTCGGCGGACATCGGCGGGTCGCTACTCCGGGATCGCGGCCGTCTGCCGCTCAATTTCGGCCACCAGCGCCAGCAGATTCTGCGCCCGTTTGACCACCGGCACGTCCACCATTCGCCCGTCGATGGACAGGGAGCCCCGGCCGGCGGCTTCCGCCTCTTCCCATGCCTCCATGACCCGTCGGGCATACGTCACGTCCTCCGGGTTCGGCGAGAACGTTTCGTTGATGATGTCGATCTGGGACGGGTGGATGGCAAACTTTCCGGTGTAGCCCATCTGCCGCGCCGCGCCGGCATCCTTTCTGAGACCATCGGGATCGCGGAAGCCGACGAATGGCCCGTCCAGCCCGGCCACGCCGGCGGCCCTGGCCGCTATCGCCACCGAGGAACGCGCGAAGTAGCTTTCCTCGCCGAAGTCGTTGCGGATGATCCCCATATCGTTGGTGTAGTCCTCGCCGCCAAAGGCGATACCGGCGATCCGTTGCGACGCCGTGGCCATCTCGTACACGTGAACAATCGCCATGGCGGTTTCAATCCAGGGCACTACCCGGATGCTCCCCTGCGGTATTCCGACGCTGTTTTCCAACGGCGCCAGCAATCTATCCACCTGCTGCAAGTCCCACTGCGTATCACCCTTGCCAATGCTGATGCCGGCCAGGTCTGGCGACACCACCGCCGCCAGCTCGCCGGCGGTAAGGCCGGTGTCCAGCGAGTTGACGCGCACCATCACCCTCCGCCCGGCGGCCCGCAGCTTGGGAACCCACTCCACGGCCATCTCGCAAGCCGTTCCCTTCTCGCCGGGAGGCACCGAGTCCTCCAGGTCAACCATGACGATATCGGCGTGGAATCCCAACGCCCGTTCCAGCATGTTGGCGCGGTTTCCGGGTACGAACACCAGGCTGCGCATCAGTTCCATAGGTCAGAAATCTCCCCACGAGTACCCTGATTTCACGTCCACCTTCAGCGTGACGTCCAAATCAAGCGCCGCCGGCATTTCATCCAGCGCCAGCGCGCTCATGGCGTCCATTTCGTCGTCGGGCACCTCAAACACCAGCTCGTCGTGCACTTGTAGAATCATGCGGGAACGCATCTGCTCGCGTTGCATGCGCGCCTGCACGTTGATCATGGCCTTCTTCATGATGTCGGCGGCGGTGCCCTGGATAGGCATGTTGATCGCCATGCGCTCGGCGGCGGCCCGTACGTTGTGGTTGGTGGACTGGATGTCGGGGAAGTAGCGCCGGCGGCCCAGCAGGGTCTCAGCGTACATTGTCTCGCGCGTCTGGTCCTTCACCGATTCCAGGTAGCCGTTGATGCCCGGGTATTGCGACAGGTAATTATCGATGAACTGCCGCCCTTCTTCCCGGCTGAACCCGGTCTGCTGCGAAATTCCGTAGGGCCCCAGGCCGTAGATCACGCCGAAGTTCAGCACCTTGGCGATGCGCCGCTGTTCGCCGTCCACTTCATTGATGGGCACGCTGAACATCTGGCTGGCGGTGGCGGCATGGATGTCCTCGCCCCGGCGGAACGCCTCCAGCAGCGACGGGTCTTGCGACAGGTGCGCCAGCACCCGCAGCTCAATCTGCGAATAGTCCGCGGAGAGCAGTTGGCAGCCGGCGTCGGCGACGAAAGCCCGCCGCACCTGCCGCCCCAACTCGGTGCGGATGGGGATGTTCTGCAGGTTGGGATCGCTGCTGCTAAGCCGCCCGGTGTCGGAACCGGTCTGGTGGTATGACGTGTGGATGCGCCCGGTGCGCTCGTTCACCATGCCGGGCAGCGCATCCACGTAGGTGGACTTGAGCTTGGCAACCTGGCGGTAGTCGAGGATTCGGTCCACCACCGGGTGCATTCCTTTGAGGGATTCCAGCGCGTTGGCGTCGGTGGAGTACCCCGACTTGGTGCGGCGCGTGGTGGGCAGCCCCAGTTCGCCGAACAGCAGGTCGCTCAACTGCTTGGGCGAGTTGATGTTTACCGTGTGGCCGATATCGCCGTACAGGTCGGTCTCGATCCGCTCCAGCTGCTCTTTCAGGTCGCGGGACATTTCGTGCAGTATGCCGGCGTCAAGCTTGACGCCGTGGCGCTGCATTTCCACCAGCACCGGAATCAGGGGCAACTCCGTGTCGGAGAGCAACCCGTTGAGATTCCGCTCTGCCAGGGGCGGCTCGAACTTCTGCCGCAGCTGCAACGTGCAGTCGGCATCGGCGGCTGCGTACGGCGTGGCGTCGTTGATGTCCACTTCGTTAAACGTTTTCTGGTTGCGGCCCGTGCCGATGAGTTCCTTGATTTCGGTCATTTCGCGGCCCAGGAATTCCAGGGCCAAGGGTTTGAGGCCCAACTGCGTCCGGGTCTTGCCCAGCAGGTGCGCCGAAATGATGGTGTCGTGGTCAATGACGCCGTAAGGGTCAATGCCGTAGTTGCTGAGCAAGGTCAGGTCGTAGTTAGCGTTGTGCGCGCAGCGGCCCATGCCCTCGGCGGTGAACAGCGGGCGCACGGCGGCCATCACTTCCTCCAGCGGCAACTGTTCGCCGTCGGCGTGTCCCACCGGCACGTACCAGGCCAGGCCGCCGTCCACGGCGAAGCTCAGGCCGGCCAGGTCGGCGGCCATGGGGTCGGTGCTGCTGGATTCGGTGTCAAAGGCGAACGCGCCGGCCTCCCGGATGGCAGCCAGCATGGCGTCCAGCTCGTCCTTTGTGGTCACGGTGTGGTAGTCGTGGTCCGCCGGCGCCGGCGCTTCCCCAGCAAATGCTGTGATTGCAGCGTCGGAGTTCCCCGTGGCGGTGGCCCAGGGAGCGTCGGGAGAGGGAACGCGCCCCACCAGGCTGTGGAACTCCAGGGCGGTCATCAACGCCACCACGTCGCCCCGGTCGTAATTCCAGAAAGCGCTGGCGTCCAGGTCAAAACTGACTGGCGCGGCGCAGTCGATGGTGGTCAGAAAGCGGCACTCGTAGGCCAGCGCTTCGTTTTCCGTCAGGCTGTTCTTGACCCGCTTTTGCGTAATCTCTTCAAGGTGTTCGTAGATTCCTTCCAGCGTGCCGTAGTTGCTCAGCAGGGTGGTGGCCGTCTTGTCGCCGACGCTGGGAACGCCGGGGATGTTGTCGGACTTGTCGCCAACCAGCGCCTTGTAATCGGGCTGCTGTGCCGCGGTAAGCCCGCCGTACCGCTCCGCCAGTTCTTCCTCGCCCACGATTCTGCGGTCGCGCTCGCTGCTGGCCAGATCCACCCGCACGTGAGGGGTTATCAGCTGGAAAGTGTCCCGGTCGCCGGTCAGGATCACCGTTTCCACGTTGGCCGCTTCCGCCTGCCGGGACAGCGTCCCGATGATGTCGTCCGCCTCCCACCCCGGCAGTTCGTACACCGGCACCGCGAACGCCGCCATCAACTCCTTGACCCGGTTGAACTGCGGCCGCAACTCAGGCGGACTCGGCGGACGTTGCGCCTTGTATTCGGCGAACCGCTCGTGTCGGAACGTGGGCGTCGGCGTGTCAAAAGCCACGGCCACGTGTGTGGGCTGCCATTCGTTCAGCGCGCGCAGGAAAACGCTGGCGAACCCATAGACTCCGGTAACGTCCTCCCCTGACGACGACACCGTGAGGTTGCGGCTGACGCTGATCGCCCGAAACGAGCGATGGACCATGGCGTGGCCGTCGATAAGCAGCAGGAGCGGGTTCTGTCTGACGGCGCCACCGAACGACATCGGCATGGACATCTGGCCGCTGTTTACCATTAGGGGCACCCCCGTCCGCCGGCCGGTACCCTGGGGTCTGGCCGCGTATCTGAGGTGGCATTATACATGAGCCGGGTGTGCTAAAATGCCGGCTGCCATGCCGATGTACGAATACAAATGCAACCAGTGCGGCCAACGGCAATCTCGCCTCGTGTACAGCTGGACTCCTGAGAACGGATTGGCCTGCAAGGGGTGTTCCAGCGCGGACCTCTCCAGGCTGATGTCCGGCTTTTCCTTTCACCGTTCCTGGGGCGAAAGCTTGAACTGGATGCCGGACAACGCGGCTGCCGACCTGGACAACAGCCATATCGGAAGCATTGACTCGCACATGGGGCGCATGGGCGAAGCCATGGGCGGCAACGTCACTCCCGATTTCCACCAGCACCGCCACGAAATCAATCACCCGAATCCCTAGTCGTTATGCCCATCTACGAGTATCGCTGCCAGGAATGTCGCGCCGTCGAGTCGGTTTTCGTGCGCTCCGTCAGCAACCACGTGGCGCCATCCTGCGCGGCGTGCGGCAGCGGAACGATGGAACGGCGCATGTCCACCTTCGCCACGGGCAAAACCGTCTCCGGCGTGCATGAGGCAAACCCCGTAGGCAGCCGCAGCCGGGACTACTACAGCGATCCTCGAAACATCGGACGCCACGTTGAAGAGTCGTTCGCCAGGCACGGCGTGGACATGCCGGACTCAGTTCGCCAGTCCATCGACTCGGCCCGCAGCGGCGAAGCGCCCAAAGGACTGGACCTGTGACCACTCCACGCGAACCCGCGGGCTCGAACTTAATGCCCGCCCTGCTCGCCTGCCTCGACGGCTTGCTGGCGTCGGACAGCGTCCCGGAGGGTTTGATGCGGGGCGAAATCGGGTGGCTGGGCGACGGTATCAGCGACCCTCAGCGCGAGTCCACCGCCGGGCAGGGAGCGGAGAACCGCAACGAAGCCTTGAACCTGGCCAGCGCCGCCAGAGGCTTGTTGTCGGCGCTGGAAGCCGGCGGCGAGATTCCGTCGGACGTGGCGTTGCAGTTGGACCGCGCGCTGGATGACGCGGTTTACCGTATCGGCGCAGCCCTCCGTCAAACCCAAGCCGGGCGCATCCGCGGACTTTACGTAATCATCGATCCCGAAGTCACCGGCGGACGCGATCCGCTGGACATCGCCCGCGCCGCCGTCAACGGGGGCGCGCGGATGCTGCAACTCCGCGACAAGCTGCGGGACAAGGGCGAGCAACTGCCGCTCGGCATCGCTCTCCGTGACCTCTGCGCCGCCAACGACGCATTGCTCATCATCAACGACCACGCCGATTTGGCCGCCGCGCTGGGGCCGGATCACGTCGGCTTGCACGTGGGCCAGACCGACCTGCCCGTCGTCGAGGCTCGCAAGATTCTCTCGCCCGGTCAGGTGCTTGGCCGCTCCAACCGCGAGATCGACCTGATCGTGGAATCCCAGCAGATGGGCGCGGACCACGTCGCCTTTGGCGCAATGTACACCACCACCACCAAGCAGGTCACGCGGGCCCCGCAAGGCCCCGAGCGGTTGAAGCAGGCGCGAGCCGCCGCCCAGGTGCCGCTGGTCGCCATCGGCGGCATCACCGCCCATAACGTCGCGCCCGTCGTCGAAGCCGGCGCGGACGCCATCTGCGTTACCGCCGCGGTGGGCAGCGCCCCCGACCCCGAAGCCGCAGCAGCTCAGCTCACCGAGGCCATCCGCGCCGCCGGCGGTCGGGTCTAACCCCACCTCGTCATTCCGGCGAAGGAACGTCACCCGTGCTCGATACGGGGCCGGAATCCAGCCCCAAAGGAAATTTCATGCCAACCCGATACGGCCCCCACCTGGCAGCGTTGTCCGAGCACGCCGTCTCGCAACTGACCGCTCGGCACGATGCCCGGGAGCGGGCGTTGGCGGTGTCCCGCCAGGTGATCCGCAGCTCGGCCAATGCCATCCGCGCCGTCCACCGCGACGATTTTGACGAGGCCAGGCGTCTCATCGCGGAAGCTTCCCAGCAGTTGGACGAGACGGCCAGCATCCGCACCGACAACCCCGAAATCTACTATGCAGGATTCCTCTCCGACGCGCGCAAGGAATATACCGAAGCCAACATCACGTTGGCGGTTATTTCCGGGGGCGAGATTCCAGATGCGGAGACGCTGGGTATCGACCCGCCGGCGTACCTGAACGGCATGGCAGAGGTGATCGGCGAACTGCGGCGTTATATTCTGGACGCGCTGCGCCGGGATGACACCGGGCGGTGTGAAGAACTGATGGAATTGATGGATGAAATCTACGGAATACTGGTCACCGTCGATTTTCCCGAGGCCATCACGGGTGGGTTGCGGCGCAGCACCGACGCCATGCGCGGCGTCCTGGAGCGGACCCGTGGCGACTTGACCATTTCCTTGCAGCAGCGCCGGCTGGAGCAACGGCTGGCCCAACTCGAATCCTGATCCTACACCGCTCGTCCTGAGCCTGTCGAAGGACCGTTATCCCTGCCGCCCTTACTGCGAACTGGATTAACCCGCTTATCTTTTCCTGGCCTGTTGAAGATGCGGTTTTCGAACCCCTGCTCCCGCCGGGATTGATCACTGACCACTGGCAAGGCCGGGCTTATATCAGCCTGGTCGGTCTCAGGTTCGAGTCCACAAGGGTCTTCGGGTTGCCGTCCCCGATTTCAAACTACGACGAGATTAACCTGCGCTTCTACGTGCGCCGGCCTGAGATTAGCGGCGACCCACAACCCGGCGTGGTTTTCATCCGCCAGCTTGTGCCCCACCGCCTGACTGCTTTGGCGGCGCGCGCCATGTACGGGGAGCGGTTCGAGACGGCTCCCACGGGGCATGAATTCTACGCTTGTGATTCCTTCGGAGCGGCCCTGCCGGCTTGCGTATCCTATCACTGGGACGAAAAGGGCCGTCGTCAGCGATTCTGGGCCTCGGCAGACGAAGCGCCGATGAGCACGACGCCTGGCTCGCTGGAGGAATTTCTGACCGGTCGATACTGGGGCTACAACGGAAAACCGGCCGCCGGCGTCAAAGCGTATCACCTGACGAGGCCAGACTGGCAGGTGCGCCAGGCGTCTCGGTGGGGAATCGACTGCGATTTCAACGAGGTTTGCGGCGGTCGCGTTACCGGAGCGATGCAAAACGCGCCGGCGTCGGTGTTGCTGGCCACAGGTTCCCGGACGGCGGTCAGTCTGCCGGCCGCGCTGCCCGGCTGAACCACCCGACTCGTGTATCCTGTAAACTCATGCCAAGCACCCCCACCGGAGCCAACTTTATGAGCGCAATACAAGCTTGGACCGAAATGGTCCGCATAGAGCACGAGCAGTCCGACCGTATTCGCGGTCAACGGCCCACGGATTCCTGGGCGACTGCGGCCCACAATTTCAAAGAAGACCCGTTTCGCACTGACGATGTAGTCGTCGAGGAGTTGCGTTCTCGCCTGGTGGAGGGCGAGACCCTGCTGGACGTCGGCGCTGGCGGGGGCCGGCTGGCTCTGCCACTGGCCCTGACCTGCAGCGCGGTCACCGCCGTCGAGCCGTCTCCCAGTATGCGTGCCGTTTTCCGCGAGACCGCCGACGAATACGACATCCGCAACGTTTCGATGATTGAATCGGATTGGCTGAACGCGGCCGCAGAACCCGCCGACGTGGTGCTGTGCTGCAACGTGCTCCACGTCATCCACGACATCGGAGCGTTCGTACGAAAGCTGGACAACCATGCCAGGCGCCTGGCGCTGGTGATAATGATGCGGACGGCTTCCAGGTCCCAAGTTCATCACATCTGGCAGGTAGTGCACGGCGAGCCACGGCTCGCGCTGCCCACCGTGTCGCAGCTGCTGCCGGTGCTGGACGAGTTGGGCATCCAGCCGAAGATTTCCGACCTGCCCGACCGCCCAACCCTCCGGTTCGCCAGCCGGGAGGCGGCCATCGCTGGCATTGCCTCCCAGCTGTACGTGGCGCCCGGCACCCAGGAGATGCAGCGGCTGGAGCAGTTCCTGGACCGCTCTCTGCAACACCAGGACGGCGTCTGGCGACTGGAGGGAGCTCAGCCGATTCGCAGTTGCCTCGTCTCCTGGAGTCCAGTCGGCCTGCGATAGCCAAACCCCGTCTCCCTCCGGGGGCAAGTTGAGATTGATGCGCTGCCATTGGTAGAATGGCGGTGTCCCAGTCTGCACACAGGAGCCGTCAATGGTTGAGCAAGCACAACGCGCAGCGGTAGTTGAATACCCCGACAGTTTGGACGCCATCGAGGAGTGTTACCGGCGCGGCTGGACCGACGGCCTGCCGGTGGTGCCTCCTACCGCCGAGCGTGTCCAGGCCATGCTGGACGCCGCCGGCCTGGCGCCCGATACGTTGCTGGGCGAGGTTGAGGTGCGCCGGCGAACGTTGACCGCCGAGCAGGCGGCGGCCAACGCCGTCATGGCCGGGTGCCTGCCCGCCTATTTCCCCGTGGTGCTGGCGACGATGAAAGCGCTGTTCGATTTCGACCCCAACTGCATCCACGAGGTATCCGCCGTTACCAACTCCACCGGGTTGTTGACCATCGTCAACGGCCCCATCCGCCGGGAAATCGAGTTGAACTGCACCGATAACCTGTTCAGCCCGGGCTACCGGGCCAATTCCACCATCGGCCGTGCGCTGCGCCTGATATTCATCAACGTGTTTGAGCAGAGGCCGGGCGTCCTGGACCGGGGATGCATGGGCAGTCTGACCAAGTTCGGCGTGGTTTTTGGCGAGGACGAGGAGAACAGTCCCTGGGAACCCATGCACGTCAGCCTCGGTTTCCAGCCCGACCAGTCCACCGTTACGGTGGCCACCATCCAGGACCCTTCCATGCACGGCAACCGCTACGGCTCCACCGGCGAAAGCCTGCTGGATTCAATCGCCGACGGGATGGCGTCCCACGGACTGGGAATCTACTTTGGCCGAGGCATCAAGTGGGTGTGGGTTGTGGGCCATTGGCATTCGGAACTGCTGGGCCGCCAGGGTTGGACCCGCCGGGACATGCAGGAATACCTCTACGAGCGGGCCTGGCGTTCCGTGGGTGAGCTGAAGCGCCTGGGCATGGTGAAAGGCGAGGTGGAAGACGGCGATGATGCAGCAAGGCTGCTCACCGTGGACAGCCCGGACGACATCCTCATCGTCAAGGCCGGCGGCGACAGCGGCATCTACAGCGAACTGATCATGAATTACTTTGGAGTGCCGGCCGTGACCACGGCGATCTAGGACTCGGACCGACTTGCTGGACAAAGGAGACCGCGATGACTACTGCCAACCGACCAACCGTGCAACTCATTGACCCCACCGGCTTTGATCCGGGTGAAACCGCGATGGTGATGGCTCCGCGGCCGATTGACCTGCGCGGCAAGCGCCTGGGCCTGCTGGACAACTCCAAGGCCAATTCCGACGCCATCCTCTGGGCCATCGCCCGTGAGCTGGACGCCGAGTTTGAATTTGCCGACATCTTCCACGTTACCAAGCACAGCGCCTCCCTGCCGCCATTTCCTGAAGTCATGGCCGACCTGCACCGCAACGCCGACTTCGTGATCGCGGGTGTGGGTGATTGAGGGGGCTGCTCGTCGGGCAGTTTGCACGACGGAATTACCTTGGAGCGCCAGGGCATCCCGGCGGCAACGATCATCACGACCGTTTTCGCCAACACCGCCCGCGCTTACACCCGGCTCATGGGGGTTCCAAACTTCCCCTATCTGATGTGCCCGCATCCCATCACCAACGTAAGCGGAGATGGACTTTTGGAGCGCGCCCGCGAACTCACGCCGGGCGTGCGCAAGCTGTTGATCAACGGCTCACTGACGGACAACTAGGGCTGGTGGGCAAATGCCGTCATTCCCGCGTACCTTTCCGCCATTCCCGCGAAAGCGGGAATCCGGTCTCGCCGGGTAATCGTACGGTTCCAGGATAAATGGCAGGTTTCGGCAACATTCTCCGGCGGATCACCGGCCGACTGAGGGAACAGGAAGGATCTCCTTTGCCTGCCCCAGCGCCCGATGCCGGCAGCGCGCCGATGCCGGACCTGCCCGCCGGCCCCCCGGTCGCGGCCGGCCAGGAGGCCCTATCTCTCGGTTCGGAAGGGGCGCCGGCCCCCATGGTTGAGCTTCCCGCCGCCATGGTTGCCGAACCCGTGGGCCCGAACCCTGTTGGATCAAACCCGGTCGGATCAAGTTCGGCGGAATCACCCCCTGTGGCGCCAACCCCGGCGGGCGTTGGTCAGGTCCGCCTGCCCGATGATGACGCTGTCGCCGAGGATCGCCTGTTGTCGGATTGCCCATACTGCGGTCAATCCAACCAGCGCATTGGCACGCGCTGTCAGCGATGCTCTCGGGTGGTGGTCCGTCTGCCGGCGTGGGCGCAGCATCGCCGGCACAACTGGCTGTTGAGCCGGATTTCCTGGAAACGAATCATCTTCTCCGCAGCGGTTTCCTTGTTCCTGGTGTTCGTAATCTGGCTGAACTACCCGTTCGCGCCGAATCCGGTGATCCTGCTCAAAAAAATTCAGTCTGAGATGACGGCTGACGTCGGCCCCGGGGTTTGGACGGTCAGCGGTCGAGACCTGCGCAACAGCAGGAGCATGGAAGTCGGCTATCCGCCTCCGGACGGCGAGGTCGTCTGGAACAGTTTCATTCCGGAGCCGTTGGATTCCGAACCGGTGGCCCAGCACGCCAATGCTTATGTCGGTTCCGCAAATGGCATTTACAAAATAGCCGAACACGACGGACAGATCAGGGAAGGCTGGAAGGGGGCAACTCCGGGGCGGATCACCGGAGCGGCCGCGGTGGTCGAGTCATACCTCTTTTTTGGCAGCACCGACCACACCGTTAATGCCTGGAGCACCCTGAATGGCGATGCCTGGTGGAGTTTCCCGGCCGAAGATACGGTGGAAGTCGCCCCGGTGGTGTCCGACGGTCTGGTCTATATCAGCTCCGGCAAGGCTTGGCTGTACGCCCTGGACGCCCGTAGTGGTTCGCTAATCTGGCGGACCCAACTGGACAGCAACGCCAGCGCCTCCGTGGCCATCTATGACGGCCGGCTGTTTGTGGGAGACGACAAGGGAATTTTCTATATCCTTTCGGCGCGCACGGGCCAGGAGTGGTTTCGCTATCGCACCCTCAAAACCATCGCCGGTTCCCCGGTGGTCTCGGCGGACGGAACCCGGGCATATTTCCCGTCCAGCGGCCAGTTGTACGCGGTGAGCGCGGAGGAGCGTGAAGTCCCCGGTTTGTACCAGTTCAAGAAAATCTGGGCGCAATTGTGGCTCTGGCAAGTGCCGGGGGTGCCGCGTCCTCCCGGACAGCAGGGCGGATTGTGGCGCTTTTCGCCGGAAAATCCGCTGCAGGGGATTTTCAGCTCGCCCGCTTTGTCCGACGGCGACAACGGCAGTGTCCTTTACGTAGGTGGCTATGACCACAACATGTACGCCCTGGACGCTGTCGATGGCTCTGAGCTGTGGACTTTCTCGGCCGATGATGCCATTCACGCGTCGCCGCTGATCGTGAAAGACCGGTTAGTCTTCGGGGACGATTCGGGAAATCTGTATTCTCTGGACCGGCACGACGGGTCGTTGGACTGGAGAATCTCCCTCAGTTCGGCAGTAAAAATCCCGCCAACGCTGAGCAACGAACTGCTGATTGTGCGCACCAACGACGGCAACATCTACGGCATCAAATGAGCCAAGTTCTTTCACGTCATTCCGCCTACGCTGATCGTCATTCCGTTTACCTTCACCGTCATTCCCGCGAAAGCGGGAATCCAGGCGTACAGCAAAAAACCCGCCCACACATTCGGGGGCGGGTTTTCCTGTTGCCTTCCGGAAACGGTCAGTACAGATGGCACGAAACGCGGTGCCCGGGCGAAACCTCTTTCTCCACCGGCGCTTCTTCCGAACATTGGGGCATGGCGAAAGGACAGCGCGGATGGAAACGGCAGCCGCTCGGCGGGTTGATGGGCGACGGCACCTCGCCCTGCAGGACGATGTCTTCGCGAATCAGGTCCGGATGCGACGGCAGCGCGGCGGAGAACAGCGCACGCGTGTAGGGGTGGAGCGCGTTGTTGTACAGCTCTTCCGTTTCAGCGTACTCCACGATCTGACCCAGGTACATCACCGCCGTCTCGTGCGCCATGTAGCGCACGGTAGCCAGGTTGTGCGCGATGAGCAGGTAGCTCACGTTGTACTGTTCCTGCAAGTCTTTCAGCAGGTTCATCACCTGGGCGCGGATCGACACGTCAAGGGCTGAAACCGGCTCGTCCAGTACGATCAGCTTCGGGTAAGAAACCAGTGCGGACGCTACTGCGATGCGCTGCCTCTGTCCGCCGCTAAATTCGTGCGGATAGTTGGTAGCCTGCTGAGCGTGCAGGCCGACCTGCTGCAACACCTCGGCGACGCGCTCGTTCTTTTCCTGGGTGGTCACGTTGCGGTTGACCACCAGCGGCTCCGAGACGATGTCGCGTACCCTCATACGGGGACTCAGCGACGACCACGGGTCCTGGAACACGGCCTGCACCGTGGTGCGGTAGTCCTGCAGCTCAGCCCCCCGGAAGGTGTTGATGTCTCGGCCTTCCAGCAGAATGTCGCCTTCGGTGGGATTTTCCAGGCGAAGCAGCAGCTTGCTGGTGGTCGTCTTCCCGCAGCCCGATTCGCCGACCAGTCCAACCGTTTCGCCCTGCTTGATCGAGAACGAAATGCCGTCCACGGCCTGAACGTACCCGATGGTTTTCATCAGGACGAGGCCCTTGGTCACGGGGAAATATTTTTTCAGGTTGCGAACTTCCAGAAGAGCGTCGTTGTTAGTAGCCACTGCCATGGGGAGCAGTCCTCCTCAAAGATAATCAGATTGTAACGGGCTTGACCGGCGCTATCCTGCGGTTCCGGTCGGAGGCACGAATTCCTCAATCGGCGTGCCCTGCCAGTTGGCGTCCAGGGCCCAGCAGTCGGCGTGATGTCCTTCGTCCAGTTGGTAGGATGAGGGGTAGGCTTCGTAGCACTGGTCGCTGACGTACGGGCAACGCGGCGCAAACCGACAACCCTCCGGCAGGTTGGAGAGCAGCGGCGGCTGGCCGTCAATGGAGTACAGCCGGTCCACGCTCTGTTCCAGTTTGGGAACCGAATTGATCAGCGCCTGGGTGTAAGGATGCGCCGGGCGGCTGAAGATGTCACGCACGTCGCCCTGCTCGATGATGCGCCCCGCGTACATTACCGCCACGCGGTCGCACATCCGGGCCACCACTCCAAAGTCGTGGGTGATGAAGATGATGGCCAGCCCGGTTTCGGCCTGGATTTCTTTCAGCAGGCGCAGGTACTGCAACTGGATGGTGACGTCCAATGCGGTGGTTGGCTCGTCCGCAATGATAACGCCGGGTTCGCACGACATGGCAATGGCGCCGACGACGCGCTGCTTCATGCCGCCCGACATCTGGTGCGGGTAGTCGTCCAGGCGGCGTTCCGGCGCGGCCACGTTCACCTTGCGCAGTGCGTCAACGGCCCGCGACAGCATGGAGCTCTTGTTTTCCCGGTGGGCTATGCCCAGGGCCTCCCGCAGCTGGTTCCCGATGGTGAATACCGGGTTCAGGGAAGTCTGCGGGTCCTGGAGAATCATGGAGATCTGACGGCCGCGCACGTCGCGCATTTCGTCTTCACTCTTCTGCAGAATGTCCTCTCCGTTGAGAACGATTTCCCCCTCAACTATTCGCCCGGCCGGCTTGGGCACCAGCCGCAGTAACGAAAGGGCCGTCATCGTTTTGCCGCAACCCGATTCCCCGACAATGCCCAGGGTTTCACCCTTGCGCAGGTTGAACGAGATGCCGTCCACCGCTTTCACGGTGGCGGCGCGGGTGAAGATGTACGTTTTGAGGTCATTGACCTCGAGGATGGTGTCTGTGGCGGTCTGTACAGCTGTCATGGCTTAAACGTTCCTCAATTTGGGGTCCAGTTTATCCCTCAGCCAGTCTCCCAGCAGGTTCATAGAGAGTACCGTAAGCACGATGGCTAGGCAAGGGAACAGGAAAATCCACCATGCGGTGGTAATCAGGTCCCTGCCATCGGCTACCATGACTCCCCATGCCGGGGTGGGGGCCGGAATGCCGGCGCCCAGGAAGCTGAGAGTAGATTCCAGGATTATAACGTGGCCCACCTCCAGGGTAGCCAATACTACCACTGTATTGACCAGGTTGGGGAAGATGTGCCGCATCATTATTCGCGCGTTTGACGCTCCGGAAACCCGGGCCCGGTCGATGAAGTCCTGTTGCTTGATCGCCAACGCTTCGCCGCGTACCACGCGAGCGTAACGGGCCCACAGCAACACCGCGATCACGACGATGACGGTGGTGAACCCGGCCCCGATCGCGGCCACCAGCACCAGCGCCAGCAGGATTGACGGGAACGCCAGCTTGATGTCAACGATGCGCATGATGATCGCATCGGTCTTGCCGCCCCGGTAGGCGGCCATCATCCCGAGCAGGGTTCCCAGACCCCCGCCAAGCAGAATAGCCAGCGAAGAGACCATCAACGAAATGCGGGCGCCGTGCATGATCCGGCTCAGGATGTCGCGGCCTTGCTTGTCGGTACCCAACGGATACTCCATGGACCCGCCCTTGTTGGCCTGGAACCGGAGGGTATCACCGGGATCGACCGTCCCGTCTTCACCTCCGCTCAGGATAGTGGCTTCGCCGCGTTCCACCTTGCGCTGCGCATTGGTGAGGCCAATCTCAACATCCAGGCGATCCTTGTCCGCGCGCTGCACCACCGTCCGCGACTCGAAGCTTTCGGATACCCAGAAGGGCGGCAGCTTCGCGTCGTCCAGTACGCCGATGCGCTGGTTGTGAGGCGCCAGTTGATTCGCGAAGATCGCGGGAATCACCAGCAGGAATATGAGCACGACCAAGGGTATGAGCGGCAGTTCGCGGATCGCCCGGACCACTTTCGCGACCCGACCAGCGCGCTGCTGAGTATCGACCCCGGTTACCTCTGGGCTAGTAGTGACGGCTGCCATTTCACACCTCGTTCATTGCCGCACGCCTGGCGCTGTCCGCAGCAGTTTTCGGACCTACCTATGTGTACCGGATCCGTGGGTCAATATACGCGTACAACACGTCCACCATGATGTTGATGATGACGAACGCGGTGGCAAACAACAGGACCACCGCCTGCACCACCACGTAGTCTCGGAACAGGATGGCCTTGATAACCAGGTGTCCCAGTCCAGGCCATGCAAACACCGTTTCGATCACCACCGATCCGGTGATGAGTACCGCGCCGATAAGTCCAAAGTATGTGAGAGGGACGATCAAGGCGTTCCGGAAGCAGTGTTTCCAGACGACTTTCCACTCGGGCACGCCTTTGATTCGAGCCAGCTTTACATACTCGGTGTCGAGGACTTCCAACATTGATGAACGGGTCAGGCGCATCAGAGCCGCCACGTTGTAATACCCCAACGCCAGGGCAGGGAGGATAATGTATTCGATTCCTCCGCTGCCTGAAGTTGGGAAAATATTCAACTGGACGGCGAATATCCACATCAGTATCAACCCGACGGCGAAGGTGGGCGCAGACTGCCCGAGGATGGCGAACAATTTGCCACCATAGTCGAAGGGCGTGTCTTTCTTGATGGCGACCAGGACGCCCACCGGAAACGCGATCACGCCGCTGACGATGAGCGCAAGGGCGGACAACTTTATGGTGTTTGGCAGCCGCTGCACTATCAGTTCAGTCGCGGTGGAATTGGGCCACGCGATCGCTTCGCCCAGATCGCCCCGGAACAATTTTCCGAGGTACTGGAGATATTGCATGTGTAGGGGTTTATCCAGACCCCATTCGGCCTTGATCAACTCTATCTGCTCTTCGGAGGCCTCTTCCGGCAAAAGGACGTTAAGCGGGTCGCCGGAAACGCGGGCCAACGCAAAGGTCACCGTGCAGATTACGAAGATCGCCAAAATTCCCTGAACGACTCGCCTCAATATGTATGCCTGCATGTCCGGTCCGTTCCTTTTTCCCTGTTAAGGTCGGTTGCTCCGGCGTCGACTCAAACCGAGTCGACGCCGGAGAACGGAACTCCCTAAGTTGACGCTCTTCGTTTGACCGATGTGGTCAGTAACGGACGCCCTTGATGTGTTCCAGGTCGGTGAATTGTCCGCCGTAGGGGCCGAGGTAAATGTACTCCTCAACCACCTCCGGGTCGATCACCACCTGCACCGACAGCGTATGCAACGGGATCGACGCCACCTCGTAGAATAGTTCGTCCGTAGCCGCGTGCCAGTAGCCCAACTGCTCCTCGAAGTTGAGGGAGTTCAGGGCGTTGAAGGTGTTTTGCCAAACGGTATCGCTGACGTAGAACCGCATGAACCGTTCCGGGCTGTATGCGAAGTGAATCGTGGGGTGGGGCGGCTCGGCGTAACCCCGGAAGGGATAGATGCAGCAGTTGGTGGTCGCGCCACGATATTCCTGCCGCCACTGCGAGAATTCCATCTCGCGAATCTCCGTGGTCAGGCCGATGTTCTCCCACATGCCGGCTATTGCCACCACGTAGTCCTTCATCTCAGGCAGGCCGCTCATGGTGTAGCTGATGATCGGTACGTTGAACCCGTTGGGATAGCCGGCCTCTGCCAGGAGTTCCCGGGCCCGTTCTGGGTCGAAGCCGTAGAGCTCTTCCCAGGAACTTTCCCATTCCGGATTGTATCCCGCGTACTCGCCACCGAACGCTTCGGCGCTGGGGATCAGGCCGGCGACGCGGCCCTCGGCGCCCTGACCGTCAAAGAGGTTTTCTCTGATGGCGTCGCGGTCGATGGCCTTGTTCATCGCCATGCGGACCATCTTGCCAGCATCGCCCGGCGCTGCCCACGGAACGGTGGGGTCGTAGGATGCGGCGGAGTAGGGCTCGAACTCAGGCCCTTCCTTGGTAGCGTAGTACATACCGCCGAAGACCATCATGCTGTTGACGGCAACCACCTGGCTGGGCGCAAGATCCAGACCAGCGTCCAGCGCTTCACCGACCAGCGCCCGGTCGATCGTGGCCAGATGGGCCTCACGAGCCAGCATGGCCGCCAGGCGGGTGGACGCCTCCTCGATGATCTTGATTTCAATGGTATCCCAGTCGGGAGTAACGCGGTAGTGTTCACCGGGAGCGCGTTCCCATAGCCAGCCAATGCCCTTCTCGAAATTGGCGAACTGGTAGGGCCCGAGACGGGCCGGGCCTTCTTCGAGCAGGGCTGGCTCGCCGGCCGAGCAATATCCTTCCAGGTGAGGCACTTCCGCGAACGACTCGTAATCCGCCGCTCCGTTGGGGCAACCGGTGTCCCATTGGGCTTTGCTGCTCATAGGGAGACCGCGGTAGCCGGAGATCCAATAGTCGAAGATCAACTCGGGGCGAGCGCCCATCGTGATATTGATCTCATAGTCGCTGATGACTTCCGGCAGCGCCTGCGGGTTAGTGCGGAAGTAGTCCGAGTAGGACGCGCCACACACGGGATTGGTGTAGTAATTCAGCGAGTTGACAATGTCGTGAGCCGTGAATTCTCCGTACCCGAAATGGAAGTTGACTCCCTCGCGCAGTTTGAAGTTCCACGTCCTCCCGTCGTCGCTGACACTCCAGTCGGTCGCCAATTGAGGTTCCAGGGATCCGTCATAACGGTTGGCGTCGATCAGGAACTCATGAGACGGTCGGTGTTGGCTCGTGGCGCTCCCCGTTACGTCGCAGTCCATGATGCCCTGGCGGGTCTGCTGCGAGAACAGGAAGACGAGGTCATTGGTCTTGAGTTCGCCCTCATTGGCTGCGGCTGCAACCGTGGGTTGGGGCTGAGCAACCGGAGTGGTACCGACGAACGAGGGGCGCGTTGGGGCTGAGGTCGCCGGCGGAGGGGCTACGGTCGCGGTGGCTGCTGCTGCCTGCGGCTGTTGCTGCTGGGGAGCCGGGGCCGCCGTGGGCGCGGTTTGGGCCGCCGCCGGCGCGCTGACCGGTTGCGACGGAGCGGATTCTTCAGCAGCTCCGCCGCACCCGACAAGGAATATTGCGGCCAGCGTGGTTGCCGCGGCGAGAATTATCGGCCATCGAAATGCTCGTTTCCTTCTCATTGCACCCCTCCTTAACGAGTTGGGTTTTGTCTCAGTGCTTTACGTTAGTCATCCTCCACTGTCGGTTGGGTTTCGAGTGTTCGGTACTGCGTCGTTGGCCTGGCCTAGACGTTGCGCAGCTTGGGATCAAGCCGGTCCCTGAGCCAGTCGCCCAGCAGGTTCATGGATAGCACGGTCAGCACGATGGCCAGGCAGGGGAACAAGAAGATCCACCACGAACTGGTGATGACCTCTCGACCGTCCGCGGCCATCAAACCCCAGGCGGGTTGAGGTCGTGGGATGCCCGCTCCGAGGAAGCTCAGGGTCGCTTCCAGAATGATCACGTGCCCCACTTCCAGCGTCGCCAGCACGATGACCGTGTTGAAGACGTTGGGGAAGATGTGCCTGAGCATGATTCTGAGGTTGGAGGCTCCAGACACGCGGGCGCGATCAATGAAATCGCGTTCCTTGATGGTCAATGCCTCACCCCGAACCACGCGGGCGTAGCGCGCCCACAGAAGCAAGGCGATCACGATGACCACGGTGCTGAAGCCGGATCCAATCGCCACTACCAGGGTGAGCGCCAACAGGATCGAGGGGAATGCCAGCTTGATGTCCACGATCCGCATCAGGATGGCGTCCACCAGCCCTCCCTTGAACGCGGCCAGCATGCCCAACCCGGTTCCCAGGAAACCGCCCAGCAGGATGGCGAGACACGAAACCGCCAGGGATATGCGCGCCCCGTGCATGAGTCGGCTCAACACGTCGCGTCCCTGCTTGTCGGTGCCGAATGGGTATTCCCAACTGCCGCCGGGCTCGACGCGCACCATGGTTTCGCCAATGTCCGGTTGGCCGTTGCCGTTGGCGTCAATCAGGGTCCCGGCGCCGCTGTCGATGTTGCGGCGAGCGTTGTTAAGGCTGACCTCAGCGTTGTTGTCTCTGGCCCGCTGGACAATGACCCGTTCACTTTCCCGGTCGGTCACCCAGGCCGGCGGTTCCAGTACCCGTTCGAGGTTGCCCAGCAGATGGTCGTGTGGCGCCAGCAGGTCGGCAAAGATCGCCGGGATCACCAGCAGGACAATGAGAATAAACGATGGCACTACCGGGAACCGGCGGATTTCGCGCCACGCTTTGGTGCCGAATGATTCCGGTGCTGCAGCCGCAGCGGCGCCACCGACCTGTGCGCCCGGAGCGGTTGTCTGTACAGCCATAAGTCTTTTTCCCTCCGGCTACGCCTATCCGTATCGGATGCGCGGGTCAACGTACGCGTATGTGACGTCCGTGATGATGTTGATCGCCACGTAAAGCAAGGCGAACAGCATAACCACCGCTTGTACCGTGATGTGATCTTTGGAGTTGATGGCTTCAATCACCATCAATCCCAATCCGGGCCATGCGAACACGGTCTCGATGACCACCGAGCCGGTGATCAATATGGCGAAGATCAGGCTGAAGTAAGTCAATGGACCAATCAGGGCGTTGCGGAAGCAGTGCTTCCAGATAATCTTCCATTCGGGAATGCCCTTGATGCGGGCCAGCTTGACGTACTCGGCATCCAGGACGTCCAGCATTGACGACCGGGTCAACCGCATGATCGCAGCCACGTTGTAGTACCCCAGCGCGAAGCCGGGCAACAGCATGTGCTTCACTCCGCCCTTGCCCGACGTAGGCAGCCAGCCCAACTGGACCGCGAAAATCCACATCAGAATCAGTCCCACGGCGAAGGTCGGCGCGGACTGTCCTAATATGGCGAACATTTTGCCGCCGGTGTCAAACCACGAGTCCTTCTTGACCGCCGATAACACCCCAATGGGAAAGGCGATCGCACCGGTGACGATGAGGGCAAAGGCCGAAAGTTGCAGAGTTGCGGGCAGCCTTTCAATGATGAGTTCCGCAACCGGGCGGTCCCACTTGAACGACGTGCCCAGGTCGCCGGTGAGCAGCCGCTTCATGTAGGTGAAGTATTGGACGTGCAACGGCTCGTCCAGTCCCCACTGCTTCCGCAGCAGCTCGATCTGCTCCTTGCCCGATTCGTCGTCCAGGATGGCCGCCAGCGGGTCACCCGCGACCCGCGACAACGAAAAAACGATCAGGCTGATGGCGAAGACCGCCAGCAAACCCTGTAATAACCTCAGAACTATGAAGCGTTGCATGGTGCCTGTTCTCAACCATTAGGGTGGGAAGGGTCCACCGTCTTACGGCAAGCCCGACGCTGCGAGTGTCAGGTTCGCAACGCCGGGATTTGCACACGAGAGTGTTTGGTTTCGCCTATTCGCGCACGCCTTTCACGTATTCGAGATAGACGTAGTTGCCGTTGTTGGGGCCAAGGAAGATGTACTCCGCGACCACGTCCGGGTCCACCACCGCGCTGACGGGCAGCGTCCAGCCGGGGATGGTGCCTGCTTCATAGAAGATTTCGTCGGACACTTTCTGCCAGTCGGCGGTGGCGTCCGCTTCGTTCAAAGCCCGCAGGGCCTTGTTCTTGTTCTCCTGGATGTCGTCGCTGCTGTACGCCCTGAAGAACCGCTCCGCGCTGAAGTAGAAGTGGACGCGGGTGTCGATGGGCGCCGCGGGGCCCCGGAAGGGATAAATGCAGCAGTCGGTGTTCAACCCGCGATATTCGTTCCGCCAGTTGGAGAACTCGATGGGGTCAAGCTGTGGGTCAAGGCCGATCTCAGTCCAGAACTTGGCCATGGCTTCCATCATGTCCGGCATCTCCGGCACGCCGCTCAGCGGGAACACCGGAATGCGGAACGAGAAACCGTTGGGATAACCGGCGTCCGCCAACAACTGCTTGGCGGTTTCCGGGTCGTAGCCGTACAACTCGTCCCAGCTGTCTTCCCACTCCGGGTTGTAGCCGCCGGGGAAGTCGGGAACCAGCGTCGCCACCCACTGGCGTCCGCCCGCTCCCTTGAAGATGGCGTCGTTGATCTGGTCCCGGTCCAGGGCCTTGTTCATAGCCATCCTAACCATTTTGCCGCTTTCGCCGGGGTCGTTCCAGGGATGCATCTCATCTCGGGCAGCCACGATGTTGTAGGCGTCCCGGTCGGATGCCTGCTGTTCGGCGGAAGCGTTGACATCTATGCCTTTTGCGCCCGTTGCGAAGTACATGCCGCCGAAGATGGCGAAGGTGGTCTGCGCCGTAACGGAGCTGTCGAACACTTCCAGGCCGTCGTCAATTGCGTCCTGGAGCAGCGCACGGTTAATCGCGGCGATGTGCCCCTCACGAGCCTGCATGATCGCCAGGCGGGTGGCCGGCTCACGCACGTCCTTGATTTCGATTTCAGCGAACTCGGGGTTCACACGCCAGTGGTCGTAATCGACACGGGACCACTCCCAACCAACGCCCTCCTCGAAACTGACGTATTCGTAGGGGCCGGTGCGCGACGACTTTTCGTACACGGCGTCGCGGCTGGCTTTGCAGTACCCCAGGGGATCGCCGGCTTCGGTGCTGCCAAAGTCGGCTTCACCGTTGGGGCAGGCTTGATTCCACTGGGCGGCGCTGCTGATGGGAACCCCGCGATAGCCGGAGAACCAGTAAAGGAAGTCCACTGCCGGCCGCTTCTCCATGTGAATGTTGACTTCGTAGTCGTTGACGATTTCAACGTCACTGCCAGGGTCGCTGCGGAAATAGTCGGAGTAGGACGCGCGACATTCGGGGTTGGTGTAATAGGCCAGGGAGTGTTTTACGTCCCTTGCCGTGAATTCGCCCCAATCGTCATGCCATCGTACGCCCTGCCGGAGCTTGAAGTTCCAGGTCCGCCCGTCGTCGGTAATGCTCCACTCGGTGGCGAGCATCGGCTCGTAGGAGCCATCGAATCGGCTGGCGTCCACCATGAACTCGTTGGACATTCGATAGTTGACCACGCCGGAACCGGTGACTTCGCAGTCAAGCATGGATTCCAGCGAGGGCGGGTCCAGCACGGCGATCAGCCGGTCAGTGACCAGTTCTCCCTGGGTTTGGGGGGCCAGCGTCGGCCGCGGCGTCGCCTGCAACACGGAGGCGCGCTGGGTCGGCGTGGGCGCCAGGGTAGCGTCCTGGGGCACCGGGGTGTTGGTTGCCCTCACTTCTGCCGGCGGCTGGGTGGCGGCCGGCTGGGCCGGCTGTTGTGCCTGTTGCTGCGGTTGCGCGGGAGCCGGAGCGGCGGGCGCCGCCGTTTCCTCCGCTGCGCCACCGCAGCCGACAATCACCGCAGTCGTCGCCAGCGCCACCGCCAGCGTTGCTATCGGGTATCGCAGAAACCGTCTATACGACATACAGGTCCTCCAATTTGTATAGAGTAGATCTGTAGGTGTGCCTTACCCAACGGCGAACCCGTCGCCGCCGGACTCAGGTTCGGGCAATATAGGCAATACCGGTAGGCGCAGTCAAACCGGATTCGCGCCATTCCAATTGCGAAAAACTGTTGAAAAAGAGCGCTAATTTAGATGGATTCCGCTATTATTTTGCGTTTATAGCGCATATCGTAAATTATACGTTGCGAATTATCAGTAATTTAACATCATGCTTTCAAATGTAGAATATGCCAAGCCTTGATATATCAAAGCACACGATACTAGGTCAAAATAGGCCAACCAGACATCAAAAAAGGGCGACGCATTGCGTCGCCCCGCAAAGACCGCAGAGCGTTCACAAGACGGCTTGCGCGATGCGTTCGATTTCTTCCAATGCCTGTGGACTGGTAGTGTCGCCAAGGCGGACTATGACGCGGTTGGCGCCGGCGCTTTCAAACTGGGAGATCAAGCCCCGGTCTGCGGGTTGTCCAAACACGGTGATGCCGATGCCAGAAGGGTCCCGGCCCGACGCCTCGGCCAACTCGTCAATGGCGGCCCGCCCGGCGGCGATCTGTTCCGGGCTGGACGCCGTGGGCATCCAGCCGTCGCCCCACCGGGCGACTCGCCGGAACACGTTGCGAGCGTTGCCGCCCAGGATGACCGGCGGCCCGCCTTCCTGAGCGGGCTTGGGGTTGCACTGAACGGGCGGGAAGTCGTAGTAGCACCCGTGATATTCGGCGGCATCCTGCGTCCACAAAGCCCGCATCACCTCGATGGATTCCCGGGCCTGGGTCCAGCGGTGGTCAAAGTCGCCGCCCATGATCTCGGTTTCCTCCCGGAGCCAGCCGGTGCCAATGCCCAGGAGGAACCGGCCGCCGGAGAAGCGGTCAAGCGATGCGATTGCGCCCGCCAGCACCAGGGGATTGCGCTCCGGTATCAGTGTGATACCGGTTCCCAATTTAATGGTGGACGTAACCGCGGAAGCTCTGGCCAGCCCTATGTAGGGATCCGCCATGTCGCTCATGTAATCGGGTATGGAGCCGTCAGGCGAACCGGGATACTTGGAGGCGGTATTGACGGGCATGACCGGGTGCTCAGGGAGCCAGATCGATTCGAACCCCAAAGCTTCGGCCTTGGCCGCAATCTCCGCTACGTCTATCGAGTTGGTAGAAATCGACATATTCAAGCCGATGTCCATGGCAGACCTCCTGTGGGCGCATCCCCGCCGCTTTGTCCTGAAGATAACCGTCGGGATGATAGCACGCCCGGTTTTCGGCTGTCATTGCCGAAATTCCGCCTGGCCCCGCAATGCTATACTACCTGCGGTTCCTCCCTGATCATCTCTGCAAAAGGTGCCCGATAATGCCTCTTTACGTAATGCTCGCCAACCTTACCGGACAGGGCCGACGCATGGGGCATGACAACCCCAATCTGCTCAGCGAAGCCGCCGCCGCCGTTGAAACCGCCGCCGGCAAGGTTCTCACTCAATACGCCGTCCTGGGCCGCTACGACTTCGTCATCATCACCGAAGCCGCCGATAACCAGTCCGCCGTGCGTCTTTCTCTGGAGCTCGGCCTGGCTGCCGGCTTGAACATTGAAACCCTGCCGGCGCTGCACATCGGCGTCCTTTCCGATGAAGAGCACATCAGCGTACTGCGGGATGCAGCGGTTGCCATGAATCTGCCGACCGGGCCCGACGAGAACGCCGGGACTGACGACTGGCGCATCCCCGAGAATCCCGACTAGGCCCGACTCATTTGAACCTTGCCTTACAATTGGCAGATACCATGAGTTCATCCAGACCGCCAACCGCGATGACCATCGCCGGGTCAGACTCCGGAGGAGGCGCCGGCATACAAGCCGACCTGAAGACCTATTCCGCGCTGGGCGTGTTCGGCACATCGACGCTCACCGCCATCACCGCGCAGAACACGGTGGGCGTAACCGCGGTTCACGAAATCCCCACTGATGTGATCGCTGCGCAAATCGACGCGGTGGTGTCCGACATCGGCGCGGACGCGGTGAAAACCGGAATGTTGTCTTCCTCTGCCATCGTTGCCACCGTAGCCGAAGCCGTCCGCCGTCACGGTATCACCAATCTTGTGGTGGACCCGGTGATGGTTGCCAAAAGCGGCGACCGTCTGCTGCGGGAGGAAGCCATCGCTACGATCTGTAGCGAGCTGATCCCGCTGGCAAAAGTAGTCACGCCCAATATTCCGGAGGCCGAGGAATTGACGGGACGATCCATCGAGTCCGACGACGACGTGCGCCGGGCTGCGGAAGCCATCATTGGCATGGGCGCTAAATCCGTCGTTGTTAAAGGCGGACACCGGGAAGGGCCTCCGACCGACGTCCTGTATGATGGGGAAGAGTTCCTGGAGTTCACCGCCGAGCGCATCCCCTCCACCAATACCCACGGCACCGGCTGCACGTTCGCTTCCGCCGTGGCCGCCGGCCTGGCCCACGGGCTGGAAACGCCGGCGGCAGTGAGGCAGGCCAAGGACTACGTGACCGCCGCCATCAGCGCGGCCTACCCGATTGGGCAGGGGCATGGGCCGCTGCACCATTTTCACGCCTTCTGGCGTTAATTCCCGGAGGGAGGTTTTTAGGTATGCCGGCTATGTTTGACGTGGTTTCCAGCCGGGTCAATTTCCCCGACCTGGATGCCGAGGTTCTGGAATACTGGAAGGAGCAGGAAGTGTTTCGCCGTTCTTACGACGAACGGCCCGACGCGCCCCTGTTCATGATGTACGAAGGGCCGCCCACCGCCAACGGGAGCCCGGGCATTCACCACGTCCTGGCCCGCGTATTCAAGGACGTCATCTCCCGGTACCGCACCATGAAGGGCTGCCGGGTGATCCGCAAAGGCGGCTGGGACACCCACGGCCTGCCGGTTGAGCTCCAGATCGAACAGGAACTCGGTTTGTCTTCCAAAAGGGAAATCGAAGAATTCGGTATCGCCGAATTCAACAAACGTTGCCGCGAGAGCGTTTTCCGGTACGTCAAGGATTGGGAGGTTATGACCGACCGTATCGGCTACTGGGTCGATATGGAAGACCCCTACGTGACCCTGGAAAACAACTACATCGAGACCGGCTGGTGGATTCTCAAGCAGTTGTGGGACCGGGGCCTGCTCTACCAGGATCGGCGCGGCGCTCCGCACTGCCCCCGCTGCGTCTCCAGCCTTTCGTCCCATGAGGTCGCTCTGGGTTACCGCGAGAACACGCCAGACCCGTCAACTTTCGTAACATTCGAGGCCACCGAGTGGCTGGGCGGTTCCGCGCCCGACGTTCCGTCCTACTTCCTGGCGTGGACCACGACGCCGTGGACGCTGCCCGGCAACACCGCCCTGGCCGTCAGCGAGGACGCCGACTACTCCATCGTTGAAACCACCAACAACGCCGGCGGTACGATCAGAATGGCACTGGCCACCGCGCTCCTGGAAGTGCTGCAGGGCGACTACACCGTTACGCAGGAAGTGAAAGGCAGCGAACTGGTCGGCCTGTCCTACCGGCCACTGTACGACGCCTCCAAGTATGGCACTCCCATCCGCCAGTTCATCGCGAACGACGACGGCCAGACCTCGTTGGAAGATGTTGATGCTTATTCCACCAAAGTAGTGTCCGCCGACTTTGTGAGCATGGACGACGGCAGCGGCATCGTTCACATCGCCCCGGCCTTCGGTGATGAGGACCTGGGCCTGGGACGCGAACATCATCTGGCCTTCGTGCAGCCAGTCGATTTACAGGGCGTCATCACCGGCAACTACCCCTTCGCCGGCAAGTTCGTCAAGGACGCCGATCCCGAAATCCTGGCCGACCTGGAATCTCGGGGCCTGCTGTACCACCAGGGCGTCTATCGTCACACCTACCCGTTCTGCTGGCGCTGCGACACCCCGCTCCTCTACTACGCCAAGACGTCCTGGTACATCCGCACCACCGCAGTGAAAGACCGGCTGGTGGGCAACAACTCCCGCATCAACTGGTACCCGGAACACATCCGCGAGGGCCGGTTTGGCGAATGGCTGCGCAACAACGTGGACTGGGCCATCTCCCGGGAACGCTACTGGGGCACGCCCATCCCAATCTGGCAGTGTGACGAGTGCGGCGGCATGGATTGCCTCGGCGGAGTGGAGGAGTTGTCGCAACGTTGCGGCAAGAACCTGGAAGACCTGGACCTCCACCGGCCCTACGTTGATGATGTCACTTGGCCTTGCCCATCCAACGCCTGCAACGGCGCGTTCCGGCGCATCCCCGAGGTGATGGACTGCTGGTTCGACTCGGGCATGATGCCCCTCGCCCAGTGGCATTATCCCTTCGAGAACCGCGATATTGAGACCGACGGCCGCCTGCCCGCCGACTACATCTGCGAAGCCGTTGACCAGACCCGTGGCTGGTTCTACAGCCTGCACGCCCTTTCGACGCTGATGCAGGACGACATTGCCTACCGCAATGTCATCTGCCTGGGCCTCATCCTGGATGGCCGCGGCCGCAAGATGAGCAAGCGGCTGGGCAACATCGTCGAACCCGACAGCATCCTGGACACCCACGGAGCCGATGCCCTGCGCTGGTATCTGTTCACCGCGTCCCATCCCGGCGAACCCCGCCGGTTCTCAGACAGGCTGGTGCAGCAGACCCTGCGTCAGGTGCTGCTGACCCTGTGGAACGTCTATTCCTTCTTCACCAACTACGCTAACATCGATGAATTCGAGCCGTCGCAAATCCCCGCCGATTGGCGGCCCGAGGCCGAGCTGGACCGCTGGGTTCTGGCCGAACTGAACCAGTTGGTACAGGTAGTTGACGGCCATCTCGACAACTACAACCCCACCGACGCCGGACGCCGCATCGCCGAATTCATCGACACGCTGTCCAACTGGTACGTCCGCCGTTCCCGTCGCCGCTTCTGGAAGAGCGAAGCCGACG
Source organism: Chloroflexota bacterium (assembly GCA_028875655.1). GTDB lineage: Bacteria > Chloroflexota > Dehalococcoidia > Lucifugimonadales > UBA3495 > Bin87. The sequence continues at coordinate 62,371 of JAPPCX010000039.1, read as the reverse complement.
CCGACAAGCTGGGCGCCTACGCGACCCTGTACCGCTGCCTCACCACCGTGGCCCGCCTCATGGCCCCGCTGGCGCCCTTTGTTTCCGAGCAGATGTACCGCAACCTGGAACTCCGCTTCAACCCCGACGCGCCCGACAGTGTCCACCTGACCGACTATCCGGTAGCCGACCCGTCGCTGATTGACGACGCCATCATGGACGCAACGCGCCTCGCCATTCGCGTTTCCAGCATGGGCCGCGCCGCCCGCAGCAAGGCCGGCCTCAAGGTGCGGCAACCCCTTGCGTCAGTGGTGGTACGCACCCGCACACCCGACGAGGCGCAATACCTGGATTGGGTGAGCGAGCAGATCCTTGAAGAGCTCAACATCAAGACGCTCCGCGCCGACGGGATCGAACAGGACCTGTACGCTCAGGCCCAGTCGGCAGCAGGCGATGACGGCGACTCGGTGGTTGCCATTGACGGCTACTCCGCCGCCCTGGAGGCCGGGTACATGGTTGCCGTCGATGCCAATATCACGTCGGAATTGGCCGATGAGGGCCTGGCCCGCGAGCTAGCCCATCGCATCCAGAACCTCAGGAAGGGCGCCCGTTTCGAAATTACCGACCACATTGTGACCTACTATCAGGGACCCGGCGACGTGGAGCGGGTGATGACCGGCCATCGAGACTACATCATGCAGGAGACCCTCAGCGAAGCCCTGCTGTCCGAACCTCCCGCTGAAGACGCCAGATCCGAAACGGCCAAGGTGGAAGGCATGGAGGTCACGCTGGCGGTTCGTCGCGTCGAATAATTCCCGTCAGTCCAGCCCCCTCACTGTCATTCCCGCGAAGGCGGGAATCCGGCAATCGAATATGCCCGAACTCCCCGAAGTCGAAAACACCCGCCAGTACCTCATCCGTTCCGGCCTGGTCGGGCGCAGGTTGGGCGCGCCGGAAATCACCTGGGCCAACACCATCCGCGATCCGTCGGTTGGCGAATTCATCGAGGGCGTGGCCGGCCGGCGCATAGCGGACGTGCAGAGACGTGGCAAGTATCTCATCGCCCCGCTGGACGACGGCTATCACCTGGTGCTCCACCTGGGCATGACCGGCCGCCTCCGCATACATGACGGCGACAGCGAACCGCCGCCCATGGTGCGCCACACCTTCCCGCTGGACGATGGCCGGGAGATGCGGTTCATCGACCCGCGCAAGTTCGGCCATCTCTGGCTGCTGTCGGACCCCGCGGACGCCATGTCCAAAATGGGACCGGAGCCTTTGGAACCGTCTTTTACCGTCGGGATACTTGCTGATGCCCTTGCCGGGCGTAAAGCCCCCTTGAAAGCCCTGCTGCTGGAGCAATCCATCGTCGCCGGCTTGGGTAATCTCTATGCCGACGAAGCGCTGTATCTGTCCGGTATTCACCCGGAGCGCGCCGGCAATACCCTGTCCGAGGATGAAACCTCACGCCTCCACGGTGCCATCGTAACCGCGCTCACCCGCTCGACGGAGGCGTACGCAGGCGCGCGGGAAGCCGAGTGGCCGGATCCTCCAACGGCGCTGTCGCCGTGGACGATACCCCGTGACAAGGGCGCGGATTGCCCGCATTGCGGTACCGAGGTGCAACTGCTGCGCGTGCGCAGCCGCAGTACCTGGTTTTGCCCAGACTGCCAGCCGGCCGGTTGATGGTTTCCCCGAATCGCCCTTATTTGACGGCGGCCCGCCCGCCCGCTTAAACTGTTCTCGACCAATCGGGTCGCGCCTTTGGCGTGTCTCGCCATTGGTTCACGCAAGACAACTGCTGTTGGAGGCTGACTAAAATGGCCGGTTACCGCAAGCATGAAGCCCAGGAATGGGCGTGGCAAACCCTGAAAGGGCAGTGGACGACGCTGGTCACACCCTTTACCCCCGATAACCGGGTCGATACCGAAGGACTCCGCAGCAACATCCGGCACGTCCAGAGTCTCGGCGTTCGCGGCGGTGGCTGCACTTGGAACATGGGCGAATTCTGGAGCCTGACCGAAGCCGAACGCCGCCTCGTGATGGATACCGTCGCTGATGAAGCCGCCGGTCGCTGGTTGATTGGCGCGCACGTTACGGATACGTCGCTTAAAGAGAGCATCGCGTTGGCCGAGCACGCCCAGGATCGTGGGTTTGACCTGCTGATCATCGCACCGTCTTACATGGTCACCAAGACCGAGGATCAGGTCGTGGATTTCGTGGCGCAGGTCGCCGACAGCACCGACTTGGCGATGATGTTCTATAACTCTCCGCAGTTCGGTATCACCATCAGCCCCCAGGGTCTCAAGCGCCTCTGCGCCATCCCCAACGTGGTCGGCGTCAAGGAAGCCAGCTTTAACCAGCAGATCTCCATCGAGACGCACCTACTGGTCGGCCGCGATGCCATCATCAGCACGCCCGACGAGTGGATATTCCACAAGGCCAGAGAATTGGGATTTCACCAGCAGGTGATGTTCGCCAACACCTCTGACTGGCGCTTCGACACCCCGCTGCACAACTACTACACGCAGTTCATTGACCGCGCCACCGCCGGCGACCTGGACGTGGAGTTTTACAACCGCCACCTCAAGGACATCAAGGCGTTGTCCGACAAGTGGTGGGGCGGCACCATGAAGAAGACCGGCGGCGCACTGCCTGTGTCCATGTGCAAGGCCTGGGGCGAGATGATGGGCATGGCCGGCGGCAGCGTCCGCGCCCCGCTGACCGACCTCACCGATGAGCAAAAGGGCGCGCTATGGCGGGAACTGGAACCCTTGATTCCACGTCCCACCGTTTCCCGAGAGCCGCAACGCGAGGTCATCCACGGTCGGCCCCACGCTCCCTGGCTCAACGGCAACCGCGAGCCCGGCCGCCACTTGGACCTCGAAGGGTCCGGCATGATGCTGTTGGTCAGCGCTCAAAACAAAGCCGAGGCGCTGGAAGCCGACCGGGGCGGCGCCGACATCATCGATTTGAAAAACCTGCAAGAAGCGTTGGTGGGTTCCGCCCATCCCAGTCTGGTCCGGGAAGTGCGGGAGATTATCCCGCCCCACAAGCACGTCAGCGTTACCCTCGGCGTCGTTCCCAACCAGCCGGGCACCGTGGCTATGGCTGTCCACGCGGCCACCATGATGGACGCCACCTCGGTCAAAGTGGGTTTCCAGGTTGCCGACTACGAAACCGCCGTTGAAGTCCTCCGCGAGTCCCGCGCCGCCATCGGCAACGCTGAAACCAAGCTCATCGGGTCCCTCTTCGCGGACAACCTGCTCTTTGACGGTGGGCTTGACCCGCACCTGATGGTGCAACTGGCCAAAGACGGCGAGTGCGACGGCTTCCTCATCGACACGCTCACCAAGGACGGGCGGAACCTGTTCGACTTCATGCCCGAACCGGTGCTGCGCGACATGGTCATGGAGGCCAAGGCGGCCGGTCTGAGCACCGCGCTCAGCGGACACCTGAAGCTGGAAAACCTGGACGAACTGGCCCGCATCAACCCCGACATCGTCGGAGTCCGCGGCGCAGTATGCTCCAGCGGCGAGCGCGACCGGGCCGTCGCGTGGGAGGCGGTCGCCTACTTCAAAGAGCAGCTCGACCTGCGCAAGAGCGGCCAGATCGACGTCCGCGCCCCCGTAGGCGTCGCTCATAATGGAAATGGTAGCGGCAACGGCCACCAGAACGGCAGCGGATGGACGATAATCGACGGGCGCGGCAAGAACTGTGCCGGCGTCATCGCCGCCCTCAGCCGCCAGATGGAGTACGACCGCACGTCCTTCATCGAGGCCATCCTCCACGACGCCCTCAACATCTACGACGTCATCTACTGGACCGAGCAGGCCGGCCACAAGCTCCTCACCCAGCGCAAGGAGAACGACGGCACCCTCCGCGTCCTAATCCAGCCCTACGGCAACGGCCGGTAGTTAGCGCGCAAAGCGAAGTTTGTAGGGGCGGGTCTGAAACCCGCCCCTACCTTTGTCCGCTTGGGTGACAGCGGTGGACAGCGTTGACCGCTTTCGCCGCCCAACCCTATAATCCAACCGTTCCGGCGCATCCGGGAATGATCCGCTGACTCCCTTTTCCCAGCAACTACCGCGCCGGAGTTGGAGGGCTTGATGGCTCGTTTTGACTACCTGGAGCCGCGCTCCCTGGATGAGGCGCTCCGGATGCTGGCCGACGGCGGAAACAGTACTCGCCTCGTCGCCGGCAGCACCGATTTCCTGGTTCGCTGGCGAACCGGCGTGTGGCGACCCGATTCCGTAGTTTGTATGCAGCACGTCCCCGGCCTGGACCACATCACCTGGAACCCGGACGATGGCCTGTCCATCGGAGCCATGGCGACTGTCCAGGACATTGAGCAGAACGGTGACGTTCGCAGCCGCTACCCCGCGCTCGTCGCCGGCGCAACCGCGTTCGCCGGCGTGCAGGTGCGTAACCTGGCCACCGTGGCCGGCAACGTGTGCAATGCCTCCCCCGCCGGCGATACCCTGCCGGCTCTACTCGCCTATAACGCCCAGTGCCGCATCATCGGAACCGGAGGCGAGCGTTGGCTGCCCATGGACGAGGTGTTCGTCGCCCCGGGCCGCACGGCGCTGGAATCCGGCGAGATTCTTACCGAAATCCGGCTGCCCCCTCCGGCTGAGAACACCGGCGGGTTGTACATCAAGCACAGTCCTCGCGGCGCGATGGACATTTCGGCCGTCGGCGTCGCCTCCGTGGTCAGCCTCAATGCCGACGGAACCTGTGCCTCGGCGCGGATCGCACTGGGTGCCGTCGCTCCTACGCCCATGCGAGCCTACGGCGCGGAGGGCCGGCTGGTGGGCCAAATTCCGGATGCCGCCAACATCGCCGAGGCCGGCCGCTTGGCCGCCCAATCCTGCAATCCCATCGCCGACGTGCGCAGCGGCGCAGACTACCGCCGTGAGATGGTGCGCGTCCTCACCGAGCGCACGCTCAGCCACGCCGTCGCCACCGCCGGCAATCCCCCCTCATACGATGACATCCGCCGCCTGGCCGTCCAAACCGCCTGGTAACTACCCCGTCATTGCTGCCCCCACCGTCATTCCGGCGAAAGAACGTCACCCCGTACTTGATACGGGGCCGGAATCTACGCTCATCCTACTGGGTAATTCCGCTCCCCACCGTCATTCCCGCCCACACTACCGTCATTCCCGCGAAAGCGGGAATCCAGGCGTGAAGTTTGAGGTTGATCCAAATGAAACAACCCCTGACACTCAACATAAATGGCGAAAACCGCCTGCTCCTGGTAGAACCTTTCTACTCTCTCCTGGATTGCCTGCGCGACGATGCCAGGCTGACCGGCTCCAAAAAGGGTTGCGATGAAGGCGACTGCGGCGCTTGTACCGTCCTGATGGACGGCAAGCCCGTCACGTCCTGCCTCGTCCTCGCCCACAGCGCCCACGATTCCGAGATCACCACCATCGAAGGCTTGGCCGACGTGGACGGACTGAGTCCGGTGCAGAAAGCTTTCGTCGATCACGGCGGCCTGCAATGCGGCTTCTGCATCCCGGGCCTCATCATGTCCGCCACCGGCTTCCTGCAAGCCAATCCCGACCCCACCGAGGAGGATGTTCGTTTCGCCATCGGCGGGAACCTCTGCCGCTGCACGGGCTACAACCGCGTGGTGGAGGCAATCATGGCCGCCGCCGCCGAAATGCGAGCATCCGCCTGATTACCGTAGCTGATAATGTCCCCTCTCCCTTGATGGGAGAGGGCTATGGTGAGGGTGGCAACCCATACGAACTACCCGGCGCCTTCTACTCTCCAACTCCGACACGGAGGCAACCGATGACTACCGCAACCCAATTCAAAGTCCTGGAACAAAACCACCCCCGCGTGGACGCCTACGAAAAGGTGACCGGCCGCGCCGCCTACGCCTCCGACGTGTACCTCCCCGGTATGCTGGCGTGCAAGCTGCTCCCCAGCGCGCGGAACCACGCCCGCATCGTCAGCATCGACACCGGCGAGGCCGCCGCGTTGCCCGGCGTGCGGGCCGTAATCACGGGAACCGACTTCCCCGATATACGGTTCGGGTCCGGCGCGCTCCGCGACCGCTACGTAATGCCCCGCGAGGTAGTTAACTTCGTCGGCGAACCCATCGCCGCCGTCGCAGCCGATGATGAAGCCACCGCTCAGGAAGCCATTGAGCTCATCAAGGTTGAATACGAGGACATCCCTTCGGTGGTCAACCCGCTATCGGCCATGGTGGAAGGCGCGGCCTCCGTCCATCCGGAACTGGAGAGCTACGAAGGCTACGGCTTTACGCTCGGCCACAACGTCAGCACTCTGCTGGACGCCGATCGCGGCGACGTTGAGCAGGCGTTCCGCGATGCCGACGTGGTGGTTGAGGACGTGTATCGCTCCCAGGGCATCAATCAGGGCTTCCTGGAACCCATGGCCTGCGTCGCCGACGTGGAACCCAGCGGCCGCTTGGTGGTTTACGCATCCACCCAGGGCCCGTACCAGATTCGCGCCGGCCTGGCCGCCGTGCTGGAAATGCCGGTGTCCCGCATCCGCATCGTGCCCATGGAGCTGGGCGGCGGATTCGGCGCGAAGCTGCGGCTCGCTTTTGAGGCGTTCCCGGCCCTCCTTGCCATGCGGACGGGCCGCCCGGTCAAGCTGGTCAACACGCGCGAGGAAGTATTCACCATGAACGGCCCGCGCCTGCCCGTGACCAACTATGTCCGCTCCGGCGTGATGAACGACGGTACAATTGTCGCCCGCGAAGCCTACACCATCTTCGACGTGGGCGCGTATCTCGGTGCCGGCCCCAACTCCGGCATTGGTCACGGCATCGGCGCGTACCGGATACCCAACTTCCGGCTGCGTTCATACGGTGTGTACACCAACAAGATCTACGTCGGGTCCTACCGCGCCTCCGGCGTCGCCGACATGACCTTCGCCGTCGAGTCCCACATGGACCACATCGCCCAGCAAATCGGCATGGACCCCTACGACCTGCGCCTCCACAACGCCCTGCGCGAGGGCGACGTATCGGTCAGCGGCGCGGTCGTCCCGTCCAACGGCCTGATCGAGACGCTGGAGGCCATCAAGGAAAAGATGGAATGGCCGCGTCAGCTTGAGGACGGGCACGGTTTGGGCCTGGCCCTCTGCGAATGGCGCAGCGGCAGCGGCCCGTCCACCGCCGCCATCAGCGTCAACGACGACGGCACGGTGAGCTTGCTCACCGGCTCCACCGACATTTCCGGCAGCGACACGTCGCTGGCCGCCATCGCCGCCGAGGCCCTGGGCATTCCCATGGGCAGCGTCATCGTCGCCAAGCGGGATACCGACATGGCCCCTTACACCGGCCAGTCCGGCGGCAGCCGCGTCGTGTACAGCCAGGGCACCGCAGTGCAGCGCGCCGCCGAGGACACCGTCCAGAAGCTGATGGCCCTGGCCGCCGAACGCCTGGGAGTCCCCGAGGATGCGCTGGGCTGCGAGGACGGCCGGGTGTACGTGATGGATAACGAACCCCAGGGTTTGACCTTCGCCCAACTCGCAGCCGCCAGCATCACCTCTCGCGGCGGGCCGATCATCGGGACGGCTGCGCTGTCCAGCATGCCCTACACGCCGGTGTTCGCCACCCAGGCCGCCGAGGTCAAGGTTGACCGGGATACCGGGCAGATCAAGTTGCTGCGCTACGTTCAGGCCCAGGACGTGGGCGTTGCCATCAACCCCATGGCCGTGGAGGGCCAGCTCGACGGCGGCGTGGTGCAGGGCATCGGACGCGCCCTCACCGAGGACCAGCAGTTTGATCCCGACAACGGCGCGGTGCGCAACCCGTCATTTGCGTCCTACCTCATGCCCCTGGCAATCGACCTGCCGGAAATCGAAGACGTGCTGATCCGGGTGCCGGCCGAAGATGGGCCGTTTGGCGCGCGCGCCGTCGCTGAGCCGCCCGGCTTCGGGCCGCCCGCCGCCATCGCCAACGCCGTGTACGACGCCGTGGGCGTGCGGGTCAAGCAACTGCCCCTGTCCGGCGAGCGCGTCCTGGCCGCCCTCAACGGCGACTACGACGAAATCCCCTTCGACGTGGAGGCCCTGCGGTTGGCCGAAGGCATCATCTGAGATCCGTCCGCCCGTAAACGTGGGTCGGCGTCACGATGATACCGTAGCGCCGGTCGTCCCGCATCGCCTGGTCGTACTCCGGCCAGTTGGGGTGTTCCTGCCCGGCCGCGGTGCGGTACACGTTGCGCAGCGTTTCCCGGTATTCGTCGGCGCTGGTGTTATCGACGCCGAACAGCTTGGCTTCGCCCTCCAGCACCACGAAGTTGCGCCAGTCGTCGGTGCCCACCAGGATGGTGCAGCGCGGATCCCGCCGCAGGTTCCGCAACTTGGCCCGGTCCTCGGTGGTGGTGAACGCCACCCCGTCGCCATAAATGCCGCAGGTGACAATGCTCATCTGCGCCGCTCCATTGCGGCGGAACGTGGTCAGCGCCCCGTTGTGGTTTCGGGACAGAAAATCCCGTTGCGCGTCGGTCAGCATGATGTTCTCTCCTTCACTGGATTCCCGCTTTCGCGGGAATGACGGTAGGGGTCTGGGAATGACGGGTAAGGTGCGGGAATGACTAACTTCTCCAACACGTTCTAACTCAGCCAGAATTGCGAGCCGGCCTCCGTTTTCAGCACCTCAATGCGAGCGGGGAACAGGTCCTTCAAATCGTCCAGGTGCGTTATCACGATGATCTTCTCGAACTCGTCCTGGATGGACGCGATGGCGTCAACGATGCGCTCGCGCCCGGCCGCGTCTTGTGTGCCGAACCCCTCGTCGATGAACAGCGTAGGCAGTGGCGCGCCCAGCCGTTGCGACAAAACCTTGGACAGCGCAATCCGCAGCGCCAGGTTGATGCGGAACGCCTCGCCGCCGCTGAACAACTCGTAGTTGCGCGACCCCAACTCATCGCTGATGAGGATGTCCAGGGTCTCTGTGGTATTGCCGCTCCGGTTGTCCCGCTGGGTTTCCAGCCGGATCGCCATGCGGTTGTCGGTCATGCGGCCCAGCAGGTGGTTGGCCTCGTTTTCCAAGTGAGGCACGGCGGCGTCGATCAGCATGGCCGGAACGCCGCTTCTGCCGAACGCGCCGAACAGCTCGGCGTAGATGCCCTGCTCGGTTTGAGCGCTGTTGTGGCTGCTCTGGAGGCGGCCAATTTCGGCCTGGTAGCCACGCCTTCTTTCCGCGTCGGCCTGCAAGCGGCCCTGCCGGGCCAGCAGATCATCCCTTTCACTGGACAGCGCGGCCAGCGCAGCGTCCGCGATTTCAGCCGCCCGTTCCTGTTCCGGCAGTTCGGCAATGGCCGCCAGGTCTGCCGTCAACCCGGCTTCTGCGTCGGCCAGTTCCGTCCGCCAGCGTTCCGCCCGCTCTTCATTCTGCCCCAGTTCGGCCTCATCGCCGGGCAGCCGGGCCAGCGCCGCATCCAGATCCCGGCGCTCTGTTTCCCAATGCAGCAGCGATTGCGTCAGGCGGTATGCCTCCTCCCGGCTGGTGTCGTCATAGGCCAGAGCCGCGATGGCATCGTCGATTTCGCCGAGCGCAACCCGTTCGTCGGCTGCGAAATCCCCGGCCGCCAGCGCCGCTTGCAGCCCGGCCAAACGCGGTTGCAGGGTTCTCAACTGTTCCGTTGCGTCATCGCTCTGCCGGCGTTCCTGCTCCAGCCGGCCCCGTTCCTGCTGCGTTTGCCCCTGTTGCCGGGCCAGCGCCTTGCGCCGGCGATCCGTATCGCCGGACAGTTCTTCCAGCCGCTGCGTCAGTCCGTTGAGTCCTTCTTTGATTTCGGTATGCTGCCGCAGCTTGGCCGCAATCTCCGACTCATACCAGTCGGCGATGTTGCCGCATGCATCTTCGGTCAGAGGCGTGCGGCACAGCGGGCATAATGCCCCGGCGGATTGCATATCGATTTGTCTGGTCCGGAGTTCTTTTCCCTCAGAGACGCATCGCTCCATAGCGCCTTGCGCCACGGCGATACTGCTTTGCAGTTCTGTAGCGTCGGCGCTTTGCGCGTCAATAACGTCCTGCTCCGCAATCAGGCCCTGCTCCGCATCCGCCAAGTCCGCCAGCCGGCCGGCGATGGATTCGGCCCGGCCTGCCCATGGCTCCAGTTCCTCGCGGATGCGCCGCTCCAGCTCCACGGACTCCGCGGATAGCGCGGCCTGCTCTCGCCCAATCGCCACCTGCAACTCGTTGCGGTGGTCGTGCAGGCGGTCGTACTCCCGGCGCGCCGATTCCAGCCGCTCCAGGTCGTCCCGCGCCGCCGCCAGTTGTTGCGCACCGGCGTCGATTTCGTTGGCCCGCTCCGACAAGGCTTTGGTGTGATCAATCCGCTGCCGCGTAGCCGCTATTGCTGCGCCGGTCCGCTCGATATCCTCCCGCAGCGTGGCAATGCGTTGTTCCGCGCGGGCGAGTTCCGCCCGCTTTCGGCGCAGTTCTTCTACGCTCGCCCATCGCTGCGATGCCTCCGCGGCGGCGGCGTCCAGTTCGCCGGCCAGCGCGTTCAGCCGTCGCTCAATGACGGCCAGTTCGTCGGTGGGGTCGGGTAATTCGTCCAGCGCGGTTCTGGTTTGGGTCAGCGCGCCCTCGGTTCGAGTGACGTTGTCCTGCCATTCGGAGCGTTTATTGCGGGCGGCCGCTTGTAAAGCTTCGTACAGGTCCAGGCCAAGAATCGACGACAGCACGTCCTTCCGCTCCGACGGAGTTTTGCGGGTGAATTCATCCGAGCGGCCCTGAAGCAGAAAGGCGGAATTCACGAAGGTGTCGTAGTCCATGCCCAGCAGGTTTCTGATGCGGGTGGCGGTCTCGTTCAGGGTGTTTCCGGTGATGGGGCGCGGCTGCTCGGCATCGTCCAGCACGAACAGGTCCAGCTCAGTGCGACCCTGGCCAGCGCTGCGCCGGCGGCGAATGGCCCGGTACAGTTGACCCTTAGCCTGGAAATCGAGTTCGACCCGGCACTCGGTCTCGCCGTAGGCGATTAGCGAGTTGTGGTTCCGGCTGCCGGTTCGCGCCTGCCCCCAAAGGCACCAGGTCATGGCATCCAGCAACGCCGACTTGCCGTGCCCATTTGCTCCGCACAAACAGGCTACGTGTATGCCCTGTAGGTCCAAGGCTGGCACATCATCGCGGTAGCACAGGAAATTGCGGACTGACAATCGGAGCGGGATCATGGCATCGCAGATTTTACCACCCGCGATCTGTCCGGTTCACTGCACTGGTTACAACATCGGTGGGACTCGAGTGGGCGGTGGTATAATTTTCAGGGACGGAATCGAATGCAAATTGCCAACAATCATGGGGCTGACGGGGCTGGCGAACCTATCATCGTGGTGGATGATTTGCGGAAACGTTACGGCGACGTGCAGGCCGTGGACGGCGTTTCCTTTGAGGTGCAGAAGGGCGAGGTTTTCGCCCTGCTGGGGCCGAATGGGTCGGGCAAAACCACTACGGTTGAAATCATTGAGGGAATGCGCACCGCCGACAGCGGGCAGGCCAGGGTTGGGGGTATTGACGTTGGGAAGGACCCGAAGGCGGTCAAGCATCTCATCGGCGTTCAGCTCCAGAGCAGCGCGTTTTTCGAGCACCTGCAGTTGCAGGAAATCCTGAAAATGCTGGGCAGCATCTACCGGATGAAAGTGGACCCGGAACCGCTGCTCAATACCGTTGACCTTTGGGAGCGGCGCTCTGCCTCGTTTCGCACACTGTCCGGCGGGCAGAAGCAGCGGTTCGCCATTGCTGCCGCGTTGGTCAACGATCCGGCGGTGATATTTCTGGATGAACCCACCACCGGGCTTGATCCACAGGCCAGGCATTTGATGTGGGAAACCATCGCCGGTTGGAAGGAAGAGGGTCGCACCATCGTTTTGACCACTCACTACATGGAAGAGGCCGAAGAGCTTTGCGACCGGGTGGCGGTGATGGACGCGGGCAAAATCATTACCCTCGATACCCCGGATACCCTGATCAAAGAACTGATCGGTCGGGGTTTCCAGCGCGACCACGAAGTGCGCGCCGCGACCCTTGAGGACGTTTTCCTGGATTTGACCGGTCGTTCATTGCGAGAGTTCTGAATTGGCTACTCGTCCCGCCATCTACCTGACCTGGATGTCCATTCGGATGTGGGCGCGAGACCGCGCGGCGCTGTTCTGGACGTTCTTCCTGCCGCTGGTGATCATGGTCATATTTGGCCTGCTCAACTTTGGCGAGTTGGGCAAGGTGGATCTGGGCATTGTAGATCTGGCGCAGAATGAAGCCTCGGCCCGGTTCATTGACGAAGCTGGGAACGTCGAAGCCCTGCGGGTGAATATCGGCAGCGAGCAGGATGAGCTGGCGGAACTATCCGACGGGCAGCGGGACCTGGTGCTCATCCTGCCGGAGAACTTCGGTCCGGCGGTCTCAGGGGAAGGCGCCGCTTGGGAACCGATAACGGTGCGGGCGTTGTACCACGCGGGCCGGCGCGCCGAGTCGGAGGTGGGGCTGGGTATCCTGCGCTCGGGCATCGACGAGATGAACTTCGCGCTCAGTGGCGCCGAGCGATTGGTCACCCTGGAGAGCGAAGCCGTGGCCGCACGGGATCTGGGCTACATCGACTTCCTGATGCCCGGCGTCATCGGCATGGCGATCATGCAGTTGGGACTCTTCAGCGTGGCATTCAGTTTCGTCACCATGAAGCGGGAGGGCGTGTTGCGCCGGCTGCTGGCGACGCCATTGAACCCGGCAACCCTCCTGACCGCTCAGGTGATTACCCGGCTGATAGTCGTCATATTGCAGACCTTGATCCTGGCCGGCGTGGCCGTGTTCGTGTTCGGCGCTGAATTCGCCGGCAACTTCTTCGCCGTGTTGCTGGCGGCGGGATTGGGCGGCGCGGTGTTCCTCGCGTTGGGCTTTGCCGTGTCGGGATGGGCGCGCACTGAGCAGCAGGCCGCTCCCCTGGCCAACATCGTGTCGCTGCCCATGATGTTCCTTTCCGGCGTGTTCTTCTCCCGGGACGTTCTGCCCAGCATCCTGCAAACCGTAACCGACTACCTGCCGCTCACCTTCCTGGTGGAAGCCATCCGCGGCATGACGGTGCAGGGGGATTCAATAATCGCGCAATGGCCCAACTTTCTGGGAATGGCGGTGTGGTTTGTGATAGCCTTCGTCATCGCCAACCGCACCTTCCGCTGGGAATAGGTATTTGAAATGTTTGATAACCTTACCGACCGCCTCACCGGAATTTTCAACCGCCTCCAGGGCCGGGGCCGCCTGAGCGAAAAGGATATTGACGACGCCCTGAGCCAGGTGCGTCGTTCGCTGTTGGAGGCCGACGTAAATTTCCGCGTCGCCCGTGATTTTGTGGCCAACGTTAAGGAACGTTCACTCGATAGTTCGGTTTTGGAGAGCCTTTCGCCCGGCCAGCAGGTCGTGAAAATCGTTCATGAGGAGCTGACCGAAGTTCTGTCTGCCGGCGACCACCGGTTGACTCCGGCCAGCCAGTTGCCGTCGGTCTTGATGCTGGTGGGCTTGCAGGGTTCCGGCAAAACCACCACCGCCGCCAAGCTGGCGCTCCAGATGAAGCGGCAGAGCCATGGTCCCATGCTGATTGCCGCCGACCTGCGGCGGCCGGCTGCCATATCGCAGTTGGAGACGCTGGGCAAGCAGCTGGACATCCCGGTGTACTCCGAAGATCCCAAGTCCTCGACGCCGGCCAAAGTCGCCGCCGCCGGCGTCAAACGCGCCACCGAGCTGGCTCACACTTGGGCCATCGTGGACACCGGCGGACGCCTGCACATCGACGATGAATTGATGTCAGAACTGGAGGATGTGAAAGCGGCAGTCTCCCCCCACCAGACCATCCTGGTTGTGGACGCCATGACCGGCCAGGACGCCGTCAACGCGGCGCAGGAATTCCACCAGCGGGTGGGCTTGGACGGGCTGATTATGTCCAAGATGGACGGCGACGCCCGCGGCGGCGCAGCCCTCTCCATCACCCGCGTCACCGGCGTGCCCATCAAGTTCATCGGCACCGGCGAACGCAGCGACGCGCTGGAGCAGTTCCATCCCGACCGCATGGCGTCTCGCATCCTGGCCATGGGCGACGTGCTGACGCTGATCGAGCGCGCCCAGGATGCCGTTGACGAGGAAAAGGCTCGTGAACTGGAACGCAAGATGCGGACGGCCAGTTTCACGCTGGACGATTTCCTGGACCAGATTCAGGGTGTGAAAAAGATGGGCGGCCTGTCTTCCGTGCTGGAAATGATGCCCGGATTGGGTCGCCAGACGAAAAAGATGCAGGACCAGCTCGACGAGGGGGAACTGCGCAAGACCGAGGCCATCATTCGCTCCATGACCTTGGAAGAACGGGAACACCCGGAAATCATCAAAGGCAGCCGCCGGCGTCGTATTGCCCTGGGCAGCGGCACCAACCCGTCGGACGTCAACCGCGTCCTCAATCAGTTCAAGCAGACGCAACGGCTGATGCGCCAGTTCTCCAACAACCCAAAGGGTCTGATGCGGATGCTGCGCTAGGAGTCCCGGCCAATCAGGAACCCGCCACCCTGCCGGCTCGCAATGCCGCGAAGAGATACGCCGTTGCGTAGGAGCGCCAGGGCGACCACCGGTGGGAGAACTCCAGCAACTCGTCGTCGCTGATCTCCGCCCCGTCGAAGTAAAGACCGGCTACCGTTCGCCTCAGGGCCAGATCGCCGATAGGAAACCCGTCGGGCCGGGCCAGCGCCCGAACCAGCACCCATTGGGCCGTCCACTGGCCGACGCCGCGCAAAGCGACCATGCGCGTGATGACTTCCTCGTCGGGCAGGTCGTGCATCCCCTCGAACCCATCCGGGGATTCCAGCGCGGCCTGCGCGATGCCCTGAATGTACTCGGATTTTCTTACGCTCAACTTCAGCTGCCGGAGGTCGGCCACTTCCGCCGTGGCCAGGGCGTTCGCCCGTGGAAATGCGTACCACTCCCGGCCCTCGATTGAAGCGCGCACGCCGTAATTCTGGATCAACAGGTTGCGCACGATTCGGGCCACGGCAGTGGCGATCTGCTGGCCCATGACCGCCTGCACCAGGGCCTCGAAAACCGACGCGGTTCGGGTGTTGTGGTACCCGTAAAACTGCTCGACCACTTCGGACAATACCGGGTCATCGCCTGCTGCGTCATAGAACGGTCGCAGATCCTGGTCGCAGCCGAGGAGCCATGAAATCTGCCGGCCGGCCCGTTCCGCGTCGGCGTCGCTCAAGTCATCGCCGGTGAGCGCTATGGTCAGTTCCGGGTCCTCCACCGAGCCGGTTGACTCCACCCTGGCCAGCGCCGTCTTGTCTCCCAGGTCCAACAGCCGGATATATGACCCGTCAACGTAATCCTCGGTCTTGAATTCCTGGTCGCGGGAGTAGTTTGGCTGCCCCGCGGTCAATTCAAAATCGTATGGCGCGGTGGGCTTGATAACTCCGGTCAACGTAGTTTCCATCAGATTTCAACCTCGCCCAGGTTGGTGTAAATCGCTCCCCGGGGTGTGAGTTCGCTTTTGTAGAGCCGCACCGCGTCGGGTCGCCAGGATGGCAGCCGGGGCACGGCGCAGTTCGAGATGGCCGTCACCAACCGCTTGCGCTCTCTCGGGGATATGCGATCCCGTACGCGTCCGATGGTCAGGTGCGGTCGAAACGGCCTGCGTTCAGCAGCCCAACCGAGGCCGACGGCCAAGGTCTCGACCCGCTGCTGCAAGTTTGCCAAAGTCTCCATGTCGCCGGACACTCCGGCCCAGATCACCCGGGGATTGTTGCGGTTGGGGAAGGTTCCCAACCCCGAGAGCGAAAGCGCCGGCCCCGGCGCTCCTCCCACACTATCCAGCAACCCGTCCAGAATGCGTGACACCAGCGCCGGGTCGGTGGCTCCTAAAAACTTCAACGTGAGATGGATGCCCGACGGCCGAACCCAACGCACGCCGGCGGGAGCCGCCGAGTCCAATTCATCGATGACATCTTCCAGCGTCGCAGTCCAGTCGCCGGGCAACGGAAGCGCGATGAACGTGCGTAGCGTGTCCCCGTGGTCAAGCACCCTTTAACTCCTCACGCAGCCGGCCCAGCGCAGCGTACCAGGACGTGAGATCCTGCAAGGAATAACGCGCGTTCGCCGGGCTGGGGTTGGGTACGACGAAGACCTCGCTGCCGCCGATGGTGTGCTCCTGGCGACCCAGCACGATTTCGCCAGACGCTCGGACGTTTTCCGCATACCGCAGATAGGCGCGGTACCCCGTCGCGCCGTGAAAACAGGCGATGGCAGGCCGGTGTTCCAGAAGCTTCTCCCGCAGCAACGGCGCATCCCGGCGATAGTCGGACGCGGTCAAGCCGGACGCTTGCGGCGTCGGCTGTTTCACCACGTCGGTGAACCCGATACCCATGTCCAGCAACGCCGCGTCGTCTTCAGGCCAGACCTCGCGGCCAATCAACCCGGACGCGGAGATCGCCCGCCAGAACCGGTTGCGTGGGTTCGCAAAGTAGTGTCCGGCCTGCACCGAGCGGGTTGACGGATTCAGCCCGATCAACACGATGTCCAGGCCCGGGCGCAGGTAATCCGGGAGCGTGTCCGCAATGGTCTGTCGGGCCGATTCAGTCATGCCGTGGTTCGAAAAGCAGGGATGCCGCGTTGCCGCCCAGGGTCGCGTCTGCGTCGGCCGGCGGCAATTCGGCGGACTTCAGATAGTCCAGGACGCGCCGGTGCGGAAGCAGCGGATAATCGGTGCCGAAGAGTATCCGGTCCGCCCCCGCGGTGACCGCCGCGGCCGCAACCGCGCTCGGACGGTAGAGATACGGCAGGGCCGCCGTATCATACCAGACGTTGGACAGCCCCTCCGCAACCTCGGGCATTGCCGCGTAGAAAGGCAAGCCACCGCCGAGGTGGGCTAACACGATGCGATTGTCGGGGAAATTGGACACGAACCGCAGCAGTATGTCCGGTGTAGTCTGGCCTTTGCCGGGATACAGGTGCCCCACCGGTTCCGATGCGTGAATGGTGATTGGCAACCCCGCGTCCTGCAACAAGGACATAATCGGCGCCATCACGTCCGGATCCCCTATGTCGTAGCCTTGCGTGTCTGCGTGCAACTCGCCGATGCCCACCGCGCCGGCATCCAGGCATCGGCGCGCTTCAAGTATCGCTGCATCCCCCCAGGCCGGGTTCACCGAGGCGAACGCCGATATGCGGTCGGGATGAGCCTTTGTTGCGCTGACCAGGTAGTTGTTTGCAGTCTCGGCGATTCCCTGATTGGTCCATCCAAATCCCATAATTACCGCGTGATCTATCCCGGCAGCGTCCATGTCGTAGAGCAGCGCGTCCACGTCGGCGGTACGACCGCGTTGGTCCGGGAACAACGCGGCATAGGTGGCGTCCTGCGCGGCCAGTTCCCGGTGGCGTCCCTGAAATTGCGGGGGCAGGACGTGGCAATGGAAGTCTATAATCACCGGGGCGCAACCTCTCGACTGGCATTCCAGTGTACCCAATATGGACACTGGCGGTACCGGCGAATATAATTCTTTCCGCCCCCAATATCATCCTCGTCAATAGCAGGTGACGCTTTGGCCGTAGTGACACAACCGATGTTGACCGTCGAGGAGATGCGCGCCGCCGCCCTCGAATCACGACGCGAAATTCTGAAAATGATTTTCGACGCCGGCAGCGGACACACGGGCGGCTCTCTCTCCGAGATAGACATCCTGATCTCGCTGTATTTTGGCGTGCTGCGGTACGACCCCGGCGCGCCCGACTGGCCGGAGCGGGACCGGTTTGTGCTCAGCAAAGGACACGCCTCGCCGGGTTTCTACGTAACGCTGGCTCGCGCGGGTTACTTCCCGGCGTCCGAACTGTCGTCGTACCGGAAAACCGATGGGCTGCTCCAGGGCCATGCTCATCCAATAACTCCCGGCGTCGAGATGAACTCAGGGTCCCTGGGTATGGGGCTTTCGTTCGCGCTGGGCCACGCGCTGGCCGCCAGGCTGGACGGCCGCAACTACCGGGTGTTTGCCCTGCTGGGCGACGGGGAGTGCCAGGAGGGAGAAGTGTGGGAAGCGGCCATGTCCGCGGCACACCACGGCGCCGACAACCTCACCGCCATCATTGACCGCAACCGCATCCAAAACGACCGGTTCACCGATGAGGTGATGACGCTGGAACCCCTGGCCGACCGTTGGCGCGATTTTGGCTGGAACGTGATCTCATGCGACGGCCACGAGCACGCCGACGTGCTCCATGCCCTCAGCGAGGCGACGGACGGCGGCCCCACCGTGATCATCGCCGATACCGTCAAGGGCAAGGGCGTCAGCTTCATGGAAAACAACCCGGGCTTTCACGGGCGCGCGCCCACCGCCGACGAATACGAAGCGGCCCTCAAGGAGCTGGCCTGATGACTACCAACCGTCAATCGGCGGCAACCCGCGAAACCTATGGCCGCACCCTGCTCACGATGGCGGAAGAACACCCCGACATCGTAGTGCTGGGTGGGGATTTAAACGTCTCCACTTTTGTCCATCTCTGGCGCGACCAGTACCCCGACCGGTTTTTCGACTTCGGGCCGGCAGAGCAGAACATCGTTGGCGTGGCGGCCGGCCTGGCCGCTGCCGGGAAGATCCCATTCGTGAGCACGTTCAGCGTATTCGGGACTGGACGTCCGTACGATCAACTTCGGGTGTTGGTGTCGCAACCGTCGCTGAACGTGAAACTGATCTGCACCCACGCCGGCATCCTGACCGGCGAAGACGGCATGTCCGCCCACAGCATCGAAGACCTGTCGCTGATGTGCGCGTTGCCTTCTTTCAGCGTAGTGACGCCTGCGGACGCGCCGGAAACCGAGCAGGTCATTCGCAGCGCGGCAACTATGCAAGGTCCGCTCTACGTCCGGCTGCCCCGGGCCGCGACTCCGGTAGTCCACACCGACGGCTACCGGTTCCGTATGGGGGAGGGGGAGGTGATGCGTGAGGGGAGCGACGTAAGCATCATCGCCTGCGGTTCGCTGGTTGCGCCGGCCCTGGACGCCGCCGAGAGCCTCTCCGGCCAGGGAATCCAGGCACGGGTGATCAACCTGCACACCCTGGCCCCCGCCGACGAGCCCGCCATCATCGCGGCGGCACATGAGACGGGCGCAATCGTGACCGCCGAGGAGCACTATGTGCACGGCGGGCTGGGCAGTATAGTGGCGGGTGTTGTGGCGCGAAATCAACCCGTGCCGGTCGAGATGGTGGCATTGCATGGCTACACCGGTTCCGGCCCGGCCAATGAGCTGATGGCCAAGAACGGACTCACCGCCCATGGCGTCGAACAGGCCGCCCTGCGCGCCATCAAGCGGAAGCGTTGACACTCTAACGCGCCCGGTGCTAGCATAATTCGCCGCCGCAACGAAGCGAATAACGCCGGCGGCGCCGGGGCGCTGCCCCACGTCAAGGAGGACACAGATGACCGACCAGCCGGAACTGCATCGCGGTTTGATGAACGTGTACATGGACACCACCGAGTCCAGTTTCATCGACGGCGAAATCGGAAAACTGCTGTATCGCGGGTACAATATCCACGACCTGGCCGAAAAGTCCACCTTTGAAGAGATCATATATCTCGTTCTGTACGGGGAGTTGCCCAACAGCGCGCAGTTGGCAGAGATGGATAATTTCCTGCGGGCCAACCGGCGGATACCGAACGAAATCATCACCGTCATCGACGCCGTTCAGTCGGCGCACCCCATGGATGTCCTCCAGACCGCGATGATCGGGCTGGCCGCTTTTGACGAAGAATCGGAGGTCAACTCCCGGGAAGCCAATGTCCGCAAGGCCCTGCGGTTGACTGCCCAGGCTCCGACCATCGTTACGGCTCACCACCGGATTCGCAACGGCCTGGAGCCGGTCGCGCCTAATCCGGACCTGAACCACGCCGGCAACTTCCTCTACATGCTGTTCAATGAAGTTCCGGACGATGAGACCATCTCCCTGATGGACGTGGACTTCATACTGCATGCAGAGCATGGCGTGAACGCCTCTTCCTTTGCCGCCCGAGTCGCCGCGTCAACCAACTCGACGCTGCACGCTGCCGTGTCCGGCGCGGTGGGTACGCTGAAAGGCCCGGCCCACGGCGGCGCCGCCGAAGAAGTAATGAAGATGTCGATGGAAATCGGCAACCCCGAAAACGCGGAAGAGTACGCTCGCAACAAGCTGGACAACCGCGAGCGCATCATGGGATTCGGCCACCGGGTATATCGGGCTGAGGACCCGCGCGCGCGCCACCTGCGGGAACGCTCCCAAGCGCTGGGCGAAAAGCGAGGCGACCCGCGCTGGTTCCAAATTCTCACCCATTTGTCCGAAGACGTGATGGCTCCCTACCGGGACCGGGGAATCTACGTGAACGTGGACTTCTACGCCGGTTCCATCTATCACCTGCTGGGGATCGAGTCCGACCTGTTCATTCCCATCTTCGCGCTGGGGCGGGTGCCCGGCTGGTCTGCCCAGTGCATCGAGCAGTACGAGAACAACATCCTGCTGCGCCCTCGCCTGCACTATGTTGGCCCGATGGATCGCGAGTACGTTCCCATCGAACAGCGGTAAGGCGCGACGAAACGATTACACGGTAGGGGCGGGTTTCAAACCCGCCCCTACGCGCGTCACGGATAGACTTCCAGGTTGCCCAGGTGGACCTCGGCGACGATCTCACTGTCGGCGCCGTGGTTGTGGTCTCCGTGATCGTGCCCGCTGTGGCTGTCGCCGTGGCCTTGGCCAACGTCGGGAACAACAACGGTTGCCGTCGCTTCCACGTTTTTGCCGTCAAAAACCAAGTCGCTGTGGTCATTGGTGTTCAGCGTAACCCGTATTTCGTGCTGCCCGGGCGCCAGTGGGTCAATGCGGTAGCTGGCGTTAAAGACCCGCCCCAGTTTCACGCCATCCACATAGATGTGGGCGTGGCCGGCGCCGGGGGTATGTGGTTGGTCCACCAGGTCCGGCGCGAACCGGAACCCCTGGGTGGCGATTTGGACGTTCACTCCGCCGTCGGCGTCCGGTTCCGCGGTGATGGCAACGCTGACCGGTGTTTCCGACACCACCGTTTTCGGCGCGGTTGCGTGATGATCGCTGCCGCTTCCAGTGATGTTGCCGGCGGCGAAAACGTGGAAATTGATCCCAAAAGCCCCGGCGGTCGTTGCCTTAAATTCCAGCTCGCCTGGATGCTCCGGAGATACCGGGGCGGTGAGGTCATACCCATGCAGGTGTACTTCGCCGGGTTCGTCGGAAGTGAAAGTCAAGCGGACTGTATCGCCCTGACTGACCCTCAGATCGTCCCTGGTCAACGTGGTGGATCGAGCCACGATGGGCAGATTGATCATCACCGCATCCGCGGGAACGACGGGGCCGGCTGAACCTTGCTCCCCATGCCCGGTATGTCCCGACATGGATTCGGTGGACGCGGTTTCGGCGGCCGGTTGGTCCGCGCTCTGAGCGGCGCTTTGTCCGGTGGAGGCGCCGATCTCCTCGTCCGGCGCCGGCGCGGCAGGTTCCGGCTGGGCAGCCGTGCCGCACGCCGCCAGCACGGGCAGCGCCAGTACAAATATCGTGGTTGCCAGCCAAAACGCGGGCCGGCGAAAGATGGCATGATCCATTCGCATCACGAAAAATCCTCCGTGCGTTGTGTTTTTGCAGGTGCGGGGGATTTACGCGATGGGCGGGGGCGGCAGCGGTGCGATGTGATGTTCGGCAGGTTGACGGCTGAGAACTCTAAACGGCCTGAGCAGGTTGTTTCCATCGCCACGCGGCGGCGCCGGACGCAGGGATTCCGGCGCGTTGTGATACGGCGCGTTCATCACCGCCAGCAGGAAACCGGCGGTGGCGTCGGCCAGATACACTACCTCCCCGGAGCCGCCGTTGCGCCCGAAGGACAACGACCTACCCGACCGGTCGGAGTGTGGATGGGGCAGAGCCTGCGCGCCGGCGTGCTCGTGGCCCACCGGGCGGCCGTCAGGGTAGATGTGCTGGTGGGTATGCGAACGCTCCGCGAAATGGTGATCGTCCAGCGGGCCTGCTATCGGCAGCGCCAACGCGAACAGGGCCAGGGCCAACATGGCGATCCATGCCAGCGACGGCGGTGCGGCACGGTCGAATTCCCGCTGGCGACGGGTTCCGGGGACAGTGCTGTTCATTGATCTGGGGTACGCGGATCTGGGCTACGCGGTCTTCATCAGCGTCTCTTATCGTTGACAGGGGAATCATTCCACCCGTTATGTAACTCATCCCACCTATAACCACTCGCCAATTGACAGCCTCATCCCCGCCCTGCTCAACTAGGGATATGACAGCACCCATCCGACACCAGCCGCCACGAGGGCAAGCCCGAACGATCAAGAAGTCGCCTAGTTGCGTTGGTTACGGTGTTTTGGTTCTTGGATACCCAGACGAAGGAAAGGAGAGAGGAGACATAGGCGTTGCCATGGACTTCGTAGTCGCAATAAAGTTGCGCCAATTTGTACCGAATTTGTACATCGGGGTCGCCTCTCTGGTCGTACCAACGGTCGATGGATTGGTTATAAATCAAGATAAGTTTGTCAGCGCGGACAGGAGAAGCCCCTGTTATTTTGGCCAATTCACCAATTGTTATCCGCTCACTATTCCGTCCCCCAATGCCCTTGTCCGGGTCAAGGAGGATGTGATCGGGACAGTTCTTGGTCGTCCCAACGACTTCATTCCTGTCCCAAATATCGCCATCTACCAGGTGGACACCCAGAAAGGAGGCGTAACGACAAGGAAAAGAACGGTCAGGCGAGCGAGCAAAATACATCGGGTGGTAGGCCCAATCGTCGCTGGTTAGACCAGACAAGAAGGCCAATTTCGCCCAGTCGAAATGATCAGCGAAATTTTCAGGTCGCACCATACAGACACCCTCGCGGAGCCTGTACAACATGCCAAAAGGAGGCAAAAATGTCAACGCTACAACCAGTCCGTCCCTTGCGTATCCTAGATGGGGATGCCTTGACGTACACCACCGAGGGCGACCACTATACCGAGTACGGTGGCGGCTACTTCTACGATCACTACTACCTACGCATGCTTCCCCTCCCCCCCGACTCTGACACCCCAGAAACCAATTCTGAGCCAATAGCCATACCAATATTTGATACCGGCTTGGTGGAGAATTACGCCAACCCCTTCAGGACGTGGCCTTGCTTCCTCCAGGAAATAGCCACCGCATCCCGGGATCACGGGTATGAGTACTTCGCCGCATACTGGCCTGACGAAATCGAAGGCCTTGCATGGGTTTACGCCGTCGATGACGTTCTCGCCATCAATTTGGATGAGTTGTTCCCGTTTCCCGGAATGCCGGGATGACGGGACAAGTGCGCCCATTACGGGTGGGATTAGTTACATAACGGGTGGAATGATTCCCGTTGACAGTAGTTCCAGCATAACAGATAATGTGCCCAAACTTTGAACACTTTGCAGGAGGCGAAGTAATGGCATCGCAAGACATTGCTTTGATGGCCCACCTGATGCGTCGTGCCGGCTTTGGCGCGACCCGCGAGGAACTGGAAGAGCGGGTTGCCAAAGGCTACGAGGCTACGGTTGACGAGCTGCTCGACCCCGAGAGCCAGCCGGCCATTGACCGCTACGAATTGATCCGCTATCAGCCCTGGACCTGGCGTCCCGGCACCATCCAGGGGATGGGTTCGGCCGAGTGGCTGCACTTCATGATCAATACCAAGCGGCCGTTGGAAGAGAAGATGGCGCTGTTCTGGCACCAGATCTTCGCTACCGGCGTTTCCAAGGTTGACCACTACGACGAGATCACGCGCATGGTCGCCCTGTTCCGCGAAAAGGGCATGGGCAACTACAAAGACCTGTTGCTGGAAGTCGCCAAGAACCCGGCGATGATCTACTGGCTCGACAACTTTGAGAACCATGCCGACGCCGTTAACGAAAACTGGGGCCGCGAGTTGCTGGAACTGTTCAGCATGGGCGTCGGCACCTACACCGAGGTTGACGTACGGGAAGCCTCCCGGGCCTTCACCGGCTGGACCTTTGAACCCAAGTTGCCGCGCGGCCCCATCGGACGCCATGACTGGCAATTCCAGTATCTGCCGGAAGACCACGACGACGGCGAGAAATCGTTCCTCGGCGAGACGGGCAACTTCAACGGCGAAGATATCATCAACATCATCTGCGAGCATCCGGCCACCGCGACCTTCATTGCGCGCCACCTCTACAACTTCTTCGTGGCGGACGAAGCGCAGGTACCGGCCTGGCAGGTGACCCCGCCCAAGGACGAGGATGCCATCGACCTGCTGGCCGACGCCTTTGTCGATTCCGGGTGCGACATCACCGCGACGCTCCGGGTGCTGTTCAACAGCGACTTCTTCAAGAACGCCCGCTACGCTCGCCTCAAGAGTCCCGCCGAAGTGGTGGTGGGAACCCTGCGGCTGGTCGGCGGCTTCGAGTTCCCAGGCCCCGGTCTGGGCGAAATGGCCCGCCAGCCCACCTACATGGGCCAGGATCTGCTGAACCCGCCCAGCGTGGAAGGCTGGCACACCGGCGTGGAGTGGATCAACAGCGGCTCCCTGATGCGTCGCATCAACTTCACCGCCGACATGGTCAGCGACGTCAGCCGCCCGGGCATCCGCTCCATGATCAGCCGCATGCAGGCCCAGGGCGACCTGACCCCGCAGGCGATGGTGGACAACTGCCTGGACCTCATGGGCCCGCTGGAAGTGGACGATGCCACCAGGCAGGAACTGGTGACCCACGCCGAGGTCGGCGGCACCGTTTCCTGGGCGACTGACTCCGACGTAAGCGCGTCCGAGGAGCGGATTTCCGAAATGCTGCAGTTGATCGTTTCGCTGCGCGATTACCAGTACGCCTGATGTGATTGTCGCGCCGATTCGTCGTTCCGGCGAAAGCCGGAATCCACGCCTTGGCGCAACGCACACTCGCAGTGGAACGACTATACCCACAGGAGCAAGCAAAATGACCTCTACGAAGAAAGATCCGGTTCTGGTGGTCTTGCAGCTTACCGGCGGCAATGACTACATGAACACCGTAATTCCCCATGCCGAGCCGCTTTACCGCGAAAAGCGGCCCGTGGTGGGAGTCGCGGACGAGCGCATCCTCAAGCTGAACGACAGCATCGGTTTCCACCCCGAACTGGCCCCGCTGCGCCGGTTCTGGGATGACGGCAACATGGCTATCGTCCACGGCGTCGGCTACGCCAACAGCCCGCGCAGCCACTTCCGCAGCATGGACATCTGGCACACCTGTGAGCCGGACAAGCTGGGAACCGAGGGCTGGCTGGGCCGCGCCACCCGCGACATCGACCCCAACAAGGAAAACGTGGTCACGGCCGTCAGCTTCGGGCCGAGCCTGCCGCGCGCCCTGGCGCTGCCCGGCGTCCCCGTCGCGTGCGTGGACGACCTGGAGAACTTCGGCATGCTGACCAGCATCCAGGAAGAGATGCAGCGGGAGAAGATCATCAACCGCTTCTCGCGCCTCTATTCCCCCACCATCGGCAGCGGCTTCGTGATGGACTACCTGGGTCAGACCGGCCTTGACGGCCTCAAGGCAGCTGATATCCTCAAGGTGGCCCCCGAGCAGTACAGCAGCAGCGTTGAGTACCCCGACACCCCCATCGCCCGCAAGCTCAAGGGAATATCCCAGGTGCATCAGGCGAACCTGGGCAGCCGGGTACTCTACTGCGACCACGGCAGCTTCGACAGCCATTCCAACCAGGTGGGCATGCACGACGGCCTGTGGCGCGACGTTTCCGCCGCCGTCTCCAGCTTCTTCGATGACCTGCGTGAGAACGATGCCGCCGACAACGTCATCCTGCTGATGTTCTCCGAGTTCGGCCGCCGGGTCCACGACAACGGCAGCGGCACCGACCACGGCGCCGCCGGCCTGGTATTGATGATGGGCGACCCGGTCAAGGGTGGCGAGTACGGCGAATACCCGTCCTCCAAGCCCGAAGACCTGGAACAGGGCGACCTCGTGCCCAACACCGACTTCCGCGGCGTGTACACTACCATCCTGGAAGACTGGATGGGACTGGACGCCAACCCTATCGTGAGCGGACAGTTCGAAAAGGTCCCGTTCATCTAGCCGGCACTGGTTCCGGTTTTCGGGACGCGCCGACAGGCAGAAACGGCCGGGGCCGGCGGGTGCTAATCTGCTGGCCCCGAAATTTTGACAAGACACACAAGCTGCAAGCAGGTAAAACTATGCTTACGCAAATCGCAAAGGGCCGGGTGTTCGACTACAGCCACTCGGTGGGCCGCGGCGCCGCTTCGGGCATGGGCTTCAGCCAGCCCACCGCGATGGCCTTTGAGGGCAACACCGTTTACGTGCTCAATCGGGGCATCGAAGGCATTTCCAACGTGCCGTGGAACAAGCTGGCCTACGGCGCACGGGTCAGCATCATTGACCTGGGCGAAAATGAGGGAGATGAGGAATTCACCGGCGAATTCGGCAAGTACGGCGACCGCGACGGCGAGTTCATCTGGCCATCCGGCATGGTGCTGGCGCCCAATGGCCACATCTATGTGGCCGACGAGTGGATGAATCAAGTCTCCGAGTTCGAGAAGGACGGCACGTTTGTCGCCCGGTGGAGCGCCGTTCCCGAAGACGACGGCAAGGAACACGGCACGTCCAGCATCGCCGTTGACGGCGACGGCAATATCTACTGCACCGACGGGCGCAGCCACGAGGTCCGCAAGTTCACCGGCGATGGCCGGTTGATCACCAGTTGGGGCTCCCTGGGCGATGGCAGCGGGGAGTTCAATTCTCCGTGGGGCATCACCGTTGACCAGAGCGACGGCTCGGTTTACGTCGCCGATCACCGCAACCACCGGGTGCAGAAATTCACCACTGACGGGGAGTGGCTGATGCAGTTCGGTGAGCCCGGAACCAAGCGCGGCCAGATGCACCTTCCCGTCCAGGTTACCATTGACCCGCAGGGCGACGTGTACGTTGCTGACTGGAGCGACAACGGGATGCACGCCGGCAAGGTCCATGTCTTCGACAAGGAAGGCAACTTCATCATCTCCCTCATCGGCGATGCCCAGTGGCTCAGCAAGTGGGCCGACATGACGGTGGTTGCCAACGCGGACTACCTCAAGCGACGGCGGGAGGTTCCCACCACCGAGTCGGAGTGGCGGTTCGCGCTGCCCACGGACGTGCATTTTGACGAGGAACGTGGCCGCCTGGTGGTGCTGGACGCCCAGCGCAGCCGGCTGCAGATTTACAACAAGATGGACAATTACATGGTTCCACAGATGAACCTGTGATCCGGCGTGATTACCCAGGACCAGGAACCCGACTATATTCGCTTGGCGGAAGCCTCGCCGGCCATGCTGTGCGGCGAGGCCCCGCCGGAAATCCTGGAGGCGTGCGCGCTGGATAACGAGCCAACGCCATTCCTGGAGCAGTTCTTTGAAGCGGGAATTCGCGCTCATGCTCGCCAGGAGCACGGGCGCGAGCTTCCGCAAATGTATGTGAACAACGCCATCCTGGTGCTGTGGCTGCGGGCGTGCCGCCTCTACACTAACGGCCTGCTGGGTGTGGTTGACCCCGATTTGGAGAAAGATTTTTTCTCCAGTGCCGATGCTACTCCAAGCTGACCGCGCCATGGATTGCACCGCGGGCGTAAAGCGGCAGTAACGGCGGATCAATCCACCGGATAGGTAACCACCATGGCGACTGTATTGGATCCCAAAGCGGCCGGGGCCCGTCGATTTGAAGGCCAGGTCGTCGTTGTTACCGGCGGTGGTCAGGGCATTGGCGCGGCCACCGCCCGCCGTCTGGCCCAGGAAGGGGCAGCCATTGTAATCGGCGACATGGTGGCCGAGACATCTGAGCGAGTGCGCGCAGCGATCCGAGATTTCGGAGGTTCTTGTGAAATCGCCCTTGGCGACCTTTCCCGTTGGGAGAACGCCGAGACCTTGATGGCTAGGGCGCACGACGCTTACGGCAGGATCGACGCACTGGCGAACATAGCCGGCGGAACCATTTGGTTCCAGTCGTTCCAGTATTACACGCCGGAGCAGATTCAGGCGGAGATGGATCGCAGCTTCTGGACGGCGATGTGGTGCTGCCGCGCCGCTTTGCCCTACATGATCGAGCAGGGTTCCGGGTCCATCGTCAACATCGCTACTCACGCCGTAACCGGACGCTTCCGGGTGCCCTACGCCGCCGCCAAGGCCGGCCAGATTGGACTCACCACCTCGCTGGCCCGGGAAGTCGCCCACTTGGGCATCCGGGTGAACTGCATCGCCCCCAGCGGCACCGCGGCCGACGACCGCATGACTCCCCGCGACCACGGCGTGGCAGTGGTTCCGCCCGATTTGCCCGCCCGCGAACGCGCGGACCAGGACGAATACCGTTCAGCGACCCGTAACTCGGAAATCCCCATGGGCCGGCGCGGCGAAGCCGACGAGCAGGCAGCGGCCATAGCGTTTCTCGCTTCCCATGACGCTTCTTACATTACCGGCCAGGTACTGGCAGTGGGTGGTGGCCAGCCGTATCCGTTCTAGGGCGCCTTGGGAGTCCGCCCCCGGCGGATGGCAATCCCGGTGCATTCTGCTAATATGGCGGAAATCCACCATGATTTGAAACGGGGGCAGCGATTATGGGACTGAAACGCCTTTTGCTCAAACCGCTTTCCGGTTATCCCGGCGGCTATAAGAAGATGCGGCGCGGATTCCAGGGATTCGATTCCACCCCGCCTTTCAAAAGACCGGACAACCCCCGCGACCGGCGCAGCCGCATCCCACCGCTGGGTTTCCGGGAATACTGGTACCCGGCCCTGCCCGCCAAGGACGTGAAGAAAAACAGGCCCAACATGCTGCGGATGCTGGGCACCGACGTGGTGTTCTTCAAGGACAAGCAAGGGGAAGTGCAGGCCCTGCTGGACTGGTGCCCCCACCGCGCCGTTTATCTGTCGATGGGTCGGTGCTATTTTGAAGGGTTCCTGACCTGTCCGTACCACGGAGCTACCTTCGACGGTGACGGCAACTGCGTGGCGTTCCTCACCGAAGGGCCTGAGTCCATGATGGTCGGCGCGCCAGGCATGAAGGCCCGTAAGTTCCCCACCGTGACGCTCAAGGGCATGGTCTTCGTCTGGATGGGCGAGGGCGAGCCGGTTGACCCCCAGGAAGACATTCCTCCCGAAATGTTCGAAGAGCACAACATTTGTCGCCCATCCTTTGATATGTTCGATTGCAACTGGGTGCTGGTGCTGGAAAACACCATGGACGCCCACAACGCCTTCATGGTTCACCGCAACGCGCTGCGTATCCTGGGCAGCCGCGTTGGCGGCCGGCCCCGGACCCCGCTGGGTTACCGCACCAACCTGGTCAACAACAAGAACGTCCACTACCGGCCGGGCAGCGGAAAGTCCTCCGTGGAACAGTATTACTACGACGAGGAAGGCAAGATTCCCTACCAGATGTACTACCCCGGCGTGGATGGCGTTTGGCCGCTGCACCGCTGGCGCCTGCTCTGGACCTGGTTCTTTGACTGGAAGGCCCGTCGCCGGGGTCAGGATCCCTACTACCGCCGTGGAGCTGCTGCTGACACGCCCGATGTGAACGAGTGGAACGGCACCCGCCTGCCCGGTATGTCGCGCACCGGCGGCAACGCCCGCTATTTCCGTAGCACTCGCTGGCCGGTTCCGGTCGAGGAGAACCTGACCCGCATGGTGTACCTCAACGTGGAGCGGTACGAAACGCGCCCCGGACTCTTGCGTAGGATGGTGCGCGGAGCCACCTGGCCCTATCGCAACTGGGAGCTCAACTTCAACTTCCGCAACCAGGACTACGACGCCGAGAAGTACACCCAGTACCAAATGCCCGAGTACCTGTCGTCCACAGACTCGGTGGTGGTGGCCATGCGCCGGCTCTTCGCCGACCACAACCGCGACGTCATCCGCCAGCGGGAACGGGAAGAAGCCTTCCCGGAAGTGATGGAAGAGAGCGAAGCCGAACGCATGGTGCGCGAGGGCGACGTCAAGGTCGCATCGACCAGTGAAGCCTTTGACGCCGACCGGTTGGAGGCGGAACTGCTCCGCAGGGTGTAGGCAGTCCATGCCCTGCTATACTGGATGCATCCGCCATTGCTCGTTGCGGAGGGATGGCAGAGTGGACGAATGCACCGGTCTTGAAAACCGGCAGGGCTAATACCCTCGTGGGTTCGAATCCCACTCCCTCCGCCAGAGGCTGTTACAGGCGGTTGCCCCAGTCCAGGTATCGGGATCTCCCCACGTGGCTGACCCTGACACGCTGCCCGTAGCCGTTCGCAGCGGCTTCGTGAGTTGTGGTCCACTCCGACGGGGTCGGTTCTTCAGAATTAACCAGGGCCTCTTCCAGGATACGCCCGTCCATCGTCGGAGCGGCGCTGTCGAATCCCAGCAGGTGCAGGATAGTGGGCGCCAGGTCGATGTTCCCGGTGGGAGTGTCGATGACCACGTTTTTGTGGATTGATGGCCCGCGGGCCAGGCCGACGTTTTTCAGCTCGTGCCGGCTCATGCTCCCGTGTTGTCCCTGGCCCGCCGTTCCTCCGGTGGCAGGTGCGTACCCGGCGTATCCGGACGGGTTTACATCGCTGGTCCACGGGAACGACATAATCAGGTCCGGCGACCGCGGGCCGTCGCAACCGATCAACGACGCTGGCAGCGTCCCGGGTGGGTTGCCGATCCGCTCCGAAGCGAACAGCGGGCCGCACCATTGCTGGCCCGTCAACCAGCCGGCCAATTTTGCCGACGTGTCCGGGTCGCACTGGTGGATGTAGAACAGGGCCGACCCGCCGTTGTTTGCGACCGCGACCCCGCCCGGTTGGTCAACCGGCGGGAAACCGGCGTTCCGCAAAGCGGCCTCGACCGGAACCACTTCGCTGATGGTCGAATAGCCATGGTCAGAGGTAATGAAGATGTCGGTAGTTTCGTGCCGTCCGTTTCGTTCGAGCCAGCGCAGCAGTTCGCCGAATTCGGCATCGGCTTCCGTAACAGCCTGCGCGGCCCGGCCCAGCCCGACGCCGTCCTCATGCTGCGTTTTGTCAGGTTCGGAAAACCATAGCAGGGCCACCGAAGGGTCGAGTTCGGGCAGGACGTACTCCGTCAGAACCCGCCGGGCGTGAACCAGCCGGGCCGTGTTGGGAAGGTCTTGGGCCGGCCACTCGCCGAAGCGCTCCGATAGTTCTGCATACAACGGCCTGGGCAACGTGAAGTCCGGATGGATGGTGGCGCCGCCGGATGTGTCGGCGTTCGGGTTGTGTACGTAAGCGTTCCCGCTGGTGCCGGTGCCTATGGCTACGTATTCCATGCCGCGCTGGCGAAGTATGTCGGCCAGGGTTGGGACCAGCAACGCCTGTCCCGTTGTATCGACGATGGCTTGCAGCGTCGGCTCCATCGCGGGGATAACCCGGTTCGGGTCGTAGTCGCGGCACAGGAAAGTGTTGCCGGCCAGACCATGTTTGCCTGGAAGACATCCCGTAACCAGGCTCGAAGCGTTGACCCTGGTTACGGTGGGGAAAACCGGGTGGTGATTTGAGAGGGTTACCCCGGTACGCGCGAATTCCGAGAGGTTGGGCATCAGTTGCGGAGTGATTTGCGCCGGCTGCAGACCGTCAAACACCACGACTAGAACCCGTTTTACGTCGGTCATACGATAATCCTCGGCTATGCCCATTTCAGCAGGTCTTGGATCGCAGCATGCGCCGCTGTGCTGTCCACGCGATCCGGTGCCGCCACGAGCACGGGGCCCCGGTTCGCGTCAATCACCTCGCACTTCCCCCACATCGTAGAATCATCGGTGTCGTCCGAGTCAATCACGGTCATGCTCATGGCATCCAACTCGACTACGTGGGGATGGGTGGCGGCCAGCACGGCCAGCGGATCGTAAAGATTGAACTGCCGGCGCGACTGGTCCCTTGCGAACCAGCCGTTGAGCAATTCGGCGGCCAGAGTGCCCAGCCGGCCGGTGCAGCGAACCTGCTCGGCCCGCGCCCGCGAGATCGATACCCGGCGGCACGCCGCCAGGTCGATCAGCGTTATGGGGAGGCCGGACTCCATGATGATCCGCGCCGCCGTCGGGTCGCTGTAGAAGTTGAACTCCGCGTGGGGCGTAGCGTTCCCTTCGGTGCGCACCGCTCCGCCCATCACAATGATCCGGTGGGCAGACCGCAGCGCCGACGGGTTTCGTCTCCACAAACGGGCCAGGTTGGTCAGCGGCCCCAGCGCGATGATGGTCACAGGGCTGGCAGCATCCAGCAGGATGCGTTCCAGGAAAGGAATTGCCCCGGTCTGGGAAGCGGATACGGACGGGTCGGGCAAGCGTCGGGTCAGGCCCGATGTTGAATGAACATGCCGGGCGTAAGCGTATCGTCCGCGCACGGGACGCGCGGCCCCCCGGCACACGGGAATGTCCAGGCGGTCGGCGTATTCCAACAGGGCAAGCGAGTTGCGGGTGGAGCGGGCCAGGGGAACATTGCCGGCAGTGGTGGTCAGCCCGACGATATCGCACGTCGGGTCCGCCAACAGCATGAGTATGGCAACGGCGTCATCGACTCCGGGGTCGGTATCGACAACGACCGCCATAGGGTTATTCCTGGTCTTGTCGGTCATGTCGTGGATCCGTCCCAAGCAAATATGAATGACAGTACGCGCGCGCGGCCTGCTCGGAAGAGTATGTAGCCTCAAACTGCGCCGCCTGCCTGAACTTGGTGTCGGAAATAATCAGGGGATGCTTGCCGGCGCCCCGAACTCGGGATCCGGCGCGGTGTGCGGGCCGGGTTGATTTGATTGATATGCCCTGCCGGCACATGTCCAGCACGCGTTTTGATCCTATCACGCCCTTGCTGGCCACGTTATAGACGCCATGAAGTTGGCAATTGAGGGCAAACTGGATGGCTCGCGCCAGGTCGTGCTGGTGGACCAGCTGGATCGGGATGCTGCGGTTCCGACGGGATGCGACGGCGGGCCAAAGCAACTCGTCGGTTGCCGGGCTGGAACCGCTGGGTCCTGCCGCCATCGCGGAGCGCAATACTGCGATTTTCAGGCCGCTTCCGGAAGCGGTTTCGCTGAAATTTTCCTGTAGGGGCAGCTCGGCATCCAGAATAAATCGGTGTTCCGCCGACGGGTTTGGCTCGGAGCGCTCGGTGAGAGGAATGGGGTTTTCCCGCTTGGTCCCGTAAACGCGGATGTCAGACAAATAGACCAAATTACGAACGCCGGCCAGACGGCAAGCCTGCACCCAATGTTCAGTACCGTCGATGAACTCTCCAGGGTTTGGACGGTCGTACAGGCTGCCCACGTGGATCACGGAGTCCACGGATTCAAGGTGGAAAACGTCCGGCACGTCAGCCATGGTGAGACGCCGATTGTCGAGCACCATGTCCCAGGCTCTCGACTGCATGATCTCCGGGATGTCATCAATAGTCAGTATGGCCCCGCTGCGGTTGGGTTCCATGCGGTACGCCGATACCCGTTTGACCGGCTGGAGGAGGGGATGATTATCGATGGCCACCAGTTGGCAATGGGGCAGCGCAGTCTCCAGATGCAGCAACATCAGAGCGCCAAAGCTGCTGGATGCGCCGACGACGGCGATCACTCGCGGGTGAGAATCCGGCGGCGGTGGTGCAGTGGACATGATCAGGCTGAGGTCGTGGCTGTGTTATCTGACTGCAACGCTAGCTTACGCTTCAGGAACGGCTGTTGCGGAACATTTCCAGTTCTGTTGCTATGGCGTCATCCGGCAAACTGGTTGCGGCGCGCGGCCCGAAGTTGCGGGCAAGGACGAAAATCTGCGCCAGCCGTTCGACCAGGTCGGCGACTTCCAGGGCTTCCCAAATATCGGGGCCGACGCTCACCACGCCGTGGTTCCGCAACAGGGCGGCGTTGCGGTCTCCCAGCGCCGCGTAAGCCTCTTCGGCCAACTGCTGGGTGCCGGGGAAGGCGTATTTGCTAACCTTGACCGGGCCGCCGATGGTGAGCAACATTTCGTCGATCAGCGCGGGAATGTCTCGGCCCACCACCGAGGCCACCGACGCATGAACGGAATGCGTGTGCACCACTGCCTGCACATCGTCGCGTCTCCGGTAAATCTCCAGGTGCAAGCGAGTCTCCGAAGACGGGGGCATACCACCTTCGGCGACGGGTTCACCGTCCAAGTCCACGACTACCAACTCGTCGGGTTGGAGTCGGTAATAGGGATGATGGGTGGGGGTAACCAGCAACAGGCCGTCCTCTCCCGCCCCCGACAATCGCATGCTGGTGTTGCCCGAGTACGCTCCGACCAGTCCGCGACGGTACATTTCCCGGGTGGCTTCCGTGAGTTGCCGCCGCTGTTCAGACCATTGATCCGGCACCTTGATTCTCCAACTTGCTCAGGGACCATTCAGATGACATAACTGCTTCGGCAGCATTATAACCACTGATTACCGCGCTCTCCATAGTCGATGGCCACCCGGTGTTGGTCCATTCGCCCGCCAGGAACAGGTTTGGGGATTCCGTGTGGGGGCCCGGACGGAACCCGTTGGCGCCCGGCGTGCATCTGAAGGTTGCGTTGCGTTGCTTCACTACCACCGCGTCCAGCAGTGTCGCGTCCCGCGCTCTAGGGAATGCCTCCAACATCTCGTTGGCTATGGTGCTGGCGAACCGGGGCCGCTCAACGTCGATGTATTCCCACGCCGCGCTGACCGACACGGACAGCGCTTGTTGGCTTCCCTGGATCTCATCTCCGTAGATCAGCGTCGAGTTGAAAACCCATTGCAAAGGACTATCGAGGACGTAGCAGAAATCGCCAGCCATGACCGGCCGGTCGTAAAGGAGATAGGCGTTGACGATGGGGGAGGTTTGTAAATTGGATAACCTGCGAACAGTCGCCGTCTCCGCCATCGGACCCGAGAACAGTTTGGGCAGAGTCCAGAACGGAACCGCACTGACGTACACGTCGGCGCGCAGATTACTGCCATCGCCGACGGTGACGTTTTCAACGCGGCGGTTCGAGTCAGTATTGACGCAGCGGACGGCGCTGCCGGTAAGGAGTTTGACCCCCAACTTTTCCAGGTAGGCTTGCGCGGGTCGAGCGAGGGCGTCATTCAGCGGCGCGGTGGGATACCCGACGTTTATGGTGCGCTGCCCGGCAAGCAGCCCGTCCTGGATTATCATCAATCCCATTGACGCGCTGACCTCTCTGATGTTGTCGTTCAAGGTCCCTTCTATCAACACGTTCCACAGGTTGGAAACTATGCGGTCCGGTTGGCCGCGGGATTTCAACCAGTCGTAGAACGTCACATTTTCAAGTTCAGGGTCCTGGCGGTTGACGAGCATCATCGAGAGGATCGCCCGCGCTACTTTCACCTTGTCCAGCCATCCCAGGTGGGAATACGACAGGAATGCTGGAAGAAGGTGAAGCGGGTTGGGCGCGGATATGCCGTAAAGACGTCCCAGCCGCTGCTTGCGGTTGTACACCGCTACGTCCAGCTTTGGTTGCAGGTACCAGAGATGCCGGGCCTCGATCGCTTCCAGGAATGCAATCAAGTTGGTACAGGCGCCAACGATTATGTGCTGACCGTTGTCCAATATGCGCCCGCTCCGGGGTTCGGGAAAGGAAAAGACGCGCCCGCCCAGAGCCGACCGGGCCTCCAGCAGCGTCACGTCCCATCCCGCTCCGGCGAGCCTGGCGGATGCGGCGATTCCGGCCAAACCGCCGCCAAAGACAATGGCGGTACGCCGTTGGGCCGCTGGAGGAAGTCCGACGAAACGGTCGGGGGCGGTTACTTCAGCCATGGGCCGATGAGCCAGGCCTTGGTCATCAACGCCACCTTGGCGCCCTTGCTTACCGTGATACGGTCGCCAAACACGTCGTATCCGGCCCGTTCGATGCGGTCCAACACGCTGCCGTAGATGAAGCCCAGGGCAGCCGGGCAAGCCCGCGAACTCTTCGGGAGATACGGCAGCAGAAGCCGGCCGCTGGCGAAATACCCGCGGGCCCGGTCGATCTGCAACTGAAGTAGCTCGACGAATGGTTCCGTAACGGCGCCGGCAGCCAGGTCGTCCTCGGTCACGCCGTAGCGGCGCATTTCATCCTGGGGAAGGTACACCCGGCCAAATTCCCAGTCCTCGCGCACGTCGCGGCAGATGTTGGTCAACTGCATGGCAAGGCCCAGGTCGATGGCGTGGCGGCGGGCGGTTTCCCCTCCGTGATAGCCAAAGATGTGAATGCAGATAAGCCCCACCACGGATGCTACCTGGTAGCAGTAGCCGCGAAGTTCCTCGAAGTCAGAGTAGCGGGTCTTGACCAGGTCGGACTCGACGCCGTTCAGGACTTCGCCAAAGTACTCTTGGGGGATTTGGTATCTGTCCGCAACGTCGGCCAGGCCCACAAACACGGGTTCCGTCGCTCGTCCGTCATAGGCTTCGGCCAACATGCGGCGCAGCCTTGCGATCCGAGCCAGCTTTTCATCGGTGGTTCCTTCGGCGTCAACCGAGTCGTCGCAGTATCTGCAAAAGGCGTAGGCGACGTAGATTGCGCGCCGGCGCTGGGCCGGAAGGGTGAGGAAAGCGAAGTAAAAGTTCCTGGCTTCCCTTTTGGTCAGGAGGCGGCAGGTTTCGTAGGCATCGGCCAAATCGACGACCGGCGAGGGTGATGTGGCGGGTTGCGGGCTGGTCATGTCTGAATTTCAATCTGTCGGCAACCCGTAGCCCAGTCCAAATTTACTGGCGAACCAGGTGGACAACAGCAGCCGGGCTTTCTGGCCCTTTGATAAAGCGGGCCGCTGGCTAAGGACGTCGTAGTTGCGCTTTCTGATGGCGTCCAGGATGAAAACTCCACCCCGCGTGAACAACGCCACCGGGAGCCTCGCTCGACGGTCCAGCGACTTGACCAGGGGCGTGCCTTCCCGAAACAACTGCATAGCATAATCGCACTCGTAGGCCAGCAGCGCTCGGAAACCGTCGCTGGCGTTGCCATGAGCGATGTCCGACTCGGAAACTCCGAAGCGCGCCATATCATCTTGTGGGAGATAGATGCGCCCCCGGTCGTGGTAGTCGCGGGAGACATCCTGCCAGAAATTGGTCAACTGGAGCGCCGTGCAGGTGCTGTCGGCGAGGCGTTGGCGCTCCGGGTCGGAATAGCCGAACAGGTACAGAAACAGGCGCCCCACCGGGTTGGCCGAATACGTGCAGTAATCCAGGACGTCGTCAATGTTGGCGAACCTTCCCGTGCCCTGGTCGATCCGGTTGGCGTGGATCAAACGCAGGAAAGGCTCTTTAGGGATTTCAAACTTGCGGACGGTGTCCTGAATGGCGATCGCTATGGGATGTGTTGGTCGGTCGGAATACGCGAGGTCCAATTCGCAAGTCCACCAGTCGAGCCGGGCCAGCCGGTGCCTGGAAACTTCTGCATCAATTCGTCCGCCGGCCGCCGGCGACGCCATGTGCGTTTGCGGGCCGCCCTCATCCCCCAGGTCATCCACCATGCGACACCAGGCGTAAACGGCGTACACGTGCGGCAGCTTTTCACGCGGCGTGATCCACCCGCCGACGTTGAAGTTCTCGTAGTGGCTCCGAGCCAGGTCAGCGCAAAAGGCATAGGCATCGCTCAACTCGGCGCCGGTAACGGGCGCCGCTGCGCCGGCGTATGCCTCCGTGAAGGGGGTGTCAACGGGAGGGGGCATGATGCACCGGATCGAGTGGCCGATTTACTCCCCGACGATTTGCACCATGACCTCTCTGGGGCGCGGGTGGTCAAGCTCGATGAAAAATATGCTTTGCCACTGGCCGAAGGGGATTTGACCGTCAATGAGAGGGATGGTTTCGCTGCATCCAAGCATCAAGTGCTGTAGATGGGCGTGGCCGTTGGGAGACTCATCCTCGGTCATGTTCACGGTGCGAATGGAGAAATCGTTGTGGCGGTAGTAGGCGTCGCGAGGAGCGATGCGTTCAAGGAATTCGGCCATGTCCTCGATCAGCAACGGTTCGTTCTCGTTGATTTTCACCGCCGCTGTGGTATGCCGTGAATACACGAGCACCATGCCGTTGCTGATGTGAGAGTCGGCGACGCAACCCTTAACCCAATCGGTGATGTCGATCAGTTGGGGCGCGTCCTTGGTATCGACTTTGAGGGAGAAATTTTTGACTTTCATAAGTGGCACTCAGAAGACGCGTGAAGAACGGAAAGCGCGGCGAACCTGGTTCCCCACAGTTGGAGCCAATCACGCCGCCGCGTGACCGTTCCGATGGGAGGAAGGTTCTTTTGATGGTGAGTACAGGCGGTTCCGATAACGACCAAGGGCCAGTAACGGCCACGTGTTGCGATACAAGTGGTAATTTATCATAAATCCGGCGGACAATTCCGTTCCCTGGAAGCCACGTTCACCCGGCTTTGGGATTCGCTCCACGCGTGCGCCTTTCATGTATCCGGGGAAACCCGTGCCCGTGTAATAGGGTTCGTCCCACTGGCCGTCAGGCTTTTGGGCGCGCAACAGGTACTCCACGCCGTTATGGGCAGCGGGGGAGTCGGCTTCGCCGGCCGCGACCAGGGCGATGATCGCCCAGGCGGTCTGCGAGGCGGTGCTGTGGCCAACACCGCGTTGGGTGGAGTCAACATACGATGCGCATGATTCCCCCCAGCCACCGTCTGCGTTCTGGTGCGCGACCAACCACTGGACTGCGCGGCGGACATAAGGTTGGCGCATGTCCTCGCCGATGGATTCCAGGGCCGGCAACACTGCGCCAAGCCCATATATGTAGTTGACGCCCCATCGCCCGAACCAGCTCCCGTCGTCCTCCTGTTCGGCCCGCAAGTACCGATACGCCGCTTGAACCCAAGGCAAGTGTGTTTTGTATCCCAGCTTGCCGTACATCTCCAGCACGTGCGCGGTGACGTCGGCGCTGGACGGATCCAGAACCTCCCCGAAGTCACTGAAGGTGATTGCCGTCACGTACCCGTGATTGTTGTTCTTATCGAACGAAGCCCATCCGCCATCGCTGTTTTGCATGCCTCCGACCCATTCGGCCGCGCGCTCGATGGCCTGCCGGCGAAGATGGTCCGCGCCGTCGGGCAGCCGGCCCAGACGCAGCGCGAGGGCGACTTCGGCCGTATCGTCGATGTCTGGGTAGCAGTTGTTGTGGAACTCGAAAGCCCATCCTCCGGGTTGCAGCTGCGGCGCCTGCACCTGCCAGTCGCCACCCACCAGGATCTGCTTGTCCACTAACCAACGAATGGAGGCGGCCAGCATGGGGTCGTCCGGAGCCAATCCGCTCTCCGCGAGCGCCTGAACGGTGAGGCAAGTATCCCATACGGGGGAGATACAGCCCTGTATGGTCCACTTATCTCCTTTCTGGATGCCGAACCCGTCCAGTCCTTCGAACCCCTTGACCATCGCCGGGTGGTCGTTTTCGAACCCGCATACGCTCAGGGCGATCAGGCTGTACACCCACGGAGGTTGGATGCCGCCCCAACTGCCGTCCGCTTCCTGGTGTTCCAGGATCCATTGGATGGCTTTCTGTTCGGCGAGTTTTCGGAACGGATTGAAACTCGTCCGGTTGTAGATCGTGCCCACGGTTTGCTCGATGAGGTGAACCAGCCGCGCAAGGTTGAATCCCGGAGGAGTGGGCAATGAATAGTCGGTGCCCTCTCGACCGTTCGGTAGGAGCTCGTCGATGGCGTGCTCCGGGGGGATGGCCCGTACCGGATGCCTGGTGAGCACGATGGACAACGGGACGATGCACCCGCGGGCCCAGCTGGCGAAACGGTAAATGCTGAAAGGCGCCCAATCCGGCAACAGGACCATTTCGGTGGGGAGCCGCGGAGTTCCTTCCCATTCCCATTGCCCGAACAGGGCCAGCCAGATTCTGGTGAACATCCTCGCCCGGGGTATGCCGCCCCGCGCCAGGATAAACTCGCGGGCCCGTACCATGTGGTCCGCGGACGGGTCTTCGCCACACAGTTTCAGGGCAAAGTAACACTCCACGGATGTTGACAGGTCGCCGGGCGCGCCGTAGTAGATGGACCAGGAGCCGTCACTGTGTTGCTTGCTAAGCAGATAGTTCACGATGTGCCGTTCCCGGTCGGGATTGTGATGCCCGAGAAAGCGGCAGAGCATGACGTACTCCGCTTCCATCGTGTTGTTGGATTCCAGCTCGCCCCACCAATAGCCGGAATCGTCCTGTTCGCGACGGAAGTAGTCGTGCAACCTGGCAATTGCAGAGTCGATGGCGGCAGGGAACGGGGTCGGATGGCGCCGTTCGGCTGAGGCGGGCGAGTAGGTTTGCTGCTGCGTAATCATGGACACTAAAGCTTGCGCGCTGCTCAATTGGGCAAATACCCGTAATCCGAAAACCACCGAATTGCTTTTTCCAAGGCCGTTTCAACCGGACTTTGGGGGAATCCCAACTCGTTAATCGCCTTGTCCGAGCTGACGTACATGGGATGGCGAGTGATCTTGATGCCTTCGACCGGGATGGAAGGTTCGCGGCGCATCAGGTCGCTTTTCAACCACTGGTCGCAATAGGCGGCGCCTATAATCAGCCAATATGGGAAACGGATGCGGGGTGGGCGCCGGCCGGTGATTTCGCTCAGCATATTGAACACTTCCAGCAACGTAAGATTGCGGTTGCCAAGGATATAGCGTTCACCGGGTTTCCCGTGTTCCATCGCCATGATATGGCCCTGGGCGACGTCGGACACGTCAACCAGGTTCATGCCGGTGTCCAGGTATCCGGGAATACGCCCACGAGCGAAATCCAGGGGGATGCGGCCGGTGGGCGTGGGCTTGACGTCCCATTCGCCCACCGGAGCGCAGGGGTTGACCACCACCACGTGGAAGCCATCGTCGTTAGCGGATAGGGCAAGCTCTTCCGCCTGAAACTTGGACTGTTTGTAGTGGCCGATGAGATGGGACGGTTCAGCAGGCATGTCCTCGTCGCCCAGCGGGCCGTCGGGGTCGCCGCCACCGCTTCGCGGCAGGCCGATGGTTGATACCGAGCTGGTGAATACGACCTTGCGCACGCCCGCCTGGAGGGCCGCGTCCAGCAGGTTCTGAGTGCCCTGCACGTTGGTCTGATAGATGTCATCGCCTTTGCGGGACCAGAACGAGTAGTTTGCCGCGCAATGGTAAACCGTTTCGCAGCCCGCCACGGCTCGCTGGAGCGATTCGGGACACAGCAGGTCTCCGGTTAG
Source organism: Chloroflexota bacterium (assembly GCA_028875655.1). Classification (GTDB taxonomy): domain Bacteria; phylum Chloroflexota; class Dehalococcoidia; order Lucifugimonadales; family UBA3495; genus Bin87. The sequence goes on along the minus strand of JAPPCX010000039.1, from coordinate 21,230 downwards.
CCGGGACACGTTGACGTCGCGAATCGCCAGGTCGTTGGAGGTGGGCCTGGTCAGGACGCGCACGTCGCCGTCGCGTTCCGCCAGGGCTCGGGCCAGGTTGCCGCCAATGAACCCGGTGGCGCCGGTCACCAGCGCCGTCATCGCGGCACCGCCGAAAGCTCAGTCCGGGGAGCCGTCAGGCAATCAATCGCCTCCAGGGAGCAACGGGTAAGGCTTTGTCTGGCCGTGCGCGCCGAACTTGCCAGGTGCAGCATGGCGGGGATTCGTTCGGGGTGAATCGCCAGACTCGCTAACGTGCGCGCTATATTGTCCGGATCCTCCGGGAGATGCCTGGGCAGTTCCGTGGTCGCGTCGTCGAGCACGGCGCGGACCGACACGAACGGGATACCCAAGGCCCGCGCCGTATCGGCGGCCGAGTAGTCCTCCATGTTGACCGACGCGACGCCGGCGGATCGGCGAAGCTCGGACTTGGCGGCAGGGCCGGCGACCGCATCCACGGTTGCCGAAGGGCCGGACACTACCCTGGCCCCGCAACTTCGAGCTGCTGTCAACCAGGCGGACAGAAGCTCGGGATCGGCGGGAATCGAATCCACCGCACCGGGAGCCTTGAAGCAGCTTGCGACGTGAAGATCTCCTACCGCCAGGTCAGGGTCGGCGCCGCCGCAGAACCCCAGCATGATTATCGCTTCCGGCTGGGACTCTGCGACCTGTCGAATGCCCTGCTGAGCGCGGGCAGCGCCGACTCCGGTCAGGCTGAACATAACGCCGCGGCTTTCCGGGTCGCGGATGGCCCGACGGATGCCGGATAGTTCGGTGGCCATGGGTGCAACTATGGCGAGCATCACGGAGGATGGGCAGGGTTTTGCCGTATCTGATCTAACCCACGCTGATGCCGCCTTTGTGGGCAGCGCCAGACTTGATGAAGGTCACCCACTCTTTGGGTTTCCCGATGGCGTTGAAAATGGTGGCCGATTCGAACCCGCAGTGCATCATGCAGTTATTGCAGCGGGGATCGCGGCCGACGCCGTACTGTTCTTCCCAGAGTTGAGGTTGATAGAGCTCGTCGAGCTGCTCGGTGTGCTCGTCGGCCAGCGGATAGCAGGGCTTGCGCCAGCCCATAACCGTGTAAGTCGGGTTGGACCAGGCGGTGCATTGGTATTCGCGGTCGCCGCGCAGGAAGTTCAGGTAGAGGGGATTGTTGTAGAACCGCATCCCATCCATGTCTGCCGGGTTCAACAGCTTGCGGAAAACGTTGCGGGATTCCTGGCGAGTGAGGAACAGGTCCTGGTCCGGGGCGTCTTCAAAGTCGTAGCCGGGGGAAAGCATGGAGCCCTCGACGCCCAGATCGCTGACGTACCGGAACATTTCACGCAGGTCCTCCACGTCGCTGTTGCGGAACACCGTGGTGTTGGTGCACACCCGGTAGCCCCGGTCAATGGCCATGCGGATGCCTTCGGTGGCGCGCTTGAACACGCCGGCGCGGGCCACCGACTCGTCGTGCTTTTCCTCCATGCCATCCATGTGAATGACCCAGCAGAAATACTTGGACGGCGGGATTTTATCCAGCATCCGGGGCAGCAGCAGGGCGTTGGTGCAGCAATAGACGAAGTACTTTTCGTCAACCAGGGTGTTGATGATCTCGTCGATGTGGGGGTGGATCGTCGGCTCGCCGCCGGCGATGGATACGATGGGGGCGCCCGACTTGTGCACGGCGTCCAGCGCTTCCTCCACCGGCATCATCTGGTCGAGCACGCCGCGATATTCCCGAATCCGGCCGCAGCCGATGCACGCGAGGTTGCACATTTCCAGCGGCTCGAGCATGGTCACCAACGGGAACCGTTTGCGGCCACGCAGGCGGTTTTTGAGTATGTACCAACCCATGCGGACGCCGAGTTCCATGGGCCGCTTGGCCGGTTTGACGTTGGTGGGTGGATCTCTGTGGGTTTGCACCATGGTTATGGTCTCCCGCGCGTATGCAGAGGCGCCGTTTAGAACAGCCGGTACGCCATAAAGTCGATGAGATTTTCCGCGTCGTCGGTGGCCCAGGGCGGCAACTCCAGCGTTGCCAGGGCGGATCGGCCTTCCTGGGCGGTCGCTTCGGTGAGGGAGTCAGTTTGTCGGGCAGCGCCAAGGTCTTCCAGGATCTGCATTACCTGGTCAACGTCAGACTCGTCCAGCGCTTCCTGGCCGTACAGGCGCAGCAGTTCGGTTCGGCTGGCTCCGGTAGCCTGCTGGAAAGCGTACACGATGGGATAGCTCTTTTTGCGCTGAACGATGTCGCTGTCCGTGGACTTGCCGGTGATAGCGTCGTCGCCCCAAATGCCGAGATAGTCGTCGCGAATCTGGAACAGGCGGCCGATGGCCCGGCCGAATCTGGCGACTCCCTCAATGACTTCGGCGTCGTCAGTGGCCACGGTGGCGCCGATGACCAGGCTGCTGCGGATCAGGGCGCCCGTCTTGAGGGCGATCATGTCCAGATATTCTTCGGCGCCGATGGTTTCCCGCTGCTCGAATTGCAGGTCGCGGCATTGCCCCTCTATCATCTCAAGGTAACTTTCCGTGAGCAGACCGGACACTCGGATGGCCGTCGATGCCGGCACGGAATCCTCGAAGCTGATGGACGTGAAATCGCCCAGGGACTGCATGGCGTCCCCGGCCACGAGGGCGGGAGCGGTTCCCCACAGCGCCCAAACCGTTGGCTGGTGTCGCCGTTCGTAGCCGCGGTCCTGGATGTCGTCATGTACCAGGGAGAAGTTGTGAATCAACTCGAGGGAGGCCGCCGCGGGCGCCGCGAGGCGGGGGTCGCCATGCAAGGCGTCGCAGGCGAACATGCACAGGGTCGGGCGCAGGGCCTTTCCCTGGGATGCCGGAGTCGGCGACGGATTGCCCTCCTGGTCTGACCATCCGAGATGGTAACGCAGCAGCTTATTAACGGGATGATTTTCCAGCGGAGGCACGGCGCCGCTCATCGCTCCCTCCAAAAGCGTCCGATACCGGTCGAACATGGAGGGTAAGCTTGGCCCGACTTCCGCCGAAGCGCCGTTGACCGCGGGGTCCGTTTGATGGACTGCCGCGGAGGCGGTTGGTGTTGTGCCCATGTTAGGTAGCCTGCCGAGCGATAGAGGTAATAGAGACTAGCGCGGCGCGCTATTCATTGAACCGGGGCGATGAACCGGGCCGGTCCATTCCAACGTCAAAAATTTAGCGAACTGGCGCGATACTGTCAAGCGAGCCTGACACAGATGTACCGGGTCCACTCGCGTCACGGGCTGCCTACGAACGTCTGGCACACCCGCGCGCCGTCCAGAATTTCACTGATGTTGGCGGTTTCCCTGGTGGTGTGAAAGTCGCGGACGCCGATACCCACCGGCAGGGCGGTGATGCCGTGCTCGAAAAACACGTTCGCATCGGAGCCGCCGCCCGTGGTTTCCATGGTGGGTGTGAGACCGACGGAGTGGACGGCGCGGGCAATGTCAGTCAGCGCGGGATGCTCTTCGGAGACGCTGTAAGCCTGGTACTGGTTGCGTATATCCAGGTCGATGCGGGCCTGCGGGTACAGGGCGGCCACCAGGTCGAATGCGCGTTGAAATTCCGCTGTGTAATTCTCCAGCTTGGCCTGGTTTCGGGATCGCAGTTCTCCGTCCAGATAAGCGTGTTCGGGGACGATATTGCGTTTGAGTCCGCCCTGCAGCAAGCCGATGTTGCTGGTGGTCTCGTGGTCGATGCGGCCCAGGGGCAGGCGAGTGAGAATGTTTGCCGCGACCAGGAGAGCCGATACGCCGTTCTCCGGTTCCAGGCCGGCGTGCGCGGCCACACCGGAGATGTTGGCCTGAACGATATTCTGGGCCGGAGCGCCGACGCAGATGCGGCTGACCGGGCCTTCGCCGTCGAAAACCATGCCGGTCTTGGCATGCACCAGCGAAAAATCCAGATTCCGCGCCCCGTTGAGTCCGCCCTCCTCGGCCCGGGAGAACACCACCTGCACGGGACGCATCGGCCCGCCGGCTTCGATGGCCGACGTGAGTCCTTCCAGCACGATGGCAATGCCAGCCTTGCAGTCGCCGCCCAGTATGGTGGTTCCGTCGGAGCGCAGCGTCTCGCCATCGGTGTCCAGCATCGGCTTGATGCCGCGGCCCGGGTCCACGGTGTCCATGTGGGCGGAAAGCATCACCGGAGTCTGGTCGCCGGCGCCGTTGGATCCCGGCAGGGTGGCCACTAGGTTGCCATAATCGTCGTGCCGGACGGCAGCGCCAAGGTTGGCAAGCACGTTGGAAAGGTGCGCGTCAATGGCGTCCTCCTCCCCGGTAGGGCTGTCGATTTTGATAAGGTCGATAAGGGTTTGGGTGAGACGCTGTCGGTCGGGCATGGGAGAGGCTCCTGAAGAATGGACGTATGGTAGGATTATATCGCTGATTGACCTGATATGCCGTCGGCAAAGACGGTTCGCTATGCCTATTCATTCGCTAGAATTATCTAATGTTGGCCCGTTCCGGCGTCGCCCCGACGGCAGCGGTGCGGATGGTATCAAGCTGGAGTTTGACGCCAACGTGAACCTGTTCATCGGCCCGAACAACGTGGGAAAGTCCACGATTTTAGATGCTTTGGACGCTCTGGTAGGCAGTGGGAAAATTGCCGAGTTGTTTCCGCCCACGCATAAAGTGAAGTCGGGCGGATGTGATGCGATGGGGGAAGCGCCGTTCAGGCTTGATTGGACGGACATCGTTGGAAATCACAAAGTTCTCAGCGGCGATTTGCACGGCGCCTGCCGCTACCGATGGGGTTGGTTGCTCGAAACATTGAACCACACTATTGGAGAGCAGGTAATCGAGATACGCAGCGACTATTGGGGGTGGTCCGAGGAAAATGAACGGGATGAAGGTGGATACGTTGGGTATTACAACCCAAACGTTCGTAGCACTAACTATCCTATGACTCAATCGAGATACGAACACACGCTCTCGTTTATACGTCGACGACGAGATAGGGAAAATAGATATGATGAACAACGTCAATTCGACAAAATTGCACAGGTAGTCAACGAAATTGCGGAGGGTTTTTCCGTTGACTTGGCGACGAAAAGTTACACTGACGCCGGATACGGTTCTTATGACTTCTTCTCCAACACCATTGACGGCGATGTGGTTTCTGCCGATTTAAGCCGCGGCACCCGCTCCGTTCTCGATTGCGTGTACTATTTTGTTTTAGACATGACGCACTATTATTCGGAAAGTGATTGGGCCAATATGCCTGGCGTTTTCTTCATCGACGAAATTGACGCCCACCTGCATCCTTCATGGCAGCGGCGCATCATCCCCACGTTGCAACGCCATTTCCCCAACGTGCAGATTTTCGCCAGCACCCACTCGCCGATGATGGTGGCCGGATTGAAGAAAGGGCAGGTTCACCTGCTCAAACGGGACGAAACCGGACAGGTGGTCTGGTCGCGCAACGAGCAGGACATCGTCGGCTGGACGGCGGATGAGATTTACCGCACGTTCATGGGCATTGACGACCCCACGGACGAGTTGACGGTACAGCGCGCCAACCGACTGCGGGAGCTGCGGGACAAGGAGTCTCGCACCGAAATGGAAGAGGACGAGATGAAGGCCTTGCGCCGGCAGGTGAATCAGGATTTGCTGGCAAAAGGCCCGGTCAATCCTCAGAATGAACGGTACGCGGAATTGATGCACCGATTCCTGGTTTCCCTTGAATCCGAACTCTCCCAGGATGGAGCGTAGCCTCGGTGCGGTGGGTAGATCGTGGACTGGCCCCGTCTGGGGTAGCATATTACGCCCGTACATACACTTACTTGTGGGTGCAACATTTTCAACAGGGTATCGGGGGGCGTCCAGACCAGCACAACTATTGGACCGTATTTGCGTCCGACCTACGGGAGCAGTTCCATCAGAAATGCGGGTACTGCGAGCGAAGTTTTGAGTCGACCGGTGAATTGCAATCTTCGGTTGACCATTTCCAGCCACGGAGCCGGTTTCCTCACTTAGTTTATGAATGGGGCAATTGGGTGTCCAGCTGCCAACGGTGCAACTTCACCAAGGACGACCAATGGCCCGATACAGGCTACGTTGACCCGTGCGCCTCCGATTGGCTGGAACGGCCCGAAGAATACTTTGACTATGCGCCGACCACTGGCGAAATAATCGCCAAGCCCAGCTTGGCTGGCGATGGCAGCCGTAAAGCTCAAAGCACAATTGATGACATTGGCTTGAATGAAACGCGGCTACGAGAAAGTCGGTTCAGGCTAATGAGCGCTTTAGTCCAGGACTTGCTGCTGGCAGCGCCTGGCCAAGATAGGGAGGCGGTTGTTAGCAGGTATCAAGAGCCGGATCAACCTCATGTTGGTGCGATTGCAATGTTCGTAGAACAACTGCGTAGGGCCGGTATGATATAGTCGCTCCTTCCAGACGACCGTTGACACCGCCGCCTCTGCCCGCCCATAATCCCAATTACCATGCAGTTTGATGTACGACTATTCGCGCTGTACCGCGAGCGGGCCGGCGCGTCGATTGTTACGATCGATTTGCCGGAGGGCGCCTCGGCGGGCGACCTTACCGCCGCCGTCCGCGCCGATTACCCCCGACTGGCCCCGCCGGAGGTGCGCATAGTCGTAGCAGTGAACGCCGAGTATGCCGACGATGACCAACTGCTCCAGCCCGGCGACGAAGTCTGCCTGATTCCCCCGGTTAGCGGAGGTTGCTGACGATGATTATCCTTACCGACGAGCCCCTGGACCCGGTGGCGGTGACCGATTCGGTGCGGCGTGATGGCAATGGCGCCGTGGTAACGTTCCTGGGCACTACCCGCGACAATTTCGGCGGCAAGGAAGTCACCCGGCTGGAATACGAAGCCTATGACGTGATGGCCATCAAAAAGCTGCAAGAGGTGCGGGACACCCTGCGCGCCGACTACGGCATCGAGGACATTGCCATCGCCCACCGCACGGGTCGAGTGGACGTTGGGCACATCAGCCTGGTGGTGGCTGTGGCGTCGCCGCACCGGGTGCAGGCGTTTGAGGCGTGCCACGAGGCGGTGAACCGCATCAAGACCATCGTCCCCATCTGGAAGAAAGAATGGTTCGCCGACGGCTCGCGCTGGGTGGCGTGCGAGGACCACGAGTTTGCCGACGAGGCAGAACATGCCCACGCCCACGCCGAACGCCACGCGGTGGCGGCGGGAGACTAGGGCGCATCGAGAAACGCCGTCATTCCCGCGAAAGCGGGAATCCAGTCAGCGTAAACCTGATCGACGTTCCTATCGTAGGCCGTGAAGAAGATGCACCAGCATCTTGCCGGATGCCAGGTCGATCTCCTTCACCACCTGCTCTATCGCCGGCAGCAGCACCTCTTCGCCTGAGTCCGAGGTGACGACGTACACGTCGTTGCTGCCGGTTTCCAGCACTTCCTGAATTGTGCCCAGGTCTTCCCCCTCGTCCGTAATCACGGTCAGGCCCACCAGTTGATAATGGTAATACTCGCCATGCGGTAGCTGGGGATCCGAATCCGTAGGGGCGATCAGCCACTCGCCGGAGAGACACCGGGCCGCATAGAGGTCGTTCAATCCCTCAAGCCGGAGCAGAGCGTGCCCGTCGGGCAGAGGATGGCAGGAAACCACGGTTCGCGTCTGGCCAGCGACGGTTAACGCGCTGCCCGCCTGAAACCGGGCCGGGTTGTCGGAAAGGGACTGAATCCTGAGGGAGCCGTCGAGGCCGTGGCTCCGTATGATGCGGCCTACGATTACGGTGTCGTCCGTGGTATCGGGCGCAGGTTCACTATTCCGGCTGCGCGACGGAGCCGGTTTGGCGTAACGCCGGGAGCGAGGGCGTTTAGACAATCTCCAGGACGGCCCGGGTACCGTCCTTGACCGCGGCCACCCGGAGCAGGACGCGCATGGCCTGGGCCACCCGACCTTGGCGGCCAATAACCTTCCCCTTGTCCTCAGGGGCCACTTCCAGCCGGATCACGATCTGATCGCCTTCGTCAGACTCGGTGACCCGCACCGCCTCGGGATTGGAGGTGAGGGATTGGGCGATGAACTCAATCAGTTCTTTCATCGGCGTGTACCTTGTCGAAGATGCCGTTGAAATCGAAGATGCGACGCACCGGGTCTGAGGGTTGGGCGCCCTTGCGCAGCCAATCCACCGCCCGATTCTCGTCGAGGGTTACCGCCGGAGGGTCTGCCATTGGGTCGTAGTGGCCGATGCCGTCGATGTAAGCGCCGTCGCGCGGGTTGCGACGGTCGGTAACGACGATTCGGTAGTAGGGGCGGCCTTTCTTTCCTACTCTCCGCAGGCGAATCCGTAGCATTTGAACTCCGTTACTGAAATTACGAATAGGGTGTCTTTCAATGTATGATTAGCCGCCGATTTTGTCAAACCTCAGGGACGACCGAAAGAGATCAGCCGCGGAAATCGACGGGGACTTACAACCGATGGGAACGCGCGAGGAATTTAAAAGGGTATCGGGCCCAGACTGGACCTTTGGCTTGTCGCCCGATGCTCCCAAAACCTTGGGGCGACGGTAGACACTGGTCTGGGCCCGACTGACGGGCTAAATGCCGTTTTTAGAAAAGCGATGACGCTATGAGGCGTTCACCCCGTCGTGTCCAGACTGGTGCCTACCATCGCCCCAGCATGTTAAACTAGCTTCCATTCGCAATCACCTCCTTTCTAAAGTTTCCGCACAGCGGTTATTGCAAATTTACAACCAGGCCGAACGCTTGTCAACCCATTCGGAAACCGAATCCCCGGTTCGTGCAGCCGGCTCCGCATCGCATCGCGCGGTGTTCATGGGTACGCCGGGCTTCGTGGTTCCGGTTTTGGACGCCCTGCAAGATTGTCCTGAAGTCGAGGTGGCGGCAATCTATACCCCGCCGGACCGCAGACGCGGCCGGGGCCAGGCTTATGAAGCGTCCCCCGTCAAGCAGCGCGGGCAGGAACTCGGCATCCCGGTGGTACAGCCGCGAACGTTCCGGGATACTGATGTCGTGGCGCAGTTGGAGTCCTACCGCCCGGACGTCATCGTGGTTGCCGCTTACGGGCGCCTTTTGCCTCCCGAGGTTCTGGCGATACCGCCGTTCGGCTGCCTGAATCTGCATCCATCTCTCTTGCCCAGGCACCGGGGCCCGGCGCCGGTTGCGGGAGCGATCCTGGCCGGCGAAAACATCACGGGCGTCTCGCTGATGCTGCTGGACGAGGGCATGGACACCGGGCCCGTCATCGCGCAACGGGAGCGACTGATCCGTGAGTTTGACGATGCCGGCACGTTGACGGAGAAACTGTTCGTTGACGGCGCGGCGCTGCTGGTGGATACGCTGCCGGGATGGACCGCCGGCTCCGTGTCCGCGGTCAAACAAAACGACGAACTGGCGACGTACACTGCAAAGCTGGAACGGGCGGACGGGTTGGCGGACTGGACATCAAGCGCCGAAACCCTGTCCCGAAGGCAAAGGGCCTACGTACCCTGGCCGCGACTCTACACAAATTGGCAGGGTAAAGAGATCAAACTATTGGATGTAGCCCCGGTCCCTGGCGCTGCAACTGAGCCAGGGCTGGTAACCAACGCAGGCAGCGAGGAAATTGTCATCGGGACCGGGGAGGGCCTGTTGGTGGTGCGGCGGTTGCAGATGGAAGGGCGCAGGGCTACCGGAGCTCAAGAGTTCTTGCGGGGTTACCCCGATTTCAAGGGCGCCCGGCTCGGCTAGAGCGGTGGTGTAGAATTCCGCCAACGCGGCCGGCGCAGACCGGCGGATTGCCACGGAGGGATATATGGCTTTCTCGGGAGTGCCCACAGAGGAGCAAGTGCTGGACTGGTATCGAAACGAGAACAACTGGGGGCGGTGGGGTCAGCAGGACCAGTTGGGTGCGTTGAACCTGATCACCCTGGCCAAGCGGACGCAGGCCGCGGCGCTGGTGCAAACCGGCGAGACGGTGAGTTGCGCCCGGCCCATCACCACCGATATAGCGCCGGACATCAGCCACCAGGTGCAGAGGTTCATGGTGGACAGCGGCGAGGGCAGGGACACTGACCCACTGGAGCACCGCAATTCGCGCCGGGGCGCCGCCGAGTTCATCGGGATGGTGTTTCACGGGCAGACCATCACGCACATCGACGCCCTGTCCCACTATTCCTACGACGGTCTGATGTACAACGGCGTGCCGGCGGCGGTGGTAACGTCCCGGGAAGGAGCGCAGAGCCACGCCATCGACCTGACCGCGCAGGGTCTGGTCAGCCGTGGCGTGCTGCTCGATATTCCCAAGATCCGCGGCGTCGATTGGCTGCCGCCCGACGCGCCGGTAATGCCGGAAGACCTGGACGCGGCTGAGCGTGACCACGGGGTCGCCGTGGAATCCGGCGACATCCTGCTGGTGCGGACGGGGAACTACCGCCGGCGGCTGGTGGAAGGCCCGCTGCCTCCAAGCGAGCCGAGCGTGGCCTGTCACGTAGCGTGCGCTCCGTGGTTCAAGGAGCGCGGAATCGCCATGCTCGGCACTGACACGTCCAACGACATCCGGCCCAACGAGTACGACAACATCGTTTCGCCGCTGCACATCGCCTGCCTGGTGTACCTGGGCGTGTGGCTGATCGACAACGCCAACCTGGAAGAGGTTGCCGAAGCAGCGGAGCGACACAACCGCTACGAGTTCATGCTGTCGATAGGGGCGCTGCGGCTACGCAACGTGACCGGCAGCCCCGTGAACCCGATAGCGATTTTCTAGAAGTTGGGCCGGTCGTTGCTGTCGGGTATCTCGTAGTTGGGTCGATCGTTGCTCACGGGAACGTCTATGCCCGACGTGTCGACGTCGTCGAACTTGGGGCGGACGTTCATGGCGCGCAGGCGGCGGCAGCGTTCCTCAATCGGCGGGTGGGTGGAAAATAGCCGCGCCATGGACTTGCCGCCGAGGGGGTTGACGATGAACAGGTGGGAGGCGGCCTCATTGACCTTCATGGGACGCATCTCGGAACCCATTTCCAGCTTCTCCAGCGCGCGAGCCAGGGCCTCCGGGTCGCCACAGTTGTGGGCGCCGGTCTGGTCGGCCTGGTACTCGCGCGCGCGGGAGATGGCCAGGCGGATGATGGTGGCGGCGATGGGCATGATGATGGCGATGATGAGCAGGGTAATGATGTTGCCGCCCCCGCCGCCTTCGTCATCGTCGCTGTGCCCGCCGAAGCTGCCGAATATGGCGGCAAACTGGGCCATGAACGCCAGCATGGAGATTGCGCCGGCGATGGTGGCGACAGTAGCCATGATGAGGGTGTCGCGGTTGCCAACGTGAGCCATCTCGTGGGCCATCACGCCGGCCAGCTCGTCGCGGGTCAGGATGCGCCGGATGCCGGTGGTGGCGGCGACGGCCGCATTCTGGGGGTTACGGCCGGTGGCGAAGGCATTAGGTGAAGGGTCGTCTATCTCATACACCTTGGGCATGGGCATGTTGGCGAGGCGGGCCTGCTCCTCGACCAGGTCGTAGAACTCGGGGTCGTCCTCGCGGGTGATGGGCTTGGCGTGGGCCATGCTCAGGGCGATCTTGTCGCTGAACCAGTAGGCTCCGAAATTCATGGCCAGGGCGAAGAACAGGGCGATGATGAGTCCGGCCTGGCCGCCTACAGCGCCGCCGATCAGCAACAACATGCCGCTCAGGACCATCAGCAGGAAAAAGGTTTTGAGAGTGTTCATAACCGCGTCTCCAGCGGGCCGTGGTAATTCGTCGGGTTCACGTTGTCATTGTACCATTGCGGGTATAATCGCCGCAGATTCGGCCAACGGAGGCAATCCACCATGCGCATCACCAAAGTGGAAGCGGACATCGTTCGCATCCCTTTGAGCACCCGATTCAGCGGCAGCGTGTACCAGATCGAGTCACGCTGCACCGTAGTAGTCCGAGTTCACACCGACGAAGGGCTGGTCAGCGAAATTTACTCCGGGGACGAGCGCACGGGCTACCAGTTGCTGAAAGACCTGGTGGTAGGCCCGATGGCTGAGGCGGTCAAGGGCGAAGACCCCATGGCCATCGAGCGGTGCTGGCAAAGGATGTTCGCGTTGACGCCCCACGTCGGCGACAAGGCCATTGCTATGCGCGCCATCGCCGCCATTGACATCGCGCTGTGGGACATTGCGGGGAAGGCTCTGGGCGTGCCGGTGCGGACGTTGCTGGGCGGGTACGCCGACCGGGCGCCGGTGGTTCGGTTCGCATACTACGTACAGGGACGGGACACCGCGTTCATGGTTGAAGACCTGCTGCACCAGCGGGAGCGCGGCATCGGCGGCGTCAAGCTGAAGGTCGGCGGCGTTGCGGTGGCCGACGACCTGCTGCGAGTGCGGGCGATACGGGACACGCTGGGCGACGATTTCATCATCGTGTGCGACGCCAACCAGGCGTGGACGCTGGACGAAGCGCTGGAGTTCGCGGGGCCGGCCCGGGAGATGGGCCTGGCCTGGCTTGAAGAGCCCTGCCGTTGGCAGAACGCCGACAACGACATGCGGCAGGTGCGTTTGCGCACCGGCATCCCGGTTGCGGCTGGGCAGGGCGAGAGCAGCTCGTGGGGCGGGCAGCGCCTGATGGACACCGAGGCGGTGGACATCCTGAACATCGACGCGGCCATCTGCGGCGGTATCTCGGAGTGGCGGCGAGTCGCCGGCGCTGCCCAGATGCGCGGCATCCGGATGGCGCACCACGAGGAACCGCAGCTGGCGGTGCAGTTGCTGCCCGCCCACGCCCACGGCCTGTTCGTAGAGGTCTTTGAAGAGGAACGCGACCCGGTGTACTACCAACTCAACAGCGTCCTGCCCGAGTGGGACAACGGCGAGATCATCGCGCCCAACGAGCCGGGCATGGGCCTGCACCTGGATGCGGCGGTGCTGGAAGAGTACAAGGTTTATTGACGAGCCGAAAGCGCGGAAATCCTACCGGCGTGTGAGGTATGAGATTATGGCGGATATGGGAAACATCCAGCGGGTTGACTTGCGGGAAGTCTGGCCCGATGAGGCGGAGGATTTCACGCCGTGGCTGGCGCAGAACCTGGATCGTCTGGGTGAGGCGTTGGGGCTGGATTTGGAACTACGGACTGCCGAGGCGGCGGTGGGTTCGTTCTCGCTGGATATTCTGGCTTACGACCGGGGAGGCGACCGTCCGGTCATCATCGAAAACCAACTGGACACTACCAACAATGACCATCTGGGCAAGCTGTTGACCTACGCCGCAGGCTACGATGCCTACGCGGTGGTGTGGGTTACTCGCGAATTCCGCGACGAGCATCGGCAGACTCTGGACTGGCTGAATCAGAGAACCGATGAAGACACTCAATTCTTCGGCGTGGTGGTTGAAGCATGGCGAATCGATCAGTCCAGGCCGGCGCCCCATTTCAGGGCGGTGGCGATGCCCAACGACTGGTACAAACTCATCGGCGGGGTCAGCCATAGCGAAGGTCGCCGGAATATCAGGGGCCGTAGAAGCCGTTACCTGGCCTATTGGCCAACTTTGGGGAGCGCCTTGGAAAGGTATGGCTTTTCCGGCAACTGGGCCAACCGGACCCAAAACTGGATGGTATGCAGTTCGGACTTTCCGGGAGCCACGTGGAATTTCAGCTTCCAGGGGTCAAGAAAGAGCTTCTTTGTCGAACTCTACATTGCTACCGGCAACCCGGACACGAACGACAAATGGTTTAATTACCTGCTGGAACGCCGGGGCAGCATCGAATCGGACCTGGCTGAGTCCCTGCATTGGGACCGGCACCTGCGGGAGAACTACCGGATTTCATCGGAGAGACCCGGTACCATTGACGATAATCCCGAGGAACTCGATGGACTGCGGGCATGGATGGTGGACCGAGCTTTGGCGTTCAAGCGCGTGTTCACGCCTCATCTTCAAGAGTTGGCGGAGTAGCGAGTGGTATCTTGCCCGATGGCGGCCGTCATTACGGAGCGGGAGTGTTTCAGATGCCGCGTTCGGCGACCCAACGGTGCTTCTGGGTTTGGCGGCGGGCCTCGTCGGTGGGCCGGTAGGCCGCAAGGAACTCAGCGCGAAAGCGGTCGAACCGCCCGGCGGTGATGGCCGCTCGCATATCGGCCATCAGCCTGAGGATGAAGCGGAGGTTGTGAATTGACGCCAGCCGGGGGCCGAGCATCTCCCTGGCCTTGAACAGGTGCCGCAGGTAGGATGCCGAGTAGTTGGCGCAGGCGTAACAGTCGCAGGTGTCGTCCAGGGGGTCGTCGTCCTTGGCGTAGCGGCTGTTGGCGATGTTGACCCGGCCGGCAGGTGTGAACAGCGCCCCGTTGCGGGCTACCCGGGTGGGCAGAACGCAGTCGAACATATCCACGCCAAGCGCCACGGAGTTGACCAGGTCCTCCGGCGAGCCTACTCCCATCAGGTAACGGGGTTTGTCGGCGGGCAGGCCGGCGCAGACTTGTTGGGTAACTGCCTGCATCTCGGCCTTGGTTTCGCCGACGGCCAGGCCGCCGATGGCGTAGCCGTCAAACGGGATGCTCGTGATGAAGTCGGTGGACTCGGCGCGCAGGTCCGGCAATGTGCCGCCCTGGACGATGCCGAAAAGCGCTTGCCGTTGGGAATTGGGGTTTGCCGAATGGACGTCGTAACACTGGCCGGCCCAGCGGTGGGTTCGTTCCATCGCCTCGCGCACGGAGGCCGGGTCGCCGGCGGAAAAGACGCACTGGTCGAAGCACATGATGATGTCCGCGCCGATGCCGTGCTGGTTGGCGATGGCGGATTCCGGAGTAAAGAAGTGCCGGCTGCCGTCAATGTGGGACTGGAATGCGATGCCTTCGTCGGTGACGCGGCGCAGCGAACCCATGCTGAAAGCCTGGTAGCCTCCGCTGTCGGTGAGGATCGGGCCGTCCCAGCCCATGAAACGGTGCAGGCCCCCGGCATCATGGACCCGCTGGACGCCGGGCCGCAGATACAGGTGATAAGCGTTGCTGAGGACGGTGTCGGCTCCCACCCCACGCACTTCGTCGAACGTGAGTCCCTTGACGGTCGCCTGGGTGGCCACCGGCATGAACAGCGGCGTTTGCGCCGAACCGTGGGGCGTGATAATCTGCCCGTGCCGGGCAGCGCCGTCGGTGGCGGTCAGTTTGAAGCTGATGGGTGATGCGGTCATATTCGGTAAATGTACTAGGGCTGCCCCGCCAAAGCAACGACGCTTCCTGACGCCACGCTCCTTGCCCACACTGTACGCGAGATTGAGGAGCGTTGATGCCGGCAGTATTCTGGGAAATCCTCCTTGAGCTGAGAAGTTACGCTGCTTTGTGGGCCATCGTGGTGATTGCGGCAATGGCGGTCACGGCCGTCGCCCTGTACGTCTTTTGGGACCTGGTTGGCCGGGGGATCTCACTGATTGCCCGAGTGCTGAATGCCGGTCAACCGAGGCGGCACTGAAGTGTATTTTCCGATAGCCGACGTTACCGTTTCGCCGCTGCTGTTGGCGCTGCTGGGTATCGTGGTCGGCACGATGACCGGCTTTTTCGGTGTCGGCGGGGGATTCCTGATTACCGGCGGGCTGTTGGTGCTGGGGGTTCCTACCATCTACGCAGTAGGAACCGGCCTGCTGATGGTGATGGGCACGGCGATCACCAGCACGCTCCGGCATCGCAGGTTGGGCAACGTTGACCTGCGCCTCGCGGTGTTGATCGTGTGCGGCACGATTCCGGGGGTGTTCCTGGGCGAGCGGGTGAACAGCGCCCTGGAGCAGGCCGGCATATCCGGGCCGGTGGTTGGCGCGGTCTATTTCGTGCTATTGCTCAGCCTGGGGTCGCTGATGGTGGCCAACTGGCTGCGGCGACTGCGCTACCGGCCACGGCAGGCATTGGGAGGCGGGTTGCCGGGGTGGTTTCACGCCGTGCGGTTGGGGCCGAGCAGACTGCTGCTTCCGGGCATAGGAGAAGTCAACCTGCGGCCGGAGTTTCCCAACGCCGGGATTGCAGAAATGTCCGCGTTGGTGCCAGTGAGTACGGGCCTGGTGATTGGTTTTGTCGCGGCGTTGCTGGGCGCCGGTGGCGGGTTCCTGCTGATGCCCTTCCTGGTGTACGGGCTGGGCGTACCGCCGGCGGTGGCAATCGGCACCGACCTGTTTCAGATCATCATCACGGGAACGCTGGGGTCGTTCCTCTACTCGCTCAGTGGCAACGTTGACCCCATGATCGCCGTTATCATGTTCGCGGCAGCCTCGGTGGGTACTCAGATTGGCGCGTTGGCAACGCGGTTCGTGAACTCTCAGCGAATCCTGGGTCTGTTCGGCCTCACCGTGCTGAACGCCGGCGTTGCCGTGGGCATCGGTCAGCTGGCGCGATTCATAGGGTCGGACACCCTGGCGCTGGTCGGGCAATTGCTGCTATTGGGCGTGTCGGGGCTGGTGGCCTTGACGATAGTGTCGCTGTTAGTGATTGCCGTGATAGCGCAAGTCCGCCGGGGGAGACGGCTGGCGCGGCTGCGGGAGATCCGCAGCGCCGGGAGGGTAGCCGCTGGCGGCGACTGACCGGGATTAATCGGTCAACCAGGCCAGCGTCTCATCCACCACTTCCGTAGGTATGTCGCGGCGGACGGTGGCCCTGCCTACGTCCTCAAGCAACACCCAGCGGTTGGCGCCGCCGACGGTCTTCTTGTCCAGCGACATCGCGCCACGGATGGCGTTGATGTCAACGCCCTGCGCGGTGATCGGCAGGTTGAATCGTTGGAGCAGGTCTCGCTGACGGTCCAGGATGCCGTCGCCGATCATGCCCATCTCCCGGGCGATCCGAC
The DNA here is from genome assembly GCA_028875655.1 of Chloroflexota bacterium. GTDB lineage: Bacteria > Chloroflexota > Dehalococcoidia > Lucifugimonadales > UBA3495 > Bin87. The sequence goes on along the minus strand of JAPPCX010000039.1, from coordinate 4,468 downwards.
CGGCCCCCATCATGCCCACGGACACGCCCTCGCCGTGCATGAAGCGTCCGTACTCGGTGGACGCCTCAAGAGCATGGCCGATGGTGTGCCCGTAGTTGAGCAGGATGCGGATGTCCAGCGTTTCCCGCTCGTCCTGGCTGACGATGTCGGCCTTGATCGCCATGCTGCGCCGGATGACCTCAGTGGATATTTCCGGCTCCACCTCCATCAGGGCTTCGGCATGTTCTTCAAACACGTCCACCAGCGACGGATCGAGGATCAGCCCGTGCTTGATAGCCTCGGCCCAACCCTCGGCGAGTTCACGCCTGCCCAGCGTGCCGAGGGTCTGCACGTCGGCCAGGACGGCGCGGGGCTGGTAGAACGCGCCGACCATGTTCTTTGCCTGGGGCAGGTTGACCGCGACCTTGCCGCCGATGGAGGCATCGACCATGGCGGCCATGCTGGTGGGCACCTGCACAAAGGGCACGCCCCGCAGGAACGTGCTGGCGATGAACCCGCCCAAATCCCCGGAAACGCCGCCGCCGATGGCGACGATGGTATGGCCCCGCTCGGCCTTGAGGCTCACCAGCCACTCGTAAATTTCCTGCGCTTGCTGGAATGACTTGCTGGTCTCCCCGGCCGGTATCACGAAACAGTGGGCGGTGATGCCGGCGCGCTGCAAGGCCCACTGGGCGTTGCGCCCGTATGGCCGCATCACGTTTTCGTCGGTGATAATGTAGACCGTGCTGCCCAACCCCAGTTCCTTGATGTGTTCGCCGAGGCGGTCAATGACGCCCCAACCGGCGATGACGGGGTAGCTGCCGCCGGAGTGGTGGACGGTCGCGGCAAGGTCAGGGTTGGTCATTGTGGGCCTCCCGAGGATTGGGCGGTAGTGGGCTGGGGTCTGTTGACTTGGGATTCGTAGATTCGCAGCACTTCGTCCGCCACCTGTTCGGGGGTGAGGTCGTCGGTGGCGACGGCGTGGTGCGCGTGGGCATAGGATTCGGCGCGTTCTTCGAGCAGTTCGCGGATCCGCTCCAGAGGGTCGCCGCCGGCCAGCATGGGACGGACGGCAGCGTTGGGGCTGCCCCGGGTGATGCGTCGGTGGATGGTCTCCGGCCTTGCGGTGAGGCAGAAAACGGCCCCACTGTCCAGCAGTACCTGGCGGGTGAGTTCCTGGGCGAACGCTCCCCCGCCGGCGGAGATTACCTTGTTGCCGCCTTCGCACAGGGTGAGCGCCGCATGCCGCTCCATGGCGCGGAAAACAGCCTCCCCGTCCTCGCTGAAGATGCGGTGGATCGGCTTGCGGGCGCGCCGCACGATTTCCTCGTCGATGTCCGCCATGCGGCGTCCGGTCAGTCTGGATATGAGCCGGCCCACATGGCTTTTGCCGGTGGCCATGAACCCAACGAGTATGATGTTGTCAGCAGGCATTTGCCAGTATTATGCCACACCGTTTGCAGGCGCGCAGAGGGATGGACACTGTCAGGGATCTATAGACTCCAGGAGCGGTATGGAGTCCCAGAAATTCTCGGGCCATGCCTCCACCCCCAGAAGGGGTACGAACCGGCATTCAGTGAGCCGCCGGGTCACGCGTTGGTTGGCCGATACACGAACGAGAGTCAGCGTCTGGCGTTCGCGGTCGCCGACCGGAATGACCAGGCGTCCGTCGGGCTTCAGCTGTGCGACCAGGGAATCGGGTACGGACGGCGCGCCGGCGGATACCAGGATGGCGTCGTAGGGGCCGCGGTCGGGAGCGCCCAGAACGTTCGTGGCAGCGACAATCTCCACGTTGTTGACTCCACAAGTTTCCAGGTTGCGCCAGGCGGCGCTGACCAGATCGGGAATGCGCTCCACGGCGATTACATTCCCGAAGGGCAGCAGTTCACCCAGGATCGCCGCCTGGTAACCGCACCCGGCGCCGACCTCCAGGACACGCTCGTCGCCGCGCAGCATCAGGGCCAGGGTCATTCGGGCCACCATGGTGGGCTGCGAAATCGTCTGCCCGTGGCCGATGGTTAGGGGGGCGTTATCGTAGGCGCGGTGCCGCAGTTTCGGCGACACGAAAAGATGGCGAGGAACTGCGCGCATTGCGTGCAATACCGGACTATCGCCCATCGCGGAAGCGAGTCGCGCGAAAAGGCGGCTGCGGGCGGGTTCGTAGGAATCGACCATCGTTGACCCCGTATCGGGTGATTGCTACCATCGACGCGAGATACCCATGCCTGTTAGGAGTGCATCATGCCCGTAGTTGCCGTGGACATCAAGGATCGCCTTCCCTACGCCGATGGCAGATCGTTCGGTAAACCCGGCGAGTACGAGCGCGTCGAGGGGGCGCTCACGTTTGCCGTGGATCCCGGCAACCCGGCCAACTCGAACATCATAGATTTGGAACACGCGCCTGTTGATGATGCCGGCCGCGTCCGCTTTACATCCGATTTCACCCTGGTCACGCCTAAGGACGCGTCCGGAGGCAACGGGCGATTGATCGTTGAAGTGGTGAACCGTGGCCGACGCCGCACCATCGCGTTTTTCAACCGCGCGCCGACACCGCCCATCACCTCCGCGGAAATACCAGGGGGCGACGGCTTCCTGTTGAACCACGGCTACTCGGTCTTGTCTATCGGTTGGCAGTGGGACGTGTACCGCAGCGATGCGCTCCTGGGTCTCGACGCGCCTGAGATTTCGATAGACGAGCAAAAAGTCACCGGCCAGGCCTGCGTGGAAATGCGTCCCAATTTGGTCGAGTCCACCCGCCTCCTCGCCAACCGCGACCACCAGCCCTACCAGGTGGCTGACCTGAACGACCCGGACGCGATGTTGCTGGTGCGCGACTGGGAGGACGGACCCGACACGGTGATCCCGCGCTCCCAGTGGCACTTCCCGGATCCGGAGCACATCACCCTCGCATCGGGATTCCGGCCCGGAAAGATTTACTACGTGATTTACACCGCCGCCAACCCGGTGGTCGTTGGTTGCGGTTTGCTCGCCGTGCGTGATGCCGCCGCTTGGTTCCGCAACCCTTCGGGCGATTTCGCCGCTTACGAGCGCATCTACGGGCATGGCGTTTCCCAGTGTGGCCGTTTGCTCCGCCACATGGTGTACCTTGGCCTCAACGTGAGCGAAGACGGCAGCCCGGTATTCGACGGCCTCCTGCCTCATGTCGCCGGCGGACGGATGGGCGAGTTCAACCACCGTTTCGCCCAGCCCTCGTGCCAGTCAAACCCCGGCTTCGGCCACCGGTTCCCCTTCGCCGACAACAACCTGACCGACACGCTGACCGAGCAGACTGACGGATTGCTCAACCGGCTGCGTGAACTGAACGCCGTGCCCAAAATAATCTACACCGACTCCGCCGCCGAATACTGGCGCGGCGACGCATGCTTGACTCATATCGACAACAACGGCGTCGCCGACCTGGACCCCGCTCCGGAGACGCGGCGGTACCTGTTTGCCGGCACTCAACACCTGCCCGGCGCGCCTGACCTCATGGTGGGCCAGGGCCCGGACGGCTCCATCGGAATGCACCCCTACAACGCGGTCGATTACATCCCATTGTTGCGCGCCGCCCTGTTCAACCTGGACCGCTGGGTGACCGATGGCGTCGAGCCGCCGCCCAGCCAGCACCCCCGGCTGGACGACGGGACGGCGGTTTCGCAAGCGTCTTATCTGGATGCTGCGCCGGCGATCCCGTCCCGAAATCGGCCCGACCCGGAACGTCTATGGCGGGTGCGCGAGCTTGACGTCGGCCCTGACGCAAGTCGAGGGATCGCCGCGTATCCGGTTGTTGAAGGTCGCGAGTACCCGCACCTCGTTCCCGCCGCCGATGCCGACGGCAACGACCTGGCCGGCATACGTCTGCCCGACCTCACCGTGCCCGTGGGCACCCACACCGGCTGGAACCTGCGGCATTCCGATACTGGCGCGCCGGAGCAGTTGATGTCCATGCAGGGTTCCTCTCACTGGTTCCCGTCCACCACCGCCCAGCGCAGCGAGAATGGCGACCCACGATTGTCCATTGAAGAACGCTATTCTGGTCGAGAGGACTACGCGGGGCAGGTGAAATCTGCCGCTGTCAAATTATTCGAAAACGGATACCTGCTGGCTGAGGATATCGACCTGGTGGTGCAGTCCTGCCTGAAGCGTTACGACGTTGCTATGGCAGAGGGAGCTGGCACATGACAATCAGCAGGAACGTAGTTGATCAGACGAAGTTCAATCCGTCCTCAAACTTCCCCTACCAGCTTCGCATCGCGGACTTTGTTTCGGCGATGCAGGACGTGTACGACTTTTTCTACGATGTCAACTCAAACCTGGCCGGAAAAAGATTGCAACGCCTTGACGACATGCTGCGCCCTGCCATCATGTCCGGCGTGCTTTCCGACATGGTGACGGCGAGCTTGGCCAAACATTCGCGAGTTCTCACCGAGAATAAGAGCCTATCCTAATAACCCTGCGGCCCTGAGGGTGATGAGGGCGCAAGCGAAAT